>CAZFKP010000007.1:0-83391 GCA_964518725.1 uncultured Rickettsiales bacterium | reverse complement strand
ACCCATGCGGCGGAGGGCTATGCGCGCTCCACTGGTAAGGTCGGCGTCGTGCTGGTCACCTCCGGCCCGGGCGCAACCAATGCCGTCACCGGTCTCACCGATGCCATGCTTGATTCGATCCCGCTGGTCTGCATCACCGGGCAGGTGCCAACGCACCTCATCGGCTCGGATGCGTTTCAGGAAGCCGATACCACCGGCATCACCAGAAGCTGCACCAAATATAACTACCTCGTAAAATCCATCGACGATTTGCCGCGCATCATGCACGAGGCGTTCCACATTGCACAAACCGGCAGGCCGGGGCCGGTCGTGATCGACATTCCGAAAAACATCATGAACCAGCTGGGCGATTATACGGGTAAGCCGGAATCGATCCGCCCGTCCTACCGTCCGCAGGTGGAGGGCGATCCCGCGCAGATCGAAAAAGCCGTGATGCTGATGGCCGGTGCCAAGCGCCCGATATTTTATGTCGGCGGTGGGGCGATCAATGCTGGCGCGGAGGCGTGCGCCACCATTACCGAGCTGGTGCGCGAAACCGGATTTCCGGTGACCAACACGCTGATGGGGCTGGGCGCAACGCCGGCGGCCGATAAGCAGTTTGTCGGCATGCTTGGCATGCATGGATCGATGGAGGCCAATATGTGCATGGCCGAGTGCGATGTGATGATCAATATCGGCGCGCGTTTTGATGATCGCGTCACTGGCAAGCTCGATAAATTCTCGGTCGATTCGGTGAAGATCCATGTTGATATCGACCCAAGCTCGATCAATAAAAACATTCCCGTTCACGTGCCGATTATCGGCGATGCGGGATTGGTTGCCGCCGAAATGTTGAAGCTCTGGCGGGCACGGAAACTCAAAGCTGACGAACAGGCGCTCGCCGAGTGGTGGAAGAAAATCGATGGCTGGCGTGCGCGGAAAAGTTTTTCCTACAAGCAGGGCAAGGACATCATCAAGCCGCAATATGCGCTCGATCGCCTGAATGCGCTGTCCAAGAAATATTCGACCTTCGTCACCACTGATGTCGGCCAGCACCAGATGTGGGCGGCGCAGTTCCTCACCTTTGACAAACCGCACCGCTGGATGACGTCGGGCGGTTTAGGCACGATGGGCTACGGCCTGCCCAGCGCCATGGGCGTGCAGATCGCGCATCCCGATGACCTGGTAGTGTGCGTCACCGGAGAGGCGTCGTTCATGATGAACATCCAGGAGCTTTCCACCATCACGCAATATCGCCTGCCGGTGAAAATCCTTGTGCTCAACAACCATTGCATGGGCATGGTGCGCCAATGGCAGCAGATGTTCCATGGCTGCCGCTATTCCGAATCCTACATGGACTCGCTGCCCGATTTTGTGAAGCTTGCCGAGGCCTACGGGATGAAGGGGTTGCAGTGCAAAAAGGTAGAGGATGTTGACGCGTCGCTCGAAGCGATGATTACGACACCGGGGCCGGTGCTGCTCGACATGATCGTCGATCCCGAGGAGAATGTGTATCCGATGATTCCGGCTGGCGCCGCGCATTACGAATTGCTGCTGAATCCGGAAGAAGACAAGGGTGAAATTAAAACTGGTGATTTGTTGTGAATGAAGGTAATCTTCAGCAGCAGGAATTAATAAGGCGATGCAGTTTCTTCTGTTCATCGGCTTGGTGAGGGCGTTCTGCCCCAGCTCAGGATTGTCTTCGCCTCTTCTAGTTTGTGTGTAAGGGCAAAGAATATCATCATGGGTCTCAAAGGCCTTAGGGAAACGGCTTTTCAATTTCACTATGAAAAGGGTGTGCTAAACAACCGGAACATGGTCGGATTTTCCGTTACTTATACCCCCGCAATTGAAAAATTCTGGGAAGAGTATAAAAATCAGGTGCATTCTCATTTTGATATCGATTGGAACAGGCGGGGTGATGAGAGGCCGGAGAGATTTGCTGGGCCTAGCCTATCTATCCAGTGTGCTGAAGAATTTGAGCATTGGCTCACTACGGAAGAAGGAAGGCGTATGTCGCCCAAAACATCCCGTGCCCATGAAGCCCAAGCTGAGTTCAATAGCGCGTATGAAGGGTTGAAGGCGCGCTGGAAGGAATAATAATGCTCTTCCTGAGGCGTTTTGCTGCCCTGTAACAATCGGTAACAATCTGTTATTTGAATGGGTTAGCGTTCCGGCCTACATTCCAGGCATGAATCATCAGACGACCATTCTTCGTGCAGTCAAACTCTCCGGCATCGGGCTTCATTCCGGCAGCACGGTTTCCATGCGCCTGCTTCCCGGCGCGGCGGATACTGGCATTGTCTTCCGCCGCCTCGATGTGGAGCCGCTGCGGGCGATGGTTGCGGCGAAGTATGACGCCGTCTGCGAGACACGCCTGGGCACTACCGTCCGTAATGCCCATGGCGTCACCATTTCCACCATCGAGCACCTGATGGCCGCGCTCTGGGGTGCGGGTATCGACAACGTGCTCGTGGAGCTGGATGCGCCGGAAGTGCCGATCATGGATGGCAGCTCGGCGCCGTTCGTTGCGTTGTTAAAGCGTGCCGGCATCGCGTCGCTTGCTGCTGCCCCGAAAAAAATTCTCCGTGTTCTAAAAACGGTCGAGGTGCGCGATGGCGAGAGCGTGGCGCGCCTTGCCCCGAACGTCGATGGCGACGAAGGCATGGTGATCCATATTGAGGTGGAGTATGACAATGCGCTGATTGGTCGCCAGCAGGCGTCGTATGATTTCCGCGAGGCGTCGTTCGGTGAGGCGCTTGCGGGTGCACGCACCTTCGGCTTTGAGTATGAAGTTGAGGCCATGCAAAGCGCCGGCCTTGCGCTCGGCGGCTCGCTGGAAAACGCGATCGTCGTCGGCGAGCACAGCATATTAAATGAAGAAGGCCTGCGGTTTGACGACGAGTTCGTCCGCCACAAGGCGCTCGATTGCGTTGGGGATTTGTTCCTCGCCGGGTACCGCATGGATGGCGTGCTCACCTGCACCCGTCCCGGCCACGGCATCAACAACAAGTTGCTGCGCGCCCTGATGGCGGATAGCTCCGCCTATGAAATCGTTGAGAGCGAATCGCTGCCGGTGGTGCCGGTTGCTGCGGCTGAGGCCGAACTCCGCATCCGTTCCTGATAATATAGCAAGATTGTGATTACCGTCATCGCGAGGCATGAAATGCCGTGGCGATCCATCTCAAGGAAGCAAGATGGATTGCTTCACTGCGTTCGCAATGACATGGTGATTATGATGCGCTAAACGCCGCGTCCTGCGCCTGGTTCCGCCAGATTCTCCACATGGGATTTATCGCGCCATTGGCTGGCCATATACATCGCGCCGCCCAGCACCGCTGCGCCCGCCGCAAAGGCAAGCCCCTTTTTCCCGGCCCACTTTTCTTCGCGCATGAAGCGGGCAAACGTGCCCTCCGCTTTTGCCGCCGGTTCATAGGAGGAGGCGCTGCCGAACCCGCCGAACCCATTGCCGGAAGGCGGCGGCGGGGGAGGTGACGGCGGTTTACCGGCGCTTTCCAATGCACGGATGCCATCAGGCCCGATTTCTTGTTCAAGGCGCCGCCAGATGCGCGCCCGTTGCTCATCGGTGAGCGTAATATGCCTTGTTCCCGTGCTTTCAGTCGCGAGGCCGCGCGCGAAAAGCGCTTCCCGGAACTGGTCAAACTTCGCTGCCCCGGCCGCGATCTGCTCGGCTGACATTACGGCTGCATTGCCTTCAGGAACCCAGCGTTCTTCTGCGAAGCGCGTATCCCGGAATGCATCTGTTGGAGCCGGGCGTTGTTCCCTCATGCGCTCTTCCCGCCGTGCCTGTCTATCTTGTTGCGAGCCACGCCACATTCTTTCGGCTTGTGCTGTAGGAGGAATTGCCGGCTTCTCTGCCGCCCCCGCAATGCTGGTTGGCGGTGTCAATAATTCCTGGTTCGCGGCGATCACCTCTGGGTGGATACCGGTACGCACCTGGTCGATCGCCACAATATTCTTACCACCTTGAGGAAGCAGCGCTTTCAATTCCGGATGTTCCAGTGCGTTCAAAATTCCGGATGTGGCCACCGCCCCTTCCAACCCAGCGGCGCTTACAGCCGTGTTGATATCATGTGCGAGCAATTGCTGGAACTTTGGATTTTTAAGCATTTCTGGAGTTTCAATCGCCCAGCGCACGGAACTCTGCGGTTCGGTGAGCATTGCCAACATGGTTGGGTGGGTGATGGCTTCGAGCAGTTGTGGGTGTTGAATGGCGGCGGCAAGGCCGGAATTTTTTGCTACTGCCAACATCCCGGCGGGAACGCCCGCATGTTCGATCACCTCCAACAGCGCCGGGTGAGCAAGCGCTTGTTTCATGCCGGGGTGGGCAAGTGCTTCTGCTAAAAGGTCGACTGGCGGCACTGGCACTTTCATGGCTGGCTTGCCATTGACCACATGAACCTTATCAGCAAGAAATTCTTGCAGGTCGCTATTTAACACGCCTTTTCCGCTGCAAGCCGTGCTGTTGCAAGCACACGCTCTGCATCGGGCGCGGTTGCCAGAAGCGTTTCCAGCTCAGGCAATAAACTTCCGGTAGTGGGCAGTGGCTCAGCCATGAAAACCTTTTATCCTTATTGTCAGAGCCATTCTACCATTCCTTGCTGCCAGATAATGTGACAATTTTATGAAACCGGTGGATGAGCCATAATTAATATATATCAATGTGTTACTTAAAGTCTATCCTCCACCCCCGTCACCCGAGAGGCCGTGGTGAAGCAAAAAGATTGGTCATGCAAGCGCAGGAGCGCGAGCCAGCCCTGAGCGCATTTCATGGGGATGCCAGCAGGCATTCCCGGAAATATTTTAAAATTACCCCTTCCGTGACGTTTGGAACCTATGGGACAATCTCCCTGAGGGCGGTAGTGATGCTGAATGCAACGGCATATCTCCCCGCCCTAACGAAAGGAGAAATCGCCTATGCACGAACCACGAATCACGCAGAAGTAACTCCGGCTTTGGGACGGAAGCTTGGCTTCAGGACGGGCACCGGTACGGAAAACCGGAAATGAATCAAAAACCATGAATCTTGTTGAGCCTTCAGCCTGTCCTGATATACAGGATGGGTATGAAAAGCGCCCTTCGCATCCTTCCCGTTTTTTTCCTGCTTGTTGCCTGTTCCGGCGACGATGAGGATAAGGCAGCCGAGCAGGCCGCAGCCAAAAGCCCTGAGCAGCTTTACAACGAAGCCCGGCAGATGGTCGATAGCGATGATGTGAAAGAGTCGATCAAGGCGTTCGAGGAAGTCGAACGCCAGCATCCGGCCTCCCCGCTGGCGACTGACGCGCAGGTGATGGCCGCCTATTCCGCCTACAAGCTCGATGATTACGACCAGGCAATCACTATCCTGGAACGTTTCGTCAAACTTTATCCGAGCAATGAATCGACGCCTTATGCCTACTACCTGATTGCGCTGTGCTATTACGAGCAGATTTCTGACGTCGCCCGCGACCAGAAAATCACCGAGCAAGCGCAACAGGCATTGCGTGATGTGGTTCGCCGTTTTCCCGACAGCGAGTATGCACGCGATGCGAAAATCAAGCTCGACTTAACCGAGGATCACCTGGCCGGTAAAGAAATGCAGGTTGGGCGTTATTACCTCTCGCGTGGCGATACGCTCGCTGCCATCAACCGTTTCCGTTATGTCGTTGAAAATTACCAGACCACCAGCCATGTGCCCGAGGCGCTGCACCGCCTTGTAGAAACCTACCTCGCGCTTGGGGTCAAAGACGAAGCACAGCGTTATGCCGCGGTGCTTGGCACCAACTTCCCCGATAGCATCTGGTACCGCGATTCTTACCGTTTCATGACAGGAAGCCTGCCGGAAGCGGTGCAGAAAAAAGAGGATGAGTCCTCTTCATGGTGGCCGTTTTAAGTCATGCTCACGCAGCTTACGATTTCCAACATCGTCCTGATCGAGCAGGCGGACATTGCCTTTGACCGGGGTTTGTGCGTACTCTCTGGCGAAACCGGCGCCGGCAAATCCATCCTGCTTGATGCGTTGGGTTTGGTATTAGGCAGTCGGGCGGATGCATCGCTCGTGCGGCAGGGGCAGGCGCAAGGGCAGGTGGCTGCCGAGTTTGATATTGCAGGGAATGCTGCGATTGCACAAATGCTCGCGGAGTTGGAAATCGAAGCCGTTGATACACTGATCATTCGCCGCATGCTTGGCAGCGATGGCAAGAGCCGTGCCACCATCAACGACACGCCGGTCACGATCGCCAGCCTGAAAAAGCTGGGAGAATTATTGGTGGAAATTCATGGCCAGCATGAGAGCCGCACGTTGCAGGACACGATTCTTCACCGTAATTTGCTTGATGAATATGGCGGCCTCACGTCAGCGCGTAAGGAGATCAGCACCGCGTACCATACGTGGAAAGATGCGCGGGAGCAACTCGCCGCCCTGCAGGCTGACATTGAGAAAGCCGAACGCGAACGGGATTATTTGCAGCACATGCACAAGGAGCTTTCTGCATTGGCGCCGGAGGCAGGCGAAGAAGAAAGCCTCTCGGAAGCGCGCACAAAAATGATGGGCAGCGAAAAACTGTTCGAGATACTGAACGAGGTGATTGGCGAACTAAACGGTAAGGGCGTGCTCGCGGCACTCCGCTCGGCGCAGAAAACGTTGGTGCGCTCACCACTTACTTCTGGCTACGCCGCTGTCATTGAGGGTTTGGAAAAAGCCTCCATCGAAGCCGAAGAGGCGCTCTACGCACTGGAGAAGATTGGTGAGGAATCGACCTTCAGTCCGGAGAAGCTGGAACGTGTTGAGGAGCGGCTGTTTGCACTCAAAGCCGCTGGGCGCAAATATAATGTGCCGGTGGATGAGCTTGCAGCGTTGCGTATTGAGGTGGAAGGCAAGTTGGAGTTGCTGAAGAGCCAAAATCGTGAATCATCCAAACTCGAAGCGCAGGTGAAAGCGGCGCAGGCAGCCTTTGTTGAAGCGGCAGAAGAGCTTTCGGGAAAACGTGCCAAGGCGGCGCAAAAATTGGAAAAAGTCATCGCCAAGGAGCTTGCTCCGCTTAAAATGGAGGGCACGCATTTCCGAGTGCACCTGTCACCACTTCCTGAATCCGCATGGTCGGAATCCGGAGTCGATGCGGTGGCATTCGAATGCGCGACCAACGTGGGCAAGGACAAAGAAAACATCGTGTTTGCGCCTTTGTCGAAGATTGCTTCCGGCGGTGAATTATCGCGCTTCATGCTGGCGTTGAAAGTGGCGCTTTCCGGATCGCGATCCACCCCAACGATTATTTTCGATGAGATCGATACCGGCACCGGCGGCGCGGTGGCGGATGCCATCGGCAAGCGGCTGGCAGTGCTTGGTGAATCAGCACAAGTGCTGGTCGTCACCCATTTGCCGCAAGTCGCCGCGCGTGGACAGCAGCATTTACTGGTCGCCAAACAAACGAAAGCGGGCAAGGTCATCACCAGCGTCGAAAACCTCTCGCGTAAGGCTCGCGAGGAAGAGCTAGCGCGGATGTTAGCGGGTGCGAAGATCACCGATGAAGCCCGCAAAGCCGCCAAAAAACTGATGGAAGAAGCGGCATGAGTGATTTATTCGCATTAGACGAGGCGAAGCGCCGCCACGCCGAACTCGCTGCCGAAATAGAAAAACACAGCAAGCTTTATTATCAACACGATGCCCCAATCATTTCGGATGCGGAATATGATAAACTCTTCCGCGAGCTGGAAAAATTAGAACAAGATTTCCCCCTGCTGCAAAGCAAAGAAAGCCCCACGCAAAAAGTCGGCGCCGCCCCCCTAGAAAAATTCGCCAAAGTAAAACACAAAGTGCCGATGCTCTCGCTGAACAACGCTTTTTCTGAGGAAGAGGTGCGGGAGTGGGATGCAAGGAATAAGAAGTTCTTAGGTTTATCTGCAGATGAGCAAGTTGATTATGTGGGCGAACAGAAAATTGATGGTGTGTCATTTTCAGCGCGTTATGAGGATGGAAAACTTGTGCTTGGTCTTACACGTGGGGATGGAGAAATAGGGGAGGTCATTACTGATAATTTAAAAGAAGTGCGCGGATTGCCCCAACAGCTTAATGAGAACAAACCACCAAAGATATTGGAAGTTCGGGGTGAGGTGTACATGACTCACCAAGCGTTCTCGGAATTAAACGAACAAAGACAAAAAGATGGAGAGGCGCTATTTGCTAACCCTCGTAATGCAGCCGCTGGCTCGCTGAGGCAATTAGATTCGTCAATAACAGCTGAGCGTAAGCTTAATTATTTTGTCTATGGATGGGGTGAAATTAGTGATGATATTGTAATGGCAAACAGTCATTACGAATTTATGCTTCGGCTAGAGAGGGCTGGATTTCACATAATGACACAGGATGACAGTGGTGCCTTATCCTTGTCCGTTTACCTCTATCATGCATTTAAGCGTTATAACAAGACCTTGGCAGAACGACATCTTCTTCCATATGACATTGACGGCATGGTCTATAAAGTTGATAATCTCGAATACCAGAAAAAACTCGGCTTCGTTGGCCGTGCGCCGCGGTGGGCGCTGGCGCATAAATTCCCGGCGGAGCAGGCGATCACTGTAGTTGAGGGTATCGATATTCAGGTCGGGCGCACGGGCGCGCTCACGCCTGTTGCGCGGCTAAAACCGATTACGGTGGGTGGCGTGGTGGTGAGTAATGCGACGCTGCATAACGAGGATGAAATTGCGCGCAAAGGAATACGCATTGGCGATACGGTGGTGGTACAACGCGCCGGGGATGTGATTCCGCAGGTGGTGGAAGTGAAATCGCATGCGGAACATTCGGTACCTTATCAATTTCCGGATCATTGCCCGGTATGTGGTGCGACGGCACGGCGCGAGGAGGGCGAGGTGGCACGGCGCTGCATGGGCGGGCTTTCGTGCGAGGCGCAGCTGGTGGAGCGATTGCGGCATTTTGTTGCGCGTGGCGCGCTCGACATTGAAGGGCTCGGCGAAAAGCAAATCACTGCCTTCTGGCAAGATGAGTTGATTCAGAACCCGGCGGATATTTTCACGTTGCATGAGAAAGCCGACATTATCCGCAGGCGTGAAGGGTGGGGCGAAAAGTCAGTTGAGAACTTAATGGCGGCGATTGAGGCGGCAAAGGATGTTGCGCTCGCCAAATTTATTTTTGCACTCGGCATTCGCCATGTCGGGGAAATCACCGGCAAGCTACTCGCCAAACATTATGGCAGCTTTGCCGTGTGGTTCGAGGCGATGACATCCGGCTCACCGGAATTGGAGAATATCGACGGTATCGGGCCAAAAGTCGCCAATGCATTGTTCGACTTTTTCCGCGAGCCACATAATGTCGAGGTGGTAGAAAAACTTGCCATGCATCTGCGAATTGCTGATTATGAAAACAACGCGGTGCAGTCGGCGGTGACGGGAAAGACGGTGGTGTTCACCGGCAGCTTGATAAAAATGACACGCGATGCGGCAAAGGCAACGGCCGAACGGCTGGGCGCAAAAGTGGCAAGCTCTGTATCGGCTAAAACCGATTTTGTGATTGCCGGCGCGGATGCCGGCAGTAAACTCAAAAAAGCCACCGAGCTCGGCGTAAAAATTTTAAATGAAGATGAGTGGCTGGAGATGATTCGTGATTAATCCATTCGCGCAGGTGGCGCAGTATTTCCAGGTGGCGTTTGACCTGCCGCTCGGTGCGGCCGAGCAGGTGGAGCATGCATTCGATGACATCGCGCTTTCAGCGTCGGCATTTGAGGCGGATGAGGCGACGGAATGCTGGCGCTGCGAATTGCTGTTCACCGAACCGCCGGATATGGAAGAAATCACGCGCCGGGTGGCCGTGCTTGCCATGGTGGCAGGAGTTGCCGCGCCGGTAATTTCCACCGACATCATCGAGCAGCAGGATTGGCTATCGCTGGTGGCGCGGCAATTTCCGCCGCTTACCATCGGGCGGTTTTTTGTGCATGGCTCGCATGTGAGCGATGCGCCGCCGGTGGCGTCGCTGCGAATTCAGGTGGAGGCCGGTGCAGCGTTCGGCAGCGGCGAGCACGGCACCACGCGTGGCTGCATCGAAGGTCTTGCATGGATTCAGCGTCGTTACAGCGCAAGAAAAATACTCGATATGGGAACCGGTTCCGGCATCCTCGCGATTGCGGCCGCGCATTTGTGGAATGCAGAAATCTTGGCGGTGGATATTGATCCGATCGCGGTGCAGGTGACGGAGGAGAATGTGCGGATCAACCGCATGCAGCACGATATTCAATGCGCCGTATCAGATGGGTATAAAAGCCGCGTGGTGCAGCGCTTCGGGACATGCGAGATCATCATCGCGAATATCCTTGCCCGTCCGCTGGTGAGTTTTGCACCTTACCTTGAGCGAGCATTGGAGCCGGGCGGATATTGCGTGCTTTCGGGGCTGCTCGTCGATCAGGAAACGATGGTGCTTACTGCCCACCGCGCGCACGGGCTGCGGCTGGTGAAGCGTTTCCGACACGAGGGATGGAGCACGCTGGTGTTGCAGAAATAGTTATCAAATCCCAGTTGCCTGGATTCTATTTCGCAGGCGATCAATGGCCGAATCGATCTGGAAACACCAGTGTCTTACGGCATCCGCCGCACGCGAGTTCTCGACGAGTTCACGATAATGCAGCAGGTAAGATATCATGGCTTGAGGGCTATCATAAGTCGGGCATTCCGTAATAAAGGTGGGTAAATCACGCCCGGAGGCGCGGTCACGCCCACCGATCCTTTCCGATAATGCCTGATAATGTTGCCCAACAATGCGACGATCTGTATCGCTTGGCAGCGCCGCAACCTTGGCCATGGCCTCCACGGTGCCTTGCGATAGCGGCACGGTTGTAAGCGTTCTCGCTAGATAATCGAGTTGTTCGCTGCCGCAGGTTTTGTCATGCAGATAAAGTTCGACAATCAGCCGCCGCATATCCGGAGAGTCAATACCGGGTAAGGATCCGGGCGGCATCGCAGCGACAATTTCATCTGCGCTATGACCGGCGGAAACTGCAGCAAGCTTTGATAGATATTTTTCTGTGTACCCCATTCGTCTCATCTCCCGTTGTCAGGGTGAGATAATCAGAAACATTGATTTTTATAAAATTAATAGTATTAACATTTATCATTGATATATCCAATAGTATGAAGAAAACACTCACCCAGCAATTTCATTATAAAACCAATCGCCTTCAGCAACTGCGCGGGTTCTGTTTTGCCGCACAATTTGGTAATATCTCCAAGGCGGCAGCGCATATGGGCTTAACGCATGCCAGCGTGTCACTGCAGATTAAAGCGCTGGAAGAAGATATGGGGGTGCAGCTTTTCACACGCCG
The DNA here is from genome assembly GCA_964518725.1 of uncultured Rickettsiales bacterium. Lineage (GTDB taxonomy): Bacteria > Pseudomonadota > Alphaproteobacteria > Rickettsiales > SXRF01 > JANRKF01. Next base: position 72,088 of record CAZFKP010000007.1, on the reverse strand, counting down.
TGGCCCACGGATTGAGCTGACGGGCGAGGGAAGGAAATTGCTGGCGATGGCTGGCCAGTATGTTGATGGCATCGATCATTTGCAGGAATTGTTCCACCGTGAGCTTGCCTCACAAAAGCGCACCGAGCTGCACATCGCTGCCAACAGCACGACGCTGAACTTTATCCTGCCGGAGGTGCTGAAGCGTTATTTAGTGGAGCATCCGCATATTTATGTGACAATCCATTACGCCGAACATGAGGAGGCGATAGAAAAACTGTACAGGGGCGAGGTTGATGTGGCCATGCTGCCCAAGCGCGATCATAAGCCATTCACATCGGGTTATGAATTTACGCCGACCCATCATTTTTCCCCGGCGCTGATTACGCGCCATGACCACCCGCTAGCTGGTCGGCGGAACTTATCGGTGGCGGAAATCTCGCGCTATGAGCTGACCTTGCCGGCGGAGGATATGCGAGTCATTCCTAATCTGTATGAAATCTTCCCGACTCACAATATTGCTAAGAAATTGCGGGTGAATTTTGTCAATTGGGAGACGACGCGCAAATATATCGAAGCAGGGCTCGTCATTAGCATTTCTTCGGATGTGATTATCGGCAGGGACGACGTGCTGCGCGCCACGAAGCTACCGCACTTGTTTCCGCAGGCGACTTATGGGTTTGTCACCAGGCGGCGAAAGCAGGTGCCGCCAAAGGTGCAGCAGCTCATCGACATTGCTTGCGAAACGAAGCTGCGGTGACGCTGCCCGTTTATTTAACCATCCCCTGGCCGAGATAGTCTTTGATGGCTTCGATTTGGTCGATGGCGTCTTTCGGGAAGACATCGACATTGTCGGCGTTCAACGAATAATCGACATAGCCGCCGCTCAAGCCCAGCTCGATGGTTCCGGCATGCCACTGGTTGTGTTGATAGATGCGGAGCACATCGAGAAGCGCGAGGTCGTAGCGCTTGACCAGGTAGGTGAGCAGGCGCGTCGTGTCGCTGCCAGGTGGTGGCGGGTTGGCGCTCACCACCATTTTTCGCTCTGGCTTGGCGGCGCGCAGCCCTTGTTCGATAATCTCGTCATCCATGGAGAAAATAATGCCGGTACCCTCCTGGAAACTGCTGGTAACGACGGTCGACAGGCGGGTGCGCTGGGCGGTGGAGGGGCGGATATTCATCAACACTGTGATTGGTGCGGCGGGATGGATATGCTTGACCCCGGCGACAAAACCATCTGCCATTTGTTTGCTGCGTGCGTTTTCATCCATTGCCATCACGGCGATGCGATCTTCCGAGCGGATGGCCGAGATAGCACCCAGCAGGAAAATGCCATCTTCCTCTTTGAAGCGAACTGACTGCACGTTGGCTGAGAAATTAGGCTGCTGTGTGTCAATAATGGTAAAGGAAATGTCGGGGTATAACCCCGGCAACCTGCCGATCAGATCCAAATTGCGGGGATGGATCAGTATTACCATGCCAATACTGCCGTCGGATTTGCTTTCCAACAGCTGTTCCAGCATTCGCTCGTCGGGTAGGCTCAGGGGTTCCAGTGGGGCAAATTCTTTCCGCGCCTGTTGAATTGCACCTCCCAGCTTGCTGCCGGAAGGCGAGGGCGCGCCAAATTCCACTACCAGCACCGTCTTCCGTGATCCGCTGCCACGCAGGGTATCCGAGCCGTGATGCGTCAAAAACTCCTCTGTCCGGCCACTCGCCGGAAGCAGTAAGGCAAAAACCAGCAAAAGATGATAGAAACATGAAGGGCGCATGTGGTAAAATATACCGGATAATCAACAGTCATGGAAGAGAGTTCGTTTGAACGCCCAAGAAAAACTCAGTATTCTGCGTAATGCGCTCATAAACCAGAGGATTGACGGCTACTTGCAGCCGGTGCACGACATGTTTATGAGCGAATATCCGCCGGCGTGTTTCCAGCGCGTTGCATGGCTTAGCGGATTTTCCGGTTCGGCGGGCATGGCGGTGGTGCTTCGTGACAAGGCGGCGCTGTTTGTCGACGGGCGATATACATTGCAGGCGGCTGCGGAGGCGGACGCCACGCTGTTTGCCATCCACAATTCCGGCACGCTCACCCCGGAGGCATGGCTTGCCAGCGAGTTGCGCGACGCGGCCATCGGCTACGATCCCGACCTGTTCACCCTGCCGATGCTGCGACGGATGGAAACGGTGCTGGCAAAAAGCAAGCTGAGCCTGGTGGCGGTGCCGAACCTCATTGATGCGCTCTGGCAGGATCGCCCAGCTATGCCCGCGACCCGGCTATTCGTCCATGATGATGTGCTTGCCGGTGAAGGTTCGCACTCGAAATGCGTGGCCATCGCCAAAAAACTTAGCGCCGAGGGTGTGGATGCATTCCTCATCACCGCGCCGGATTCCCTGTGCTGGCTTACCAACCTGCGTGCACGCGATGTGGAGTGTACTCCCCTGGTGCTGGCGCACGCGTTGCTCGATGCCAGCGGCGATGTCACGCTGTTCGTTGACCCAAAACGCCTGCCGCCTGTAGCCAACCACCTGCACGCTATCGCGCCCTCGGAGATGACTTCCGCGCTTGCGGCATTCGCCGGGAAATCGGTGCTGGTCGATGAGGTGCAGGCACCGCAATCGCTCATCACAATGCTCGAATCGGCAGGGGTGAACATCGTCAAGGGAAGTGATCCGTGCGTGCTTCCCAAAGCGTGCAAGAATCCGGTGCAACTTGCCGGTATGCGCGCCGCGCATGTGCGTGACGGGCTGGCAGTGGCAAAATTATTGCATTGGCTGGATACGCATCCGGACATCGAATCCGTTTCTGAAATGGACGTGGCCGATCGGCTGCTTACCTTCCGCACCGAAGCGGTGGAGTTTGTCGAGCCGAGCTTCCCGACCATTGCCGGCAGCGGGTCAAACGGCGCCATTGTCCATTACCGCGCTACCGAAAGAACCAACCGTTTTCTCAAAAAAGGCGAATTGCTGCTGCTCGATTCCGGCGGTCAATATGCGGACGGCACCACCGACATAACCCGCACCATCGCTATCGGCACTCCGAGCGATGAACATAAGCGCAACTTCACTCTGGTGCTTAAGGGGCATATTGCGCTGGCCACCGCCATTTTCCCGAAGGGCACGCGCGGCTCGCAGCTCGATAGTTTGGCGCGGCAGTTCCTGTGGCAGCACGGGCTCGATTACGATCACGGCACCGGCCATGGCGTCGGCCAGTTCCTCGGGGTGCACGAAGGTCCGCAGCGCATCGGCAAGCGGGCAGGGGATGCAGAGCTTAAACCTGGCATGATCCTGTCCAATGAGCCAGGCTATTACAAAACCGACGAATATGGCATCCGCATCGAAAACCTGGTGACGGTGGTGGAAAAAGAAAACGGCTTCCTCGGATTTGAGACCATCACCTGCGCTCCCATCGACCTACGGCTGGTGGATTTTCCCATGTTGACCAACGATGAGCGGCGTTGGCTAGAAGAATACCATGCCCGTGTCAGCAGGGACTTGACAGCTGTGGTAGCATGATTCCATTCACCTGAAGGGAGTGGTTATGCTGCGTTTATTGTTACTGTCTATTTTCGTCGTCACACCGGCCATGGCCGCCGGAAATGGCGTTGTGGTTTCGATCAAGCCGATTCATTCGCTGGTGGCAAGCCTCGTCGAAGGCACCGCCATTCAACCGACATTGTTGGTCGATGGCACCGCCTCGTTGCACGATTTCTCACTCAAGCCATCGCAGGCGAAAGCGCTGCACGATGCGGCGCTGGTGGTCTATATCAGCGACGATTTCGAGCAATTCCTGCATCCGCTATTACCGGCGTTGCCTGCCAGGAAACTGTCGTTAGCGGAGGTTGCCAGCCTGACGCTGTACCCGGTACGCGTCGGGCATGGTTTTGAAGCGCACGAACATCACCACGAGGGGGAGGAACATCATACCGATGATGAGCGTGACCTCCATTTGTGGATGTCACCGGCCAATGCGCGGGTGATGGCGAGTGCCATCGCGGTGGTACTAGCAGAACAGTTTCCCGCCGATGCAGCGACCATTGCGGCCAATGAAACAAAGCTCGATGCACGTCTCGCCGCCTTGGATACGGCGCTTCGCACCCGCATGAAACTGCTTTCCGGCAAGCCATTTGCTGTGTTCCATGATGCCACGCAATATTTCGACCGCGCCTATGGGCTGGATAATATTGGCGCCATCACGGTGCATCCCGGGCGTGGCCTCAGCGCGAAAACCATTCGCGAATTGCGCGGGAAGATTCTCGGCATGCATGCGGCATGCGTGTTCCGCGAGCCGCAATTTGATGGGCGCGTGGTTGATAACATCATGCAGGGAACGGGGGCAAATACCGCCGTGCTCGACGCCGAGGGGGCGATGCTTGCCCCGGGGGCGGAGCTGTATTTCCGGTTGATGGAGGGCATTGCGGCAAGCATGGAGTCGTGCTTAAACTAGCCGCATGGCAGCGACAGAGATATTCCTGATCCTTTTATCGGCGATTTGCGTGGTGGCATATCTCGCGCAGCGCGTCCGCCTTGCGACGCCGATTGCCTTTGTGGCCGCAGGCATGGCACTGGCGGCATTGCCGCCCTTCCGGGAATTCCATATTGCGCCGGAGGTGCTGTTGCTGTTGTTTTTGCCGCCGATCCTGACGGAGGCGGCTTTCTTCACCTCCATCCGAGAATTCCGCCGCAATCTGCAATCGATCCTGCAGATGGCCATCGGACTGGTGATCGCTACGACGTTGGCGGTTGCCTACGCGATGAACTGGCTGCTGCCTGAATTCGGGCTGGCGGCAGCATTTGTCCTCGGCGCGATTATTTCACCGCCGGATGCGGTGGCGGCCATTGCCGTGACCAAGAATGTCAAACTGCCGAGCCGGGTTGCCACCATCCTCGAAGGCGAAAGCCTGGTAAATGATGCTACCGGTCTCGTACTCTATAAATTCGCCGTTGCAGCCGTGGTGGCCGGAACGTTTTCACTTGCCGACGCCAGTTTCCATTTCCTGTGGATGGCGGTGGCCGGCACGCTGATCGGCTGGGTGATGGCCAGTTGCTACATGCGCGTGTTCCCGCTGATCAAAGATTTATCGGTCGAAATACTCAGTACCTTCGTGCTGCCCTATGCCGCTTACATTGCTGCTGAATCGGTCGAAGCGTCCGGGGTGCTTGCGGTGGTGGCGTCCGGCCTGACCGTCGGCTGGCATTCGCCGCAAACATTCGGCCCCGGTTTCCGCACCCCGGCGGAGGCGGTGTGGAAGATGGTGAGCTTTGTGGTAAATGGCCTGGTCTTCCTGCTGATCGGTCTGCACTTCCCGGCCTTGCTGAGCCGGCTGCAATCCTACAATGCGTGGCAGCTATGCGAGATGGCGCTGCTGGTATCGCTAGTGGCGATCGTTGTTCGCATGGTATGGGTGTATACATTCGCGTATGGCCTGCGTTATATCAACCCGAAACGCCGTGCCCGCGACCCGTACCCTGCCTGGCAGAACGTGTTTATTGCCGGGTGGACGGGCATGCGTGGGGTCGTGTCGCTTGCCACGGCGCTGGCGTTGCCGCTTGCCGTTTCTGATGGTGCGCCGTTTCCCCATCGTGACCTTATCATTTTCCTTGCCTTCTCGGTTATCCTCATCACGCTGGTGCTGCAGGGGCTTTCCCTGCCATGGGTGATGCGCGTCATGACCTTGTCCTATGAGAGTTCCATCCTGCAGGAGCGTTGGCAGGCGCGCAAGGAATCCACCGAGCAGGTCATGCGCCAGCTTGAGCAAATGCGCGGGGATCCGGCCATCCAGTCGGCAGCGCTTGACCGCATCATCAGCCATTACCGTGACCGGCTCGAATCGTTGGGCGATGGCCCAAATACACCGCTTTCCAAAAGTGTGCCGCCGGGCAGCGAAGACCACCCGCTGATCGCGCTGGAAAACCGTATCTGGAAAAATGTGTTGGAGACCGAGCGCAAGGCGGTGGTGGCGCTTCGCCGCTCATTCCAGATCAGCGACGAGGTGATGAATGATCACCTGCGGGACATCGACCTATTGCATAATAGGTTTGCAAATCGCGCATAAAGCTGTAGAAGCAAAGGGTTGCAAAATAAAAACAGGGAGCCGCTTATGTCTTTCTCCAAATTTTTAGTAAAGAAATCCATCGCCGCCATTCAGGCCGATTCCGAAGGGAGCCAGCTGAAGCGTACGCTGTCGGCGGCGAACCTGGTATCGCTCGGCATCGGTTGCATCATCGGCGCCGGCATCTTCGTGATGACCGGGCAGGCCGCTGCCGCCTATGCAGGCCCCGCCATCACCATTTCGTTTGTGCTCGCCGGCCTGTGCTGTGCGTTTGCCGGGCTGTGCTATGCTGAGCTCGCATCCATGCTCCCGGTGTCCGGCAGCGCCTACTCCTATTCCTACGCCAGCCTCGGTGAATTGGTGGCGTGGATCATGGGCTGGCTGCTCCTGCTTGAATATGGCGTGGCAGCCTCTACGGTCGCTGTCGGCTGGTCAGGCTATGTGGTTAGCTTCCTCGGCAATTTCGGTATTGTGATTCCGCCGGGACTCACCACCCCGACCTTGCAGATGGATGGAGCCACCGGGGTGCTCGCCTATACGGGCGGGATTAACTTGCCGGCACTTTTCGGCATCCTGTCCATGACCGCGCTGCTGGTGGTTGGCGTCAAGGAATCCGCCAACGTGAATAATATCATCGTTGCAATTAAGCTGTCGGTGGTGGTGCTGTTCGTTGCGGTGGGTGTTTTCTATGTGAACCCGGAAAACTGGCATCCGTTCATTCCGGAGAATACCGGTGTTGACGGCCAATACGGCTGGAGCGGCATCCTGCGTGGGGCAGGGGTGGTGTTCTTTGCCTATGTCGGGTTTGAAGCGGTATCGACCGCCGCCCAGGAAGCAAAAAACCCGAGGCGCGATGTGCCGATCGGCATTCTTGGTTCGCTGGTGGTGTGCACGGCGCTTTACATTGCCGTATCGTTCGTGCTCACCGGCCTTGTCCCATACAGCATGCTGAACGTGGCCGACCCCATCGCCAAAGCGGTGGATATGATCGGCCTGCCATGGCTGTCGTTCCTGATTAAAATCGGTGCGATTGCTGGACTGACTTCGGTGATGATGGTGCTGCTCTACGGACAGACCCGCATTTTCTACACCATGTCGCATGATGGGTTGATGCCAGCGGCGTTTAGCAAGGTGCATCCAAAATTCCAGACCCCGTATATCAACACTATCCTGGTTGGGTCGGTAATTGCGGTGGTTGCCGCGACCACCCCGATCAGCATCCTGGGCGACCTTGTCTCGCTCGGAACGCTCACCGCATTTGCCATCATCTGCTTCACGGTGATGTACCTGCGTAAGGCTCAACCCGACATGCACCGCCCCTTCAAAGTGCCTTTCTCACCCTGGTTTCCGATACTCGGCATCCTGTTTTGCGGGTACCTGATCTACGGCCTGCTCAGCAACCCGGTGACGATCCGTTTCTACCTGGTCTATTTGACGGTGGGTATCATCGTCTACTTTGCCTACAGCCATAAGCACAGCAAGCTGCGCGGCGGTACGGAGGCCATGGCTCATATCGTCCATTCGACCGACAACATCGATCAAAATAGATAACCGGCTGATATATAGACATCTTTAAGAAAAGGCGGGTATTCCCGCCTTTTTTATTCTTCATCAAAATGACACATTAAGTTTTCTGGGTTTTAAGCTATACTCAATTCTGGAGAATTATGACCAGCTACAGCTACCCACATCCCTCAGCAATTGAGAAAATAATTCTTAAGCAGGCGCCGAACGGTACGCCGCGTGCTTATTTATGCGCCGCGGAAAACGCGTCGATCGAGGATCTGCAGTCCATCGCCACAACGCTTTCCGAGCAGGGCTATTTTGCCATTCATTCCGTTTGTGATGGCAGGGCGGCACTGGAAGTGCGTGGTTACTTGTGGGAAAGAGACATTCCAAAACTGATGGAAGAGCGCGGCTGGGCGCAAGGAGAACCGGCTATTGTCAAGGATGCCGAAACCAAGAAATCCATCATCCAGACTATCCGCGATAAAAGCCTGACCGGGGTTAGCCTTAGCTTCCTCGCTGCCGACGTTTCTTATGCGACTTACGGCTACCGGTCGGCGCGACCGGAAGATATGCTGGCCGGCATTTCCTATGGCCTTGGCAGCGCGAGCATGGGGCTGCTTGGCACGGACGCGCAGGCGATGAAAGAAATCAGGCATCATGCAAAAAAACTCGCCACCTATGCGAAAGACCATCATCTGGATCTGAGCAGGAATACCACCCTGCCTGTGATCACGGAGGGTAATAAGCGCAGCACATTCCAGGGAGTGCTCGATACGCTGCAAAGCTATCCCGGCGAAATTGGCAATAGCTTTACGAGCCTTGCCGGTACACTGATCGCCTATTCGGCGTGGAAGTACCGTGTGGGGCCGAATATAAAACGCGGCATTGCCACCTTGTCACACGCCGACAAGGTGGCTCACTCTTCGGGTAAAAAAGATATTGGTCTGGGGCTCATGACACTCACTTCCGGGCTCATCGGCGCGCTGGTGAAAGAGAAGCGGCATGATCCGGACGCACCCCCTGCCACCGGCCTGAACGCGGTGTGGGAATGGGTGCAGGAGAAGCCGCTGCGTGTTGCAGGCTTCGGTTATATGATCAGCACTCTCTGCCACACGCTTTCAACGATTCAGGAGCATAATCACGCGAAAATGATTGGCGATAAGGAAACCCTGAGCACTGTCAAATTCCGCGCCGGTTTCATTGCCTTTACCCTGATCGGTGAGTTGCTCATGCTCATCTCCTCCAAGGGGCATGGGGAAGGGGTAAAGTCAGATCCGAGCACCGATGAGAGTGTGATTTCCATCGCGGCCGAGATGATCGCCCAGCAACGCCCATCTGACCAGGCGGCACTGATCGATAATATCGGCAGCTTTCTCGGTCGTCCGGATGTATTGGGCGGCAAGGATGAGGAGGTGAAGCAGAAGCTCGCCGCCCAGGTGGAAGCAATGCAACGCAATCCGTGGATCAAAGCATTGGAGGGTGCCAAAGCGCAGACACCCGCCTCCGCACCATTGGCGGAGCCTCAGGCGTGGCAAGCGAAAATGGCATCCGCGCAGCCAGCGCCGCCGGTTCTGGGCGCCTGAGCTTTATTCTTGCCGTAAGCGGGTTTTGCCTGTAAACAGTCCGTCCTTTTTCTATTTTCGACGGAGCCGCCATGAAAGTCTATTACGATAAAGACGCTGATTTTTCCCTTATCAAGGATAAAGCCATCACGATCATCGGATATGGGTCGCAGGGGCACGCGCATGCGCTGAACTTGAAAGATAGCGGCGTAGAAAATGTCACCGTCGGCTTGCGTAAAACCTCGGCAAGCGTGGCAAAGGCTCAAGCGGCTGGCCTGACGGTAAAAGAACCTGCCGACGCAGTGAAGGATGCCGATATCGTGATGATCCTCGCGCCCGACGAGCATCAGGCAGAAATTTACAACGCCATTGAATCCCACATTAAACAGGGCGCAACCCTCGCATTTGCCCATGGCCTCAACTACCATTTCGGCTTCATCAAGCCGCGTGCGGATATGGATGTATGGATGGTGGCACCGAAAGGCCCCGGCCATACGGTGCGCGGCGAATACCAGAAGGGCGGCGGCGTGCCTTGCCTCGTGGCGATTGGACAGGATGCGTCCGGCAATGCGCTGAAGATGGCACTCGCTTACGCAAGCGGCGTTGGCGGCGGGCGTTCGGGCATCATCGAGACCACCTTTAAAGACGAATGCGAAACCGACCTGTTCGGCGAGCAGGCAGTGCTGTGCGGCGGCGTGACGGCGCTGATGCAATGTGGGTTCGAAACCCTCGTTGAAGCCGGTTATCCGGATGAAATGGCCTATTTTGAATGCGTGCATGAGATGAAGCTCATCGTCGACCTGATTTACGAAGGCGGCCTTGCCAACATGCGCTATTCCATTTCCAACACCGCCGAGTATGGCGATTATGTGAGCGGCCCGCGTGTCATCACCAAGGAAACCAAAGCCGAAATGAAGCGTATCCTCACCGATATCCAAAGCGGCAAATTTGCCAAAGAATTCATGGCTGACCGCGCAACCCAGGGGGCTCATAACCTGGAAAAAATCCGTGAGGCACAAGCCAAGCACGGTATCGAAGCGGTGGGCACCAAACTACGCGCCATGATGCCGTGGATTGCGAAGAACAAGCTGGTGGACAAAGCCCATAACTAGGCGCCGCGTTAGCGCCTGCTGGCATGACGATGGTTGATTCTGTCGGTGATACGATGTAAAGACGCACCATGCAACGCATCGCACTGTTCCTATTCGCATGCAGCCTCTCGTGGGCTGCCCTTGCCGACAATCCGTCCGGGCTGCCGATTCCGCGGTTTGTCTCGCTGAAATCCGATGAAACCAATATCCGCACCGGCCCCGGCACGCGCTACCCGATCCAATGGGTGTTCAAGCGCGCCCACATGCCGGTTGAGGTGGTGGACGAGTTCGACCTCTGGCGCAAAATCCGCAGTGAAGACGGCACGACTGGCTGGGTGCACCACACCATGCTTTCCGGAAAACGTTATGCCATGGTGACCGGCGCGGAAGCGCATGTGATGCATATTGATGCCAGCGAAGGCTCAAAGCCGCTGTTTAAGGTGGCGCCAGAGGTGATCGGCGCCCTGGATGAGTGTGTCCCCGACTGGTGCCGGATACAGGTGGAGGGGCGTAAGGCATGGATTCAGAAGCATTATCTGTGGGGGGTCTACCTTCCCGAGGTGTTCGATTGACACTAGGCCGCGCCTATGCTAGAACTGACCCCGAGTTTTGAGACGACTTGCGTACAAATACCAGCTTTGATTTCCCTGATTTCTTACGATGGCATTTTGAATACAAGAGCACTCTGCATGCTCCATCCGGTTCTGTGTTAGCGCCGGGTGTCACGCCATCTAAGGAGATTTCATATGGCTACTGGTACTGTTAAATGGTTCAACCCAACCAAAGGTTTCGGCTTCATTCAACCGGATAGCGGTGGTTCTGACGTGTTTGTACACGTGAGCGCCGTGCAAAAAGCCGGCCTGCGTACGCTGAACGACGGCCAGAAAGTTAGCTACGAGCTGGCTTCTGAAAAAGGTAAAACCTCGGCGGTGAACCTGCAAATCGCTGCATAAGTAACGGCGTTACGCCTTTACGACGGTACTGACACCCCCGCGCGGCCTCCGCACGGGGGTGTTTTTTTTGACAAATTATTTTTTTTGGCTAAAATCACCCGCGAGTTTTGAGGCGACTTGCGACCAAAAGCCTGACTGAGGATGGCGTTTTGACAAGGGCAACTCACTATGCTCCGGCTCACATTATGGTGATGTGCGCTGAAATGCCATCTACAGGAGAGAATTTTATGGCTACTGGTACCGTGAAATGGTTCAACCCAACCAAAGGGTATGGCTTCATCCAACCGGATTCCGGCGGAAGCGATGTGTTCGTGCATGTGAGCGCCGTGCAGAAGGCCGGCCTGCGTACGCTGAACGACGCACAGAAAATCGAATATGAACTTGCCACCGAAAAAGGCAAGACCTCGGCGGTAAACCTGAAAATCATCGATTGATCGCCAGAGAAAATCGCAAAAAGGCGCCTCCGGGCGCCTTTTTTATTTAGCGGGTGGTGAAGAACTGTTCGGGAACTTCGCGGTTTATGCCTATCTGGATCCCAATATTCAAGGCCTGACCAATAACGGATCCCATCAGCTTGTATGCAACCTCTCCTTTGTCGTCTGCATAAGCTTGCAGCTGCTCCGTCGCCTGTATCCGATCATGGAGTAATGAGGCGGCGGCGGCGGTAAATATCTCGGCCATTCCCGAAGGCATCGTGTCGGTTCGCCTGAAAGCCCGCCGGTTTCCTCTGTAGCGATGGATGATTCTCTTGATTCCATCATCTTCGGTTTCCATCTCTGCGGCAACCAGATCAACCAGACCCTGCACAAGAACGGACTTTACTTCACTAGAAAGCGGTGGTGAATCGGGATTTTTGCGTTCTACTTGCCAGTTCGCCATAGTACCCCAGAATTCGGTTGCTTTACCTAAAATATAATCGCGCTTCCACGGTGTATCAAACACCGCCGGAATTGAAACCACGAAAGGCATGGGCTCGTAAGGCTGCATGTCTGGATTATGCCATGCAATCAGCTTCCCGTAAACCGCGGTTTACGTTTTTCATTAAACGCATTGATGCCTTCATGGCGGTCATGGGTGTCGAGCAGGGTGTTGTAATGCCGCAGTTCGGTGCGTAATGCCACGTCAAGCGGCTGCCCCATGCCCTCGTCGACGGCGCGCTTGATCGCCGCGACCGCAAGCGGCGCATTGCCGGCAATCATCAGCCCGAGCGACACGACGTTTTGCAGCAATGACTCCGGCGTGCAGATACGGTTGGCGATCCCAAAACGGGCAGCATCTTCAGCGGTGAATATCTGTCCCAGAAACATGGCTTCTTTAGCGCGTCGCGTGCCGATGGCGCGGGACAGGAACTGCGTACCGCCCATACCGGGCATGATGCCGAGCGTGGCCTCGGTTAAACCAAAGCGAGCGGTGCTCGCGGCGTAGATGAAGTCGCAGGCCATCGCCAGCTCGAATCCACCGCCCATGGCGGCACCGTTGACCGCCGCGATTACGGGTTTGGTCGTATGCAGCACCGTGTCGCGGGCTTTCTCAAACGCTTCATGCTGTTCATGCCACTCATGCCTGCTCATGCCTCTGCGTTCTTTAAGGTCGGCGCCGGCGCAGAATGCCCGCTGCCCCGAACCGGTCAGGATAATCGCCAGAATGTCATTATCTGCTTCGGCCATCTGCACGGCGCTGGCAAGCTCCAGCCCCATCTGCTTGTTCAGCGCATTGGCGTTTTCCGGACGATTGAGGGTAATCAGCCCGATGGTGCCGTCTACCAGCTCGGTGAGAATTGTTTGGTAAGTCATAGAGTTTGTATAAACCAATCGAAAAACACTTGCAACTTGCAAGAAGTGCTGTAAAACCTCGCTTTCCCCTTACAATTTTTGAAAAAGGCACGACCCATGAACCTACCCCTCATGCCCAAAGCAACCGCCGTATGGCTGGTTGAAAACACGGCACTCAATTTTGAGCAGATCGCAGAGTTCTGCGGCATGCATCCGCTCGAAGTACAAGGCATTGCCGATGGTGAAGTGGCGGTCGGTGTGCGAGGTGTTGACCCGCTGGCCGCAAGCCAGCTGACCGCTGACGAAATCGCCCGTTGCGAAGCGGATGCCAGCGCGCATCTGCAGCTCGCCGGTTCGGCAAAACAATATATCAACCAGAAAACCAAGGGTGCGCGTTACACGCCGGTGGCGCGCCGTGGCGAGAAGCCCGACGCAATTGCGTGGCTGGTGAAATACTACCCGACTATGAGTGATGCCCAGATCGGCAAGCTGGTTGGCACCACCAAGAACACCATTCAGGCGGTGCGCGGGAAAAGCCACTGGAATACAGCGAATATCAAGCCGCGCGATCCGGTGCTTCTCGGCCTGTGCAGCCAGACACACCTTGATGCGGCAGTGACTAAACTGAAACTTCCTGCTGCGCCAGTGGCACATGAAGAGTCCGAGGCCAGTTAGCCCACGATCGGTTGTTGGAGCCCTTTGGTTAAACCACCATATTTTGTGTCATTCTTACAACAGTAGAGTGCAATAATTACACGGCCTTAGATCGCCATTGCGCGCTGGATGTCCGTTCGCTGCCGATCGTGCTGGGTGCAAGCGCAGGAAATCAGCCGGCTTGCATGAAACAACCTGGTGGCGCTAACTATTTGTTAGTAATTGATTGCTACGGTGCATCGACTAAAGACATCTTGCAGTCTTCGTCTAAGTTGTGTAGGCATCTGGTTATTGTGTGCCGTAGCGACGAAAAACGGATGCAAATAAATTTAAATTCTTGGGAGTAAGTTATGAAGAAAATGCGTAAGTTTAACCGGGCAGCCGCAAAGCTGGGCTTTACCCTGATCGAGCTTTCGATCGTGCTGGTAATCATCGGTTTGATCGTCGGTGGCATTCTGGTGGGTCAGGATCTGATTAAGGCGGCTGAGATTCGCGCCACCGTATCCCAGATGGAAAAATACGCCACGGCAGTGAACACCTTCCGTAGCAAGTATAACGGTCTTCCGGGCGATCTCCTGAATGCCACCAACTTCGGCTTTGAAAGCCGCGCGATCACCGGCACCGGCGATGGCGATGCGCTGATCGAATCTTCGGCGGCAACGTCGGGCACCTTCGGTGGTGAGACCTCGTGCTTCTGGGATGACCTTTCGACGGCTGCCCTGATTGCAGAAAGCCTCAACGCTTCGACCGCGTGCGGTGCAGCGCAGTCTCCGACGCTCCTTGGGACGTCGATTCCGATTTCGAAACTTGGCCGTGGTAACTACATCCTCGTTGGTGCCAACGGAGGCATTAACTACTGGGCTCTGACCGGTGTGACCAGCATTTCCTCTGGTGCTTATACACTCGATGACCTGCTCACTGGTTCGGAAGCCTTTCAGGTTGACTCGAAAGTCGATGACGGCGCTCCAACGTCGGGCGGTGTGATTGCTATGGATTCGCCTAATGGTGGTGTGTTCAGTGATCAGGACGTTGCGGGTGCGGCGGGTGCTGGCGAATGCGTTCTTGCCAACAACCTCTACAACTTCACAACGAACAGTGGTAACGACCAAGGTTGCCAACTGCGCCTGCGTTCTAACTTCTAGTTTGAAGTTGGGTTGAATCAAAAAAGGCCGCCTTCGGGCGGCCTTTTTTTTATCTCTCAATCGTTGCTTCCGTGCGAGTTTGCTAACTCGCACATGAAGCGTGCTCAAGGCTGGTTCGGCGCTACTCGCCTCTCATGACGTCGTTCCGCGCTGGGCGGAACGACACGGTGCGGCGACAGGATTCCCGCTTGCACAGAAGTGACAAAATGCTATAAGAATCCCCTCAATAAAAAAATCATCCGCCCGACGCTTATAAAAATAAAAATAACCAATCTGGGAGTACGAAAGGTAGCTTATGACAATCAAATCCCCCGCCGATGTGTTCAAAATGATCAAGGAAAACGACATCCAGTTTGTCGATTTCCGCTTCACCGACCCTAAAGGCAAATGGCAGCACACCTGCTATGTGGCTGAACAAGTAAACGATGCTAGCTTTGAAGATGGCATCATGTTCGACGGCTCGTCCATCTCCGGCTGGAAGTCGATCAATGAATCCGACATGATCCTGATGCCGGACGCGAAAACCGCCTTCATTGACCCATTTTCTGCCCAGCCGACCATGGTGATTTTCTGCGATGTGATTGAACCCGCTACCGGCCAGTCCTATGGCCGTGACCCACGCTCTATTGCTAAGCGCGCCGAGGCCTATCTCGGTTTCACCGGCATTGGCGACACCGCTTATTTTGGCCCCGAGCTTGAATATTTTGTGTTCGATGATGTGCGTTTCAAAACCGCCGGCAACTACAGCTTCCACCAGCTCGAATCCGAAGAGCTTCCTTGCAACAATGACCGCGCCTATGCAGCGGGCAATATGGGTCACCGCCCAGCCACCAAAGGTGGCTACTTCCCGGTAGCCCCGGTCGATTCGCTGGCTGATTTGCGTTCGGAAACACTCTCCACGTTGAAAGTGGTTGGTGTTGAGCCTGTGCTGCACCACCACGAAGTGGCGCCCGCACAATGTGAACTCGGCGTGATGTTCTCCACTCTTGTTGGTACCGCCGACAACGTGCAGAAATATAAATATGTCGTGCATAATGTCGCGCACAGCTATGGCAAAACGGCGACGTTCATGCCGAAGCCGATCAGTGGCGATAACGGCTCGGGCATGCACACCCACCAGTCGATCTGGAAAGCGGGCAAGCCGCTCTTCGCGGGCAATGGCTACGCAGATCTGTCGGAAATGTGCCTGTATTATATCGGCGGCATCATCAAACACGCGAAAGCGCTGAACGCATTCACCAATGCGTCCACCAACAGCTACAAACGCCTGATTCCTGGCTTTGAAGCGCCGGTACTGCTCGCTTACTCAGCGCGCAACCGCTCGGCGTCGATCCGTATTCCGTATGTGGCGTCGCCCAAAGGCAAGCGCATTGAAGTGCGCTTCCCTGATCCGACCGCGAATCCGTACCTCGCTTTCTCGGCGATGCTGATGGCGGGGCTTGATGGCATCGAAAACAAAATCCATCCTGGCGATGCAATGGATAAAAACCTCTACGACCTGCCACCGGAAGAACTGAAACACGTTCCGACCGTGTGCGGCTCGCTTCGTGAAGCGCTTGAGAATCTCGATAAAGACCGTGCCTTCCTGAAAAAAGGCGATGTATTCACCGATGATTTCATCGATTCCTACATTGATCTCAAGATGGGCGACGTCTATCGCTGGGAACACACCCCGACGGCAGGTGAATTCGAGCTGTATTATTCAGTGTAATTCTATCACCCCCCCCTTCAGGAAGCTTAAGGGAGTGGGCGGCTTAAGGGGGGTGTTCTGTGTCGGTTTCTTTAACGTACCGAAGGGATATTGACGGGCTTCGTGCGGTGGCTGTGCTGGTGGTTGTGTTTCATCACATGGGACTGGGATGGTTTGGCGGTGGCTTTATCGGCGTCGATATTTTCTTTGTGATTTCCGGCTTCCTTATTGGCGGTTTGTTGATGAGCGAGCTGAACGAAACTGGGCGCATCGATTTTCGCCATTTCTACGAACGCCGCATCCGCCGGATATTGCCTGCGTTGTTAAGTGTCGTGCTTGTGACCTGCCTTGGCTCTTACTTGCTACTTTCGCCCGATGATTTGCTCCGCGTGGCTCAATCGGTTCCCGGCGCGCTGTTATTTTTTGCCAACCATCATTTCTGGTCGGCAACGAATTATTTTGTCGCCCAGAGCTCGGCCAATCCGTTGCTGCATACATGGTCGCTCGCGGTCGAAGAGCAATTCTACATCGCGCTTCCGCTGTTGCTTATTCTTACGGCCGCACACCGCTACGCCCGTGCGATTCTGTGGTGGGGGATATTGCCGGCATCGCTGGTAACTAGCCAATGGCTGCTGAGCACGGATCCGACGGCGGCTTTTTATCTGCTGCCCAGCCGCTTGTGGGAATTGCTGCTCGGTGTAATCATCGCGGTGGCGCCACGGTTGGAGATGAACCGTTATGCGGCAACCGTTCTCTCTCTGGTAGCGGCGGGCGCGATTGCGGCTGCGGTTGTATTTATTTCCGATACCGTCCCGTTCCCGGGTGTTGTTGCATTGGCACCCTGCGTGGCGGCGGCATGGTTGATTTATATCGGGCACAGTCCTACGCCGCTGCATCGCTTGCTGGCCTTCAAGCCCGTGCGTGGCATCGGACTAATTTCCTATTCACTGTATTTATGGCACTGGCCAATCCTGCAGTTTTTCAAATATCTCTCGAAGGCTCCACTTAATACTACCCAGCTCGTGGCGTATGTTGCCGTCTGCCTGCTGCTGTCGGTCGTCAGCTGGAAGTGGATTGAAACCCCCTTCCGCAAGCGCGGCGTCCATACATTCCGTGCGATGCTTTTACTGCTGGTTTCGCTGACGATGCTTTGTCTGTGTTTCGCCTATTATGCAATCCATACCAAAGGTATTCCAAGCCGCTTCCCCGAAAGCCGACCACAAGCTGAACGTGGCATCACTCTCGACCGCTTCCCTTGCAACCTGACCGGCAAAATTCGCTTTGAAGAAATTCCTGAAATGTGTTTCGAATTTTCGGATACCAAACTGAACGTATTATTATGGGGTGATAGTCACGCGGGTCATTACTACCATGGGCTTGCCGGGCTGGCGAAGCAGCTTCCCATGGCGATCACTCAGATCACACCGTCATCGTGCCCCCCGTTTTACAAGGCATCCACTCCCGGCACACCGTTTTGCATTGATAATAATGATAAAGTTATCGATCTGGTAAATCGCGGCGTCTTCGATGTGGTGATCTTGTCCGGTATGTGGGGCACCTATATGTCGCTGACCGGTGAGCATGACACGCCGGTCATTGAGCTACTCGACCACCTGCATGTGCCGAATACTCAGTTGATCTTTATTGGTCCCGGCATTGGTTTCGATCGCAATCTACTGGAAGCGACGGCACCCAGAACCACAACTTTTGCCTTTCTGCAACATTTGCTGTTCAATCCGGAAGATCTCACGATCCACACCAATACCGGCTTGTTCCTGACAGATAAACGCCTTAGATCGCACGTGACACGGCCAGGGCTGGAATACATCAGCGTCCTTGATACCATGTGCCGCGGGCAGCATTGCGACCATTTGACACCAGAAGGTGATTTACTGGTGTGGGACACCAACCATCTGACCACCAAAGGATCGATGCTGGTTGTGAGTAAGGCGATTGCCCCCACGTTGGAGCGTTTGTGGGATAGAAAGCAGCGCGCCTTAAGCCGTAATCGCGATGGTCTGCGCCGCAGCATTGATGACGCTCGCAATGCGGATCGCTGATTGAACGCCGAGTTTACTGGTGCCGGCCTTTTCTACCTCATGCACGTGCGCGTCCATGCACATGCCGCAGCCGTTGATGGCGGAGACGGCGAGGCAGTAAAGTTCAAAATCGGCTTTTGGAATGCCGGGAGTGCCAATGACGTTCATCCGCAGCTTGGCCGGCAGCTTGCCGTATTCTTTGTCGGAGACCAGATGCACGAAACGGTAATAGACATTGTTCATCGCCATCACCGTCGCTGCCGATTTGGCGGCGGCAAATTCGGCTTCCGACAATACGGACGCCGCATCGGCCTTCACGGCGTCAATCACCGCTTGGTTTTTGGTGCTATAGGCTGAGGCGAGCGCAATCCCGTAAATCTGGTTCTGGGCGAGGTCGGGCGCGCCGTCAGTCGACAGAACGCTGCCAAGGTTCAGGCGAATATCTTTCGCATGATCCCCGAGTGCATCTTTGAGTAGTTCGATTGTCATAGTTATTCCTTTCGTGTGGGATGTGGCGCTATGCGACCTTGAGTGTGTCTTGGCCTTTTTGCCAGTTGCAGGGGCAGAGCTCATCGGTCTGCAGCGCATCGAGAACGCGCAGCACTTCCTTCACGTTGCGCCCAACGGATAAATCGGTGACCATGGTGAAGCGGATAATGCCTTCGGGATCGACGACATAGGTTGCCCGTTGTGCGACACCCTCAACTGGGTCGAGGATACCAAGCGCAGTGGTCAGTTCACGCTTCACGTCGGCGAGCATGGGGAAGGGGAGTGCAGAAAGCTCTTCCTTGTGGGTGCGCCACGCCATGTGCACGAATTCGGAATCGGTGGATGCACCAAGCACCTGCGCGTCGCGGTCTTTGAACTCTTTGTTCAGCTTGCCGAACTCAGCAATTTCAGTTGGGCAGACGAAGGTGAAATCCTTTGGCCAGAAGAACACCACCAGCCACTTGCCTTGGTAGGTTTGATTGGTGATGTCGGTGAACGCATCCTTGATGTCGCTACTAACGGTGGCTTTCAGGTTAAACGCCGGGAATTTGTGGCCTACACTTAACATATGGTTCTCCTTTGGTTGATACGCATGATTGCGCGGTGCCAACCACCTTATGCCGAGATGCATAGGCAGTATAATCTATTGTTTTTATATTGGTGATAGATTATATCTATCATATGAATCTACGCGACCTACAATATTTATCAGAAACAGCACGTCACTTGCATTTTGGCCGGGCGGCGGAAGCATGTCACGTCAGCCAGCCGACTCTGTCCATGCAGCTGAAGAAACTGGAAGAGACGCTTGGGGTGCAATTATTCGAGCGCAATAATAAACAGGTGATGCTGACCGAGATCGGTAAAGAGATCACACGGCGGGCGCGGAGCATATTGGAAGAGGCGGCAGAGATTCGTGCACTGTCGGCGGCAAGCAGCGATGCGCTGGCTGGGGAATTGAAGCTCGGCATCTTCCCAACACTTGCGCCCTACCTGTTGCCGAGCCTGATGCCACAGATCGGCAACCGCTTTCCGAAACTAAACCTATTGTTGGTAGAAGAAAAAACCCCGGAGCTTCTGCGTCAGTTGGAAGCAGGGGAGATTGATGCGGCCATGCTTGCCATGCCGGCTGGTGATGGGATGTTCGACTCGCAGACGCTCTTTGACGAGCCGTTCTTTCTTGCGGTAGCCAAACACCATAAACTCGCCGGGAACAGAACCGTGGCGCTTGCCGACATACGGGATGTAACCATGCTGCTGCTCGAAGACGGCCATTGCCTGCGTGAGCAGGCATTGTCGGTGTGCCGTGCCATGGGGGCGGGGGAGGCGAAGAATTTCCGTGCCACCAGCCTGGAAACACTGCGCCATATGGTGGCGGCGAGCGACCGTGTGACGCTGATACCCAAACTCGCGACCCGGGATCAGGATCCTGCGCTCTGCTATATTTCGTTTGAAGCGCCGGCACCGTCACGCACCATTGGACTGTATTGGCGCAAGACCAGCGGGCGCACGAAACTATTCGAGGCGTTGGCGCAGATGATGCGGGAAGATTATGCCGGGCTCTAGAGGTACGGATCGTCCTTTTTCATCAGGTAGTTCCTAACATAGTCCTTGATGCCTGTTTCCAGCGGCGTGAACTCTTCGGTAAACCCGACATTGCGAAGCTTCTGCATGTTGGCTTGGGTGAAATACTGGTACTTAGGCACAAGGTCTTCCGGCATGTCGGAATAGCTGATACGTGGGGTCGATCCCAGCGCCGAGAAAATCGCCCGCGCCATCTGGTTGAAGGTGCTGGCCTGACCGGTGCCGAGATTGAACAGGCCGGTGATGCGCGGATAATCCATGCACCACAGCAGCACCCGCACCACGTCCTTGATGTAAATCACGTCGCGCTTCTGCTCGCCATCGGCATATTGCGGATTGTAGGAACGGAACAGCTTCACCGTGCCCGCCTGGATGGCATGGGCGGCGACTTTAGTGATTACGCTCTGCTGATCGCCCTTGTGGTATTCGTTGGGGCCGTAGGTGTTGAAGGTTTTGAGCCCTACCCACTGCGGAATGCTTGCTTCGCCGCGCGCCACCGCCTGCACCACATGCAGGTCAAACATGTGCTTGCTCCAGCCGTAACCTGAAAGCGGCATGAGCGAACGCATGTAAGCGATGTCGGTCGAATCGTCGAATCCGTGTTCGCCTTTGCCGTAAGTAGCGGCCGACGACGTGTAGATCATCCGCACGCCGCGCACGTTGCACCAGCGCCAGAGTTTCAGTGACAGCGTGAAATTGTGTTTGAGGATGAGGTCGATGTTTCTTTCTGTGGTGGAAGATAGCGATCCGAGGTGGAAAACAAGCTCGACCTGTGAACGGTTGAACTCCAGCCAGTCGAACACTTGTTCCGGCGGAATAATTTCAAACACAGGGTGCTTGGCAAGGTTGCGCCATTTATCATCGGTGCCGAATGTATCGCAGACGACGATATGGTGGGTGCCGCGCGCTACCAGCGCCGCTACGAGGTTGGAGCCGATGAATCCTGCGCCGCCCGTCACCAAAATGGTTTTCATAGTTGAAAAGACTCCTGTATAAGTAGAGTGTAACGCATCACTATTGATAAAAGGTAAATATTCTCGGCTTTTTTATGGGATAACAGGAGATTAACATGCAGAAAGACAACAGGTTTTTTGAAGATATCGCCAAGGCAGCCAGCGGGGCTGCGGGTTCTCTGCTGGGTATTAAGCGCGAATTAGAGGAAATAGTTAGCGCCCAGTTAGAAAAATTACTACAGAAAATGAACTTAAGCACGAAAGAAGAGCTGGATACGGCACTGGCCATGCTGACTAAGATACGGGAAGAGCAGGAAAAACTAAAAACCCGCCTCGAAAAGCTTGAAAATCGCCTACCCTAAATGCCGCATTTTTAACCAGTTTTCACTCAAAAGTTGAGACAATAACCAATTGTTATACAACGTGAAAATATTTCTTCTTTACGGAAAATAAAGTTGTGGTTTTTGCCCTGCGCCTATGTAAGACTTGAGGGGTAAAGCGAACGATTCTGACTACGGAATCATTCCACACATTTTCAACTCAGGAGAAAAACATGTCAACGTTGCTTCTTGAAAACGGTGAACACTATAATCCTCTCGATCTTGCCGAGCTGGTGTTTCTCGATCGCGACTGGTCATTCGATCGCGCAAGCGATGGCGAGCTGATCGCGGAGACGAATGGTTCATGGTGCAAGTACCATGTATGGTTCACCTGGCAGGAAGATTGTGGTGGCCTCACCCTGTCTTGCTCCATCGAATCCAAATTCCCAAAAGTCATGCTGCTCAAAGTGCACTCGCTGCTTGCCATGGCCAATGAAAAAATCTGGCTTGGCCATTTCGACGTCTCGACCGAAGAGTGCACGATCGTGTTCCGTCACTCGATGCTGCTGCGCGATGGCGCGGGCACCACATCCGAGCATTTGCAGGAAGTGCTCGATATCGCTGTAGCTGAGTGTGAGCGCTTCTATCCGGCGTTCCAGTCTGCGATTTGGGGTGACAAGGCACCCGCCGATGCCATCCGCCTCGCACTGTTTGAAACGGTCGGCGAAGCGTAGTTGGCGAAATAGCATTTGGCAGTTAGCCGCCTGTGGGTTACAAACTCACCGGCGGCTAATTTTTTGTGTGGGTTATGACTTCACTCCTTCTCATCGGTTATGGTGCAATGGGCAGCGCGTTATATACGCGTTGGGAACAGATGCTCCGTCACCTGTTCGATCCGATCATGATCGTTGATCCGAGAGCCGACATCACCGTTCCGCATGCGAAACAGATTTCCGAGTTGCCTGATGGCTTCGCGCCGGATGTGGTGGTGCTCGCCGTCAAACCGCAACAGCTTGACGAATTGCTTCCAGGCGTTGCGAAAAAATTTGGTGTGACCCCATTATATATTTCCATCGCCGCGGGCAAGCCGCTTGCCTATTACGAAAAGCATCTGGGGGCTGCACCAATCGTCCGTGCCATGCCAAATACCCCGGCGAGCGTCGGGCAGGGGATCACCGGGCTGGTCGGAAACGCAAAAGTTAACGACCCGGCGCGCCAGCAGGCGACAACATTAATGGGAGCGGTCGGCCAGACGCTGTGGCTGGACGATGAAAAACTCATGGATGCGGTCACGGCTATCTCGGGCAGTGGGCCGGCCTATTTCTTTTATATGATGGAGTGCCTGGTCACCGCCGGAATCCGCCATGGGCTGACCGAGCAGGCCGCTACCCAGCTGGCACTTGCCACCTGCGGCGGGAGCGCGGCGCTTGCCACTCATTCTATAGGGACGGCAACGCTCGCCGACCAGCGCGGCTGGGTGACCAGCCCCGGCGGCACCACGGCGGCGGCACTCGCCATATTACAAAAAGACAAAGGATTGCAGAAGCTTATCTCAGAAGCGGTGGATGCGGCGGTGGCTAGGGCAGGGGAACTGGGGTCGCTTTAAAGCGCTCGTCACTAATGTATTCTTTCAGATAAGCCTTTAATTGATCCGGGCTGCAGCCATACTCACTATAAGATGTATTGGCGCTCCATAATTCGGCAATGTTCTTGCCCGGCTCGCCCACATTAATCGCCTTTATTATCTCGAATCGTTCACCCTTCAGCCCGCGCTCCAACATGGCGAATACCTGTTCCCGCGCTGAATCTTCTACGGTGCTCCTTCCGGTTGCGCCTGTAATCCGGTCAACCATCGGCACCCCCCCGGCCGATTGCTGGCCGCCTTGGCGAGCTTGCCATGTTTTGACTTCATCCGAACCCGGGCCTGACCCCACGGAAGTCCCAATCAGCAGACCGACATACTCATCCACTAACGCATCGAATTTCTTGCGGATTTCCGTAGGGATAGCCGCCGCCGCGACACGGTTTTGTGCATCCACCATTCTGTCCCCCATCTTAATTTTCGTTCATTCTAGCACAGATGTCGGCAGATGCCTCACAAAAACGGCAAAATCCTGCCTATTTCCCATTTGACATGGCCATTTATATCAGTATATTCCACGTCCCTTCACTACTTACTATATAGAGGATATCCGCGTGACAAAACGAGTGACCGCCAAGTTCAAAATCAGCCGCCGCCTGGGTGCAAGCCTGTGGGGTGACGCTAAGGATCCGTTCAATAAACGCGCCTATGCGCCCGGCCAGCACGGTGCGGCGAAACGCAAAAAAACCTCGGATTATGGCACGCAGCTCCGCGAGAAACAAAAACTCAAAGGTTACTATGGCAACATTACCGAGCGCCAGTTCCGTAAAATTTATGCTGAAGCGCTCCGTCGCCGCGGCGATACCGGTGAAAACCTGATCGGCCTGCTCGAAAGCCGCCTGGATACGGTGGTTTACCGCATGGGTCTGGTGCCAAGCGTGTTCGCTGCCCGCCAGTTCGTGAGCCACGGCCACGTGCGCCTGAACGGCAAAAAAGCCAACATCCCAAGCCTGGTGGTGAACGAGGGCGACCTGATCGAAGTGCGCGAGAAATCCAAGCAGCTGACCAAAGTGCTGGAAACCGTGCAAAACCCTGAGCGCAGCATCCCGGAATATATTGAGTTCGATAAGGACGGGCTGAAAGGCAAATTTATCCGCGTACCGAAACTCGCCGAAGTGCCGTATGCAACGATCATGCAGCCGAACGCGGTCATCGAGTTCTACTCACGGTAAACTCTACTCCTGCTTTGAATCTGCTTGGAATGGAGCCTCCTCAAAAAGGCTCACGTACTCTCTCGTACGCTCGCTTTCCTCGGCATCCATTCCGGCGTGCTTCTTTGCAGGAGCGAATTTCTGAAACAAAACGCTTTGTGTTAACCCATTGATCTATATTATATCCACACCCCTTGAATGCCGGGGGCAAACGCACTATAATAGTCGTCCGAGGAAAGTAGAGAGCCATGGAATTTACACCGTCTAAGAATTTACCGGCTAAAGTTGCCGCACTTCCAATCCCGTCTTCATCGTCGGATGGGTTGCGCCGTTACCTGCAGGAGATTTCAAAATTTCCTGTGCTCGAACCAAAGGAAGAATACGAACTTTCCAAACGCTGGAAAGATCATGGTGATGTGAACGCCGCGCACCGTCTGGTGACGAGCCACCTGCGGCTTGTTGCAAAAATTGCCTTTAAGTTTCGCGGTTACGGCTTGCCGATGAACGAACTCATCGCCGAGGGTAACATCGGTATGATGCAAGCGGTCAAACGTTTTGAGCCGGACAAGGGTTTCCGCCTCGCGACCTATGCGATCTGGTGGATCCGGGCGGCCATTCAGGAATATATCTTGCGCTCATGGTCGATGGTGAAAGTTGGCAGTAGCGCCACCCAGAAGCGGCTATTTTTTAACCTGCGTAAGATGAAGAAAAAAATCGGCGCCCATGATGCACGCGGTCTTACCGACCAGCAGGCTGGCGACATCGCCACTATGCTGGATGTTGATAAACAGGACGTGTTTGACATGGATCAACGCATGTCCGGTGCCGATGTCTATTTGAACAGCATGATGTCCGGCGATTCCGATGAAGAAAAAATCAATTTCCTCGAAGATACGTCCGATAATCAGGAAACGGTGCTGGCCAATGCCCAGGAAAAGGGCTTGCTGCACGACGCATTGAAACGCGCCTTGTCAAAGCTGAATGAGCGCGAGCGCGATATCATCCTCCGTCGCCGCCTGAAAGAAGAACCGGATACGCTTGAGGATTTGAGTCAGGCCTATAACATTTCGCGTGAACGCGTCCGCCAGATTGAGGTGAAGGCCTTCGAGAAGTTGCAAAAAGAAATGACGGCAGATGCCGCGTAACAACCCCATGCTTAAAGCCATTTCCAACCTTTTTTCCGCGCCGCCCTACCGCGATGAATCCCACGCGCTGTATGTTCGCATCGTCGAGCAGGCACGCGCTCCTGAATTTTATACCAGCTACGGCGTGCCGGATACGCTCGATGGCCGGTTTGATCTCATCACCTTGCACATGTTCCTTGCCATCGACCGGCTGAAAAAAATCGGCTCGATCGAGGCGATGGAACTGCTCCGTGCCGTATCGGAAGTATTCTTCGCCGATATGGATCGCAGTCTGCGTGAAATGGGATCGAGTGATACGGGTGTCGGCAAACGCATCAAAAATATGTCGCAGGCATTTTACGGCAGGCAGCTCGCCTACCAAACCGCGGGCGGCGACACGGGGAAATTACAGGAAGCGCTGCTTCGCAACGTCTATCGCGGCGATCTGGAGAAACTTCCACATGCGGCGAAAATGGCAGAGTATGTAAGGCAGCAGATTGCGGCCTATGCAAAGCTGGGTATTGACGATGTGATGGGCGGAAACATTCCTGGCCAGGTCGGATGATGCATGGCCGATAACGCTGAAATTGTCGCACAGGTTGATGCCCTGATACAGCAGCTTGAAGGCACGGACGATCAAAAGAAGGAAATTATCCGCGGCATCGTGGCGCGCCACTGGCCGAGCCTTCCCGTTTATACCACACTAGAACACGCAGTGGTGGAAGAGGTGCAGAAAGCAACCGTTGGTTCCGGCGTGGTGCTGACCTTCAAGGAAAACGGTGTACAGAAAGTCGTTCTGGTAAAAGCAGGAACTCACTACGAAAGCCCGAAATATGCTGCCGATCCGAACATTCCGATATACATGATTGCGGGCGGTATGAACAACCTCACCAAGACTCCCGGTACCATTCATACCCTCGCCGACGATACAAAAGCAGAAGACTCGCGTGCGGCGGCCGTTCGCGAATGTGAGGAAGAGCTGGTGGACGATAATGGAAAACCGGTGCTTGCGATTAATCCATCACGCCTCAAGCCCATCGATACGAAAACACTGACGATGCCGTGGGGTGAACGCCGCGCAGTGGTTGGTTATATGCTCGAACTTGATGCCGCTGGAAGTGTTGAATATCAAGAACCATGTAAAAAGACTGGAAGAGGATGCGACGTACCGTCATGCCATGCGCGCGCACACAAGTAACAAGGAAAGCGGGAAACCGGAAGTCTGCACGGTTTCCATCCTGCCGCTCGACGATGTGGCGGCTGGCAAGCACTCATTACTTTATCCCGACCAGCTTTCACTGTTCAAGCTTATGTCACAGGAACTTTCCGGTGGGCAGATCGCGCTGTAATCAGATATGAATTGGCCGCCCCAGCACGGCGAGGCCCGCTTCTTTCACCGCTTCATTCAGCGTGGGGTGGGCGTGGCAGGTGCGGGCGATGTCTTCGCTCGATCCGCCGAATTCCATCACCGCCACCGCTTCGGCGATCAGCGTTCCGGCATGCGGGCCGATGATGTGCACACCGAGCACGCGATCGGTTTTGGCGTCCGCCAGGATTTTCACGAAGCCATCCGTTTGCGAAACCGCACGGGCGCGGCTGTTGGCCATGAACGGGAATTTCCCGGCTTTATACGCCACGCCGGCGGCTTTTAATTCTTCTTCGGTCTTGCCGACATTCGCCACTTCCGGCCAGGTATAGACCACGCCCGGCACGAGATTATAATCCACATGGGTTTTTTGTCCGGCCATACCCTCAACGGCCGCCACGCCGTCTTCTTCGGCCTTATGCGCGAGCATCGGCCCCGGAATCACGTCGCCAATCGCGTAAATGCCTTTGACGCTGGTTTCAAAATGGTGATCCACCTCGATAAAGCCGCGCGGGTTAATTTTTACGCCGAGCTTGTCGAGGCCAAGGCCGTCCGTGTAGGGCTTGCGACCGATTGAAACCAGTACCACATCAGCCTCGATCTTTTCCTTGTTCCCACCTTTGGCGGGCTCAACCGTGACCGCCACGCCTTTGCCTTTAGCATCGGCGGCGGTGACTTTGGCCCCGAGCTTAAATTCAATGCCTTGTTTTTCGAGGATGCGCTGGAATTGTTTGGCAACTTCGCCGTCCATCGCCCCGCCGATTTTATCCATGAACTCCACCACGGTGACTTTCGCGCCTAAGCGCTTCCATACCGAGCCGAGCTCGAGGCCGATCACGCCACCGCCGACCACGAGCAAATGGCCGGGAACCTTATCGAGCGTCAGCGCGCCGGTGGAGGAGACAATTTTCTTTTCATCAATTGCCACGCCCGGCAGGCTCATCACCTCCGAGCCGGTGGCAATCAGGATGCGTTTGGTTTTTAGGGTTTCTTTGCCCACCGTGACTTCGCTGGCGCTCTTGATGCTGCCGGTGCCGACCACATAGGTGACTTTATTTTTCTTGAACAACCCTTCAATGCCCTTGGTGAGATCGAGCACGACTTTGTCTTTGCGCGCCATCATGGTTTTGAGATCAAGCTCAACCTTTGCCTTGATGCCGTATTCGGCGAAATGATGCTGTGCGTCGTCGAATTTTTCGGTGACTTCGAGCAACGCCTTCGATGGGATGCAGCCGACATTGAGGCAGGTGCCACCGAGGCTTCCGCGTTTTTCCACACAGGCCACGTTCAGGCCGAGCTGGGCAGCGCGAATCGCCGCGACATAACCGCCGGGGCCGCCACCGATGATAACGAGATCGAATTCAGTGCTCATAACAGGTTCTTTCAGTTGGGCATTCAAAGGGAAGCGGATTATAAAGCGGAACTATTATATTTCAACACTTCGATGATGGCGCGGCCATAACGGCGTTCATAGAGTTTTTCGTAGTGTCCGGGAAGCGTCACCGCTTCTTTTTCATCATGTTCGATGACAAGGATGGCGTCGTTATCGAGCCATTTCCCCTTGTGTAATGAAGCCAGCGTCGGTTCGATCAGCTTACTGTGGTAGGGCGGGTCGATGAATGCGAGCCAGTAGGGAGTGTGGCAGGCGCCGAGCTGGCTGGCATCGGCGGTGAGGAACGCGCAGTTGGACTCTTCTTTCATCGTGCTCGCATTATGACGGCAGATGGCGATGGAATCGCGGGACTTATCCATGAAGGTCACATGTGCTGCACCTCGCGAAAGCGCTTCTAGGCCAAGTGCCCCGGTGCCGCAGAATAAATCGAGCACCCGTGCGTCCTGCACCGCATGATACTCCAGCCCCAGCTTGCCATGGGTGAGGATGTTGAAAATTGCCTCGCGCGCAAAATCCGAGGTTGGGCGGATATTCTTGCCGTTATCTGGCCCGATTTCAAGCTTCCTTCCCCTGTGCTTCCCAGTGATGATACGCATTATTTCCCCACGAACGATTCGAGCATTTTCTTCGGCACCTCTTTTACCTCGCCGCGCTCCAGCTTGCCGAGCAGGAAGGGGCCGTAGGAAATCCGCAGCAAACGGCTCACCTTGCAGCCGAAATGCTCGAAGATTTTACGGATTTCGCGGTTTTTACCTTCCTTCAGGCTGACAGTCAGCCAGCTGTTGCCGCCCTGTTTGCTATCGATTGTGGCTTCAACACTGCCATAATGCACGCCTTCGGCCACCACGCCCTTTTTCATCTGCGCCAGCATGGCGGCGGAAATATCGCCATAGGCGCGCACCCGGTATTTGCGGATCCAGCCATTGCTCGGCAGTTCGAGTTTGCGGGCGAGCGCGCCATCATTGGTAAGCAGCAGCAGTCCTTCAGAATTGAGGTCAAGCCGCCCGACGGAAACTACCCGCGGCATATCCTTGGGCAGGGCGGAAAACACGGTTGGCCGCCCCTCCGGATCTTTGTGGGTTGTTACCAGCCCGGCCGGTTTATGGTAGAGCCACAGGCGCGACGGCTCTTTTTCTACCATGGTCTGGCCATCGACGACAATGATATCATCGTCGGTCACGTTGAACGCAGGCGAAGCAACCGTCTTGCCGTTGACTTTGACGATGCCCGCTGTGATCCATTGTTCGGCCTCGCGGCGCGAGCAGAGGCCGCCCCGCGCCATGCGCTTGGCAAGACGTTCCCCGGGATGGGCGGAGGTGACAACCGGTTTTTTCATTGGCATGCTTTCACGAACGCCTCGAAAATCAAACCATCGGCGGCATCCACATGATATTCCGGGTGCCATTGCACCCCAAGGCAGAACGGATGGGAAGGCAGTTCGATACCCTCGATAACCCCGTCGGTGGTGGTGGCGTTGACGATGATGCCGGGTGCGGGTTTCCCCACGGCCTGATGGTGGGCGGTATTGACCGACACCATGTTTTTCCCGACAATACGGTGTAGCAGCGTACCTTCTTTGACGGTGACATCATGTCCCGGTTCGGTACGGGGGGTTTTCTGCTCATGCTCCAGCGCGCCCGGCACCGAATCCGGGATATGCTGGATGAGCGTGCCGCCTAAGATGACATTGAGCAACTGCTCGCCGCCGCAAATGCCGAGGATGGGCTTTTGAGCCTCGACGCAGCCTTTCATGATCGCCCATTCAAACTTGGTGCGGCGTTCCTTGAGGGTGGTTTTTTCATGCATGGTCGCATCGCCGTACAGGGCGGGTGACACATCAAACGCCCCGCCGGTAATCATCAACCCGTCAATCAGTTGCAGGTAATCGCCCACGCGCTCGACCTCATGCGGCAGGGGCAGGGGAATCGCGCCTAACCGGCTTACGCTCGCGCAATAGTTTTCACGCAGCGCATACCACGGCATCTGTGAATAGCTCTTGGTTTCCTCGTAATCGAGGGTAATGCCGATGACAGGCGGGCGCGGGGGCATGGCTTGTTTCCTAAAAATAAGGGTTTTTTTAACATATCAGTGCTTACATGGGAATATGAAAACCATGCGGTCTACCATGAAAAATATGTCTATCGCCACTGTGGCGGGAACCATCTTTGGTTTCTTGCTGATTTTGGGCGCCATTATCCACGGTACGAACAATTACTTGTCGTTTTTGAGCCTGGAAGGCTTCTTGATCGTCATCGGCGGCTCGATCGCCAATGCCTATATGAGCTACAATTCCACCTCCGTGGAGCAGGCGTTCGCCGCCATCCTGCATATGCTCAGGAAGCCGCTTGCCACGCATGAGGGCATGAATTCTGAAATATTACGCCTGATGAAGTGGTCCTATATCGTGCAGGCGCGTGGCTATGTTGGTTTGGAAGATGAGGTGGGTAATAAAATCAAGGAGCCGCTCCTGCGCTATGGCATGGGGCTGGTGGTAAGCGGCTATAAGCCGGATGCCGTGCGTAGCATGCTGAACAATGCGGTCGAAACTGAATTCGAGCGGCGCATCATACCAGTGACGGTGCTGCGTAACATGGCTGCGACGGCACCAGCCTTCGGCATGGTGGGAACACTCGTCGGCATGGTGATTATGCTGCAGAATATCCAGGGCGAAATGGCCTATATCGGCACCGGCCTTGCCGTGGCGTTGCTCGCCACGCTGTACGGCATCATCATGGCGCGGCTCATTTGTCTGCCTGCTGCCGATAAGCTGATGCAGAAAGAAGAAATCATGCGCTTCCGTAATTACCTGATGACCGAAGGGCTGGTCATGCTCTCTGAAAAACAAACACCACACTACATGCAAGACAGGCTCAACAGTTTCCTTGATCCGCAAAACCACTTTAACCTCGAAGTGCACCTGAAGAAACCGGGAGATGCGGCGCCGGAAAAGGCGAGCGCATGATTCCCAAGCGTGCCACCAAGCATGAAGAGAATGTCGATTCCTGGCTGATGAGCTATGCCGACATGATCACGCTTCTTTTGTGTTTTTTCATTATTTTCGTATCTGTCTCCGAACCAAAAGAAGATAAAATCACGGAAATCGCCAACGGCATGGCCGGTAAATTTGGTGCGGTTGAGTATACAACGCCTTTCACTAGCGCGGCGCGTTCATTGCAAAGTACGGTGGAAAAACGATCGCTGCAGCGCGATGTGGCCGTCACCGGAACAACGACCGGGCTTGGCATTGAGCTTGGCACCCAGCGATTCTTTGATGGTGGCGGTGCCGACATTGCACCGCAAATGCTGCCGGTGCTTGCCGAAATGCTTGCGTCACTTAAGGAAGTTGACCTTGCCACCTACAGCATTACCGTCGAGTCCCACACTGACGATACGCCACCGCAATCCGGCCTGTATAAAAACAACTGGGAACTGTCTTCGGTGCGCGCCGCCAAGCTCGCCGATTATTTTATCCAGCAGGGATTCCCCGCTAACCGGTTGAAGGCGGTGGGCTATGGTGATTCACGTCCGAAAGTGCCGAATCTCGACGCCCGCGGCAATCACATCGAGGAAAACCGCCAGCGCAACCAGCGGGTGACAATTACGCTTGAACAATAGACGTCTCATCACCGCCAGTGCTGAACCATCTGCCGTTCAAGGCTGGGTTGATCCAAGGCAAGATTATCTGCGGCCTTGATGACTTGAGTTTTAAGAGCCGCAACGTGTTGCATCATGGCCTGATCCATCCCTACAATTTTATGCAATTGTTCAAATGTTGGGCTGTGCGTTTTGAAATCACGCAATGCCTTTTCTCTGCTTAGGCTACAGGATTCTTGAGAAAACTCTGCTGTTGGCACAACTTCTTTTTGCATGCTAAGTGCGGCATAGATTGCTGTGAGCATCATCAGTGTCGACAAATCATGTCGTGCCGCATTTGAGGGTGTGCGCCACTCCATGCGTTTGCGATCATCTATATCCTCATCATTTTTACGATACAGCGCTTCAGAGGTACCGACGTCTGAGTTTTGCAGTCTCTCATAGCATGATGGTGTGGGGGCGATCATGATCGTATCCCATCGATTGACGTGACTGAGTAATGGGTCGAGATATTCTGCAAACGCATTACTATATACAAGGTTAGAAAATAAATTGTCATTGCCGTTCCACAGGCTGAAATTGACATGGAGACCCGCTTTGTAACCATCACTGTAAGGTATGTAGCTTATTCTTTTGACATTATTATGTTGCGTGAAGCTTCTTAGCGCTTCCGCCGTTTCTTGCGCTTCTTTTCTGGTGGATTCGTTATAATGCGGGGCGTTTGCTATATTGTCGACCGCGTCCACATAATGTTCCGTGAATGCCTCGATACGATTAGTCTGCGCGTCGGCTCTTTCAACCGCTCTAAGCGGTGATGTAGGTGCTGGATTAAATTCGATCTCTTTAGCTTGCTCATCCTCTACCTTAAAAGCCTCCATAGGGTCGTAAGTGGTATTGCGATGCATTAATTTGGCGATATTTGCGTGATGTCGTTTTCTATAATTATCAATAGCGGAAACATGTTTGCCAAAAGACGTCTCGGTAAGATTGCCAAATTTAGCAAACGCTTCTTTTTCAAGCGCCATTTTTACCGTCAGGCCAAAATCTTCTTGAATTTTCTCTGCAAGAAATGCGATTAGCGGACGAGTGTGATGAGCGATATCGTCGCGTAGTGGGTGATGGATAAACATTCGCCTATTTTATTAGAGAATCATTAATATATAGGAAAAGAAGGCACAAGTCGCCTATGATGCAACGCATTGTAAAACAGTAATATTATCTTCCTAGCGTTGCCATCAACTCCGCATACTCCCGTTTGCTCATGCCGGAATTTTCCTGCGTCATTTCTTTTCCGGCGATCATTTGCTTCACCACTTCGAGACCCTTGGCTGAGAATTGCGCGCCGCCAACACGGTAATCCATGAAGGCTTGATAGGTGATGGGAACCCATGCTTTGAGGGCTTCCAGCATCACCTCCGCATAGGCGCGGATTTCATATTGCGCGTGCGAATCGGCCCGTAAGGAAAGGAAATGCATCAAATTATGCAAGTCGATTTTCCAATACCATTGGGTGTAAAAATTGACTGGTAAGTTCATGCGCGCCAGCTCGCGGGCGAGGCCGCTTCTGTTTTCGTCTTTGATGTTGCCTGCTTCGTCGGCGTTCAGCATTTCTTCGTAATGCGCGTAGGCATTCACCGAATCGGCTTTCAAAATTTCCAGCACGCGCTGCGCCTCGGCGCCTTCTAATACTTCGCCGCGACCCTGATGGTTTTGCTTCGATTGCGCCGCCAAATGTTCCGGCTGCGGAATATAGAACTCGCGATCCATGATCGAATAACGACCGGAATATTCGTTCACATTCGCCGTGCGGTGGCGGATCCACTGTCGGGCGATAAAAATCGGCAGCTTGATGTGGAACTTGATTTCGCACATTTCAAACGGCGTGGTGTGGCGATGGCGGAGCAGGTAATTAATCAGCCCAGCATCTTCGCTCACTTTCTTGGTGCCGGCACCGTAGGAAACCCGTGCCGCCTGGACAATCGCCGAATCGGTGCCCATATAATCGATCACCCGCACAAACCCATGGTCGAGCACCGGCATCGCCTTATAGAGCATAGCTTCAAGCGCCGGTGCGACATCGCGGATCGTGCTGCGTGTCTGGCCACGTTGTTGTTCGATTTCAGCTTGTTGCAGGGCGTTAAGGGACATGATGGCACCATCAAATGTTAGGAATTTCCAATAATTAACACCGCCGAAAGCCAATAGGCAACAGGCAACTTGTAACTCTGGGGAAAATTCCCTATAATGGGTGCGTCACCTCGGTGACTATGGCGATAAACGCAGCTCAGAATAGACGTATTGGACCCGGGGGCGGAACCCGGCGCCTCCACCCAAGGTCACTCAAGACCAGCGAGTTTCGGCGGGGGCGAATTAGCACTCGACAAGCGTAATAAAGGTGTTGTTTTTGCCCGTGATGATACTGGCGTAACCAGGTCACAATCATAAATGCTAACGATAACGTTGCATTTGTTGCAGCTAACGACAACGCAGTCGTAGCTGTTCGCGCTGCTGCCTAACGGCACACGCGAGCACTAGCTCGTAACACGGCCATTGGAACGGGTGCCGGGTAACAGAAACCCGTTCTACTATCCTACCCGGAGCGCTTCGATGGGCTGCAGCTTGGCGGCTTTGTAAGCTGGGTAAAGGCCGCTGATAATCCCCACGCCTGAAGCAACGGCCAATGCCGAAACGACCGACCACATGCTGTAATACACCGGCACTGCCAGGTAGGCATTTCCTGCCATGCCGAGCCCGAAACCCAGCCCTAGCCCAAGCACGCTGCCGACGCAGGCGATGAATATGGCTTCCAGCAGGAACTGAGCGAGGATGATGCGTTCGCTGGCGCCGATAGCTTTGCGGATACCGATTTCACGCGTGCGCTCCGACACGGTGACCAGCATGATGTTCATGATGCCGATGCCGCCGACCACGAGTGAAATCGAGGCGATGGAGGCGAGCAGGATCGACATGGATTTGGTGGTGTCGCTCGCCGCCTTGGTAATGGAGGTGAGGCTGGTGATGGTGAAGTTGTCGCTCTCGGTCGGTTTGAGCTTGAGTCGCTCGCGCATGGTTTCGCGCACTTCTTCGGTAGCACGTGCCAGGTATTTCTTCGAGATGGTCTGTACGTTGATGGTCTGCACGATGCTTTGCCAGTAAGAAAATCCCCATAATTTTGCCTGTGCGGTGGTAATTGGTATGAAGATCACGTTATCCTGGTCGCGTCCGTCGAGTGACTGGCCTTTTGCCGCCAGCACACCGATCACCCGGAAGTTGATGGAGTTGATCTGGATATTCATCCCAATCGGGCTGCGGTCGGAAAACAGTTTCTCGGCCACCGTGCTTCCAAGCACCACTACGCGGGTGCCTTTCTGGATATCGTCATCGGTGAAGCTACTACCTTCCTCAAAGCCCCAGTTGCGGATGCGGATGCCGTCATAGGTCGTACCGAGTACGTAGCTGCTGGTGTTGCCGAAGGAAGAGCGCACCTGGAACGACCTAAAATCGGTGAATGCGGCAACATAGGCTACCGAGGGAAGCTGTGACAGAATCAGTGAATCGCGGATCTCAAAGCGTGAATAACCACGGCTGGCGGTTCCACTCGAGGTGCTAGATCCTGGCGTGATGATCAGCAAATTGGTGCCAAGTTGTTTGATGGCGGCCTCTACCTGCCGGCTGCTGCCGGTACCGATCGCGACCATCAGCACGACCGAGCCGACACCGATCACGATACCGAGCATGGCAAGGAACGTCCGCAAGCGACTTGCCGAAATCGAAACCCATGCTTCATGAAGGAGGCCGCTAACTTGCATATGATTTCCTAATACATCGGACCGTCATAGATGATCTCGCCGTCTTTCACCTGCACCAGCCGTTGCGCGTATCGCGCAATGTCCTGCTCGTGCGTAATTAATACAATCGTGATGCCTTCGTCGTTCAGCGCGCAAAACAGCTGCATGATTTCCTTGCTGGTTTTACTATCGAGGTTCCCGGTCGGTTCGTCGGCCAGAATTAATTTGGGGGTGGCGGCCAGCGCGCGGGCGATGGCAACGCGCTGTTGTTGTCCCCCGGAAAGCTGGGTAGGGAGGTAGTTGCGGTGGGTGGCAAGCCCTACCTTCTCAAGGTAGGTTTCGGCCTGTGCGATACTGGCGCGTCCGCTCATTCCGGCGTAGCGCAGCGGCAGGGCGATATTTTCAATGATGGTACGGCGTTGCAGTAAGTTGAATCCCTGGAATACAAAGCCGATGGCTTTGTTGCGTACTTCCGCCAGCCCGCGTTCATTGTAATCGTTGATGTCTTCACCAATCAGCCGATACGTGCCAGAAGTCGGGCGGTCAAGGGTGCCCAGTAAATTCATCAGCGTACTTTTGCCGGAACCGGATGGCCCCATGATGGCCACGAATTCTCCTTCCTCAATCAGCAAGTCTACGCCTTTCAGAACGCGTGTGGTCGTGCCAATGGCCTGCTCGTATTCCTTGACAATGGATTCCATTTCAATGACGGCGGCGCCCATGGGCTACTCCTCCCTGATCTGCAGGCCGGTGACAACCAAATCACCCTCTTTAAGCTGATCGCTTTCCACCTCGAAATATAAATCGTCGCTGACGCCTACCTGGATTGGAACCATTGTCAGCTGGCTATTGCGCCAAACATAAATTCTAAGGCCATCGTAAGATTCGGCACCCTTTTTCTGGCGCTGGCCGCTTAGGATACGTGCGAGCGGGCTGGTATATTCCACGGGTGGCGTGAAACGCAGTGCTGCTGCCGGCACTTTCAGAATGTTCTTGGTCTCTGAAAGAGTAATGATAATGTTTGCAGTCATGCCCGGATACAGCGCCCGGTCTTTATTTTCTACGGTTACTACGACGTTATAAGTCACCACACCGCCCTGGTTGTTTGGGTTCAGGTCGATCCGTTTTATAAGGCCGTCAAATGTACGTTTCTCGAAAGCATCGACGGTAAATTTCACGGGCATGGCTTCGTGAATTTTGCTGATGTCGGATTCCGGCACGTTCATGTCGATCTTCATCACTCGCATGTCTTTGGCGATTTTAAACAGGTTCGGCGTCTGGAAGTTCGAGGCGACGGTCTGGCCGCTGGTGGCTTCCTGTGCGATAATCACCCCGTCGATTGGAGATGTCACTCGGGTGAATCCCAAATTCACTTCGTCGCGTTCCACCTGTATTTTTGCCGATTCCTTACTATTCTTGGTATTAACGACGTTTTGCCATGCCCGTTCCAGCTCAATCTTGGCGACATAGTTTTTTGCCAGCAATGTTTTAATCCGCTCGTAATCGCGGTTGGCGAGTTCGTGCGACAGGGTGGCGGTTTCTAGGAATGCCTGGCTTTGCTTCAGCTGGGTGAGGGGAATCGATGGATCGATTTCTGCCAGCAATTGACCTTCCTTCACTTCGTCATTCAGTTTGACGTGGAG
The DNA here is from genome assembly GCA_964518725.1 of uncultured Rickettsiales bacterium. Classification (GTDB taxonomy): domain Bacteria; phylum Pseudomonadota; class Alphaproteobacteria; order Rickettsiales; family SXRF01; genus JANRKF01. Next base: position 34,600 of record CAZFKP010000007.1, on the reverse strand, counting down.
TGCCGTGATTTTACCGGATACCTGGGTGCCGACCGTAACAACTTCTTCGGGTGAGATGGTGCCGGTAGCAGTGATTAGTTCTGCAATGGTACCGCGGGTGATTTTAGCTGTGCGGTAAGGGATGCCCACCGGTGTGTTGTTCGACAACAGCCACACGAGCGCCGAGGCGCCGACATAAATGAATGCCCCAACCATACAGAGTATGAGGATGCGCTTAACGAATTTCATGGGTAGATCCTTTGTTTGGACGTGGGTCTTTATAACTCACCACTGCCGCCATCGCCGGCATGTCTGCGCCTTGCGGTTCGACATTGTTCAAATCCAGCGCACCGACGGCGCGGATGAGGTCGACCCTCGCCGTGAGCAGACTGTAACGTGAGTTTAAGTGGCTTTGCAAGGAATTACGGTAAGAATCCTGAGCATTCAGCACATCGAGGATCGAACCAATGCCTTCTTTGTAGCGTCCCAGCGCCACATCCTGAAACTGACGCGCCACACCGAGGGAAGAAATGCTGATGTCATAAGACGTCCGTGCCGTGCTATAATTCTGCCAGCTACGCAGCACATCCTGCTCAACATCGCGTTCGGCATCTTCATACTGGATGATTTGTGATTCGAGCTGCTTGCGTTGCGCCCGTTCCGAGAACACGCTTCCGAAGCCGGTAAAAATAGGAATACTCACCGTGACGCCAACTGTATCAACGGGCGGGTGATCCTGATTCAGCACATCCCAGTCGCTGTAGCTCCGGCCGGCGCTGGCGGAGATCGTCGGCAGGTTACGCCGACGTGTGTTTTTCAGACTATCTTTGGCGCTTTCCAGCTGCAGCTGTCGGCTCTTAAGGTCAACGCGTTGTTCCTTGGCTTTCTCGATCAATTCAGTGAGCGCGCTGTTGAATGGCGGCACAAGAATATTCGCATCGTCTAGTTCCGCCACTTTCAATTCTGTAAGCGGCGAAAACCCCATCAGTTGAGCGAGGCGCGCGGCGCCCAACACGACGGCATTCTCTGCGCGCTCAAGGCTGAGTTGCGTCTGGCTGTAGCGTGTCCGTGCTTGCAGCACATCAGAAAGGGGCACTAGCCCCAGGCTATAACGTGTCTCAGTTGCGTCGAGTGTTGCCTTGGATAGCTCGTTTGATTCACGCTCAACGGCGAGCGCATTCTGTGCAGTAAGCTGGCTGAAGTAGGTCTGCAGGGCGGTAGCGATAAATCCCTGCAACGTCGAGTCATAGCCGAGACCGGATGCCGCCAGTGTCCTTTCGGCAATCGCAAGCGTGGTTTCGCGCCGCCCGAAATCATAGAGAGTGAGGCCGGTAGAAGCCGATGCGCTGCTGCTGCGTGAAATAAATTTGTTACCATCAAACCATGTCTTTGATGAACTCCCTGTTGCGCTGGCGCTGATATCCGGCAGGTAGGACATGACGGTGCCGTCATAGCTGTCGGCGCTTGCTAGCAGCGAAAGGTATGCTGAGCGTGTATCCGGACTATGGCAAATGGTGGTGATAACCACCTCGCCAAGTAGCAACGGTTTGCTCGTGTCAGGCGGTGTGGGGCAACTGGTCGGTTTGAGATTTTTACCGTAAGGCGCCAGTTTTTTCTGTGTTGAAAACGGATCGCCGATGCTTGGGAGCTCAATCCCTTGCGCGCGTGCGGAAGAGTTGCCCGCCAGTTGGGTGGCGAGGGCAATCATGGCAACAAAAAATATCCGCTTTGTGTGTTGGATCATGAACAGCCTGCTGTTTTACCGAATTACCATTATAGGCAGGTCACATTAAATTTTGGTTATTCCAGTCGGCTTAAATCCTTGTGTTTTATAACATTTTATTAACTTTTTCGCACTACTTTTCGGTCAGCATAAAACAGCAGATACCAAGGGTCTATCTGGGTTATTAGGGATTTTCCTGTGTGCATTCCCCGTATTTTGGCGTTATTTAGTCTCATTCATCACGGCTAGGATTCAGCAAAAAAGGTGTGGGGATAATAAACTAGGGGAATCACTGTAGCGCTTAATCTTGTCTTAACCGAACTATGGTGTTGATGAAAGTTGTGTGACTAATAATCAACCAGCCGTTGTGTGTATGGTGCAGGAAGCAGAGAAAAATACAAAACGGAAAGGCATCCGCCCGTGGCGTGATGGCCTGTTGATTGGCATTTGTACCTTCATTGTTACGGTCGCTTCTAGCACCAGCATGTATCATCTGATCGTAAAAAGTGAGAAGCAGGAAGTGCAGCGTGAATTATTATCAGTTGCCAGGATTGCCGCCAACCTGACCGACGTTGACCTGCACACAACCCTGACCGCCCGTGACCAGAAAAACTCCGAGGCCTATTTGCAGGTGCAGAAACCCTACCGTATCTTGCTGAAAAGCTACGGTGGGTTGCGCTACGTTTACACGGTCGTCGAGAATGAGGGCAAGGCTCACTTCATTATTGATACGCAACCGGAGGACGGTCAGGAGAGCCCTCTAGGGAACCAGCGCAAATCCACCGCTAACGTGATGGAAGAGTATCCCGAAATTTCCGATACGATGCAGCAGGCGCTGCGTGAGCGGCGCGAAGCGGTGGAAGAAGAACCGTATACGGACGAGTGGGGAACGTTCATCAGCGCCTACGTACCGCTTTATGACAGTCACAAAAAGTTTATTGGTATTGTCGGCGCCGACATCGATGCAGAAGATTATATCACACGCATCAATAATGTCCGCATTCCCTATATTATCGGCTTGGTGATTGCGACAGTGCTTTCGGTTGTGGTGGCGCTCGCGATCGGCCACATTCGCACTGGCCACTCCGCCCGGTCAGAGGCGCGACGCAAACAAATCGAGACATTCCAGGCGTTTCAGCAAGAATGGCTGGAAATGACCGGCGGATTTGCCGACATCTCCACGGCCATTGACGGCATTGTCGGCCAGATGGCGCAGCTAACGGGCGATGATGTCGAGGCTTTGCGCGCTATTGCTGGCGTTGTGTCGGATATCAGCCAGAAGGTCACGCGCATGCAGCAGAATGTGCAACGGCTGCGTCAGCAAAAGAATTCATTGAATGTCGGGTTGGAAAATCTTATCAAGAGATTGTGACCAGTCATGCATTATCCCAGCAACTAAATCGAGCGCAGCAGGCGCAGCGGGCGTTCGCGTTGGCGCCGCGTCTGGCGAGGGTGGCGCTGCTTGAGGCATATGCTGCGGCGCTTAAGCAACGCCGTGAGGTGCTGGCTGGCGTGCTTGCCGGCGATGCGCGTAAAACAGCAAAAGATGCATCGGCCGAGGTGGATGCATCGATCGATATCCTCTACAAAACGATTCAGGGAGCAACGCTCGCCGATCTTGGCGACATGGCACGTGAGCGCATTCGCCCACCGGTCGGGATTGTTGGGCTGATTACGTCGTTCAATTTCCCGATGGTGGTGGCACATTGGAACATCGCCCCGGCGCTGCTTGCCGGTAATGCAGTGCTGTGGAAACCGTCGGAAAAAACGCCGAAGGCGGCGCTGGCGTGTAAAGAGATTTTTGATGGTGTGGCAGGCGAGCATGCGGCGCTGCTACAGGTTCTGGAAGGCAATCGGGAGCTTGGCGCGGCAATGGTTGCGGATGAAGGGGTGGATATGATTTCCGCAACCGGTAGTGTGGCCATGGGAGGGGCAATCAAGCAAATCCTTGCTGCAAAGAAAAATAATGCCATCCCACCGATTCTGGAATTGGGGGGCAATAATGCGGTGGTGATCGGTGAGGCGATGAGCGAGACACACCTTGGTTTTGCAGTGACTTCGATTCTGACGTCGTTTCTGGGCACTACCGGCCAGCGCTGCACCAATACCCGTCGTTTGGTGGTGCACCGGAAATGGCTCGATCGCACGGTGGCGCTGTTCACGCAGTCGCTGCAAGTGTTTATCGCATCGGGTGAGATATCCAACCCCGATAACAGTTTTGGTTACCGTGAGCTGATTGATGCTGATGCAGTGGCGCGGCTTGAATTTGCCAGGGCGCAGGCAGTGAAAGAGGGTGGGAAAATTCTCTTCGGCGGTGCGGGTGAACCGGTGCTTGCCCTGATGCCATCGCAGACCGCGATCATGCACACGGAAACATTCGCACCGCTTTTATATGTGGTAGGCTATGAGGGTGGCGTGGGAGCTGCAATGCAGCTGGTGAATGCGCCGGACAATGCCGGGTTGGTTAACGGCATCTACACATTGAGCCAGCAGGAAGCGAGTGACTTTATAGCGCTGAACCAGGCGGGGCATAGCGTCATCAATTCACCGAAAGGCACGGGCACACCCGCCTTCGGCATGGGATTCGGTGGCAATAAAGCCTCAGGAATCGGTGAAATTCTCTGGAGTGGCGATCCGCTTGCCGCCTTCACCCGCCCGCACCCCGTTCGGCGCGTTGCCATCAACAAAACGGTTCCGCTATCGTAACGACCTAAATCACTCCACCGGGAGCGTGACGAAAGCCGCTTCATTAGCGCGGATGATTTTCACCATTGCGAATTTTCGTCCCGACGATTTGGTCGCGGCAAATGCCTTCTTGAGGCTTGCGACCGTCGCCGTTACTTGCCCGCCAACTTCGGCAATGACATCGCCGCGCCGAAGCCCCCGACGAAGCCCCGGGCTGTCGTTTGCCACCGACAAAATAACCAGCCCTTGCACGGATGCCGGAAGGCGCAGCTCCTGACGCAGATTTGCCGAGAGCGGCACCATTTCCATGCCAAGGAAACTGCTGCTGCCCGGTGTGACCTGCTCGCCTTTTTTATCTTTTCCCGGTTTGCCTTCCGAAGCATCGTCTTGCTCATCCATTTCGCCGACCTTGATCGAGGAGGTGACGGATTTGCCATTGCGGAGGTAGATGATATTCACCGTGGAGCCGATTTTTGTTTCGGCGACAATGCGCGGCAACAGGCGCATTTCACTGATCTCCTTACCGTCGAACTTGATGATAAGGTCGCCAGCCTGCAATCCGGCTTTGGCAGCCGGGCCGCCGGGCGAAACATCGAGCAGGAGTGCCCCTATCGGTTTTTCCATGCCAAGGCTGTCGGCCATCTCATCCGACACTTCCTGAATTTTCACGCCAAGCCATCCGCGGTGAGTGCGGCCAAATTCTTTCAGTTGCGCGATCACCGGTTTTGCAAGCGATGTTGGAATGGCAAAGCCAATCCCGACTGAGCCGCCGGACGGTGAAAAAATCGCGGTATTGATGCCAATCACGTCACCATTCAAATTAAACAGCGGCCCGCCGGAATTCCCGCGGTTGATTGGCGCATCGGTCTGCAGGAAATCGTCGAACGGTCCGGAATTGATCGATCGCTGGCGTGCCGAAATAATGCCCTGCGTTACCGTGCCGCCGAGGCCATACGGGTTGCCGATGGCGATTACCCAGTCGCCAACGCGCATCGCGTCCGAATCGCCGAACGCAACAAACGGCAATGGCTGTTTGGCATCGACCTTAAGGAGCGCGAGGTCAACTTTTTTGTCGCGCCCGATAATTTTTGCCTTGTATTTATCGTTGTTGGGGAGGGTAACGGTAATTTCGTCCGCATCTTCGATCACATGGTTGTTGGTAATGACGTACCCATCGGCGTCAACAATGAAACCGGAACCAAGCGACGTGACTTCGCGTTCTTGCTGCTGGCCACCCTGCATCTGTCCAAACCGTTCAAAAAACTGTCGGAACGGCTCCATCTCCGGGGTGTTGGGCAAATTGCCGAACATCTGCACGCCGCCGCTTTTTACTTTCTGTGTTGTCGATACGTTGACCACGGCGGGGGAAAGCTTTTGCACCAAATCGGCAAACCCGGCGCGTGGATCAGCAGTCTGCGCTCCTGCTATTGGCGCTGAAAAAATGAAAGAAAGAAATAACGGCACGACGTAGAAGCGCATAAAAACCCCATCGATTAAATAAAGCGGCGAGGTGAATATAGCGACTCCGGCACAAGTTTCAACTTACCGCTTTGATATTCTTGTAATGTGCCCGCGATTTCCTAATGGAAATCGCATGACGCGCTGCCGCGCTCTCATAACAGTGATGCGAATGAGCAACCTGAGCCAGCCTTGAGCATGCCTCATGGGACGCGCAGTAGCGCGTACCGGAAGCAACTGGATTATTCTTCGTCGATGAATTGTTTCTCGGCTTTTTCGTGGCGTTCCTGCGCCTCAATGGTCATGGTCGCCACCGGGCGAGCCTCAAGGCGCTTGATACCAATCGGTTCGCCCGTTTCTTCGCAATAACCGTACTCGCCATCGGCGATACGTTGCAACGCGGCATCGATCTTGCCGATCAGCTTCAGGTAACGGTTGCGGGTGCGGAGTTCGACCGCTGCATCGGTTTCGAGCGAAGCGCGATCAGCGAGATCCGGCTCGCGCCAGTTTTCTTCTTTCAGGTTGTTGATGGTTTCTTGCGACTCGGCAATCAGCTCTTCACGCCACTTCAGCAATTTCTGGCGGAAATACTCCAGCTGCTGCTTGCTCATGTACTCTTCTTTTTCAGTTGGCTTGTAGCTTTTGGGAAGTGCGGCCATATGCAACGTCCTTTTAATATTGGTTTACGAAAGACCCGACTTTCTAGCAAAACCCGGAGAAAATGCAATCAACTAAATTTACCAAGCATTATCAGGGCATTGCGGAGTTCAAAATGCCGACCGGCTGGCAAACGACATTTCCAGCTTGGCCAGCTCTACGGCAAGGCGAAGTTCAATTTCATCAATGAGCATCATCAGGTGAGGGTCGCTCACCCCTTCTTTTTGTCCGGCAACGGTAGCGGCCAGTTCCGGCAGCATGTGTGCGGGAATCTCACCGATCAGAAGCTGCTGCCGCAATTTTTCCAGCGCGTCGAGCATGATTTTACCGCGCTTTATCATGCGCTCGCGTTTACGCTCTTCCTCGGAAACCTCCTGCAAGGCAAGCAAGCTTCCAAGCGGCGCTGCGTGGGAAACTTCGCTGGCCTCAGCCGCGCTGCTGCTGGCTTCGGTCTGTGCGGCACTCAACAACTCGGAAAAGCTCCCCGCGCTATTTGTGCCGTCACGCCTGCGTAGTGTTGTCGTGGGTTTGATTGTGCCGTAGCCAGTGACCTTCATTCCTACACTATACAACGTGTTTAACAAAATTCGAGCGGCAATATTTGCCGCCTTCACGCTCGACTGTGGGTGCAATAGCTGCGCGCTACCAGCAGAATTAAGTAAAATATTGTAAAAACAGGTGGTTGCAACTTGGCACGGCTTTCGCATCAAGGGTAAAGAAATTACGGGGATACCACTATGCAGACAACGCATCCAGCCTACGCTTCAAACCATGCCATACAGACTCCGGCGGTGACTGCCGCCAATCTGGTGGGGCGTGTGGCGTTGCAGGGGTTTGGCATGACGTTCGGTTTTATGCTGTTGTTGCTTGCTTACCTGATGTTGGTGATGCAGCCGGCGCGTGCGGATGCGCGCATCAAGGACATCGTCAATTTTGAAGGCGTACGCGAAAATATGCTGATGGGATATGGCCTGGTCGTTGGCTTGAATGGTACTGGCGATAAACTCAAGAATAGCGCATTCACCGAACAAAGCCTGATCGCATTCCTCGAGCGGCAAGGCGTGAACACCCGTGGCACGGAACTGAAAACCAAGAACGTTGCCGCCGTCACCGTGACCGCAAAACTTCCCCCGTTTGCGCGCAGCGGCAGCCGCATCGACGTGACCGTCAGTGCCATGGGTGACGCCAAGGATTTAAGCGGAGGCACTTTGCTTGCGACGCCCCTCTATGGCGCGGATAGCGAAGTTTACGCTGTCGCGCAGGGGACGCTCTCCATCGGCGGTTTCAGGGCGGAAGGGCAGGCGACTACGGTGACCAAGGGGGTTCCCACCACCGGGTTTATTGCCAGCGGTGCTGTGGTCGAGAAAGAAATCGAATTTGCTCTCAATAACCTGCCGGAATTGAAAATGTCGCTCCGCAATCCGGACGTCACGACCGCGCAGGAAGTTGCCAATGCCATCAATACCAATATCGGGCCGGGGGTTGCCAATGTCCTCGATCCCGGCACTATCCAGCTCACTGTTCCTGCCATTTACCAGAATAACGTCACCCAGCTGCTCGCCGATCTTGAGCGACTGCCGGTCGCTACTGACCAGATCGCGAAAATCGTCATCGACGAAGCATCCGGTACCATCGTGATGGGCGAGAATGTGAAAATTGATACGGTGGCGGTCGCGCAAGGAAACCTGGTGGTGCGTATCGAGGAAGCGCCGCAAGTGTCGCAACCAGCGCCATTCGCGCCGGAGGGAGCCGAGACGGTGGTGGTTCCGCAAACCAAAGTGATGGTTGATAGCTCGCCGGGTAAACAGCTCGCCGTGATGGAGCGTGGCGCCACGTTGAAAGACCTGGTGGCGGGTCTGAATGCCCTGGGTGTTGGGCCGCGTGACCTGATTACCATTCTGCAAACCATTAAAGCTGCCGGCGCTCTGCAGGCAGAGATTGTGACGAGGTAGTCCCATGATCCAGGCAGGAACACTGGCCAATGCGCTGAACAGCAGCCTGATGCGTAACGATTTGCTCGATGCCTCGACGCGCAAACTGGAGCAAGCGGCGAAAGGTCCGCTGAACGCAACATCCGCCAAGATGGTTGCCACCGAGTTTGAGTCGCTGTTCATCAGCCAGATGCTGGAACATATGATGGGCGGAGATTCGCTTGGCGAGAGCCTGTTCGGCAACCAGGAAACCGACGAAATCTATAAAAGCATGATGGTGGATGAATATGCCAAGGCGATTGTGAAAGGCGGTGGCATAGGAATTGCTAAGAATATTGAACAAACACTGATTGAACGCAGCCGCGCCCAAAGCGAGCTGCTTAAAACCCAGGAGGTCGCGTATGAGCCAGCAGTCTAAACTACCGGTGCAGCATGAAATCAAGATTCAGGATGTGATCACGCTCACTGCGCGGCTCGCCCAGCTCCTCGCTGAGGAAGTCGATCTCCTCGGCATGATGAAAATCAAGCAGATTGAGAAATTACAGCACGAGAAAATATTCATCACCAATGCTCTGGAAGCGCAGCGTAAGCTCCTTGAAAAACATCCACACATGATGGGAACCATTCCGTCCCAGGATAAGAACGATCTCGAGCGGGTGATTGAGGTGTTCAACAATATCCTCAAAGAAAACCATCGCAAATTGCTGCTTGCCAAGGAAGTGAACCACAAGATCGTTTCTGCGATCAAGGAAGTGGTTCGTGACCACACTACCAGCAAAACCTACGGTGGCGATGGGATAACACACTACGCGCCTTACGAAACAATTTCGGTGACACTCGACAGCAGGATTTAACAGGTAGGTCTGGCCATGAGCCTTAGTCTCGCACTCAATACCGCGCTGTCCAGCCTGAACGTCAACCAGCGTTCGTTGTCGGTTTTGTCGCAGAATATTGCCAACGCCAACAACCCCGAATACAGCCGCAAGGTGCTGACGCAGGATGCGGTGTACCTTCAGGGCACCGGTGCGGGTGTTCAGATCCGCGACATCAGTCGCCGGGTGGACGATTACCTGATTCGCTCGGTGCGTAATCAGGGTTCGGTGTATGGCCGCAGCGAGGCGGTCGCCGATTATACCGATCGTCTACAGACGTTACTCGGGCGTCCCGGCAGCCAGAACAGTATTTATTCCTATACGCAGAGTTTTTTCAATGCGCTGCAAGGGCTATCGCAGACCCCAGAAAATGCGTCGCTTCGCACCACGGCGATTGGTGTTGCTCAGAGTATGGCTCGCGAAACACGTTCACTGGCCAGCGGCATTTACGACATGCAGTATGCCATCGATCAGGACATCAAGCGTTCGATCGACACGGTCAACACCAACTTGAAAGATATCTATTCATTGAATGCGACCATCTCCAGCAACAAGTTGCTTGGGCGCTCGGTCAGTGAACTCGAGGATCGTCGCGACACATTGCTTTCCCAGATATCGGATGTCATCGACATCCAGACGTACACCCAGAGCAATGGCGTGCTTAACGTATTCACAGCCGGTGGATTCAGCTTGGTCGATGAAAATGTGTATGAGCTGAGTTACAATCCGGCATCCTCCCCGGAGTTTTTTGCCAATGGCAATGCTACTAGCCCAATCAATATTTATCGGCTGAACGAAAGTGGCGCGCGCACCGGATCGCCGTCGATTCTTGTGTCGTCCGGCATCGGAGCCAGTGTCGCTACGGCAATCACCGGCGGCAAGCTGAAGGGATACCTTGAGCTGCGCGATAAGCAACTGCCGGATGTGCTCGAAAAACTGGATGCGCTGGCGGCGACGGTGCGCGATGAAATCAACGCGGTGCATAATGATGGCGTGGCGTTTCCGGGAGCGAACAGTTACACAGGCACGAGGCTCTTGAGCGGCGAAGATTACAGCCAGTGGGCTGGCCAGGTTCGGATCGCCGTTCTGGATCAGGCCGGTAAACCTATCCCGTCCAATTATTCGGATGAGACTTCCGGATTGCGGCCGCTGTTGCTTGATCTTTCCAAGCTCGATACTGGCAACACCGAGGGCTATCCATCCGTGCAGGGCATTATCAGCCAGATTAACCAGTACTATGGCGTGCCGCAGAACAAAGTCACGCTCGGCAAACTAAATGATATCGGGCTGGTGCTGAATAACACCAGTATTCCAGGCACGACGCCGCAGCTTGACTTCGATTTCCAGCTCGATAATCTTTCAGGCGAGAATTCCGACCTCTTTGTCACGAACATCCAGGTGCTGGACGATAGCAACACCGATATCACCGACCTCACACAAGACGTGCCGAAGGTCAATTTGGCCTCTACGGGTACATATGTTACAACAGCAGGCAGTGATGTCGTCACTGTCAAAACTGCCGCCGCCCACGGGTTCAGCGACGGTGACCGTGTTTACCTGACGCCGCCATCGCTCGATATCGACGGCATTCCGGCAGATGACCTTGGCGGGTATTTTATCATCAGTGGAGTTACTACCACAGGCTTTAACATTACGGTGGCCAATCCCGCAGAAAGTGGTGCATCTCACGATATTTCCGGGATACAGGCGCAGTCATCCTATTACACTTCCGAAGCCGGAACGAATGCCCGCACCAAAGATGCTGGCACCATCACGGCGAATATCGCCAGCAATACGACATCGCAATATTACACGGTGAAGGCCACCGTTGCGTCGGTCGATGCGAACGGCACCATTACCAGCAGCGTCGTCACCTACCGCATCGATAATCTTGCCACTAACGTGAAGAACTACCGGTATGCGGCGCGCTCCGCTACCGATGACGGTACCGTCGTAGTGCCCAACACCAGCAGGCCTGCCATCACCGCGATGCTGGTGGATGCGAATGGCAACGAGCTGCCGATCATTAATAACCAATACACGACTACCCAGAAGGGCTATCTCAAGCTGGTGGCAGGCAATTCCACCTACTCGATTGCGATCGACAGCCTTGATAGTGTCGAGGGCGGACAACCGAATGCCAGCCCAGAAATAGACGCAACCGGCCGTGGGTTCTCACATTATTTTGAACTGAATAACTTCTTCAAGAGTAATCGGAGCGATGGTGTCGTTGACGATACGGTTGGCAGTGCGGCTCGCTTGTCGATTTCGGATGCTATCGCCGCGAACGTGAATTTGATTTCATTAGGCAGGCTTTCACAGACGGCGCGCCCTGCGGATAGCACGCTACCGCCACTTTATACCTACGAACGAAATATTGGTGATAACAGCGTAATCGCAGCACTTGCCGCGTTCAATACGGATATTGTCGGGTTTCCTGCCGCTGGAGATTTGGGAGCAACCAACCAGACGATTTCAGCCTATGCCGGCCAGATTATCAGTACCACTTCCAGCAAGGCTACCTCCAATCAGGGCGAGAGCGATAACGCCAAATTGCTGCTCGATGGATTCAAGGAGCGTTCCGATGGTGTGCGCGGTGTCAATCTGGACGAAGAACTTGCAAATACAATTATCTATCAAAATGCCTACAGCGCTTCGGCAAGGATCATTACGGTAGCGAACCAATTTTTTGAAGCATTGATTGATGCAGTGAGGTAATTATGACCGTAGGAAGATTAAGCACGTATAACCTTCAGCAGACATTGCTCCGCGACGCTACGCGCTCGCAGCTTACGCTTGCCGATTTGCAAGGACAGATTTCCAGTGGTATCAAAAGCAACAGCTTCTCGGGTCTCGGTGGCAATGTCGAGCAGTTCGCCGATCTGGAAGCGCGCCTCAGCCGTAGCCAGTCGTTTATTGACGGCAGCAAGATTCTGGAGGGGCGGCTGAATGTTGCCGATAACGCGCTTAATTCGATCATTGAAACTGCCACCGATATCAAGAACCTGATTGCGCTTCGCCGCAACAGCGCGGTCGGCGATTCTCTGGCCTTTCAATCCCAGCTTGAAGGTAAGTGGCAGGCGCTGGTATCCCAGGTCAATATCACCAGCGAAGGGCGTTACCTGTTCAGCGGTACCGCAACCGATACGCCGCCAGTCAGTGCTACCAATTTCCCTGAACTCCAAGTCGATGGGGTGCCCGATTCCGGCTATTACTACGGTAGCTCCGATGATATTTCGATTCGCATCGAAGATAACGTAACCATTATTTATAACACACGCGCCGACGATCCGGCATTCCAGAAGATTTTTGCCGGACTGGCGACGGCGAGGAAATTCGGTTCGCAGTCGGGCGAAAGTGAGCAGCTACAACAGGCCTACGATCTCATTGCCGAAGGTGTGGATGGCATTATCGGGCTGCGCGCTATTGTGAATTCCAACAAGGTAACCGTCTCGGAGAACTCCGACAGGCTCCAATCGCAAAGCCTTTACTGGAAGGGACTAAAAGAAGAAATCAGCAACACCGATATCGTTGCTGCATCGACGGAGGTAGCAGTAAACCAGGGCATACTGCAGGCCTCTTTTCAGGTATTTGCCCGCATTTCTAGCTTGAAACTCTCTGACTTCTTACGTTAAAGTAAAGGAACTGTACTATGAATATTATTGCAACGACACGATTCGATGGGAATGCGGCGCTCACCATGCTTGGACAACCAGCTTTCGCTTCCGGCACCGGATCACCGGACGCCACGGCCATGATTTCGATTAAAACGCGTTTCGGGGAGGTTATTGTGGATACGACTAAAGCTGTCTTGTTTCCACGCGGGTTGCTGGGCATGCCAGACAAGCCACGTTACGCTATTTCATCATTCCCCAGCCCCAAAATGGCGCAGTTTAAATTGCTGCAGTCGCTGGACGACCATAACCTGTCATTCATCACTCTGCCGCTGGAAATCGAAAACAGTATCATTGCTGCAAGCGATATCCGTGCGACGGCAGCCGACATGCAGATCAAGGAAGAAAACCTTGCCGTGCTGTTGATTGTTTCGGTACATCGCAGCCCCGACCAGGTGAAGCTTTCGGTTAATGCCCGTGCGCCGATTTTCATCGATGCCGAGCGTAAGATCGGTGTGCAGCATGTTTTCCAGAATGACACCTATAAAGTGCAGCACATGTTCGGTTAATCATCTGCCGGCCTTTGTGCTGGTGTGATGTCATGACAGAGATTTTTATGGTGTCCCCTCAGGAAGAACAGCAGCTCTGTGAGGAAGCCCAGTCGGCACTTGAGCAGGGAAACCTGCACAAGGCGGCCGACCTGTGCAAATCGCTCCTGATTCAGTATCCGCAATCCGCGCGCGGGTACCACCTTACTGCGTCCATATTTAAGGCAACCGGTAATTACCGCAAGGCACGCGACTATTCTTCCATTGCCGCGCAGTTGGACGCGCAGGTGGTGCACTATCACTTACAACAGGGGCAAATGCTGCATCTGCTCAAGGAGTATGATGCGGCGCAGGCGGCGTTCGAGCGCGCAGTGGCGATTTCCCCACGAGATGCCGAGGCATGCCGGTGGATGGCGAATTGTTTTGCTGCCCAGGAAAAATTCGATGAAGCAAGGATATGGTATGAGCGTGTGCGTGATGACGGGGCGGTCGATACCCGTGTTGATGAGGCTGAATGTGACATACAGGCTGGTAATCATGATGCGGCGGAAAGGCTCTTGTCGGAATATATTGCGGATCATCCTGACGATGCCCAGGCACACTATGTGATGGCGCTGCTTGCCGTGCTGAACGCAGAATTCGTGCGCTCGGAAGCGTTGCTGAGAAAGGCGATTGCGTGCAACCGCAACCACGTGCAGGCACATTTCTACCTGGCGCTTTTGCTGGCGGAAGCAGGTGAAGAGCGCGGCGGAATCGACCATTTGTTGCAGGCGCTCCAAGCTGACCCCACCCATCTGCCGAGCCTGCTGATTCTTGGCGGCATTTTTATGAAATCCGGCGATGTGCAGGCCAGTGAGAAAGCCTTCACCCACGTGCTGGCGCTCGCCCCAGACCACGTGCTGGCGTGGTATAGTCTTTTGGAGATGATGCAGGAAACCGGGCGGGGTAGGGAAGGAATTGTGCGTCTCAGTGAGATCATCGCTAGCATCCCGAACGAGCTTCCGCTGAGGCATCTTCGTGCATTGTTTGGGGGCGATGTGCCACCATTTGCATCCCGTGAATTCATCGTCGCATTCTATAGTGCGTTCATTGATATGTTCGAGCCGTGGGTGGTGGTCGCAAGCGATGCTCCCCACGTGCAGTATCTGACCAAAGAACTCCGGCGCTTGCCGCAGCTTGAGGGAAAACGCTATTTGAGCCTGCTTGATCTCGGCTGCGGCACGGGGGTAATCGCGCAGCATCTGGGAGATATGGTTGCGATTTCCGCTGGGGTAGATATTACGCCCGGCATGTTGAAAATCGCCCGCCGCAGCAAGCGTTACGATGTGCTTTATGATCTCGATATTATTGATTACGTGATGGGCAGTGAGGCCACCTTCGACCTGATCGTCGCTACCGGCGCCTTGCGATGGATTGGTAATCTCCAGCCATTCTTCCAGGCAGTGCGCGGTGTCATGCATCAGGATACGATCGTTGCCTGCATGCTGGACAAGGAAACGTCGACCCTTGCCTATTCGGTAGCCAACCATGGCCGCTACAGCCATCACTATTCCTATGTGATGGACGTGTCGCAGGCTGAAGGGCTCCAGCTTATCCTGCATAAGGAATGGGTATCCGATCCGGCGGAAGAAGAGCAGGTGGTACGGCATGTATTCTTCTTCAAGAAAATGACGGTGCATTGATGCAGATCACTCACAACCAGCTAATGAAAAATTTCCAGTGCCTCGGCGATTCATGCGAGGACACGTGCTGCCAGAACTGGTCGATGCAGGTGGATGCGGCGACGCTTGCAAAATACCGCGCCGATGCGCCGGAGTTGCTGGCAGCGGTGGATATGGAAAGCGATGGCATTCCGGTGATGCAGCGCGACTCGTCCACGCGCCATTGCGTTAAAATGGAAAACGGCCTGTGCGGCATCCATAAGAAATATGGCGACGCAATGCTGGGGGACGCCTGTCATTTTTACCCGCGTGTCACTCGTGAACTTGGAAACCAGAAAATCATGACTGGGACACCCTCCTGCCCGGAGATCGTGCGCCTGGTGCTGGCATTGCCGACGCCGTTTGCGCTGGAAGATGCGGCGATTGAACGTTTGCCGTCGCAGCTTAGAAACTACCTTCCTGCGGGAATAGAAAGCGGCTCTGCCATGCAGGTGCATCAGGCATTTATGGAGTGTGCGCTCGATAGCTCCATCACGCCGGAGAAAGCATTGGCGCGTATTTCCAGCGTCGCCCGCTCCATGTCCATGCTCGATACGGCAAGCTGGCACCAGTCGGTGCCGCTTTATTTGCGGTTGGCCGATGGGCGCGTGCCAGTGCCAGAGACAAAACCGGCAGATGCATTCAACCTGCTGCACGCGCTATGCGGCCTGATTGTGTCGTCGCACAAACCCATTTCCGCTCGCCTGCGCCAGACCATCGGCGAGATGGAGAAAGCGCTCGCCGCGACGCTCGATTGGGAACAGGTGCACATCCGGCTTTCACCGGATAGCGCCGGGGCGCTAGCTGCTCTGCGTGCGGCGTGGCAGGAATCCGGTGATTACTATACCCACGCGTTGCGGCGGGTGCTTGCCATGCAACTGTCGCTCAATCTCTTTCCGTTTGCCGGATTGGGCGCGGACGCGGTCGAGCGCATCACATTCATCGGCGTCCGATTGGCAACGATCCGCCTCGCGCTGGCGTCGGCGCATGTTCTGTACGGTGCATTGCCGGAAGCAGAAATCGTGCGGATCATCCAGAGCCTGTCGCGCTTCCTCGATCATCTTGGTGACGCGGCATTCTCATTATCCATTTATGGAGAAACCGGCTGGACTAAGGAAGCTCGGTTGCTTGGATTATTTGCTTAAGTGCCGCCGGATAGATTGTATGTTCCTGTTCTAATACACGCGCTGCAAGGGTTTCCGCCGTATCGTCTGCCAGTACCGGAACGCTGGCTTGCGCGATAATTTTGCCTTCATCCACCCCGGCGCTTACCCAATGCACGGTGCATCCGGCTTCTTTCTCACCGGCATCAATCGCCCGCTGGTGCGTGTGCAATCCCTTATATTTTGGCAGTAGGGAAGGATGGATGTTGATCATTTTCCTCTGCCATTTTTCAACAAACCACGGCGATAGCACGCGCATGAACCCGGCAAGGCAAACCAGCTCGATATGATGTTCTTGGAGCGCTGCATCCATTGCTACGTCGAACGCCTCACGTGATTCAAATTCCTTGTGCGAAATAACGCGGGTGGGAATGCCGGCATTGGTTGCGCGGGTGAGGCCGAACGCTTCATGTTTGTTCGACACCACCAAGGCAATGTCCGCCGGATAATCCGGCGCCGACGCCGCATCAATCAGCGCTTGCAAATTGCTGCCACTGCCAGACACCAGTACTGCGACTTTTTTCTTACTCACGGATGATGACGGCTTCGTCGCCGCGTGTGGTAATCTCGCCTAACACATATACCGTTTCGCCTGCCGCCTCCAGATGCTTGGTGATAGCGGTCGCATCGGTCTTTGCGACCACCGCGACCATGCCGATGCCGCAATTGAACGTACGGTATAAATCTGCCATTGGCACATTCCCGGTTTGCTGCAGCCATGCAAAAGCGCCCGGCATTTTCCAAGCCTTCGCGAAAAGTATGGCACCCAGATGTTTGGGTAGCACCCGCGGTAAATTTTCTGGCAACCCGCCGCCGGTAATATGCGCGAACGCATGCACCGATTGCGGGAAAGCCCGTAAGGCGCTGAGGCAGGAGCCGACATAGAGCCGGGTAGGGGTAAGCAGCACGTCGGCGAAGCTTTTCCCGTTGGCAAAAGGCGCCGGTGAATCGAAGGCGACACCCGCTCCGGCCATGATATGGCGCACCAGCGAAAAGCCATTGGAATGCACCCCGCTTGACGCAAGCCCAAGCACCACATCGCCTTCGCCAACGTTGCGCGGCAATAGCTGGTCGCGTTCAACGGCGCCGACCGTGAACCCCGCCAAATCATATTCACCCGGCGCGTACATGCCCGGCATTTCGGCGGTCTCGCCGCCGATTAAGGCACAGTTTGACTGTTTGCAACCTTCAGCGATACCCTTGATCACATCGGCGGCGACATCGACGCTGAGTTTCCCGGTTGCGAAATAATCGAGGAAAAAGAGCGGCTCGGCGCCCTGCACGACGAGGTCGTTCACGCACATAGCGACGAGGTCGATACCGATCGTATCGTGCTTGCCGACGGTTTGTGCGATTTTGAGCTTGGTGCCGACGCCATCGGTGGACGAGACGAGCAGGGGGTCTTTGAACCCTGCGGCTTTGGGATCGAACAGCGCGCCAAATCCGCCCAGCTCGTCCATCGAGCCACTGCGGCGTGTCGCTTTGGCGAACGGCTTAATGCGGTCAATCAGCGCATTGCCGGCATCAATATCAACCCCGGCTTGTTTGTAGGTAGCGTGCATGGTCGTCCTTAACTGAATGTGGCCTTGCGAAAGGCGCGATTTCAGGCTACAGGTTAAGCCATAGTTTTCAACGGGTCAATGGCAACCATGCGCCTATTTTTGCTTCTATTTTCGGTATGTTTGTTACTTACCCCGCCGCTTTATGCCGGGGAAGCGATCGTCAATAGCGAGGTCAATGTTGACATCACCAGCAAAGACCCTTCCGGTGCGCGCACGCAGGCAATGGCCAAGGCCGAGGTAGATGGGCTGGTTGCCCTTCTTGAGCGTTTGGGTCCTCCGGGGCAGGCGAAGGATATCATGTCGACGCTCGATTCCAAAAAAATCACTGCCATGGTCAAAGGGACACAGGTGGTCGATGAGCGCATCAGCGGCAACCGCTACCGCGCTAAGCTGATCGTATCTTTCGATGGTGATGAAATCAGCAAAATCATGAGTGGTGTCAGTGCGCCGGATGCCAAAGAGCTTATGCCGGCATCGGTTGGCTCGTTCCTGGTGATACCCGGGCTGGAGATCGGCAATCAGAAATTGCTATGGGAAGGCAGCAATATTTGGAAAGCCGTATGGGATGAGGTGGCGCTTGAGGTCACCACCGGCGATGTGCTGGTGCCCTATGGCGATCAGACAGATGCGGCGGCGCTGGCCTATGGTGATATGATGACGGCGGATTTTCAGACGCTATCGACGTTCGCTGTGCGCTATGGAGTGAGCGATGTGGTGTTGCTGCAGGCAACCTACGTCTTTCGTCCGGACATGATGCTGACAGTCGTCAAGCGGCGGGTTGGTCGGCAGGATAGCAATGTCAATGTGCTGACCTACCGTGCCGATCCACAGGAAACCCGCGAGTTGTTATTTGCCCGCGCTGCCCGCGACATTATTTCCGAATTGCAGGAAAAGAAGGTCGATGAAACCGCAACCAAAGCAGCGGTCCGGGGTGGCGACAGGAAACGGTTGGTGATGCTGGCGAGTATTTCCACCATGTCGTCATGGACGGAATTGCGAAAAAAACTTACCGCATTGCCGATGGTCGATAAGGTCGATACGCTGGCTGTTTCTGCGCGGCAGGTCGATATTGCAGTGCATTACCGTGGCAGCGAGGAGTCATTCACCAATGCGCTGTCCAGTAAATCCATCCGCTTCAAGAAAAATCCTGATTACTGGGTAATTTCCAATGACTGAACCAACTTCTATTCGCTCCAGCGATGTGCGCTTCTGGCTTATCACCAGTGCCGTGTTTATGGTGTTTTTCTATCTTGTCCATTCGATTCTGCTGCCGTTTGTGCTGGGGATGGCAACGGCGTATTTTCTGGATCCGGCCGCTGATCGCCTGCAGAAGGCAGGCCTGTCGCGCACCACCTCCACCCTGGTCATCACGGCGGCATTTTTCTCCGTGATTATTCTGGTGCTGACCATTGCGGTTCCTGTTATCGCCACGCAGGTGAGCGAGTTAGTAGACACGATTCCTGGTTATTTGGCACAGGTCGACCAGAACCTGATTCCTTATATGGAGCGCAGGTTCAGCATGTTGTCACCTTCCATGATGCAGGAAATCAAGAATGCGGTGATGAACAGCTCTGGCGTCGTTGCCCGCACGGTTGTCGAGTTTTTTGGCAATGCGCTTACTTCCGGCATGGCCTTCATCAATATTCTGTCGCTGGTATTGATTACGCCGGTCGTAGCCTTTTACCTGCTGCGGGATTGGGACAAGGTTGTGTCACATGTCAGCGCGTTGATTCCGCGTAGCCACGCCGCTGCAGTACATGAGCAGCTTGCGCTGATTAACAGCACCCTCGACGGCTTTGTGCGTGGGCAGTTGAATGTGTGCATTCTTCTTGCGACCTACTATGCAATCGGCCTATCGCTGGTTGGCCTCAACTTTGGCTTTATCATCGGCCTTGCCACTGGGTTCCTCGTCATTTTCCCGTATGTCGGCCTGCTGGTCGGCATGCTGACGGGCTTGACGGTAGCATTTTTCCAATTTGAAGACATATCCTCGATCGTCGCTGTGCTTGCAGTGTTTATCACCGGGCAGGTGATCGAAGGTAATTTTGTGACGCCTAAACTGGTGGGTGACAAGGTGGGGTTGCATCCGGTGTGGATTATTTTTGCGATGCTTTCGGGCGCTGCGTTATTCGGTTTTGTCGGGGTATTGCTGGCGGTGCCGATTGCTGCGGTGCTTGGGGTACTCATTCGTTTCGCGCTGCTGCACTACCAGCAGAGCCAGTATTTCCAGTAATTGGCCATGACGCAATACGCGCTGGATATGAGCCTGCCGGTGGCCTATGCGCCGGAGCAATTTATCGTCTCGGAAAGCAACCGACTTGCTTATGAATGGGTGATACGTTTTCCCGACTGGCCAGGGAATGCATTGTATGTTCAAGGCGAGCACGGTGCCGGGAAAACACATCTGGCGCACCTCTGGCAGCAAAAATCAAAGGCGACTTTTCTTGTGCCTGATCACCAAGAACTGCCGTCGGCCGCGTCCATTATCGACGGGGTGGAAACATGGCGCGACGAAACTACCTTATTCCATCTTTACAACCATTGTAAATCCCACCAGTTGCCGTTACTCATCACGTCTACACACATGCCGGATGCGCTGGCTTTTACCTTGCCGGACATTCGCTCGCGCCTGAAATCCCTGCCGCTCGCGCATATTCTGCCGCCGGATGATGCGTTGCTTGCAGCCGTACTGCGTAAACACTTAAGCGACCGCCAGCTCAAAATATCGGAAGAAACGGTGCACTACATCATGCCACGTGCACCGCGCTCTTTCTCTGGAATCGCAGCATTGGTCGCTACGCTTGACAATGCCTCGCTCGCCGAAGGCCGTATGCTTACGGTGCCGTTTGTACGCCAGTTCTTATAAAATTGCGGTGAGTGCTTCGCGCACGGCTTTGATTTTTTTCTCGTGGGTAATTTTCATGCCGAAACCGTCTTTCACGTAAAACACGTCGGCGGCGCGAGCGCCATAAGTGGAAATATGCGCGGTGACGGTCGAAAGCCCAAGCTTATCGAGCGCGTTTGCAACGCTGTAGAGCAAGCCAACACGGTCAGTAGCCGCAATTTCAACCACAGAGCACACGGTGCTCGCATCGTTCTCGATAAACACCGCCGCCTCTTTTTTCATGCGGTCGGGCAGGTTGTTCTGGTAGGGCATGGCGCGGTGCAGGAGTGCTTGCGAGACATCAAGGCTGCCGTCAATGGCCTGCTCGATATACACCGCCATTTTGGCCAGCATGGCGGGGCGGTTGAACGCATTGCCCGCAATATCCTGCAGGTGAAAAATATTGACGGCGCTGCCGTCTTTCAGGGTAAAAATCTTTGCGTGGATAATGCTGGCGCCCGCCAGTGTGATGGCTCCGGTAAGTCTTGCGAACATGCCTGTCTGGCCGGGCAGCAGGATAATCACTTCCGTCACAAATTTCTTTTCATCATGGCTGATGTGCAGGCGAATGCGTTGGTCGAGCCGTTCATCCACCAGCAGCATTCCGGCAATTGCAAGATGCTGTGACAGCGTACAGCCCTGATGGAATCCGGTGGTGCCCAGCGCTAAATAATGATCAATTTGTGCGACATCAAGGCTTGGGTGCGCTTCGGAAATCGTGTGTCGCACTAGGTGCGGATCATGGTCGCTGGACAATACTTCACCACTTCCCATCGCCTGCATGGCGCGGTTGAACAGGTCGCGCATCAGCGATCCCTTCCATTCGTTCCATACGGCAGGTGCAACGGCGCGGATATCGGCAACGGTCAGTACAAGCAGTAGTTTCAGGCGCTCCGGTGTTTGTACCAGCGCGACAAAATCGGCAATGGTTTTCGGGTCGTTGAGGTCGCGTTTGAAGGCTGTGCCAGATAGCAATAGATGATTGCGTACCAGCCACGCCGCTGTGCCGGATTCTTCTTCCGAGAACCCAAAGCGCCTCCCGAGTTTGATCGTAATATGTTCGCCTAGCTCTGAATGGTCACTGTCGCGTCCCTTGGCGATATCGTGGCAGAATAGTGCAAGGTAAAGCACATGTTTTTGAGTGATCCTTGGCATAATGCCGCTGGCCAGCGGCGCTTCATCGGTCACGCGGCCGACGTCAATCGCATGCAGGATACCAAGCGCCACCAGCGTATGTTCATCTACTGTATATACATGGTACATGTTGAATTGCGTCTGGCCGATGATGCGCCCGAACTCGGGAATGAAGCGTCCCAGTACGCCGGCTTCATTCATGCGCCGCAGCGCCACCTCCGGCCCCTTGTCTGATTGCAGGATACGTAGGAACGTGTGGCAGGCATCCGGATCCTTGCGGAAACTGTCGTCAATCCGGTGCAGGTTGCGCGTGATGGCGCGCAGTGCCCGTGGGTGGATGTCGAGCGATTGCTCCTGCGCGACATGGAACAAGGTGAGCATGGCGGTTGGATGTTTAGCAAACAATTCTTCGTCGATGATGCTGACCCGCTCGCCATCGAGGTTGAAATAATCTTGCCGCTCCTTACCAAGCGTAATCCATCCCAGCGGTTTGCTTGGTTTGCGTTTTTTTTCATCTTCGAGTAAAGCGCAGAAAATGCGAGTCAGGCTTCCGGCTGTGCGTACGGCGATAAAATATCGCCGCATGAAACGCGTGATGGCAAGGTTGGGGTTTGAGTTCGCATATCCCATGGCGCGGGCGATGGCGAGCTGCTTGTCGAACGCAAGTCGTTCGTCGGCATGTCCGGTGAGGTAATGCAGGTGCGCCCGCGTGCGTAACAGGAACTGGGTGGAATGATGGAAGGCGGCGAGCTCCTCCGGGGTGAGGCGGCCGAGTTCCACCAGCTCGTCGAGCGCATCGACGTGATAGACATAACGCGCCAGCCACCAGAGCGTGTGCAGGTCGCGCAAACCGCCTTTGCCTTCCTTTACGTTGGGTTCCAGCACATAGCGCGAATCGCCGAATCGCACATGACGCGCGTCGCGCTCGGCTAATTTTGCTTCGACGAATTCCAGTGTGCTGGCATCGATGATTTCTTCCCGCAACCGTCGCATGCAATGATTGAACAGGGTGCGGTCGCCGGTAATTAATCGCGCATCAAGCAGGCTGGTACGCACATGGATATCCTCGTGCGCCATCATCAATGTCTCTTCGATATTCCGATGTGCCTGTCCGATCTTAAGCCCGAGATCCCACAATACGTACAGGAGCGATTCGGCGATGCCTGCCGCTTCCTTTAACTGGTTGGGCGCGTATAGGAACAACAAGTCAATATCCGAATAGGGGCATTGTTCGCGCCGGCCATAGCCGCCGGTGGCGACAACAGCAATATGTGAGGACTGTCGCCCGGTAAAGTAATCGAATAGGGTGCTGATAAGGTGGTCGATGACGGAGGAGAGGTGAAACGCCAGCTGTTCTGCATCCTGTGAGCGTATGAATTGCGCGCGCACATTGTCCTGCGCTTCCATAAGCCACGGGCGCACGGTCTGTAACAGTTGGTCGCGGGCAATATTTTCAAGTTGTAGTTTACGCATGCCGGCACTAGCTTACGGCATGTTTTTCAAGAATGCTACTGCTCAGGCGATGGCGTTCATGCTCGCAAGCATGGCGTGCTTTGCTGCGATGAACGTGATTATCAGCGCGCTCTCGGGCACTATGCATTCTGGGCAGATGGTGCTCATCCGCAACAGCATGAGCCTCGTCATGGTGCTGCTGCTTGCAGGCATCCAGCAGCGCGGCGTTCCACGGTTTCCTACCCAGCGTCTTGCCGGGCATATCGGGCGCGGGGCGGCGGGGCTGGTGGCGATGCAGCTCTGGTTTTATTCCATGACCATCATGCCGGTGACGCTGGCCACGGCGCTATCGTTCACCACGCCGATTTTTGCCACGATCTTCGCCATCTTTTTCCTCGGTGAGCGTGCCGGCATTCGCCGATGGTCGGCATTGACGGTAAGCTTTATCGGCGTGCTGCTCGTACTCCGGCCGGATATTTCAGGGATCAACACCAATGCCTTCTATGTACTTGGCGCCTCGGCAGCGATGGCGGTGGCAGGAACATTTGTTAAGAGCTTGTCACGCGACCAGCCGCCGGAGACCATCGTATTTTATATGGCACTTGTCATGGCACCACTTTCTGCACCGTTTGGATTATTGCACTGGCAACCTGTCGATGCAACGGCGTGGGGTGCCATGGTGCTGATCGCATTGTTTTCAACGTCGGCACAGTTGATGATGGCGCGTGCATATAAGCGCGCCGAGATGGTGGTGCTCATGCCGTTTGATTTCACACGGCTGGTTTTCACATCTATCCTTGCCTATGTATTTTTTGGCGAGGTGCTGGATAGCCATGCATGGTTTGGGGCAGGGATTGTGGTGGCAAGCACAGTCTATATTGCACACCGCGAATCGCGCCTGAAACGTGAGGAAAAAGAATCCATCAATGATGCGTAATGATTGCCACTGTAGATTTTCTTGCGCCATATTAGTATTGTGTATCAGTGCTTTATAAAATATTTTAGAAAATTTCCGATAATTAACCTTGCATTAATACGTTTTGTGTAATCCTAGTAGTATGTGGCTGAAAAAGTCGCATGGTTTTTTGAAAGCAAGTAGCTTTCGTAACATTAACATCCAGGTAGGAGACAACCATGGCTAACTCAATTAATACCAATATTTCCGCGTATTTCGCGCAGGCTAATATTGCAAAGGCAAGCTCGGCGGCGACAACGTCCGTATCGCGCCTTTCTTCCGGTAACTTCATCACCAAAGCATCCGATGACGTAGCGCGTCTATCCATCGGTACATCTTTCTCGACTACTGTACGCACGTTGCGTCAAGCACTTGTAAATGCCTCGCAAGGTGTGTCGCTGCTGCAGGTAGCCGATGGTGCGCTCGGTCAGGTCACTGAAATTCTTCAACGTCAAAAAACTCTCGCAGTACAAGCATCTTCGGGTAACCTGTCGGCTTCTGACCGCGGCTTCCTGAACCAGGAGTTCCAGGCTCTCACCGACCAGATCAACTTCATCACCAGCACCACGACCTTCAACGGTGTATCGCTGATCGACGGCTCGCTCTCTACTTCTTCGCGCATTGAAGATGCTACCAAGCAAGCTTCTGCAGGTGTTGCGACGATTGGTCTGGCTTCTAACCTTGTTGATGGCGACACGATCGAGATCAACGGCCTGACCTTCACGGCAAAAACCGCGCTCAGCAGCACGGCGTCAACGGCTCGTCAGCAATTCCTGATCGGCGCAACGTCGGCGGATACGGTTGCTAACCTTGCATCTAAACTCACGGCGCTCACCAACAACAATAACGCAACCAACGACATCACGACCTCTACCTTTACCCAAGTGCTCGGTGGTGCGACGTATACCTCGACCCCGGGTGGCAGCACGCTGACGATCGCATCCCGTACCGGTGGTGCGCTCAGCGATAAGTTCACCCTCGATGTTACCGGCGTTGCCAGCAATAAGGCAAGCGTCGGCGGCAATTACGGCGGTGCAACGGTATCGTTGTTTGCAACCAACGTTTCTGCTTTCACTAGTGCCACCAATGCGGTGGTTGTAGCCAGCTCGCAAAGTGCAACAGCACCGTTCTTGGCTGGCGATGCGCTGAGTGTTCAGGTAGGAACCAGCACGGCGATTGACCTTTATACGTTCCGTGCAGGTGATTCGCTCACCAACATTGTGAACGGCATCAACGGTAATTCGGCAACGACTGGCGTAAAAGCAAGCCTAATCGGTGACTCTACCAATGGCTACAATATCCAGTTGAATCTGAGCAATGCCAGCGGCAGCGTGTCGATCAACGGCGGTGATAGTTTCTATAAAACATCTGCCGGTGTTCAGACCACGACGCTTTCTGGTGCAACCAGCACGACCCGTCTGCTTTCTGCGTCACTCGCTGCGGCGATCGGCAGCACATCGGCTGACGTTGTTGGCGGCACGGCGACCACGCCATTCGCTTCCGGCAGCTCGATTTTTGCCAGCGTGAACGGTGCGGATTATGTTGATATTTCTGGCGCGTTAGGTGCATCCGATACGCTTGCAGATATCGCTGAAGCAATCAACGCCAGCGACAATGCTGGCGCGCTCGGTATCGTTGCGGTGGCAGAGAACAACAACATCACCATCCGTTATGCAGACTCTCAGCAAACCGGTGCCATCAGCTTCTTTACTGGCACGGGTTCGGGTGGTAACACGGTTCCTGACACCAGCACCATCTACAATACCGATGCGTTGGGTCAAACCAGAACCAATGGCCTGGGTGGCTCGTTCGTATCGTTCAACCTGCTGTCTACCGGCGTGTTGGCACCTGATGCGGTGATTACCGGCGCGGCTTCCAACGGTGTAACGCCTTTTGTTAATACCGCGAACGGTGGCAGCTCCTTCACCATCAGCATCAATGATTCCGCTACAACCACCAAAAGCTTCACCTTTGATGATACGGATTACAACGGTCTGACGCTCCAAGGGTTGGCGAACGTGATTAATGCGGACACCACATCCCTGACCGGCGGCGCAGCGGGTACCAAAGATTACGGTATCCATGCGGCGGTGGTGCTCGATAGCGAAGGCAAGTACAATCTTCAGCTCAGCTATGCAGCTTCGGCTCTGCCTCCGGCAGGAACGGGCGGTACTGCTACCACGAGCGGCATTCGCGTCAGCTATACCAGCGCGTCGTCGCTTGCTACCATCAATACCACCGGTACGCTCAATAACGATACTGCGAACACAGCATACAGCACGGTGAACCTGTTTTCCACTTCGCCTGGTGCGACGTTGACGGCAACCTCTGTAATCACCAATGCGACTCCCGCAACGGCAACGCCGATCGACACGGGGGGTGCAAACTACGTGATTTCTGTGAATGGCGCTACGATTACATTGGCGGCAGCTGATTTGACGTCAACACTCACCACGCAGGGATTCATTGATCTAATTAATGAGAATTCCAGTGCAATTGCGGCTGGTGTTACTGCCGAGCTGATCAATGCCGGTACGACAACTTCCAACATCCAGTTGCGTATCGCGGACACGGCCGGTACGGGGGTTGCGGCAACGGCTCTGACCACGACACAGGCCACCGGTGCATCGCTGCAAACGTCAGCTGCCACCACCTATGTGGACGGCCCGACGACGCACACCACCTACCGCCTGTTCACCAGTACCTTCGCTAACACGCTGAGCGCTGGTTCGGTGGTTGCGGCCACGCCAACGGCCACCACGCCGTTTAACGATGGCTCGAACATCACGGTACGTTACAGCACCGGCACCAACGTCAACCTGCTGGCTGCAGGCGCGGCGAACTTGCTGGAAACCGGCGATGACCTGGCTGAAATCGTTCGCAAAATCAATGCGAATAGTTCGGTTTCCGGCTTCACCGCGGAACTGGACGGCGCAGGCACCAACATCCTTCTGAAAGATATTACTTTCGCCGCTGGTGTGAACGCTCAGGTCTATTTCTACAGCTCGGAAATCTACAACCAGAGCAGCAGCGTGACCGGCAACGGGTTTAACAACTCGTACAGCACGGTGAACGTGTTTGCCGCAAGCTTCCTGGGTGGAGTTACCGACAACCTCGTGAACGCCACGCCTTCGGCCGATGATCCGTTCGATGACAACGGCACGTTCACTTTGTCCTTCGACGTCGGCGGCACCACTTTCAGCATCAACCAGGCGCTGAGTGCTACGGTGACGGTTCAGAACCTGCTGGATACCATCAATAGCGATACCAACGCGCAAGCCAACGGCGTTCATGCCGAGTTCCTGGATGCGGGCGGTGGCCGTGGCAACGTGGTTCTGTACATCTCTGACTCGGAAAATACCGCCGCAGTGATTACCGACGTGCTAACCACCACGGGCGCTACGACGTTTGCCTCGTCGTTGCAAACGAACGCTGACACAGGCAGCTACGTTGATGCCAACAACATTCTTTCCAGGGTCAACAACTATGCTTCTGCGATCAGCACCGATGGTGGTGTAACCACGCAGAGTGTATTTGGCTTGATTGGTGGTGAAGATAACGGCCTCGGCTATGGCAGCACCACGGTCAGCGGTTCGGTCAGCGATGCCCTTATCACGGATCTTGCCCAGAAAGCAGCTTCAGTGTCGATTGGTTATCCTGATACGGATGATTCGGCACTCAGCGACACGTTTGATGGTGAGACCATCTCGGTGGCTGGGGTGACGTTTACCTTCGTAGCAACTAAAACGTCCGCCAATGAAATTGCGATTGGTGACACGCTGCAGGATACGATCGATAACGCAGTGTCTACAATCAACCGTTACGGTAAGGAGACTGCAACTGGTGATGCTGCATTCCAGCTGAACCAAATTGTGGCTTCCCGCAGCGGCAACAATCTGGTGTTAACTGGCAAAGGCATCAATAACGTCACCAAGCTTGACGGTACGACGGCCGATACCATCAGCACCTCGCTGACCACTGCGACCCTGACCAACAGCGGCATTCTTAACACAGCAACGCGTTCCTCCACCGGCACTTTTGGTGTGGATGTCAGCGGTGTGAGCAATGCTGACTTCACCGGCCAGATCAGCGGCTTTAGTGCGGAGTATGTTTCCAGTAACACGGTAAACTTAAGTGTTAAAGTTGGTAATAACACCTACACAGCCGCTAGCGTCAATACCAACCCACAAGTTGGTGGCGCTGGTACAGACAGCCTTGGTAACCAGATCATTCGCTTCTATTCGGATACTTACGAAGACGAGAATGGTAAGGAAATCAGTGGCGGTTTCTTTGATGTTCAGCTGGCTGTCAATCAGGGTGATACGGTTTCCAGCCAGTCGGAAGCAACAACATTTGGTACACGGTTTAACTCTTCGTTCCAGGGTCTGACCTTCAACCAAACCCGCGTGATCTCGAGCTATGAAGGTTCAAGCTCGGTGATCAATGCTTCCGGTACCACGGTTGGTTCGCTCGTGGGTAGCTCGGTATCTGCCCAGTTGCCTTCGTTTGAAGCCAACAAGCTGACCAACATTGCGGTAACTGCACCTAGCTCCGGTCAGGTGAACGCCGAAATATCGCTGACCATTGACGGTGTTCAATATGTCAGCCGTGATATTGGCGACCAGCTTGGCGCAAACCAGACCTATAAACTGGTGAGCGTTACCGACCCGAACTATTTCGTTAGCTTCACGGCGGGTAATACCTCGATCGACCTGAGCAGCGCTGAAAACGCTCAGGCACTTGAGGATGCCCTGAACGTAGCGTTCGGAACCGATGCAGGGTCTGCGGCTCTGTCCTTCCAGATTGGTACCAAAAGCACGGATGCTCTGGGTGTCAATATCGGGGCAGCAACCACCGATTCGCTCTTTGAAGGCAAGACACTGAGTATCACAACGATTGAGAATGCCGCAGAGGCGAGCACAGCACTGGATGCTGCCTTGTCGACGGTGACTTCGATTCGGGCAAACGTAGGTGCGCTCCAATCGCGGTTCAACTTCGCATCTGCGAACATTCAGATCAGCGTGCAGAACCAGGATGCTTCGCGTTCGGAACTCCTCGATACGGACATTGCGTCTGAATCGACGAATTACGCGACAGCTCAGGTACAGCTGCAAGCAGGCATCTCGGTGCTAGCGCAGGCGAATCAGCAGCTCCAAAACCTGCTGAAACTCCTGGGTTAATAGTGACCTAACGGGCTGATCCCCGGGGCGAATGGTCGCCCCGGGGGTTCCCAAAGGAGGACGCTATGGAAGCAATAGGAAACATAAAACCAGTAGCCATACGAGTTCCACAACCGGCGCAGACTGTATTGCCTGACCATTCGCAAGCCGTGCCACTGCCCGTACTGGGTGGTGGGGATTCGGGGTTTGATGGCAAAAGTGCAGAAGAGCTTCGGTTTGAACGCCTGAAGCAGGCCGCGCGTAATGTGCCACAACCGCTTGGAAGCCAATCATTTACCTTGTTCAAAGACACCACTGGGCAGGTAATTACCCGCTTCCGCGATATTAATAGTGGCCGCGTGACGTATATTCCTGAGCCAAACCTGCTTACCCTGGCAGGAAGCGGCAGTCAGGCGCTATTGAATATTACAGCGTAACCCGCACGCCATAGAGCGGCACGGTTATTGCATAGTCTATTATTGACAAAAAATCAGACGTTAACGTCGGCAGGAGGGGCAGTGGTTACTTCGATTCAGCTAGGCAACTTTTTCTCGTCGGGTGGCAGGACGGTACTGGGCGGCGTTGGCGGTTCCGGGCTCGATACGGAGAGCCTGATTACGTCGCTTGCTGATGCGAAACGCCTGCCTGCTACCAAGCTTGAAGACACGATTACTGCAAACAGCAAAAAAACGGATGCATTATCGGAATTCAAAACATTACTCTCCGCGGTTAAGGATGCGGCAGGTTTTTTACGTAATCCTCCGGGGGTGGGGAACCAGGCGCAAAACGCCTTTCTTTACACAAACGCCAGCGTTGTTTCGAACACCAGCGTAGCGGCAGAGAATTATATCTCAGTCAGCACCTCTCCTGGTGTCTCGCCGACCACTTACGACATCAGTGAAATCACTTCCGTGGCGCACGCAAAAAAGCAAGCGACCGGTACATTCTCCATTGCGAATGCGGACACGGCGGTGGTGACATCCACCTTTGTACCGGGGTATTTCAAATCGGGCGCTGTGGCAGTGAACGGAACCGACATTACCTTTGCAGCTGGGGATACGCTCAATCAGGTCGCTGCAAAGTTCAATGCGGTGAAATCATCGACCGGCATTTCCGCCAGCGTCATTCAGGCGGGCAGTGGCAGCTTCAAGCTGTTGTTCACTGCCACCAGCACGGGAACAGATGCTGATTTCGACTTGAATCCACCTTCTGCTGCGGTACCGGCGGATACAAGCGGCGTATTCAGCGTTATTGGGCGCACCAACCTGGTCACCAACGGCACCTTTGATTCCAATATTACAGATTGGACGGACGCCTCGCTCGGTTCTGGCGTGATTGCATATAATGGATCCGGCGCGTTGGGGCTGGATGGCGATGGCACAGGGGGTGACGAAGCGTTTGCACAGCAGGCGATTACAACTCAAATTGGCAGGCAATATACTGTGCGGGCAACGCTTGCGAGCCTTGCCAACAGCGCGTATATCCGCGTCGGCACCGATTCCGATGTCAGTAACCCTAATAATTATGACCTCGCAAATTATGAAGTGGCCGCTGACGGCACGGTAAGCGTTACTTTTACCGCGACCAGTACCACTACCTACCTGACGTTTAACAGCGATGCGAATACGGAAACGATAACCGTCGACAATGTTTCCGTGGTGGATAATACTGCTGATGCGTTCAGCGACACCCAATCCGCGTCCGACGCGACGTTTGTTATTGATGGCGTGACGGTGACACGGCAGAACAATACCATCAGCGACGTGTATAGCGGCGTGACGTTTGAACTCAAGCAGGAAACACCGGCGTTAACGACACTTGCTGCGACGGTGAGTGCTGATACATCGATTGTCAAAAATGCAGTGGTGAATTTTATCAACGCTTTTAATGAGCTGCGTCTGTTTGCTGCCAAGCAATCAGAGGTGGATTCCAAAGGGCAATACAAAGACACGGCGGTGCTTTCCAACAGCACGGTATTCCGCAACACGGTAAGCAACATCACATCGATTCTTTCGCAGGTAGTATCGGGTATTACGGACGGTGATCCAAGCCGTCTTTCTGAAGTTGGGATAACGTTCGCTGATTTACCGGAAACCACCGAGAACCCTCTGGTCAGGAATATCCTTGATTTGAACGAAGGCACGCTTGCTACCAAAATTGCTGAAAATTATGATGCGTTCCGTCGGATATTCGAATTTGATTTGCAGTCCGACAGCCCGGATTTGCGGGTGTTCTCGCGCACCAATGCGACAACCATTAGCGACTTTACGCTGACTATCGGCAGTGCTACGCCGCCGACATTGCCGACGGTCACGGCTACCTACAATAACGGCAGCGGCTCAGTTGATGTTGCGCTTGATGTGGTGGCGATCAAGGATGGTTCCACGGGCGATGTGCTGGGCTATACCCTGAAAGGCCAAAGTGGCACGGTGCTTGAAGGTCTCCAGCTGATTTACTCAAGCACCGATGCGGCCACGATCGAGGTTACTGCGACACAGGGTTTTGCCGATAAGATTTTCAACGTAGCGGATCAGACGCTTTCTGACACCGGTTCCCTCAAAGTAGAGCAGGATGCGATTAGCACCGCCGATACACGGTTGCAGGATCAGATTGATAAAATTGACGAAGAGGTGGCGCGTTTCCGCCAGCAGCTGTTGGATAAATTCTCTCAGCTTGAGCAGGCGCTTTCCAGGGTGAACAATTTGTTGGCATCGATTGATGCTCAAAATCAGGCAAGAAATAACTCCTGATGATAGGGAATTGTTAAGCATCGTGCGCTAGAATAACTAATATGTCGATACACACCAATAAACACCAATATCAAGCCTATGTATCTGCAACGCAGACGGTGGCAAAAACCCAACAGATCATCATGTTGTATGATGGCATCATCCGCCTTGTCCAGCAGGCGAAAGAAGCCATCGCCGAAAAGCGCATCGAAGATCGCTATAACCTCCTGGTAAAAGCGTCTTACATTGTGCATGGGTTGCAGGGGTGCCTGGATTTTGAGAATGGCAAGGAAATTGCCGATGTGCTCTACGGGTTTTACGCGTCGATTGACGCGAGGATGTTTTCTGTACACCGCACCAATAGTATCGAAACCTGCGATGCGGTAATCCACGATCTGAAACAGATGCGGGATGCATGGGCGGCGGTCGATGAAGCAACGGCGGTAGCCGCGACCGGTTCGGCAAATATTCCGCCGCAAACGGAACCTCAGGTTGAAAATACCCCTGCGGCACCGGCAGCGCCGCTAAACATCACCTTATCGGCGTAGCGCCGCGAAAATACAAACTTGGCACGTTGTTTGCAGTAACACTCATGGAATATCATTCTATGAGGTTTTATGTCGGTTCTTTCTCCCGTTGCGACGGCCATTATTGGTAATCTTCAAGCCGGAATCAAGGCCGATAGCGGTGACGACAATGCCTTTCTTTCGCTGCTGGAGGGCAATGCGAGCGGGTTTCTCGCCGGTTCGCAAGCAGAGCAGTCGTTGGTAGATTCACTTTACGAACGTGACGATGATCCTGAACCAGTAGCGGTCGCGCAGCCACCCGCCAATATCTATATTGAGCACCCGCCTGTGCCCGAAGTGGCGACACGTGCGCCGCAACCTGAAACCGTTCGCCAGGAAGTGCCGTTGTCCGAAAGGGCACCGCAAGTCGACAAGCCGCAGAAGCCCGATGCACCTGACGATAGGTCGGTGCCGGAGCAGAGTGCGCCGCGACCTGTGAATGATAATGGTGCGAAGCCGCCCGCAAAAGCGGATGCACCGTCGGAGACAACGGATACGGAGTCGTTATCTCAGAAACTGCGTGCAAAAATCAACGAGTTGAGTGATCTGTTGTCTTCAATTGCATCGATTCTTGGGCTAGGCAATATTAGCCAGGTCTCGGTTGTGCAGGTAACACAAACAACCATCGTGGCGCAGTCGTCGCTTTCAACATCTCAGGTCGGTTTGGATGTAAACCAGCCATTCCTCGACCTGTCCGATCGGTTTGACCAGCTCATCGCGGCCATTTCCGCTAGTCAGAATTTGCCGGGTGCTACCGGACAATCGCTCACCGCAACCTTTTCTTCGTTCCAGTCGCTGGCATTTTCTTTTACGGATAGTGCAGGGGCATTCGATAGCGAGGCATTTCTTGCCAAATGTGCTACCTGCCAAACAAATCTAAATAGCACACTGCAGGGACTTTCTGTTACCCAAACCACAACCTCGCTGGCTACAGGCGGCGTTGATTTTGCCAAGCTCAGTGCAGAACTCCAAAAACTATCCAGCTTGCTTGGCGATGTACAGCAGACGGTTGTGAAGGCGCCAGAAATTGATGGGACGAACGCGAATATTGTGCAGGCATCGTTAGTGCAGCCGCAGTCGAGCGCTTCCACCATCGCTGCTCCGAAGAAGCAGGCAGCGAATGACGTGTCTGTCAATGCGATCACGCAGGCGTCGGTTAACATCGTGCCCGGCGCGTCGTTGCCGGTACAGCAGGCCAATCCCGTAAACACCCAGACTGCGAACGTTGCCGTGGCGACAGTAGAAAATACAGTGGGTCTTGAGGCGAATCTTTCGCAGGGCAACAGCAATAGCGGGCAGGGCGGCGAGCGTTCTCCGGCTTCGGCGATTAATACGTTGTCAGGCGCCGGTACAGCATCTGCAGCAGGCAATACGCAGGCGCCAACTTTCAGCAAAGCGCTGAAAGCAGCCGCTCAGGTGCCGGTTGCCGAACAAGTTGCGTTCAATATTAAAACGGCGGTGAAAGACGGCGCGAGCAAGATACAGATCAATCTCGATCCGGCCGAGCTTGGAAAGCTGCACATCAGGATCGAATTAAGCGGCGATGGCAAGGCAAGCGGTATCGTCATTACCGCAGAAAATAAATCGACACTGGAGTTATTGCAGCGCGATGCGCGTGGACTGGAGAACGCGTTGGCCGATGCTGGCATCAAGGCAGAGTCAGGGTCGCTTAGCTTCAACCTGCAGGGCGGGCAGCAAGGTCAGGAAGAAAAGAGGCAGGCGCTTGCTGGGTATACGTCTGTTCTACCGGAAGAGGATGAGCTGGCACCGCTTGCGGTCGTCTCTCGTAGCTACGTCGTCAACCTGTCCGATGGGCTGGACATAAAAAT
>CAZFKP010000006.1:36341-84280 GCA_964518725.1 uncultured Rickettsiales bacterium | reverse complement strand
TTGTACGGCTAGGCTGGAATCCCAAATAATGCACTGGAAGGGAGGAAAGGCTGGAGCGCAGCAAGGCGCCAGCATAAGCCGAATGCTGTGACTGCGAACTTACGGGATGGTCTTGTGTCTCTTCGCTACCAGACTTCACGCTGTACCCTGTGTTGAGTAACACTGTTGATTATACTAGAATGCACAACTTATTGCAAAGCCATTGTCTTTTTACAACTGGTAAAATGAATTATTCCATCTGGCTAAGGATGGTTCTTGCCGCAATGTCGCTCGGGGAAGATTTTTCCGGGGTGAGTAGGGCAAAGGCACTGTTAATAGCATTCTTCTGGCGTTCGGCCAACAACGGGTAGCGTAGCAGGCTTTCTGCGGCGCTTGCCACCATGATCGGGGTGCAGTCATCTTGTAATAATTCAGGGATAACTTCCTTGCCGACGAGGATATTCACGAGCGTTGCTAGCTTGGTAAGCCGTAGGCGTTTATAGATGAAGGCGCTGATGGCGCTCACGCGGTAGGCCACCACCATCGGCGTGCGTGCCTTGGCGACTTCGAGCATCACGGTGCCGGATTTGACGATGGCAGCGTTGCTGGCGGCAATTGCATCCAGCTTGTCTTCCGCGTGTGCGGTGACGATGGCGCGGAACGGGCAATCGTCGAAATAGGGTTTCACCACCGGCAGCAAATATTTCGGCACCGGAACGACAATGGCAAGGTTCGGGTAGCATTCCGATAGCAAGGCGATGCTGCGGGCAAACACGGGTAAATGACGGTTGATCTCACCGCGCCGGCTGCCGGGAAGTACGCAGAAGAGGGGAGTGGTGTCGGCAATCTGGTAGCGGGCGCGGAACGCTTTCCCATCACCAGTGTGCGGGGTGGTGACCACCGGATGGCCGACGAAGGTGGTGCCGAGTCCGGCGCGCTCGAAATAGGGCGGCTCAAACGGAAGGAGCGCGAGCAGATGGTCGAACAGTCCGGCGAACACTTCGGCACGCTTCGGTTTCCATGCCCAGACGCTGGGGGCGACATAATGGATATAGCGGGTTTCGAAATGTTCTGCGCGCAATTTCTTCACGACCCGTTTGCAGAAGCCGGGCGAGTCGATAGTGATGAGCGCGTCGGGGTTTTTGGCTCTGATATCCTCGGCGGTTTGTCCGATGCGGGCGAAAATATTCATCATGTGCGGTAGCAGCTCGGCAAACCCCATCACCGCCAGATCGTGATACGGAAACAAGCTTCTCAATCCTTCGCTTTCCATCTGATCGCCGCCGATGCCAAAAAACAGGACAGGTGTCGGCGAGAGTGCTTTCAGCGAGCGCATCAAATGTGCTCCCAGCGCGTCGCCGGAAGGCTCCCCGGCAATCAGGTAAAAAATACGCAAGGATGAATCATTCATAGGGGTAGCCCACGACGAACATGCCGTAGCGGTCGGCAAGCGCGAGGGCTTCCGGCATATCGAGGATAATGCTGCCGCTCGCTTCCACGGCGATGCCGGCAAGCCCAGCCCGGTAGGCGTTCTCGACCGTATCCTTGCCGATCGTCGGCAAGTCGGCGCGGCTGGTTTGTGCCGGTTTTTTGGCTTTCATCAGCAGCCCTGCCTGCCCGGGGAGCTTCTTCAGTCCACGGCAGCGTGCGAGCAGCGCGTCGGTGCCTTCGGCGGCTTCCACGGCCAGCACGTAGCCATCCTCAATCACCACCGACTGGCCAATATCGAGCGCCCCTAAAATATGGGCGACTTTTAGTGCCGCTGCCATGTCGTCCTTATCCTTGGCACTCGGTTTCATCCGTCCCAATACTCCGGCGGCGGCGATCAGGTCGGCCAGCACATCGCTGGCGCCGACAACGCGGAAGCCTTCGCTCTCCAGAAATTCGACCACGGCGGAAAGGAGCGCGTCATCGCCGTTGAACACCTGTCTGCCGAAGCGTGCGATAAACTTGCTGGTGGCGATGTCCGGACGTAACGACGAAAGCGATGGTCGGCCAACGCGCCCTGCCAGTATCACATCCTCCGCGCCCTCTTTACGCAACAATTTCAACGATTCACCGACGGCGCCGAGCTGCACCAGATGGTGCGGGTGCGCGGCCAGCCATTCAGTATCCGCATGCCCGGTGATGCCGAGGATGACATATGGCCGGGATTGGCGCACGCAGGCCTCCACCAGCTGGGCGGGTAAACTTCCGGCACCGGCAATAATCCCAAGTTTTCTCATGCCGCTTGCGATTTCGGTACGCATAGGGATCGCGTGCTTTTCTCGTTGATGAAGGCAAGCAGTTCGCGCACTTCTGCGATCATGCCGAATGATTTTTCAGCATCGCCGATGCGCTCGGCAAGCGTGCGGTTCTCATCTTCGAACATCAGCTTGTAGGCGTTCCTGAGCGCGTGGATGGCGTCGCGGTCGAACCCGCGGCGTTTCAGGCCGACGAGGTTGAGGCCGGCGAGGTTCGCCCGTTCACCCATCACCGAGCCATACGGGATCACATCGTGCTCGACGCCCGACAACCCGCCGATCATCGCATGCGCGCCAATACGCACAAACTGGTGCACGGCGGCAAGGCCGCCGATGACCACATGGTCACCGACTTCGACATGGCCGGCCAGGGTTGCGTTATTGGCGAGGATGACGTGGTTGCCAACCCTGCAGTCATGCGCCACGTGCGACGCGGTCATAAACAGGCAGCGATTGCCGACGACGGTTTTCATGCCACCGCCTTCGGTGCCGACATTCATGGTGACATGCTCGCGGATCACGTTCTCATCGCCGATGATAAGTTCCGACGGCTCACCTTTATATTTCAGGTCTTGCGGCGCGCCGCCCAGCGAAGCGAAGGGAAAAATTTCATTGCGCGCACCAAGGGTCGTATGTCCGTCGATCACCACGTGGGCGTGTAATTTGCTGCCATCGCCAATGGCCACATTGCCGCCGATGATACAATAAGCGCCGATCTCCACATTCTTGCCGATGCGTGCCGTGGGGGCGATGATGGCGGAGGGGTGGATAGCGGTCATGGTTGTCGGGCGATGGTTTGGGTGGCTGACCCTGTGATTCCAAGGCTTCTCATTGCTGCGCGGGTGCCCGCTTCCGTTGCATACCAGGAAACGGCGGCGATAACATCGGCATAGGTGGTTCCGCTTGGAAGCTG
The DNA here is from genome assembly GCA_964518725.1 of uncultured Rickettsiales bacterium. Lineage (GTDB taxonomy): Bacteria > Pseudomonadota > Alphaproteobacteria > Rickettsiales > SXRF01 > JANRKF01. Next base: position 81,145 of record CAZFKP010000006.1, on the reverse strand, counting down.
GTGGCTCGTATCTGAAATTGTAGGGTCAAAATGCTCGTTAAATTCCTCAACCATTGCGCGGGTAGGGTATGCTGGCGGTTCTACCTCGCGCCCATGCACCAGCAATGTGTGTAGCAGGTTCGGATTGAACTGCAGCACGGTGGTGATGGGATATGTGGCGTTATTGGTAAAATATTTCCAGGCAGCGGTGTGCGGCTTCACCCCCGTTTTCTGGAGGTACTTTGCTATGGTGCTTTGCGCTGCAAAGCCTGCGGATTCTGTGGATGATAATTCCGATCCCATACGTTTACGTCACGATCATGGCGCAGACGGTGGCTTCCGCGACGAGGGCGCCGTCGACGGTCGCTTCGCACTTGAATTTCCAGACGTTCCGGCGCGACTGAAGTTTTTGCACACGGATGTGCAGCGCGTCACCGGGGCCGACGGGCTTACGGAATTTTGCTTCCTCGATCGACATGAAATAGACCAGCTTGCCTTCGGCTTCTGCGCCCATGGTTTTTACGACCAGCACCGCACAGGTTTGCGCCATCGCCTCGATGATGAGCACGCCCGGCATCACCGGCTTGCCGGGGAAGTGACCGACAAAGAACGGCTCGTTCATGGTAACGTTTTTCAGCCCCACCGCGTGTTCGCCCAACTCCATTTCGATGACCCGGTCAATCATCAGGAACGGGTAGCGGTGTGGAATCATTTCCATAATGCGTTCAATGGAGATCGGTAAGTCAGTCATGGCGGCAGTCAATCCTCGTTGGTTACAGGGTGCTTGATAAGCTTTGATAGCGCAATTGTTTGCCGATGCCAATCCCTAACCGGCATGGCGGGGTAGCCGCCATAGGTGGCGCCTGCCGGGATATCGGCGCTAATCCCCGACTGGGCGGCGACTTTCACGCCGCTGCCAATTTTCAAATGTCCGGAAACGCCGACCTGGCCGCCGAGCATGGTGCCGTCGCCGATGACGGTGGAACCGGCGATGCCCACCTGCGAGACGATAACGCAGGATTTGCCGATCTGCACATTATGGCCGATTTGCACGAGGTTATCGATCTTGGTGCCGTCGCCGATGACAGTGTCGGGACCGGCACCCCGGTCGATGCAGGTACCCGAACCGATTTCCACCCCGTTACCGATGACCACGCGGCCAAGTTGCGGCACTTTGAGCAGCCCGGTGGCGGTGGGGGCGAAGCCGAATCCATCCTGCCCCAGATGCACGCCGCGATGGATAATGCAATCCCTGCCGATGATGCTGTGGCTGATGCTGCAATGGGTGCCGATATGCGTGTTGGCGCCAATGACTACGCCGTCACTAATCACCGTGTAAGCACCGATCGAGGCGCCGTCGCCGATATCGACCCCCGTGCCGATAATAGCGGTCGGGTGGATGCCAGCTTGGTATGTTGCCGGATACATACGCGCCGCAATCGCCGCATAGGCGGCGTAGGGCTGTTCGGTAATCAGGAGCGCCATTTCGGCCGGGGCATGCAGCGCAAAACGCGAGCGCACCAGGCAGGCTCCTGCCTTGCTAGCCGAAAAACTGGCGATATATTTGGTGTTGTCGAGGAAAGAAAGATCGCTGCTTGTTGCGGCATCCAGCGGGTTAAGGCCTTGAATGAGCCTGTCCTCGCCCGACAATGTGGCACCCACCAGCGTCGCGACGTCGCTTAAACGCATGGGGGCGGGCTTGTCAAAGAATCGCGTATCGACCATCAGAGCCTCTCATGAAAAACCCCCTCCCCATAAGGGGAAGGGGTATAAAACAATCACTGACTTCGCGGGGATGAGGGGGAGCTTAAGCGGCAAAAACCGCTACGGCCTATCCTCACTTCGCTTCAAACTTCACATCAAGCTTTGGCAGCTTTTTGTTCAGGCGATCGAGCACATCCTTGGAGATGTCCATCTTCTCATCGGCATACAGCACCTGCGAGGTTGGGACTGCCAGCGCAAATCCTTTTTCTTTTGCCAGGTCGGCGATGATTTCGTTGACGGCTTTCTGGATATCATTCAGCGCACGCTCAAACGCGTTGTCCAACAGGGCTTTCTTCGCTTGCACTTCTTTTTGCACTTCGGTTGCTTTAGTGCGGAACGCTTTAGCTTTTTCAGCAAACGCTTCTTTCGACAGTACCGACTGCTGTTTGCCCAGCTCCTGGTCTTCTTTCTGGAGCGCTTCTTCTTTTTTGGTGATATCGGCCTGGAAGGCTTTTTGTTTGCTTTCCAGCTGATCGCGTACGGATTTCGCCGCGGTCGCTTCGCGCATGATTTGCTGGATGTTGACTACGGCAATCGAGGGGGCATCACCTGCTACGGCAGGGGTTGCGGCACACAGCATTGCCAATAGTGCAAAGGCGGATAAGCGTTTCATAGTAGCAGTCCTTTTTGGGGTGAATTAAAAACGTGTGCCAAAACTGAAGCGGATATTTTCGGTCTGGTCAGCATCCTCTTTAGCGAGTGCGTGGGCAAAGTCAACGCGAATTGGGCCGAAAGGCGACGCCCAGGCGACACCAAAGCCAACCGACAGTCGCACGCTATTCTGGTCGAATATCCCGGTGCCGCTGTCATCGACTTCCCACAGGGAGCCGAAGTCGGTAAAGGCCGCCCCGGAAACGCCCAGTTCTTCAGGCAGGCCAAGGGGGAATTTCATCTCGGCGGAGCCGGAATAATAGGCGTTGCCGCCCAGCGAGTCATCGGTGACCAGGTCACGCGGCCCGACACCGGCGTTCCGGAAACCGCGCAAATCGTCGCCGCCGAGGAAGAACCGGTCATTAATCCTGACATTTTCTCCGTTTAGGCCGAAAACATAGCCGGACGCGCCCAGCACCCCGAACGTCCATTTCTTGGCGATCGGGTAGTAATAGCTGCCCTTTACTTCGTGCTTCAGGTATTTCGAGTCGCCGCCGAGGCCGGCAACCTCTTCCGACAGCTGTAAGAAATAGCCTTTGTGCGGATCAAGCTTATTATCCCGGTCATCGTAGGTGAGGGCATGGCCGAGTGAGGAGGTAACGTTCTTGCCTACCTGGTCAAGGATAAAGCGGGACGCACCGGGCTGTACATCGTTAATATCATTGGAGCGCAGGGAGTAGGTAACGGAGTGCCGCAGCTTCTCCGCAATGGTATAGCCCATCCGCAAATTGAAGCCAGAAGTATCAATGTTGTAAGAGCTTTCGCGGATAAAATCGAGGCGGGTGCGGTAAATATCAAATCCGGCGGCCAGTTCGCGGTTCAGGAAATAAGGCTCAGTAAACCCTAGTTCGATTTGTTTGCGGCGGGCGGCGAGTGTCAGGCGGGTTTTCAGCTCCTGGCCACGGCCGAGCAGGTTGTTTTCCTTGATCCCGAAGTCGCCAAGCACGCCGTCGGTGGTCGAATAACCGGCACCGATATTGACTTCGCCGGTTGATTTTTCTTTCACATCGACATTGATAACGGTCTTGTCTGGTGCGCTGCCCGGCTCATTCTTGATGTCAACTTTTTCAAAAAACCCGAGGTTGTTGATGCGTTGTTCCGAGCGTTGCAGTTTGGCGGTATTGTACGGATCGCCCTCGCTCAGGCGGAACTCGCGGCGCACCACCTTATCCATGGTGCGGACGTTGCCGGTGATGTTGATGCGCTCAACGTAGACCCGTGGGCCGGGCTTGATGATGTAGGTAATGTTTGCCCGGCGGGTTGCTGGATCTTTATCCATTCTTGGTTGGATATCGACGAAGGCATAGCCGCGGTTGCCGAGTTCGTCGGTCATGGCGTCAACCGTCTCTTCGATGAGGCTTGCATTATAAGTATCGTCGGTTTTGGTAACGATCACGCCGCTGAAATCCGGTGCTTCGCCTTCCGGAAGTTCGCTTTCAACTTTAACGTCGCCAAATGTATAGCGTTCGCCTTCATCCACGACAAAGGTAATGAAAAACGCATCCTTCTTCGGGGAAAGTTCGGCATGCGCGGATTTTACTTCAAAATCGGCATAGCCTTCATTGACGTAAAAACGACGCAGCAGTTCCTGGTCATATTGCAGGCGATCTTGGTCGTAGCGGTCATTGTCGGTAAGGAATTTATACCAGCGGGTTTCTTCGGTGCGGATGGCGCTGGTCAGCTCGCTATTTGAAAAGGTGTTATTACCGAGGAAGGTGATTTTCTCAACCCGCGACACAGTGCCTTCGCTGATTTCATACGCGATGTTCACGCGGTTCTGGTCGAGGCGGATGATTTTCGGGGTAACGGTGGCGGTATAGCGGCCGCCGCGGCGGTAAATATCGAGGATGCGTTTTACGTCGCTTTGCACTTTTTCGCGGCTGTAAATCGAGCGCGGTTGCAGCTCCACCTCTTTTTCGAGGTCTTTGGTTTCAACGCGGTCATTGCCCTCGAATGCCACTTCGCTCACCACTGGGTTTTCTTCGACCCGCACGATCAGCGTGTTGCCGGTACGCAGCAATTTCACATCCGAAAAGAAGCCGGTGGCAAAAAGGTTTTTGAGGCCGAGGTCGATTTCTTCCTGGGAAAACCCATTGCCCGGTGCTAGCCCGAGGTAAGATTCAATGGTGCGGGCTTCGACGCGCTGGTTGCCCTCGATGCGGATGGTGGCGATTTTCCCGGCGGTGCTGGCGGTAGGTGCAGCGGCGGCTAGGGTTCCCGCATCCTGTGCAAATACCGGGCTTGCGGAAACAAGAAGCGTGGCAGCAGTGGTGGTCAGCAGAAGTCGAAGTTTCATAGCCACGATTCATGCGACAAAACGGCAATGAAATCAAGTGGTTTGTGACAGGCCGTGAAGTCGTTAAAAAACCAGCTTGCGAACGTCGTTAAGGAGCGTGAAAGCCATGAGTGTGACGAGCATGGCGGTGCCAAGACGGAACCCCCATTCCTGCACCTTCTCGGCGAGCGGCCTGCCGCGCAATGCCTCGGCGGTGTAGAATAGTAAATGCCCGCCATCGAGCATCGGGATCGGCAACAAATTAACCAACCCCAAATTTGCCGACAACATCGCGATCAGCCATAGCACCGTGTACACGTCTTTTTCGGTAGCCTGCCCGGAAAGTTCGGCAATGCCGACCGGGCCTTTCAATTCATCCACACTGCGTTTCCCGGTGACCATCTGCCCCATGACGCGCAGCGTCGATTCGCAGATCAGGTAGGTGCGGTAGGCTGCCTCGCCAATGGCCACGGTGATGCCGACATCCTCGTACTTAATATCCTGGCTTTTAATGCCGATGCGCGGAATTTTTACCCGGTTTCCCAGCCCGTCATCTTCTTCAAACATGCGCGGGGTGATAGTAAAATCCATGGTCGTGCCGCTGCGATCAACATGCAAGGTGACAGGGCGTTCAAGGTTGGTAGAAATCATGTAGGGGATGTCGTTGAAGCGCCGCACGTCGGTATCATTGATCCGCTGCACGCGGTCGCCAGCCTTCAGTCCGACTTCCTCGGCGGGGGATCCGGGGAATATTTCGCCGATGACCGGCTCAACCGACGCCAGCCCGCTGGTCATAATAAAGTAGGTCAGCACGGTGATGGTGAGGATAAAATTAAACACCGGCCCTGCCGCTACGATCGCTGCTTTTTTGTAGAGCGGTTTATGGTGGAAGGTGAGTTTTCTTTGTTCTTCGGTCATGTGTTCGAGTGCGTCACTATCGGCAGTGCTGGCTTCCGACGCGTCGCCATACATTTTTACATAGCCGCCGAGCGGCAGCAGAGCCACTTTCCAGCGTGTGCCGGATTTGTCGGTATAGCCAAACAGCTCGCGCCCGAAGCCGATGGAGAATGCATCGATTTTCACGCCGCACCATTTGGCGATAATATAATGCCCGAATTCGTGAATGAACACGATGACGGAAAGCACCACCACGAACGACCAGAAATGGTGAAAAATACTTGCAGCTAAGTCGATCATGCGGCCTCCGCAAAATGGCGTGTTTCAACATCGAGTGAGTAGATATCGGCAATGGATTGCGGCAGGTGGTGTGCCATGCAGGTGAGCGCCTTCTCGACAATCACCGGAATATCCGGGAACCCGATCTCGCGGTTTAGGAATCTCCCCACCGCGATCTCGTTGGCGGCATTCAGCACCGTCGGTGCGCTGCCACCCATGGCAAGCGCTTCTTTTGCCAGCCGGAGTGCCGGGAAACGCACCTCATCCGGTGCGGCAAATGTGAGTTGTCCAACCGTTGCCATGTCGAGCGGCGCCACGGGGGTCGCGATCCGCTCTGGATAGGAAAGGGCATAGGCAATCGGGGCGCGCATATCCGGGTGGCTCATCTGCGCCAGCACCGAACCATCGACCATGGCGATCAGCGCATGCACAATAGACTGCGGATGAATGACAGCATCCAGCTTTTCCGGCGGTAGGCCGAACAGGTAATGGGCTTCGATCAGCTCCAATCCCTTGTTCATGAGCGTCGCCGAATCCACCGAAATTTTTGCGCCCATGCGCCAGTTCGGATGGGCGACGGCTTGTTCGGGCGTTACTTCCTTTAGCTGTACCATGCTGTAATCGCGGAATGGCCCGCCGGAAGCGGTGAGGGTAACACGGCTAATCGCGCTACTATCCTGCGCGCCGATCAGCTGGAAAATACCGCTATGTTCGGAATCCACCGGAATGATCGTCGCGCCATGTGCGGCGACCTCGGCATTCATCAGATGCCCGGCGCAGACCAGGCATTCTTTATTGGCCAGCGCAATGCGCCGCCCTTTGCGGATGGCGGCAAGCGTCGGCTTTAGGCCAGCTACGCCGACAATCGCCGACATCACCACCTCGCATTCGCGTTCGGCGGCCTCCAGGATGGCATCGTCGCCCGCGCCGGTTTCGGTGCCGGTGCCGGCGAGCAATTCCTTCAGGCGCGGGTGGTGCGCCGGGTTGCTGATGGCGGCATAGGAAGCACGGAATTTTTTTGCCTGCTCGGCCAGCAACTCGACATTATCCTGTGCCGTCAGAGCCACGACGGAGAAACGTTCCGGGTGTGAGGCAATAATGTCGAGCGTGTTGCGGCCGATGGTTCCGGTGGCGCCGAGAATGCTGATGCGCCTCATGCCGCCCACGCGATGAGGGCGAAGATCGGCACACTGAGCACCAGCCCGTCGACACGGTCGAGCAATCCGCCATGGCCGGGAATTAAATTGCCGCTGTCTTTGACGCCGGCGCGGCGCTTGAGCCAGGATTCAAATAGGTCGCCGATTTGCCCCAGAATGGCGAGCAGCATGCCGATGCCGAGGGCGGATGCAACGGAGGTAGGGGTGGGGGAGAAGCTCGTGCAGATCGCCGCGATGACGGCGGCGGCCAGCATGCCGCCCAGCAGGCCGGACCAGGTTTTATTCGGGCTGATGGCAGGGGCAAGCTTGGAGCCACCAAAGAAGCGGCCGGCAAAATAGGCGCCGATATCGGTCGCCCAGATAATCAGCAACACGGTCAGCACCAGCGCTGCGCCATGTTCAAGGTTGCGTAGCCACACCAACGAAGCAGCCGGCACTGCCACATAGGCAAGCCCCGCCAGCCGCCAGAGGATATTTTCGTTGATGGTGATCGTATCCCATTCGCGGATCATCTGCAGTGCTGCAAGCATAATCAGCGCGATGAAAAACATGCCGCCGAGCGCCAGCGCGGACAGCACCATGATCGCCATGACAGCGCCGGCAATGGCGCGTGTTTTAAGTTCCGAGAAATCGTCTTTCTTCAGCTCATCCTGCGGTTCCATAACGTCGCTCCCTTGTAATAAAATTATCGAGTGCCTCCGTGAATTCCGCCTTTCCGAAATCCGGCCACAACACGTCGGTGAAATAAAATTCCGTATAGGCCGATTGCCACAACAGGAAGTTGGACAGGCGCTGCTCGCCGCCGGTGCGGATCAGCAGATCCGGCTCGGGCAGGCCGTGTGTATCGAGCGCATCGGTAATCGTCTCTTCGGTAATCGCATCCGGCTCGATGCCTGAGGCGATGATTTTCTTTACGGCACGGGTGATTTCCTGGCGGGCGCCGTAGCTCAGTGCAATGGTGAAGTGGAACGCGTCATTACGCTCAGTGAGTTTTGTCGCGTCAGCAAGCTGGGAGCGGATTTCCGGCGCCAGCATCCCGGTGTCGCCGATGAAGCGCAGGCGAATGCGGTGTTCGTGCAGCGTTTGCAGCTCACGCTCAAGATAGTGTTGCAGCAATTGCATCAGCTCTGTGATTTCCTCCTCCGATCGCCGCCAGTTTTCCGAAGAGAACGCATAGACAGTGAGGTGCGTAACTCCGGCATCGCGGCAGGCATTGAGGATGGTACGCAAGGAGTCGGCGCCCTTTTTATGTCCGGCAGTGCGCGGCAATCCACGCGCCTTCGCCCAGCGCCCATTCCCGTCCATGATGATGGCGACATGGCGCGGAAGTGCAGATTGGCTGCTGGTAGCAGGCTGCTGGTGAAGGTTGTTTTTTACGGTCATATGCACACTTTACACTAACTCCCGGTCACTCGCCACCAGCTACTAGCGATTTAATTGCCGAGAATTTCTTTGTCTTTCACCGCCAGCGCCTCATCGACTTTTTTGATATATTCGTCGGTGAGCTTCTGGATTTCGGTTTCGCCTTTTTTATGCTCGTCCTTGGAGATATCGCCGTCTTTCTCCTGTTTTTTGAGCGCGTCCATGCCATCGCGGCGCACGTTGCGGATGGAAACTTTGGCGCTCTCTGCGTATTTGCTGGCGACCTTGGTCAGCTCGACGCGGCGTTCCTGCGACAGCGGCGGGATCGGCACGCGCACCAACTGCCCGTCGGCGCTGGCATTGACGCCAAGGCCAGCCGAGTTGATCGCTTTTTCTACCGACTTCACCACGCCCTTGTCCCATACCTGCACCGACAGCAGGTGCGGTTCGGGAATGCTGATGTTCGCGACCTGGTTCAGCGGCGTCATGGCGCCGTAGGCATCTACCTGGATATGTTCGAGCAGCGAGGCGTTGGCGCGGCCGGTACGCAACCCGCCAAACTCGGTGTGGAGGGATTTGAGGGCGCCTTCCATGCGGCGTTTCAGTTCATTGATATCGGCAGTCATCGGGTTATCCTTGCTAAATTAATCCTGAATCAGTGTGAATTTGCCTTTGCCGGAAAGCACTTCGGCAAACCCACCCGCCTTGTGGATGTTGAAGACCATGATCGGGATCTGGTTCTCGCGGGCGAGCGAAATCGCTGCGGCATCCATTACCTTCAGGTCTTTGACCAACACCTGGTGATAGGTGAGGGTGGAAAAGAGCTTGGCATGTTTGTTTTTCTTGGGGTCGGCGGAATAAACGCCGTCCACTTGCGTGCCTTTCAGCAACAGGTCGCAGCCCATTTCGTTGGCGCGCAGTGCCGCTGCGGTATCGGTGGTGAAGTAGGGGTTGCCGGTGCCGGCGGCGAAAATGACGACGCGGCCGCGCTCCATATGGCGTTCGGCGCGGCGGCGGATGTACGGCTCGCACACCTGCATCATGCTGATGGCGGAAAGCACGCGGGTATCGACACCAAGGCGCTCAAGATTATTCTGGATGGCGAGGGCGTTGAGGACGGTGGCGAGCATGCCCATGTAATCGGCGCTGGCGCGTTCCATGCCGCTGGCGGCACCTTGGATGCCGCGGAAAATATTGCCTCCGCCGACGACGAGGCAGACTTCGACGCCCATGCCGACCGCTTGTTTGATATCGCGGCAGATGCGGTCAACGGTCTTCGGATCCTGCCCGTACTGGCCGCCGCCCATGAGCGCTTCGCCGGAAATTTTAAGCAGGACACGTTTATAGCGCGGTTTTATTTTGGAGGATTTTTTAGTGGTTATGGTCATAACGGTGCTTTGAGGGTTGGATAAGTCGAACGAAACATGGCGAATAGTCAACCTACCGGCATTACAATCACGTGTATATGACATACCTTGTAAAGACGCAACATTTCTTGTTATCCGCCAGCATGCGAGGTGGAGCGGCTTAAGGAGCGGCGTATTCGTCGAAGGCAAGCGGCTGGTTCAGCGCATGCAGCCAGGTAAAACTGGAGTGGGGGAGCAGGGTGCCAGACACCACTGTAATCAGCGCCAGTAGGCAGAATACCTTGTTTCCGAGCAAGCGCTCAGGATAGATGATGCAGGCATTGCGTTGCAGCGCCATCCAGAAATACCACGCCATCCATCCCATCAGCAGCAGCACCATCAGCGCCATCTCCGTCTTATATTTGAGTGCGAAGATGGTCGCCCCGAAAATAGTCAGCATGGCGTAGACAAGCCCGGACATTGCAAGTGAGTGCAGGCCGTATACTGCATAGGATTTTCTGTATTGCGCCGCCTGCACTTGGGTTTCAAACAGTTGGAATTCGGCCAGCCGTTTCAGGCTCATGGCGAACGCCCCGATCGACCAACCGATAATCAGCACGGAAGATGGCGGCAATGCTTCCGGAATCACGCACATCCAGCCAAGCAGGATACGGATGGGGTAGTTCGCCGATTCTAGCAGCACATCCATATAGGCTCGGTCTTTCAGGCGGAACGGGGGGATATTATAGAGCCATGCGAATGCGATATACAGGCCAATAAGGTAGGCGATGTGCGGGTGTGCGGTAGACGCCAGCGTGATTGCCAGCACGGCGCACACCAGATATTCAACGCTCACGCATTGTTTGGACAATGTGTGTTGCACCGCCGCCCGATTTTTCTTGATAGGGTGGTACGCATCGGATCTGGCATCCAGCGATTCATTCAATACATAGTTTGCTGAGGAGGCAAGGCACAGGCTCGCAAGCGACCACAGGGCGGTTGCGTAATGATGCGGCAGCAGGTCACACCGGCAGAAATAATAAGCGAGCAACATGCCTGCGAACATCAGCAGGTTCTTTGTCCAGTTATCGGGGCGAGCCAGCCGGATATAAGGCACTATGTTCATTCATGCCTCCTTGCGATGACCAGCCATGAATCATACAGGTTGAGTGGGATGGTGATCGATTCCAGCGCGTGCCATCGTGCGAGGTGCCGGATGCCCGGCACATAGTGTCCGAGCCGGAGCACGAGATAACTAAGTGGGAAAAACCATGTCGGCCGCCGCCAGCCGGCGGCGCGCAGGCCTGCCTTGTGCAAGGCAAACAAAAGTGTTTTCCGAGAGAAATACCCAATATGTGCAATACGGTAATGCCACCATTTCCGTCCCAGTACCCGTGCGGCGACGGATGCTATGTCGGGAGTGACGATAACGGCGATGCCGCCCGGCTTCAGGAAACGCACGGTGTTTTGCAGCAAGGCAAGTGGGTTGTGGACGTGCTCCAGCACATCGACCAGTGTGATGATGTCATAGTCGTTGCCGGGGCAGTCGCCGGGAAAAACCCCATGGGTGACGGGGATGGATTTTTGGCTGGCCTGCTGCACCAGCCATGTGCTTGGCTCAATCCCGTGTGCGCGGTAGCCGAGTTGGATGGCTTCCTCGACCAGAATGCCGCTGCCGGCGCCGATATCAAGCAAGGTGCCGGAGGGTTTATAGCGTCGGAGTTGGTGTAGTAGATTGCGTGCCTGCAGGGCGCGCTGCTTGCGCGTATGTTCGTACTCTGTATCTTCCATGTCGGTATAGTAATGGGTAACGTCGCCTGCATCCGGGCAAAAGCGGAAGCCGCAGGATTGGCATTGGTAAAGGGTGAGCGTTTGTCCGTAGTCGGAATCCGTAATCGCAAAATGCGCCGGGGTGATTGCCTCTGCGGCGATGCCGGTGGCAACGAGGTGGAGGTTTGTATCGCCGCATAACCAGCACGGGTGAGTTTCGTGTTGATCCTGGGCGTGCGTGCGTCGCATTATTTGAGCAGGATATTGGTGATTTCCCGCATTTGCGTGCGGGCGCGCATCAGATAGAACCCCTGGCTTGCAAGATGGTTGGCAAAGATCGAGGTTTTCGGGTCGGCGTTGATGACCAGGAAGTGATTGGATTCCATGCCCTCGCGCAGGCTTGCGAGCATGGCGTCCCACACGGTCTTCATCTGTCGTTCGCTAACCAGTGGTTCAAAATCTTTCTCCAGCGCTTTCAGTAGCAGGTAGTTAGCCGCCATCCTTCCTTTCGTCGCATAGAAGATTTCTGCTGATCGTTGGAATGATAGCCCTGAGCCCTCGCGCACATGTTCGTCAATGATCGCGGAAGTAGACCCAAGATCGGCGGCGATCCGGTCGAGCATCTGCATTAAATTGTCGGAGCGCCGCTCAAACACAGCCTCGCCTTTGGTCAGCCGCTCATTATAGCGCACCAATGACTGCATACCTTCGCGGTATTGTTTTTCCGAGGAGGCGGTTGGAAACAGCGAGACCGAAAAATCCCACATCCAGACATCGGGCGAATAGTTGAGCAACCCGGCAGCCTTTTGCAAATCCGCATCGGCTTTGCTGGAGCCTCGGCTACGGCCAAGTTGGTCGGAGAGCTCGATGGAAAAACGTGCGATCGACGCCATCATGCCGCGCTGGAACGCTGGCATACGGACAAGTGCGGCACCCGGATAAAAGAAGGGGTCGTTAGGTGTCCAGTGCGTTGCGGTTTCACGGTCAATCAACGCAATGGCGGCGCTCACGCTTTCGCTACCGCCGTCAATACGGTATGCGCTGATATCGTAGTCGGGGGAATCATCGATATGATGCACCACCAGCATGCCCACCGGGTAGTAAATCAGGAAGATGGGCACCACGAAGGCAACCCAGAAATAATAGGGAAGGCGGAATGTGATCTTCATAGTGCGGTGGTAGCAGAATCCGGTTGTGATTCAAACCACAAAAAAGCCCCGGCATAGGCGCCGGGGCTTTTTCAGTAACGTTCCCGCCATGGCGGGGTAGGCGATTAGTGGAGCTTCTCGCCGTGGATCAGCAGGTCAAGACCGCCATGTTCTGCATCGGCACTTGGGCGCAGACCCATGACCACATCGATCACCTTGAGGATCACGAAGCTGGCGATGCCGCTATAGAGGAGGGTTACGGTAACGCCTTCAGCCTGGGCAAGGAATTGCTGCACGCTGCCGGCTTTGCCGCCGACTGCTTCAACCGCCAGGAGGCCGGTGAGTAATGCACCGATGATCCCGCCGACGCAGTGAACGCCGAACACGTCGAGCGAATCGTCGAAGCCGAAGCGGAATTTCAGTCCACATGCATAGAAGCAACCGACACCCGCCAGAACACCAATCACGAGCGCGCCGCCAACACCAACGAAACCGCAGGCCGGAGTGATTGCGACCAAACCGGCAACCGCGCCGGAAATGATGCCGACGACACTCGGTTTGCGGCGGGTCGCCCACTCAACAAACATCCAGGTGATGGCAGCGGTTGCGGTGGCTACTTGTGTGACCAGCATCGCCATCCCCGCGTTGCCATTGGCAGCAACGGCCGAACCGGCGTTGAAGCCGAACCAGCCGACCCAGAGGAGGGAAGCGCCGATCACCGAGAACACAATGTTGTAGGAAGGCGCCATCTCTTCTTTGCCGAACCCTTTACGGTGGCCAAGAACCAGTGCTGCAACCAGACCGGCAATACCGGCATTGATATGCACCACGGTGCCGCCTGCGAAGTCGAGGGTCGGACCGAAACCGAAGATACCCATGTAGCCATCAATGCCAAGACCACCGAGCATGCCTTTTGGCCCCCATACCCAGTGAGCAACAGGAACGTAGACCAGCGTGAACCATGCAACCACGAAAGCTATTGCTGCCGACAGCTTAATGCGGTTAGCAACCGAGCCGAAAATCAGGGCGCAGGTGATGATGCCGAAAGTCAGTTGGAACATGGCAAAAACGCTCTCGGGAATGGTGCCTGACAGGGTGCTGACACCGATGCCCGCAAGCATCGCTTTTTCAAATCCACCGACAATCGCGCTATGTTCGGTAAAAATGAGCGAATAACCATACACGACCCACAGTACCGTGACCACACAAGTGGTAACGAAACTTTGCATCAATGTTGCGAGCACGCTTTCCTTATGTACCATCCCGCCGTAAAACAGAGCCAGGCCGGGAATGGTCATCATCAATACGAGCAGGGTTGAAACCAGCATCCAGGCAGTGCTGCCAGAGTCGATGGCTGGGGGTGCTTCCTGAGCGAAAGCGGGGTCGAGTAGCATAACGTAGACCAGAGCGGCAAGCCCCAGAACACATAGGCAGTTGACTAAACTTTTCATGGCATTCCTCATCGTTATTTATACGTTGTCTCAGGGACGCCTGCGATGGCATTTTTTATTTTATTACGAAGGACTTGTAGCATCTGCTTCAAAACGTGTCAAAAGTATTTTTGCAATGCACCAATGTGTATGGTGCCTTGCGCGTACTGTGACCTACCACTGTTTGAAATAATGTATAGGCTCTAACCACTCTTTAAGTATTTTGCCGTAGCGTATTTTCCTATGGCCGATGACGCAATTATCATCAAGAAAATAAAAAAAGGCGGACACGCGCACCATGGTGGTGCGTGGAAAGTAGCCTATGCCGATTTCGTGACGGCGATGATGGCGTTCTTCCTGCTGCTATGGCTGCTAAATGCGACATCGCAAGCACAACGCCAGGGGATTGCCGAATATTTTACGCCGACGATGGGGCTGAAAGATTCTAAGGGTATCGGGTTTAACGGCGGTCTTTCCGCCGCACCCGAAGGTAATTCGCGCACCGATAAAACGGCGGTGGGGCTTGTGGTTGGACAGGTGAAGCAGGGCGAAGACATGGATACGCCGAATATCACGCAGGGCAAGGTTGATCCGAAAGCAACCGATGCCGCGCAAATCGCCAAAGCCGAAGAAGATGTCGAGGTTGATAAGGAAACGTTCGAGACGACGTCGCAGGAAGTCAAGCAGGCGATGGAAGATCCGGAGCTGAAAGACTACAGCAATAATGTGGTGGTGCAGGATACGCTGGAGGGTCTCAAGATCGACATGATTGATGATCCTCAGCAACCGATGTTCGTGCCCGGCAGCACCTCGCTTACAGATATTGGCAAGAAAGTGCTCGATTCGATGGCGCGGGTGGTGTCCAAAACGCCGAATAACATTTCCATCAATGGGCATACGGATGCACCATCCGGTAACGTCAATCCGCAATACACGGTGTGGGAGCTGTCTGCCGATCGGGCGAACGCCGCCCGCCGCTTCCTTGCCACGACGGTGCTGGAAAAAGACCGCGTCGTGAAAATCCTCGGCCTTGCTGACAGGGAACTGCTGATCCCCAACGAGCCGAGCAACCCGCGTAACAAGCGCATTACCATTGTCGTGTTGCGTGAATCCTATTACCATGATCCGAAAGAGGCGGCGACCACTCGCGGGCTTATCACTCTGCCGGATGCCAAACTCAAGAAACCGGAAGAAGAAACCAAAAAACCGGAAGCGGCTCCGCCGCCGGCCGATGATATACCTGCGGATGAATAACATCAGGCACGCACTGACGCTTGCGGCCATGGTCACCTTGCTCTCGGCACCGGCCGGCTGCGCCCGCACGGTGGAATATAGCTCAGGCACAGGTTTTTACGTGCACCGCGACGGGTATGTGCTCACCAGTTATCATGTGATCCAGAAGTGCAAAAGTTACCGCTTGTACGATGCTGCAAAATCGATCGAGGCAAGCTTGCAGCACGTTGATAAAGATCACGACCTGGCATTGTTGAAAGCCTCTTCACCGGCATCGTATAGCGCGCGATTTATCGATTCGGTCGATCGGCAGGAGCCGGGTGACAGGCTTACCATTATCGGCTATCCGGACATTACGTGGAAGACCCGCAGGCCGGTGATGCGATCGGCCGAGCTGATTGCGCTGAAGGGTCCACAGGGCGAGGGGCATTTATTACAATTCTCGGATGCGGTTTCGCGTGGTAATAGCGGCGGGCCGTTGCTCAATCGCTTTGGCAATGTGGTGGGCGTCATCATGGCAAAAACCACGGTCACACGGCGCAATGCGCTTACCCACGAGGTGGATACGATAAGGCATGCCGATGTCGCGGTGCGGGCGGATCGCATTATCGAATTTCTGGATGACGCCGGCGTGCAGACATCAGCCGCGAATGTTCCGGTTGTGCTTAGCGACAATGTGATGCTGACGCATGCGGAAAAATTCATCGTCAACGTGCGATGTGTGGTTGGCACGTCGAAATAACGGCACCGCAAGAATCGCTTTGAAGTTTCTGTGCGATGGGGTTATAATGATTCCATGGCCGCACCGATCATTGTTCAGAAAAATATCCAAGACACGCTGGCTGGGCATTTTCTGGTTTCAACGCCGCAGTTGCAGGATGATTTTTTTAGCCATTCCGTTGTCTATATGTGCACGCATAATCGCGAAGGTGCTATGGGGTTTATCGTCAACGCCCCGATTGACCGTATCGCTATCGAGGATGTGCTGGAGCAGCTGCAGATCGCGCAGCGCATCGGCGATCGTAACCTGCCGATCATGTTCGGTGGCCCGGTGGAGGCGCATCGTGGATTTGTCATTCATGATGGGGAATTTTTACAGGAAAGCGCTCTCATTGCCCGCGACGGCATCACCGTCACTGCCAACAGCGCGGTGCTCACCGGCTGGATAAATGGTGAATTCACTGCCAAGGCAATGCTGGCGCTTGGCTATGCGGGGTGGAGCAGCGGCCAGCTTGAAAGTGAAATCGAGCAGGGGAGCTGGGTGTCGATTCCTGCGACCAGGCAACTGATTTTTGATACGCCGTGTGAGAACCGTTGGGATATTGCTATTGCCTCGCTCGGTTTTGACATGGGAAACTTCTCCCACACCGCTGGCCACGCCTAGGCAACACTTATTAGAGCGCCATCTTAGTTGATTTCTCGGCACCTGCTGTTGGGTTGGGTGCTTTGGTCGCGTTAGCATCGCCCACCTGCGTGACCGGGAAATTCTGCCCTTTAAATTCATCGGCCAGTTTCCGCAATTGCCGTTTGTCGAGCGCTCCGCCAAGTGCTTGTTCGTAGAACATCACGTCATCCTTACCGAATGCGCCGTCACCGGTTACTTCAAATTTTGCCAGCGTGCTGCGTGCCTGTTGGGCACGTTTTTGCTGATCTTCGGTTAATGCTGTACCGCCTTTCTCCAGCGCGGCGGTTGTCCGCAACACATCCAGTTCATTTTGGATATTATTGATAAAAAGCCGCGCTTCTTCGCTGCTGACCCTGCCGTTGACTGCACCTTGCTGATAAGGTTCGCTTCTGGCGCCGCTGAGGCTGCGGCTTTGTCCGTCGCCCTCGATACGGGCGATGGCGATTTTGGTCATGGTTCCTGGAGAAAGTTTCTCAAGCTCACTAGCGGCCACCAATGTGGCATTGAAATTTTTGCCCTTCATCGCATTCGGGTTTTTCTCACTGTAATCAGAATCAACCGTGTCGATGATTGCGGCGGATAGTCGATTTGCCGGTTTGATGCCTGCGCTCTGGGAGGTTTTATCGAGCGCGGCGGTGTTCCGGGCGATCTCCGCATATTGCTGGGCATATTGCTTAAGTCCGTCTTCCGCCTTCGGGTTTTCTTTCAGGAAATCCACGACGCGCTGATCTTTCCAGAATCCAAGCTTGGGATCATTGAGGCTACCAACCTCCGGGCGTCCATCCGCGCCGTTTTTAATGTTCGCCACTTCCGCTGGAATCAGGCTATCGGCAATATTCACGATAAAATCATGCCCGGACGGTGCGCCGTTTTTGGCCTTGATGGTAGAAAAATTTTCTGTGGCGACGATCCACAAATGGTTTTCTGCATCGGACAGTTTGCTGGATGCTACAAACAAGGCAGCGGCCTGTGCGGGGGTAAGTTCAGCCATGATAATCCTCCGGGTATTTGTTGTGGGAGCACTACCACTATCGCAGATTGCGGTCGAAGTTATGTGACGATATGATGAAGATTATTAATATATTGTAATATAATTGGTTTTATTCTTCGCCAAGGGCGCTGGCGAGCAGTTTCAGGTAATCGTTGCGCGCAATTTCCTGCACCCCGAATTGCAGCAAATGTTCGTTCACGTATTGTGTATCAAGCAACGTATAATGCTGCTCGCGGAGCCAATCCACCAGATGCACCAGCGCCAGCTTGCTGGCATTGGGTGCGGTTGAAAACATGCTCTCGCCGAAGAACGCTCGGCGCAGTGCCGCACCATACAACCCACCCACCAGCGTTTTCCCCTGCCATACCTCGACGCTATGGGCGAACCCAAGCCGGTGCAGTTCGCAATAGGCATCGATGATACTGTCGTTGATCCAGGTGTCTTTATCCTCCCCCCGGGGGGTATCAGCGCAGGCGGTAATTACCGACCGGAAATCTTCATCCATGCTGATGCGATAAGGGCATTTGCGTGCGATCTTAATCAGGCTTTTCGGGGTGTGAAATGTATCGAGCGGGATGATGCCGCGCGCCTCCGGATAGAACCACTCCACCGTTTCGGATGTGCGGCTCCGCGCCATCGGGAAATACCCTTGGGCATAGGCATTGAGCAGAAATTCCGGAGTCAGCTCGCTCACAGCCGTTCGGGGAAATCGCTGATGATGCCATCGACGCCGAGCGCTTTGGCTCTTTCGATATCAGTCGGTTTATTGGCCGTCCATGTCATGACTTTGAGGCCACGCCGGTGCGCGTCATCCACCAGCGCCTGGTGCATGCATCCGACATAGGGGCAAAGTGCCTGTGCCCCCGCCTCGGTAGCGATATGGGCAAGGCTGACTGGAATCCCCTCGATGAGTGCGCCGGTCTGAATATTCGGATTAAGCTTTTTGATGGCGACGATCTGTGCGTGGTCAAACGAAATCACCCAGATTTTCTTATAATCCCACCCTTGTTTTATCCATGCGCTAATGCATTTTTCGACAGCCGCCACGGCGTCGGCCTTGAGTTCGATCAGCAGTTCGCAGCGCTTGTCCGCCAGTGCGAAAATATCATTGAGGTGCGGAATTTTTTCACCGTTCCCGGCGGTGAATTTCTGCAGTTCGGCATAGCTATAATCGGCCACCAGGCCTTTGCTGTTGGTGGTGCGATCAAGCGTGGCATCGTGAATCACGACGGGCTCACCATCCTTGGAAAGCTGGATATCAAACTCGAACCCATCGACGCCCAGCGCGATGGCTTTTCGCATCGACAGCAGCGTGTTTTCCGGCGCATGGCCACAGGCACCGCGATGGCCGTATTTCTTCATTTTACAAGCTTTGCCACGCCTTCAAGTGCCAGCATATAGGAGTCGGCACCGAAGCCACAGATGACACCTTTGGCCGCCTTGGAAATATAGGATTGGTGGCGGAATTCCTCGCGGCGGAAAATGTTGGACAGGTGCACTTCGATCACTGGGATTTTAAGGGTAAGCAGCGCGTCCATCATCGCGATCGAGGTGTGGGTATAAGCGCCGGCATTGACGATCAGCCCGGCGGAATCTTTTCCCGCCGCCTGGATTTTATCGACCAGCTCGCCTTCATGGTTCGATTGGAAACACTCGACCGTAAGGCCAAGCGCTGCGCCCTTTTCCACACATCTTTTATTGATATCGGCGAGTGTTTCATGGCCGTAGATTTCCGGTTCGCGGGTGCCGAGCGCGTTCAGGTTCGATCCGTGGATAATGGTAACATGGGTCATAGTTTGTAAGTTGTAAGTTGTGAGTACTGAGTTAGAATATAGCCTTACAACCCACAACTCACAACTCATAACTCACAACTCGATGAATATCCAGTTAAACGGCAAACCCCATATCGTCCACTCCACCACGCTGGCGTCGCTGGTTGAGGAGTTGCGCCTGAATACCCGGCAGGTGGCGATCGAGAAAAACCGTGAAATCGTGCCGCGCTCGACCTATGGCGACACCCTGCTGGCTGAAGGCGACATCGTCGAAATCGTAGCCTTTGTCGGTGGCGGCTGATGGATAGTTTCCTGCTCGCCGGAAAAGAATATCACTCGCGGCTGCTGGTCGGCACTGGGCGCTACCCGTCGCCGGAGGTTATGAAAGCGGCGGTCGAGGCAAGCGGCGCCAACATCATCACCGTGGCGCTCCGGCGAACCGATTTGTCGCAAACGGGGGAGGGAAGCATCCAGCAGCTTCTGCCACCATCGCGCTATACGTACCTTCCCAACAGCGCCGGTTGCTATACTGCCGAAGATGCCGTCCGCACGCTGAAGCTTGCCCGTGAACTGGGTGGCTGGAACCTGGTAAAACTTGAGGTGATTGGCGATAAGGAACTGTTGATGCCCGACATGGAGGGGACGCTAAAAGCGTCGGAAATACTGGTGAAAGATGGTTTTCAGGTGATGGCCTATGCGACCGACGATGCGGCGGGTTGCAAACGGCTGGAAGAGGCGGGGTGCGTCGCCGTGATGCCGCTGGCAGCGCCGATTGGTTCTGGCCTTGGAATTATGCATCCCGATAAGGTGGCGGCGATTGTCGCGCAATCGAAAGTTCCGGTGCTGGTTGATGCCGGGATCGGTACGGCATCTGATGCGGCAATTGCCATGGAGCTTGGTTGCGCGGGGGTGTTGCTCAACACCGCGATCGCCGAGGCGCGTGATCCGGTGGGTATGGCGCGGGCGATGAAATCGGCCATCGAGGCGGGGCGGCTTGCCCACCTGGCGGGGCGGATGCCGAAGCGTGACGGTGCGGTGGCAAGCTCTCCAATTATCTGATATACATATATTTATTGACTGTATTCTGGTTTCACAAAATCTTCACAAAACTTTTGCCATTGGCATGCTAGAGTTGAACCATGGAAGAGACCGCCAAACTTGTTGTTGCGCCTGAAAATAAGGAAAGGGATTCGCTGATCACCCGGATCCTGAAGGTGGCCGCGTTCCCGGTTGCGGGCATTTCCGGGCTGTGGGTGACGAGTAATGATCTCCATACCAGCGCGTTTTCTAAGGCGAAATCTGTATCCGGCAATCCCCATTTTGGGCCGATTGCCGATAAATACAGGAATGAGTATATTGCAAACGCACAGGCCTTTGAGGCGAAATTGCCCGGCAGTTCACAGGCAGAATTTCTGGCTAAAGAGCTGGAAATTAAAACCAGGCAGTCTATGGAGGTTGGCGCCAAGCTTGAGGAGATGGGGTTTGGCCACCGATATTTCGGATTGAAGGATCTGGGCAATAAATGGAGATATGTGAACCGTGGCAGCAGGCAGCAAGCGCTCATTAACGGGATGACGGTCGCGGGCATTACTGTGGGCGCGATACTATCGGTTTCCAGCAGCAAGCTGCTCGACAATGTTTTTTCTAACGATAAGGGCGACACAGAAAAAAATCGCTAAGATTTTTTGTGTGATTATGTTTTTGCGGGCGCAGCTGCTTTAGGAGCTTCGGTGGCGGCAGGCGGTGGAGGTGCTGCTTTTTTCTTGCGCGGGTCATACGGTTCTTGCTGCGGCACCGGCATTTGCGGCAGCAGGCGCGCCTTAAAGAACTTATCTTTAAAATAGAAAATTTTCTTGGTGCGGATGGGCGCGAAGGACTCGATCAGGATGATCTGTTCGTCACGCGGCAGCGTAATCACTTCTTGCGGCAGCAGCAGGGCACGCTGCACTTCCGAGGTGTTGACGGTACGCGCCGCAGGGTTCATGTCGAGGAACTGCGGCTTGTTGTGCGATTTCTGCATGGCGGTTTTATTGCCGATAAGCTGTGAAATCAGGTTTGCGGTTTCGATATTGTTCGCCGCAAACGTGATGCGGTAATAGCTGTTGGAGAGGAAGCTGTTCATGCCGGCTTCTTCGTAAATGCCTTTGAGCTGCTGCGTATCCTGAACGATGAGGAACAGCTTCACGCGGTATCCGCGGAAATAGGCGATGCCGACCTGGAACTGCGGCATTTCGCCAAGGCTTGGGAACTCATCCATCATGAACAGCACGCCGTGCGGCTCGTCTTTGCGCGGCATGTGGCGAGTCATGAAGTCGGTGGCCTGCTGGTAGAATACTTTGAGCAGCGGCTCAAGCCGCTTCAAGTTGTCCGGCGTCACGCCGCAGAACACGCTCATTTTCTTTTTCTTGAGCATCTGCATGTCGAAATCCGAGCGCGCCGTGGTGGCGTCGATCAGCGGGTTTGCCCACAGTTCGAGGCCGGAGTTGAGGGTAGAAATCACGCCCGAGCGCTCCTTGTCGGCCTTCTGTAAAAACGCCGCGATGTTCATATAGGCGACCGGGTGGATGCGCTTACCGATGGTATCGAGTACGACCGCTAAGTTATACACCACGTCGTCCGAGCGCATGGTGCGTACCACTTCGCCGAACGAGTTCACCTTCTCCGGCACCGCGACGAGGTAGAGGATCACGCCCATCATTAGCGAACGCGCCTCGTTCTGCCAGAATTCTTGTTCGGGGAGGATCAGGTTGCAGATTTTCTGTACGTCATCGACCATCTGGCCGGGCTTGTCGGAAATCCAGTCGAGCGGGTTGTAGCAGTGCGAAATACCGTCCGGGTCGGCGGGATTCCAGTACCATACATCCTGCCCCAGCGAGCCGCGGTAGCCGCTGCACAGCTCGTGGTTCTCGCCCTTAATATCGTGGATCACCACCGACTCCTGCCAGAAGAGCAGGTTGGGGATCACGAAGCCGACGCCCTTACCGGAGCCGGTTGGAGCAAACAGCAACACGTGCTGGAAGTCGTCGGCAATCAGGTAGCCTTTTTTGGTGTTGCCCAGCAGCAGCCCCTTTTTGGCGCGGAGTTTGGCTTGTTTGATTTCGGATTCGGTCGCCCAGTGGGCGTCGCCATGCACGCTTTCGATGAGTTTGAACGGGCGGAAGTCAATGAGCGGTGCGCGCACAAGGAACAAGAGGATCAGCCCGCCGAAAAAACCGGCAACAGGGGCGGCGATGAGGTTGATCGTGTATTGCTGGAATGCCGTCATGTACTCGGCAGGGAAATCGCCAACAAAGCTCCAGTAATATTGGGCATATTGCAGCCAGTATTCAGCGAGTGGCTTGTAATATTGCAGGATGATGTGCGGGTAGTGGAGGTAATAGAGGAAGTCATTGCCGTAATTCTGCACCACTACAAAACACATGCCGGCGTAAATCGGCAGGGTTAGCAGCAGGATAACCACCACCGAAAGGAACACCCGGTTGCCGAACTCACGCTTTAAATTACTGGCTTTGGTAGGGTTCATGGTTGCCGCAATAATATTGCTGGAAAAATACAGGAGTGGTGGTCTCTGGAGGAAAATGACATAACGTCCTAGAATCTACACAAAAAAATGCTGTGAATCCACTACAAATTATGTGCAGGAGCGTTGTTTGGCAGGAGGGCAACCCAAACGAACGCAGCACATGAACGCATGCGTGCAACGCTCTAATATTAAACAACAAAATTCCACAGGATCGGGGTGTTGCGGCTTGTCACAATAAGTTCATATTTACCGGGTGGAACCGAATGCTTATCGGTGCTAGAAACGAAGGGTGTGAAACGTAACCTTCAGGGGAGGATAATATGGCTGAGCTACCATCGGAACTTAAAGCTGACTTTATCAAGGCGCTGAAAATAACCCGTGAAAACGAGGCGGATGCCGCAAAGAATCCCGACAAAATTCCTTACTACAAATATCTGGAAATGTTGGAGGCGAATCCGGAGTTGGCGACCGCGGCGCTGGATGACAAGGGTAGAACCGCCTTGTCGTTTGTATCCAACGATGGGCAGATGAATAATGTGCTGAAGGCTTACGGTGCGGATGCGGTGGCGGTGCGGGCTGCGCTACGCCGCGAAGATAATGACGGCAATACCCCGATTCTCTACGCGCATGACAAAGCGATGGTGAACGCATTTTACACGAAACTGATGGACACGTCTGCCGAGAAAAAAGAGGATACCGGCAAGCGACTGGCGGAAGCGAATGCACTGCTCATCGGCAAGAAAGGGCGCAACATCCTGCATGCTGTGGTGGAAGGCGGGAATGTCGGTTATGTGAGAGAGTTACATGGCAACCTGACCGGAGCCTATAACCAGTTCACCGATGCCCAGCGTCTGGCGATGCTTAATTCGCCGGATGTAGCCAATGGCGGCCAGACTCCGCTGATGGTGGCTTCCAGCAAGGAAATGATCGGCGCGTTGGTTGAGTTGGGAGCCGATCCCGCCACAAAAAATACGGCGGGTAAAAGTGCCGTTGAGCTGCTGAAAGAAAAACTGCCGGATGTCGATGTCCAGGCGGTGGTGGACGAAGCGGCGGGTAAGCGCGCGAGGGCTCTTGAGCAGAAGCGGATTGACGATCTGAAGAAAAATGCGAGCGTTGACCCTGCGATGGATCCGTCGGCGGCGCTTGCCGGTTTGAACCTGCCATCCAAGCCGGTGGGCGGGAAACAGCGCAGCTTCGGCACGGCGGTTTAAATCGTTACTGCGATTCCCTGAAGAGGATTTCCGAGACGTAGCGCATGCCGCGCGCGCCGCGTTTGAGCTGGATAATGACGTTAATCACGTTTTCGACATAACTCCTGATCTGGTCGCGGGTGATGCCGAGACCTGCCTGCAGGATCATCAGGATAAGCTGTTCCATGGCCAGTTCCGGCGTGTCGGCGTGCAGCGTGGAGATGGAACCGGGGTGGCCGGTATTCACTGCCCGCATGAAGGTGAATGCTTCTTTGCCGCGCAACTCGCCCAGCATCAGCCGGTCGGGGCGTAGGCGTAGGCTGGCTTCGATTAAATCCTGCATCGTCACTTGTGCGCGCCCCTGGCTGCCCTTGGATGCGACCAGATGCACGCGGTTAGGCATATGCGGAATAATCAGCTCGCGCGCATCTTCCACGGTGATAATCCGTTCCGTTGGCGGCACCACTTTCAGGGTGGCATTGAAGAAGGTGGTTTTACCGGTCGAGGTGCCGCCGCTGATGATGATATTTTTTTTGGCGAGCACGGCCTGCTTGATGAAATCCTTGACGTTACCGGCATCGAGCAGAGCGCGCAGTTGCTTGTCGATCGGGTTTTCCATTTTACGCACCATCGTGCTTTGGAACGCGCCGATGGCTTCATACTGGTCGAGATCAAGGTTGATCACCGTCTGCTTGCGGATCGACATGGCGATGGTGTTCGATTCCACTGCGGGCGGGAACACGACCTGGATACGATAGCCTTCCGGCAGGGTGGCGGAGAGCAACGGCGTTTCTTCGCTGATTTTCTGTTCGCAGGATTGTGCGACCAGCCGCCCCAGCGCCTTCAAATGGTTCAGGTCGAATTGTGGGATGTCGTAGCGCGTCATGTCGCCGCCCACCTCGACCCAGATTTCTTTCGGCTGGTTGATGGATATCTCGCTCACCCTCGGATCAGCAAGGAAATCCTTGAGCGGTAGCAGGTAGGTTTCGAGGGCGGTGATGCTCATTCGACAAACAGACTGCCTGACGCGTCCTTGCCGGGCATGGTCAGGTCCTTGTTCACAAACACATTGACACGCGTGCCCTGGTCAATCGTGATGGTTGGGCGCAGGTCGATCAGGGTGCTGATGACTTCTCTCGATACACCGCCGATGGCCTGCACGGCGCTGTTGGCGGCCGCGGCACCGGCGCCGCCACTGCTGGTGGTGCTGCCGTCGGTATTGGTGGTCGTGGTGGAACTGCCGTTCAGGTTTCCGTCGGCGGCGACGGCAACACCCACGGAGATAACGCTGGTGAGGATGGCGGCGCTGAACGATTCCATGAATTTATTGTCAACCATGCCTTCAACCCCGGCGCGGCCAAGCGAATCCACGCCCGGCGAGCCGATCATGATATCGGTGCCCTCGGGGGTGATGACCCGTGTCCACACGATCAGCACGCGTTTCTGGCCACGGAAAATCCCGGTGTTATAGGTGCCGATCAGGCGTGAGCCTTTGGGGATCAGGATATTCCGGCCAGCCTCGGCATAAATATCGCGGCTGATGATTGCCCGCAGCGTGCCCGGAAGATCAGTGTTGAGCGCTGTTTCCAGCACGGCGTTCACGATCTTGCCCTGGGCGATCAGTCGATCCAGGTTTTTGAGTTTACCGGCTACGGCTGTCTCTGTTTCGGAGGCAGCATCAATAGCAGCGCTGGCAAATGCGGCATTCGGGTCGTTATCGTTGAGCGCTTGCTTAGCGGCGGCTTTGGCTTCGGGATTCGTGGTATTCCCGCCATTAAGCAGCAGCATGTTCGAGCGCAGGCGGTTTGCGGCGCGTTTATCAATGCCGGCTTTATTTTCGGGTGCGGCAATCGCCTTGATTTCTGGCGGAGCGAGCGGCGCCTGCGGTTTTGGCGGTAGAGCGTTCGGCACCCGTACGGCAGATGGCGGCGCCGGAGGCGGCGGCGGCGGGGGTGGTGGGGGTGGCGCTGGCGGTGCGGTCGGCGGCACCGGAGTGCCGATGATTGCCGAGTTAGGCGCGGAAACCGCGGGTTGCACCGGCAATTCACCGGAAGGCTTGGTGGGAACGATGGCGCCGGCGTCGGCGGTTGGCGGTGGCGGGCTGTCGGAAAACAGATAGTATAAGATGATGCCGGTGCCGAGCACGAGCGCCGAACCGAATGCAATGGCCTTACCGGAACTGCCGCTGAGTGATGAGCCGCGGCGATTGAGCTGGGCTTCTTCCGGGTCGTCCATCCCGCCTTCGTCAAACGAAAATGATTGTCCCTGGTCGCTACCGCTGCCGCCGCCATCATCAATCACAGGTGGCGGATTGTTGCCATCATTCGGTGGGGGGTTGTTATTGTCGTCTTCAGGGGTCATGCGGGTTATTCCGTTGTCGGTGTGGAATATTCGTTATAGACGGTGACGGCGCCAGCCGGGCTGTTCAGCCGGAAGCCGCTGACTACCGTGTGCAGGATGATACGGTTGCCTTCGATCGTGTGGTTGGCAACAACGTAGGTATCCGGCGCGGTCATGACCATCGGCACTGGCGGTGGCGACGGCATGTCAGCGTAGGTAATATAAGTTTTTTTGCCGTCGTCATAGACGCGCACCGGGGCAATCGCATCGTCGCCGGAATAGGTATAGGCTTCGTTCATGTTTTGCGTGCGCTGCGTGTCGAGCGGCGGGATGGAGACTGCGCGGCGTGCCATGGTTGGGGCGGGAGAGATGGCCTGCTTGCTCAAGGCGGGCATTTCCCCGTCGTTGAGCGCTTCATATTTTTCCTCGGGCTTGCTTTCGGGGTAACGGAACTGCACCACGTAGAGGTTGTTTGACTTATCCTCTTCCACGGACGAGATATCGAAATTGTATTCGCGCAGGTTGGTGATGACCGTCATGTTGGTGGCAAGCCCGTCGTCCATCGGGCGGATGAAGATGCGGTTGCCGGAAGGAATGATTTGCCATGTGCTGCGGTCGCCGACGGAAACGGTGGCGATCTGTTCGTTGTTGGCGAATACGATACTGGTCTGGTAGCCATATTTGGTTGGCACGCTATAAACATCCGACGGGGTGTACATCAGGATACGGATGCGGTTATCGACCGGCAGGTCGAGTGGTTCGGCAACGACCGGCGAAGCACCGAGTAACAAAAGGGCAGCCATATGCGGGATGATCTGTCTCATTTTTGCAATGTATCCTCGTCAATGCGGTAGTCAGTTACGATGAAGCCCAGCGGGTTGACATAGCGTTCTTCCAGCGTCAGCGCCATATTCACATAGGCGAAGCTGAGCAGGATAATCAGGTTCTGCTGTGCAAGGTTGTTTTCCGATTTTTCCTCAATCAGCACCCGTGCCTGAATAGTCTGCGGGCTTAAATAGCTGATGGATTTGAATTTGACCGTTCGCACACCGGTAACACCAAGGCGTGCGGCATTGCTTTTCGGGTTGTTCGGGTTGGCGGCGCGCACAAACTCGCCATACACCTTGTTGCTCTCGGACATCAGGCGGACAATGTTGTAGTTGCGGCTCAGGTCGGAGTTAATGTAGTTCTCGCGGGCGCGGATGTACTGCACGATGAAGAAATTATTGACCGCTTCGTTGGCGGTGATTTCTTTCACGGTCATCTGGTTCACGGTCTGGGTGATGCCGGTTTTCTGGTCGACCTGGATAACAAACGGTTCGACGGTTTTTAGCGGTGTCAGCTGGGCGATCACCACCACCGTGACCAGCGACGCAATCAGCGACAGCGAGGTAATCAGCACCAGAATTTTACGTTGCACCAGCACGTACTGGTAACGATCCTTGTACCAGTTTTTGCTTTCGCCCGTGTCTTTTATCGTTTTTGCCATAATAAAACCCAGTGTGCAATCTAGCGGCTAGGTCTAAACAAACCGTTAATATGTTAGCGGAACGTCGAGACTCTAACGGGTTTTTAGCGACCTGAGACTAAATTGCCAAAGCCTCGCACCATTTGTTCGTAAGGGGTGGCACCGGCCTCGTGGCGACGGCTGAAGCTGGTGAAAAGTTCGCGGGACATGAAGCGGTTGGCCTCCTGCTGGCTGCTGGCGACGACGCTGCCGACACCGGCACCCCCGCCATGCGCCCGCCAGACCCCCGTGTTGCTGAGTCCGCTGGAGTTAAGAATTGGTACATAAGAAGGGCCGCCCAGTTGGCGGGAAATGTTGCTTGAGTTCTTCTGCAGGCTGGCGAATCCGTACGAGACGATAATAAGCGAAATCAGATGGTAGAAAATGAAATAAAGGAAATGGTTAAGTTCCGGCACCTTGGAAGGTGGGATGACTTTCTTGAAGTCATTATTGCCGCCTGGGAAGTTAGGATCAACGCCCGGTCCGATCGGGTTGAAGCCTGGGTTAACGCAGCGTAGGCTCGGGATTGGGTTGGCGGTGACCTTCATCGGGCAAAGCCCCCACGTGTCGGCGGGGTTGTAAATGGCGGTTGCGGGGCGGATAACTTTCTCGTAGGGGAAGATAACGTCCGCCAGCTCGTTGAAAAATGGGGTAAACAGCGTCAGGCTGAATAGCCACATGGTCAGGATGGCGAAGGACACCATCACCTGCAGCGCGTAGGAAATCATAAACCGCAGCCATTGGTCGAAATAGGAGAAGGTGACGCGGAACAGCATGAACGACAGGAAAATCGGGCTAAGTCCGAGCAGGAACGCAATCGCGATCACCGCCATCAGGAAGGTGATGAGCGTGCGGATGAGCATGGAGACAAGGCTCGATAACCAGTAAATCGCCATGAAGAATACGCTTGGGAGTGCGGCCGACATCGCGACGAAGAACCCGATGACCTTGGCATTGGCCGCAGAAAGTGAGCCGGTCAGTGCGTCGTAGATCCAGTTGTCGATAAAATAGAACGTTGCAGTTACGCCGGCATTGTAGGCAAACGCGTTGTATATCCCCAGTCCCGACCCCTGATCCAGTACCTGCACCACCCATCGCGTGGAATCGCTGATGAAGCTGATGAAGAAATTGAACATGTAGGCAATGCCCGCCGATACCCCGAAGGTTGAATCGGTCACAAGCCATAACACCAGCGACATTTTAATCACCCTGGTGATGACCTCGCTGCCGTTGAGTTGGGCGGTGCCCATGAGCATCTGTATGCCGTAGACCATCACGAAAACGACGACGGTTAGCAAGACAATTTGCTGGATGGCGGCCTGTATCGAACAATAGAGTTTGCCCATAATGGTGTTGATCATCACCACGAACTGGCAAATGATAGTGCTGAAAATATAGCGTGTGCCGACGAACTGGCAGGCGCCGTTGGGACTGTCGTCGTACAGGCTGGTGCCAGGCTCGGGCTGCCCGTTGGTGCAGCGTAGGGGTTGGTAGGCGGCATCCGCGTTCTCCGGGAACAGTGTGGTCAGCAAGCACACCAGCAGCAGGAAAGGGAGGATGCGCGTTCTAGCCATGGCTGCCGCTGCCAGGCAGGCCGGCAAACGAGCCGCCTGCGGAAATGAGGGTTTTGACGTCGTTGCTGAAAATGGCTGCGACATCGGGCATGCTGTCGAGGTTGATCCTGAGCGCGACGGTGGATTCTCCCTGCTTCAGCAGCACATCCCCATGCATGCGTTTCATCTGCCATAGCAAATCCTGATCGTTGATGGTGACCAATGTTGGCAGCAGGCGTGCATAATCGATATCCAGGTCGTCGGGCACGATCACTGTCGATGCACAGCCATGCGACAGGATGTCCATCACCGGGTTGGCGGTCAACGATTCGGAAAGGTGCATGGAAAAAATCATCATGGCATTGCTTTCCTTGAGCATCTCCAGCAGGCTTTCAAGGCGCGACGCAAAGAACGGCTGAGTGAGTATCGGGAAGGCATGTTGCAGGACGATGATGGTGGGGTGTCCATCCAGCGATAGGATGACACGGTGCAGCAGGTAGGCGAACGCTGCCACGGCATTGTGCGCGGTTGACATGGCGTCGGTCAGGTCAACGCCGAGCCACGACGCATCCAGCAGAAAATCGTCGTTTGTGGCGGAGAAGAGCCCGCCGAACTCACCTGGTTCCAGCCATGGCGCGAAGCGGTCGGCAAGGCTGCGGTTGGTGGCGCCGAGTGTGGCGACAAACGCCCCGAGATGGCGTTCGCTTTCCCCAGAGCACAACGTTTCAATTGCGGCTTTTATATCGCGCCGTTCAGCATCGGATGCTTCAACCAGCTCGCTACACCATGCAGTTAAAAAACCGGCATTGCGCGACGTCGGCTCCAACGAAAACGGGTTGAGCGCAAGGGTGCGTTTGGCAGGATTTTTCCGAAGTGCCCGGTAGCTCGCCCCCATCTTGTCAAACCACAGGGACGCCCGTTCGTGGTGGTCGAAATAGAACAGGCGAGGTTTAAGCTTATGCGCCTGGGTCAGCAGGAATCCCATTGCCTGGTCGGACATGCGGTCGTTGAATGAGTTGCAGTCGAGCCAGAGCGTGTGCCCGTTATCCTGCACATGGAACGAGAAAAAGTAGGGCGAGTTCACCATGGTCGGGATCAGTGTGATTGGTTGGGACCAGAACGGATCCTCACTGTCGCCGCTGGCAAAGCGGTTGAGCTTGGCAAATCCGCCGATGCGCGAAGTGGGCAGGGTAGACCGGCGGCGCAGGAACACGAAATTACCGGGGAACATGCTCCAGAAAATTTCCTCCTGGCGGATATCCTCGCGGACGCACACCAGTCCAAGCCCGCTAAAGGCTTTTTGCAGTTGGGCGATGTCCTCGTCGATTTTTTTCAGCTCATCCACCAGCACCATGATGCTGGTTTGCTGGTAACCGAAGTCGGTTGGCATATTGCGGTTGGCGGTCAGCATTTCGTAAAGGCCACTGGATTGCATGGAGGCTTCGTCGCCGCTGATATCGTAATAATCTTTCTGATCGCGGTATTCTTTGAGCGCAAGGTCGCCGGGGATAAAATGAAAGGCTTGGCTGATAATCAGCTCCATCGGTGCCTGCAGCAGCATATCGACGGTGTGGGGCGGCACCTCGCGGTATTGTTTCAGCGACAGCAGCGCGCCAAACCGTTTCACCCCGTCGTCGCTTTTGGTTTCCATGGCATTAAACCCAAACATCAGGTCGCAGGATTGCAGGGCGGCGCTGATATCCGCGTCTGGCAGCGGCACCTCTTCGTTACGCAGATTAAGCAGGTAAGACAGGAACTCCATTGGCTCGGAATAGTAGATCGGCGCGGCAGGCAGGTGTTCTGCCGGTTCCCCCATCCGCTCGACGACACTCAGGCGATGCACGCGGTAATTGACACCCAGCTCGTCGATGATTGAGTTCATCATCAGATCAAGTTCGGTGGCCGCGGCCTCGATGTAGGTTTCGCGCAAAGCACGGTTTTGTTTCATTGTCGCGCCCTGGCGGAACAGTTCCCGGTCGGTGAGCCTGCCGCTCTGCCCATCATATACAAGGGTGACATAGACTTCGTTATAATATTGGTGCGACCAGCCG
This sequence comes from uncultured Rickettsiales bacterium, assembly GCA_964518725.1. Taxonomy (GTDB): domain Bacteria; phylum Pseudomonadota; class Alphaproteobacteria; order Rickettsiales; family SXRF01; genus JANRKF01. The sequence continues at coordinate 49,522 of CAZFKP010000006.1, read as the reverse complement.
TGCTTCGTCCGCCATTTTTCATTGAGGTAGGTGGCGAAGGGGTTGTTGTAGGCAGCATTGAAATTAACGCCCTGGCGTTTGCGTAGCGTGTGGATCCAGATGGCGACGTTGCTGGTGGACACATGGACGCCGAGGGCGCGGCGGATACATTCTCGGAGGTTGCCGCCGGCGCGGTCATGCGGTTCGTAATTCAGGCCGGTTTTATTTTCGCCGATACGGATGGTCTGCATCACCTCGCCGTCTTTGGTCAACAGGCAGTGGGGCTGGTAATGGGTAAACGGTGGTAAAAAAGGCCGTGCATCGGTTGAAACGATCTTGTTGCTATTGGCAGCCTGTTGCGCTGCGGAGCTAGTTCGTTTTTTCAGGGCACCCAGCATAGCGGCCTACTTTGCACATTGTGGCGGTTACGTATTACCTGCTTGTAACGGCCAGAAATTAAAGAACCATTACAACAGAGGTTAACAGCCTGCAGCACCGGAGCCAAGGTAACCCACCACGGTGCCAGCATTAAAAATGACCGCGATACCGACCGCGACCGTCATCGCCAGTCCCCAGGATGTTTTTCCGAGGGTAGCACCGACGCCGATGATGACAACGGCCAGCGTGGCCAAGCCGCGCCCAAGGTTTCCATACACCATATCTACAATTTCACACAGCACATCCCCCATGGGGGTGTTCGTGGGAGTTGCATGGGCGAGGTGCATCAATACGAGTATAAAAACACACGTCAGGAAGGCCAGAAACGACGATTTGCCGTAATCCGAAGCAGCTGGCTTTGCAAGAGTGTTCATGGTGGCTTGGCTGTTCATCGACTTTTCCTCAGATGTTGTGTTCATGGGCAATAGATAAAAGCTACTCCCGAGCCGCGGAGCAACAGGTCGACAACGTATTCTGCGTTGAAGATTACTGCAATACCGACAGCAACAGTCATGGCTAATCCCCACGATGTTTTTCCGAGGGTAGCACCGACGCCGATGATGACAACGGCCAGCGTGGCCAAGCCGCGACCCAAATTTCCGTAAACCATCCCGACGATCGAGCACAGCACATCACCCATGGGGGTGGCGGTCGCATATGCGGTCTGCATTAGCAGGAACAGCACTGCACATGCCATGAACGTGATGAACATCTGCCGGTTATGGTCGGCAGGCGCTGGCAGCGGATGAGCCATAGCGTCACTGGTCATAGGTTTTGCGTGCAGGTGTAATATTTCCATAGCTAAATGATAACACAGCATTGTGACAGTTTTTTTACAGCTAACGACTTTTGTTAAAATAGATATCGTTATATATCAATATTTTAGTAATTTATTGGGTTGCAGGCTTGCAAATTCTCCTGAGCCTGATAGACGCAGGATCATTACTCTAACATAACCAAAAGGAAAACCAAATGGCGAATGCAATTGAAGCGAAACTATCATCCATGGGCATTACACTGCCAGCCTCCGTACTGCCGGCAGCGAATTATGTGCCGTATGTCGTGTCGGGTAACATGGTGACGGTTTCCGGCCAGTTGCCGATGAAAGATGGCAAACCGCAGGATATTGGTCAGGTGGGAAAAGATATTTCGCTTGAGCAGGCGCAAGGCACCGCGAAGCTCTGTGGTATCAACGTGCTTTCGCATTTAAAGGCGGCGTGCGGCGGCGACCTCTCCAAGGTAAAACGCTGCATCCGCCTCGGCGTATTCGTGAACTCCACCCCGGATTTCACCGACCAGCCGAAAGTCGCCAACGGCGTGTCGGATTTCATGGTCGAGTTGTTCGGCAAAGAAATCGGCAGCCATGCGCGTGCGGCGGTGGGCGTGGCACAGCTTCCGTTTGGCGTGGCGGTGGAAGTCGAAGCGCTGTTTGAGATTAAATAGCAGTGAGGAGAGCACATTCCATGCGATTTCCACGAGGAAATCGTGGGGACAACAAGATTAAAGCGACTTTCCGGTCAGTGTAATCAGTACGATTAGGTGCGCTACGTAAATGCCTGCTGTGTGCCGCGAGCACCACGCGCCGATGAGTGCGAGCGGGGCAGGGTAGGCGAGTGCCATTTTCGGCGCATGCACAAACCAGCGCAGCGTCGTCACCATGATGCCAAAAGTTGCAATCATCACGATGTTGGTGAGGAGTGAGAACTCGCTGAACACCCCGGTGATTAAGGCGTAGAGTAATGTCACAACGATCAGGAAACGTTCCGGCGTGCGTGAGCCGTATGACGTTGCATGCTTGTAGACATAGCCGGAAAGCGCAAACAGCAAGCCGAGCGAACCATATTGCACCGCGACGATGGAGGCGATCATGGCGATGCTGCCGATCACCCATTCATGCAGTTTAAGGGCAAGTTTTTCGTGCGATTCCAGCCAGCCGAAAATGAGGCGGATGAGCATGATCGTCACCAGGATGTTGAGTGTGTTCGGCGCGCCTTTCACCAGCCAGTCGCAGAGTGTGAGCAGCAGCGCGAGCATCAGCAATTCTTTATCAAATTTATAATGTGGCGCGAATCCAACGAGAAACAGAAAGATCGGCGCACATGCCCGCCCAATGCCGCGTAGCCACTCTTCGTTCTCTAGGAGAAAATGCCCGGTATGGTCAACGAACATGAGCAGCAGGCCAATTAATTTCAGCGCATCCCAGCGGGTGAGGGATTTAGAGGTCAACCGAAAACTCCGCTTCGGTGTGCGCGCGCACCTCGTCCACCGTCACGTCCGGCGCCAGCTCGACCAGTCGAAGTCCGCGTTCGTCGATTTCCATCACACATAAATCGGTGACGATCATGTCCACCACCTTGGTACCGGTCAGTGGAAAGTTGCAGCGGTTCAGGATTTTTGGGTTGCCCTTGGCGGCATGCTCCATCAGCACGCAGATTTTTTTTACGCCCGCGACCAGATCCATCGCGCCGCCCATGCCTTTGACCATTTTTCCGGGAATCATCCAGTTGGCGATGTCGCCATCGCCGGTGATCTGGAGTGCGCCAAGGATGGCAAGGTCGACATGCTCGCCGCGGATCATTGCGAAGCTCATCGCCGAATCGAAATAAACCGTTTCCGGAAGCTCAGAAACCGTCTGCTTCCCGGCGTTGATGAGGTCGGGGTTTACATCCTTGTCGTGCGGGAAAGGCCCCATGCCGAGCATGCCGTTTTCGCTTTGGAAAATGACATGGATATCGTCGGGCACGTAGTTGGCAACCAGCGTTGGTAGGCCGATGCCGAGATTGACATAAAACCCGTCCTGCAATTCGCGGGCGGCGCGTTCCGCCATTTGTGCGTGTGTCCAGGCCATATTATTTTTTCCCCGTTGGATTTTCTTGGGTGGTGCGGAATTCAATCCGCTTTTCGAAATGCGTGCCTTGGAAAATGCGCTGCACGAAAATGCCTGGCGTGTGGATCTGGTCGGGGTCAAGCTCGCCGATTTCGACTAGCTCTTCCACTTCGGCCACGGTCACTTTGCCGGCCATCGCCATGATCGGGTTGAAGTTGCGCGCGGTCTTGCTGTAGATGAGGTTGCCCGCCTTATCGCCTTTCCATGCTTTAACGATGGCGAGGTCGGCTCTCAGACCGGTTTCCATCACATACATGCGTCCATCAAACTCGCGGGTTTCCTTGCCCTCGGCAATCACCGTGCCATACCCGGTTGGGGTATAAAATGCCGGGATGCCGGCGCCGCCGGCGCGGATGCGTTCGGCGAGCGTGCCTTGCGGGTTGAATTCCACCTCCAGCTCTTTGTTCAGGAACTGCTGCTCGAATGTTTTATTTTCGCCGACGTAAGAGGCGATCATTTTTTTGATTTGCCGCGTATGCAATAATATTCCGGATCCGAAATCATCTGTGCCGCAATTATTTGCGATCCATGTAATGCCGGTGATGCCGCTGTCCTTGATCTCACGAATCATGTGCTCCGGGATGCCGCATAGGCCGAATCCGCCGGCCATGATCATCATGCCGTCGAATAGCAAGCCATCAAGTGCGGCATGCGCGTGTGTAAACGTTTTGTCCATTATGCTCATCCCCTTGAAATTGAGCCGAATATAGCGCCAATGATTTAAGATAATCTAAACACCGGGCGGCAATAAATGCCGCAATATTATTAATATAAGTTAAATTCATAAAATTAATCATTCTTTAACAGTAAAAGGTGCATAATGTTAACTAATAGAAAAAGAACACGCCTTTAAAGAGCGTTGCATTATCGCATTGAAGTTGCTATAGATTTCAAAACGGTATGCGGGAGTGGGGAGAGGCATGTCACAGCAAACCAGCGTAACGGGCATGGACGTCAGGAAACTAATGCAGGAGCCATCTGGCAGGACGCGGAGCCTACTTGCCGGTAAAATTGCCATGGACTACCGGGCTGGCAACTTCACGCCTGGCGAGACGGCGATTGCCAACGATATTTTCCGTATTCTGCTCAGGGATGTCGAGAAACGGGTGCGGCTTGCTATTTCCGAGCAGCTTTGCCATGTGCAGAACGTCCCGAAAGATATCATCCACCGTATCGCTAATGATGATGTGGACGTGGCCGTTTACGTGCTTGAATTTTCTCGTGTGCTCGATGACAGCGATCTGCTTGCCATCCTCCAAAGCAGTGAGGAAGTGGCACGGCTGCGGGCGATCGCCCGCCGCGAGAACATCTCGGTGCCGGTGGTGAACGGTTTGGCGGAAACGCACAATGTGTCGGTGTTAAGCGACCTGTTCGCGAATAAGAGCGCCATACTGACGGATCAGGCGATCATGACCGCGTGGCAGCAGGTTTCCGAGAATGAGTCGCTCGCTGAATTGTTGGTAGAGCGCGGCGGCCTGTCCCTGACCATCGTGGAGAAAATGCTCACTGCCGTATCGGATGAAATGAAGCATCGCCTCATCAAAGAGTACAGGATCAGCGCGCCAACGGCGGCGAAAACGACGACCGATGTGCGTGAATGGGAGTTGCTCGGGTTCGTTGCGGCAAACAGCAACCTGAATCCGGATGACGACGAGCAGGTGGAAGATCTGGTCAACCAGCTTATCCTTGGTGGGAGGCTGACGCACTCGGTGCTGATCCGTGCACTGTGCATGGGCAGCCTCAACCTGTTTGAAGCAGGGCTTGCCCGGCTTGCCGGTGTGCCGCGTGTGAATGCCCGCCTGCTGTTGACGGATGCTGGTTCTTTGGGGTTCCACTCAATTTACCGGGCAGCGCAGATGCCTGCCGGTTTTGAGGATGGTATTCGCGTGTTGCTTAACATCAGCCTGGAAGAATCGGATTATGGCTATAACAAGCCCGACGATTTCCGCAAACTGGTAGTGGATCGTATTTACCGCGAGGGTTATCACCGCTCTATTGAGAACATGGGGTATTTATTGTCAATCATAGGGGGGAAGATTGCTCGGGAAAACATCGCCTGAATCAATCCACACCGCAAGTGCGCTAGCGCTTTCGCCAGAGGACATCCGCCGGTTGCTGGAGGATGGCTCGTCGCAAACACGTGTTGACATCACTGATAAAATCGCCGGCGCTTACGGCACGTCGTCGCTCCATGAACGGGAACTTAAAGTTGCCGAGCAGATTTTCCGCCTGCTGCTGCAGGATACAGAAGTGCGCGTGCGCGCCTCGCTCGCCCAGCACATCAAATCCAGCAAAGTGATCCCACGCGACATCGTGATGGTGCTGGCGCGTGATGTCGAGCAGGTATCGCTTCCGGTGCTCGAATATTCCGAAGTGTTGACTGAAAATGATTTGCTTGAGCTGGTGGAAAGCACCAAGCAGCTTTCGCGGCACCTTGCCGTTTCGCGACGGCGCGAAGTGTCGCAATTAGTGACGGGTGCCCTGCTTCGTGCCGGGAACGACCAGGTAACCGCGACCCTTGTGGGCAATAACGGGGCTGATATTTCCGAACAGGAACTTGCCATCATCATCGACCGCAACCGCGATAATGAAGGCATGATGGAAGCACTTGGCGGCCGCCCGCGCTTGCCGATGGCGACGATCGAGAAGCTGGTGAGCGTTGTGTCAGGCACCCTTGCCGAACAACTGAAAGAAAGACACAAGGCGGTGTTCAGCGAAGTCATTGTCGAGGAGACGGAGAATACCCGCGAGAAAGAAACGCTGCAACTTGCTAGGAACGTGGAAGATGACGGCGAGATGGATCGGTTGGTGGCGCAGATGCATACCAATGACCGTTTAAGCCCGTCAATGATTTTAAGTTCGCTGTGCCAGGGGAACTTCGCGTTCTTCGAGGCAAGCCTTGCGCGGCTTTCCAACATCCCGATTGCCAATGCCCGAACGCTGCTGAATGATCAGGGTGATCTCGGCTTCCGTGGACTTTACAACAAGTCCGGCCTGCCGGAGACGATGCTGCCGGCGGTGAGGTTGCTGCTCAGGGTGGTGCGGGAGCTGGCGGCGCAGGGGGAAAAGCCAGGCAAGGCGCGCTATGCCAACCGGGTGGTCGAGCGTATCCTGCAATATTCGGAAGACCAGCCGATTGAGAATCTTTCCTACATTATAGCGCTTGTGCGTCGTGCGACGTAACGCTAAATTACAACCATGACATTTACTCGCATCGCAGTGATTGCCGACGATACGCCCAAGGCGCAGGCCGCACTGAAGGAAATCAAAAAGCAGGTGACGTTATCGCCGCTGACCAAGCGCCGCGACAGCGCGCAGGTGATTGTGGTGCTCGGCGGCGACGGGTTCATGCTGCAATGTTTGCACCAATACATGAAATACAAGCTGCCATTTTACGGCATCAATTGCGGCACGGTCGGATTCCTGATGAACCAGCATACGACCGAGCGGCTGGTGGAGCGCATCAAGGAGGCGCGCCCATCGACGATTTATCCGCTGCACATGTATGCGCGGAAATCCAATGGCAAAGTCATCCAGGCGCTGGCATTCAACGAAGTGTCGCTGTTTCGCCAGGGTAGGCAGGCGGCGAAGATTCGTGTGTCGATCGACCATGTGGTTCGGCTGAAAGAGCTCATTTGCGATGGCGTGTTGCTCGCCACTCCGGCGGGCAGCACGGCGTACAATTTTTCTGCTGGCGGCCCTATCATCCCGCATGGCGCCAACGTGATTGCGTTGACCCCGCTGGTGCCCTTCCGCCCACGCCGCTGGCGTGGTGCGCTGATTCCGCATGACGCCTCGGTCAGCTTCAGTATTCTGGAACCCAAGAAACGCCCTGTGAGCGTGGTGGCAGATTTTACTGAAATGGAAGACGTTACCGAAGTGGTGGTTTCCGAGCAGCGGAAATCCGGCGTGAGCTTATTGTTCGATACCGAGCATAACCTCGAAGAGCGCATCATCAAAGAGCAATTCACGCATTAGTTCAGCTGAGCCCAGTCTCCGCCTGCGCTGTTATTTCTACCACGTTCTGCGGGGCTTTGTGGCCCATTTTTCAAAAGCTCCTTGCGGCGGGAGGTGCTCAGCCCGGCATTCGGATCCGCCACCACCTGCTCCGCCGTGGTGCCCTTTACGCGAATATCAAGCCCATCCTCCCCAAATTGCATCAGATGCATATCGTAAAGTTGGTTGCTACCGGGTCGGACATGTATCACATTGCCCGTTCCCACGATGGTGATGGGCGTCGCGCCGGATTTTTTCAGCGCATCATTGACCTGCATAAAGGTCAGGTTGTTGGCGCTCTCCATAAATTGCATGGCGCTTAAATCCATGATGATTCTTGGTTTGGAACCCTTTTCCTGTTGCGCGTTTGCGATGCCCATCAATATTTGTTTGAGTTTTCTTGCCTCGTCCTCGCCCAATATTTCTTTTCCAATCGTAACGACGAAGACGCCGTTTCCCCTATCGTTAACCGTGGCGAGGTCCGACCTGTAGACATCTGTCCGGGTAGCCTGCAGCGTTTCCCTTACAGCATCATTTGCATTCACGATCATAGTCCTTGAGCCCGTGTCGGCAGCCTTCTTGGCACTCAGGATGGCCGTGATTACACCGCCATTGGCAACGTCAATATTCCGTAAATCAACGACCAGCAGAGGATTTTTGCCTGCTTCTTTTGCCGCTCGAACCGGCTGGACGAGGTCACTAATGGTGGGTTGTCCGTTTGGGGGCGGGTAATGTTGAACTTGCGGCTTCAGGGTCAGCCGGAACACATTATCATCTTCGGCGGTCAGCGCGCCATAATCATTCGTAGTAAGTTCAGTGGCCATAGAAATCCCCCTCTGTGTAATTTTAGTAAACGTTGCTTAACTTATATATTTTTCTCGTGCTTTGTCAAATCCCATATGGTTTGCATTAAAACCCTTGCTTATCCTAAGTTTTTATGCTCTATGCGCGGCGAATTAACCTAAGCGCGTCATTGTCGCGTAGGCGGCAGACCATTCACGAGCGAATGCCCGCCTTCGCAATCATGACAGAGGATCAAAAATGAAAACTTTAAGAAACATCGCCATCATCGCCCACGTTGACCATGGCAAAACCACCCTTATTGACCAGATGCTGCGCCAGTCCGGCTCCTTCCGTGCTAACCAGCAGGTGAACGAGCGCGTCATGGACAGCAATGACCTCGAGAAAGAGCGCGGGATTACCATTCTCGCCAAATGCACCTCGGTCGATCGCGGTGACGTGCGTATTAACGTCGTTGATACGCCTGGCCACGCCGATTTCGGTGGTGAAGTTGAACGTATCCTGTCGATGGTCGATGGCGTGGTGCTGCTGGTGGATGCGGCCGAAGGCCCGCTGCCGCAAACCAAATTTGTACTGACCAAGGCGCTGAAACTTGGTATCAAGCCGATTGTGGTTATCAACAAGGTTGACCGGGGCGATGCACGTCCGATGGAAGTGCATAACGAGGTGTTCGATTTGTTCGCCGCACTCGATGCCACCGAAGAACAGCTCGACTTCCCGACCTTCTACGCCTCCGGCCGCGATGGCTGGGCGTCGGAAGATTTGGCGGTGAAAACCGATACGCTCGATCCGCTGTTTGACAAAATCGTGAGCTATGTACCCGCGCCGGATGTTGATCCCGACGCAGGCTTCGCCATGCTGGCTACCATCCTTGAATACGACTCATTCCTTGGCCGTATCCTCACGGGGCGCATCTATTCCGGCACCGCGAAGGTCGGCATGCCGATCAAAGCCATCGACCTGAACGGTAAGGTGCTGGAGCAGGGACGCCTCACCAAATTGCTGGCGTTCGAGGGCATCAAGCGGGTGCCGATTGAAGAAGCGGTCGCGGGTGACATCGTGGCCATTGCCGGCATTGAGAAAGCGACCGTATCCGATACGCTCTGCGATCTTTCCGTGAGTACGGCGGTTGCCTCGTCGCCGATTGACCCACCAACCATGTCGGTGACGGTCAGCGTCAATGATTCGCCTTATGCCGGCCAGGAAGGCACCAAAGTGACCAGCCGCATGATCCGCGAGCGGTTGCTAAAAGAATCCGAAGGCAACGTGGCGATTCGTGTCACCGAAGCCGATTCCAAGGATGCGTTTGAAGTGGCGGGCAGGGGGGAACTACAGCTCGGCGTCCTCATCGAAACCATGCGCCGTGAGGGATTTGAGCTCTCGGTGTCGCGCCCGCGTGTGCTGTTCAAGGCCGATCCGAATACCGGCGAAAAACTGGAGCCGATCGAAGAAGTGGTGGTTGATGTTGATGAAGAATATACCGGCACCGTGGTCGAAAAAATTTCCCTGCGTAAAGGCGAAATGGTAGATATGCGCCCGTCCGGCGGCGGCAAAACCAGGATTATTTTCTACGTACCGGCTCGCGGCCTGATCGGCTACCAGAGCCAGTTTCTTACCGACACGCGCGGCACTGGCATGATCAACCGACTGTTCCATGACTATGCGCCGTACAAGGGCGATATTGAAGGCCGCCGCAACGGCGCGCTTATCTCGACCGATACCGGCGAGGCGGTGGCTTACGGCATCTGGAATTTGCAGGATCGCGGCATCATGTTCATCGATCCGGGCGACAAGATTTATGCCGGCATGATCGTGGGCGAGCACAGCCGCGATAACGACCTTGAAATTAACGTGCTGAAAGCAAAGCAGCTTACCAACATCCGCACCAAATCCGCCGATGAGGCGATCCGCCTTGTCCCGCCGCTCAAGATGACGCTGGAGCAGATGATTTCCTACATCCAGGATGACGAGCTGCTGGAAGTTACCCCGAAAAACCTCCGTCTTCGCAAGGCCGAGCTGGATCCGAACGTGCGTAAACGCGCCGACAGGGATCGCAAAAAGGCGGGTTGATTTTATCCGGTGAATCTGTCGGATTGGCAGTGGCGCACGCGGCTTTTGCCGCTGGTGCTATCCGCTTCATAGCTTGCTCTTCAAGATTTTTCTGGTTATGTTGCCCGCCAGTATGCAGCCTAGGGAGCCGTAGCTCAGCTGGATAGAGCAAGCGTTTCCTAAACGCTAGGTCGGAGGTTCGAATCCTCTCGGTTCCACCATTTACAGCCCTGATGGATACCACGCTCCAACTGGCCAGCCGCAGATAAAAGACAGGCTAACGTATATTCTGGGAAGAACTCGGTCGTCCCTCAACGTTGCTAGGATTTTTCCCAGTGGTATGGTCACTTGTTACCACAACGTTATTCCACAGCTTTCCGGCAAAATCGGAAAGTGCATTTTTAGCGGCTTCTCCCAGCTCGTTCATCACCGGCACAATGCCTTTGCTGCCGATATCGCCTATCGTTTTATAGGCATTCTGTCCGAGCGGAATCATCAGTTCCGACGGTGCCACTATATGCCCTTCCGTCAGGCTGGCAAAAATATTGACAATCTTGTGGATAGGATCCGCACCCGCCACTTCCGACGTTGTTCCATCGACATAATAAACGCGTCCCGGCGGTCGGTTTCCTTCATCACTGAGCTGGCTTGCGGCAGTAGCTGGGGTTGTTCCGGCATTGACGCTAAAATTGAAAGAGCGGTCGTTGGTTTTCATGCTGCCCGGGCGCGAGGCTCTTGTATCCCAGCCTTCCTGCCATGAGCGGCTGGCAAAAGACGTCACATCGCTAGCCAGGCTCTGGTCAAATTGCAAAAGGATTTTTTCCGGATCTTCCCCGCCGCTTGCTTTGATCAATTGCTGGCGCAGGGTTTTTTGTTCTGCCGATAATTTTCCCTCATCCGAACCGAGCGCCTCGCGGATACGGTTAACGCCCGTGGTGCCGCTGACCGGGTCGAAGAGCATGGCCTGTGAATCGATACCGCGTACCGTGGCAAAAGTTTGCATAGCAAGGGCAGCTGATGCATTCATCGAGTGGCTGCCGATGGTAAGCGATACATTCGTGCCATCGGAACTGGCAGCCTTTAGCGTCGCATCGAGAAACGCATTCACTTCCAGCGTCTGTTTGGTCAGTTTTCCATCGCCCACGGCATATAATTCTTTAGCCTGTTTTTGCCCGATGGAGGGACTAAAAAATGCAGGAGTGACAAGGTCGGTCTTGCTTCCTAAGAAACCCTGACCAGCGATAACGATATTTTTTTTGCCATCTCTTGATACCATCGGTTCTTTGGTGTTCGGGTCTTTGACCTCCATCCATGCGGAGGCTTCGAGGCCGGTGGGGCTTTTCGCCGCATCATGTGTGTGGATACGTGTGAAGTGCCGAGGCTTCCCGTCTTCCATTAAGGTAACAGAAGTGATTTCTGCGCCGGTTTTAGCGTTTTTGGGTTCGTTGATGATGAGGTTGGGGTTTTTCCCGTCTGCGGATATTCCGAGCGCGCCTTTCAGGTCTGCCTCATTAGCAAGGCTGACAGCGGTCAGACCGCTGGCGGTGGCGGCTTGCTTACGCAACTCTGGCAGCATTTTCATGGCGCCAGCCACGTGCTGTTGTGGTGCCTCAATATCCTGTTCGTTCGCCATAATTCCCCCACTCAACCAGAACGTAAGATTCTATCATGAAATTAAGAAATAAATCGTTAAAATAGGATATCGTTCGGCAACCAATTGATTTTCAATGCACCAACCCTTATACCTCAACCCATGAAATTCGAGTTAGCCTCCACCTACCAACCAGCGGGCGACCAGCCGAAGGCCATTGCCGGGCTGGTAAAGGGTTTGCGTGCGAACGAGCGCGAGCAGGTGCTGCTCGGCGTCACCGGCTCCGGCAAGACATTCACCATGGCGCAGGTGATCCACACCCTCCAGCGCCCGGCGATGGTGATGGCGCACAATAAGACCCTCGCCGCTCAACTATATTCCGAGATGAAAAGTTTTTTCCCGAATAATGCGGTGGAATATTTCGTGTCCTATTACGATTATTACCAGCCGGAAGCTTATATTCCGAAATCCGATACCTTCATCGAAAAAGATTCGAGCATCAACGAGCAGATAGATAGGATGCGGCACTCGGCGACCCGTTCGCTGCTTTCGCGCAAGGATGTGATCGTGGTGGCGAGCGTGAGTTGTATTTACGGTATCGGCTCGAAAGAGATGTATTCGGAAATGGTGCTGAAGCTTGCCGTCGGACAGCATATGTCGCAGCAAGCCCTCATCAAAAAGCTCATTGAGCTGCAATATGAACGCAACGATATTGATTTTGCGCGCGGTCATTTCCGTGTGCGGGGCGATTCGATCGACCTGTTCCCCAGCCACTATGAAGACGCCGGGTGGCGCATTTCTTTCTTCGGCGACGAAATTGAATCCATCAGCGAATTCGACAGCTTAACCGGGGAACGCAAAGCGAAGCTTGAATATGCGGAGGTGTTCGCCAATTCCCACTATGTCACCACCAAGCCAACCATTGAGCGCTCCATCCGCGAGATCAAGGCGGAGCTGAAAGAACGGCTCGCCCGGCTCTATGCCGAGAATAAACTGGTCGAGGCGCAACGGCTGCAGCAACGCACCGAATACGACCTGGAAATGCTGGTGGAGACCGGCATGTGCAAAGGCATCGAAAATTATTCGCGCTACCTGGCAGGCACCAGGGAGGGCGAGCCGCCGCCCACACTCTTTCAATACCTGCCGGAGGACGCGCTGCTGTTTATCGATGAATCGCATGTCACCGTGCCGCAGATCGGCGGCATGTATAACGGCGACCGCGCCCGCAAAACCACGCTGGTGGAATATGGCTTCCGGCTGCCGTCGGCGCTGGATAACCGCCCGCTGAAATTCGAGGAGTGGGAAGAAAAACGTCCGCAGACGATCTTCGTTTCCGCCACACCGGGCAAATGGGAGATGGAGCAGACCGGCGGCGCGTTTATCGAGCAGGTGATTCGCCCGACCGGCCTCACCGTGGGCTACCTGCCGCAAGATGGGCTG
>CAZFKP010000006.1:0-36331 GCA_964518725.1 uncultured Rickettsiales bacterium | reverse complement strand
ATGCCGGCCAGGTCATCGAACTCGTCGTGCGCCCGACCGGCCTCATCGACCCGCCATGCGAGATTAAACCAGTGGCGACGCAGGTGGATGATTTACTCGCCGAATGCCACGAAAAAATCAAGGCAGGCCAGCGCGTGCTGGTCACGACGCTCACCAAGCGCATGGCCGAGGAACTCTGCGATTACATGAACGAGGCGGGCATCGCCGTGCGCTATCTGCACTCGGATGTGGAGACGCTCGAGCGCATCGAAATCATCCGCGATTTGCGGCTCGGCAAGTTCGATGTGCTGATTGGCGTGAATTTGCTGCGGGAAGGGCTGGATATTCCCGAATGTGGGCTGGTCGCCATTCTGGATGCCGACAAGGAAGGCTTCCTGCGTTCGGCTACTGCGCTCATCCAGACCATTGGTCGTGCCGCTCGCAATATCGACAGCAAGGTGATTTTATACGCCGACAAGATCACCAACTCGATGAAAATCGCCCTCGATGAAACCACCCGCCGCCGCACCATTCAGGAGGCGTATAACAAAAAACACGGCATCACCCCGGAATCGGTGAGGAAACATGTCGGCGAGATTATCCAATCAGTGGCGGAGCATGATTATTATACGGTGGATACCAAATCGAAAGAATATGAAGTGAAAGATGATGGCAAAGACATCGAGAAATATATCCTGAAACTACGCCAGAAAATGTTCGAAGCGGCGAGTGACCTAGAATTTGAAGAGGCTACGAGACTACGTGATGTGATTACGAAATTAGAAGCGCAAGCCGTAAAAACTGGCGGGGCGAAGAGGAAGGATAAAAATTGAGGCAGTGGATTCCTGTTGTTGTTTTTTTGATCACACTTACCCCTGTAGGGCTGGGGCATACATTGTTCGGCACATCGGCAGCAATGCTTTCGGCGTTGGTGGTGGGGTTAACGCTCAGTTTGCTTTCCTCAATGATAGTGTTTTCCTATCTTGGCGAAACGCGCTTTTTTCAACAAAATGTTCTCAGTCCAGCGCAGAGAGTGATTTTTCATTCTCCGGAAAAAATATTTGTGGCGATGGCGGCGCTCTTATTTTTCTGTATGGCGCTGTCTCTCAGCTATTTTAGCAATGGGTGCATCGCTTCTATTCAGGATTCTGTGGCGCAGCTTATCCATGCGCGGATAGTATTGTCGGGACATCTCTCGCTTTCTGCTTATCCATTGCCGGAATTCTTTGACTTGGGGGTGATGATAAATGATGGGCGGTATTATTCGCAATATCCGCCTGGTCATATATTGTGGCTGGCGTTGGGGGAGTTTTTTGGGGCTGCCTGCGCTATCAATCCGTTGTTGGGCGCGCTTACCTGCATCGGTATATTTTATGTGGCGAAGAAGCTATACGGCCAGAAAATCGCCAGAATTGCTGGTATTTTATGCCTCGTATCGCCGTTGATGCTAGGGATTTCGTCGGAATTCATGAACCATGCGACGACACTCTTTTTCGCAACGCTGTTTTTTCTCGCTTTTATTAAAACACTAGAAGAAACCACGTCATCATGGGCATTTATCGCTGGATTCGCGGCAGCCTATGTAGCAATCACTCGCCCGCTTACTGCCGTGGGGATTGCTGTGCCGTTTTTGTTCTATGCCCTATATTTGCTCTGCCTTTCTCCACGGAATTATGCGCCACGCTTTCTGCTGGCGGCGTGTGGCGCTGCGCTTCCTCTGGCCATGGTGGCGGGGTTCAATTTTTTTACCACCGGCGATGTTTTCATGCTTGCATACCAAAAACAGCCCATCAACCACTACGGATTTAGTGAAATTTCTGCTTCAATGCTGCAATGGGTTACTCAGCCCATCCACACGCCCTGGCATGGCGTCGGTATGGCATTTAATAATATGAATATGATGCATTGGCATTTATTTTTATGGCCGACATCATCGTTGGTTTTTGTGCTTATGGTGTTTTTCCTGCGAAAACCGGTAGTCTATGAGTGGCTATTGCTTTCTACGGTTCTTTCATTGGCACTTTTTTACGTCCCTTATTATTTCCCCGGCGGCACCAGGTTTCTGTATGAAATCTCTGGTATCCTTATCATTTTTACGGCTTATGGCATCAGCAGGTCGCCAGAGGTTTTAGGACGCTTTACTCGCCTACATTTGGCACCCGCGCAGGTCAATAGCCGTCTGGCCTTCGTGATGTTATGTTGCGCGCTTTTTTCGGCAGGGTTTACCCTATTTATGCTGTGGGTAGAAGAGGGGGGATCCCAGAAACTGCTTGCCTCTCGTACATTGGAATCACGTATACACAAGCCAACGTTACTTTTTATGCCGTTCGATCCAGAGTATTTTCGCCTTGCGGGCATCTATTATCCTGTGCGTGAGGGCAGCAAAATTATCGTGGCGACGGATCGGGGTGAGCAAAACAAAAAACTCATGGCGATCTACCCGGCCTATGAAGCCTACCGTGCCAGCAATATTGGTACGGATACAGAGGTTTGGGAAGCAATCAAATAACAGTAACTACACTTCCTCCAGCACCACGCTTTTATTCTTCGGATTCAGCGAAATTTTGAGTTTGCCGTGCATCAGCGCTTCCGCGGCTTTGCCAAACACGTCATAGCGCCAGCCGGAGGTAAGCGGTGATTCGGCACCCATGGCAAGCGCTTCCAGATCATCTTTATTGGCGATCATGCTGCCCGCGATATTATGCTTGTCGGCCTGGACTTTCAGCAGGAGCTGCAGCATCGACACCACCGTCGAGGTGCCTTCCGGAAGTCGTCGGCCACGGCTCATTTGCGGCCATTCGCTTTGCGGCGTGGCGAGCGCTTCGGCAATGTGGTCGAGGATGGTCTTGGTGTATTTCTTGGCAAGCCCTGCCTGGATATTCCGGATACGCCCCATCTCGGTTTCATTTTTCGGCGAAACCAGCGCCAGCTCCACCATCACTTCATCCTTGACGATGCGGCCGCGCGGCACATCGTTCTTCTGCGCCTGCACTTCGCGCCATGCGGCAAGTTTTTTGAGCACGATCAGGTGGCGGGGTTTCAGGCTGCCCGCCTTGATGCGCTTGTAGCAATCCTCGGGGTTGGCGTCGTAGAGGGATGGGTCGATCAGTGCAGCGAATTCTTCGGCAATCCAGGCGGTGCGGTTCGCGCCCTCCACTTGGCCGCGCAGGCGCTCGTAAATTGGGCGCAAATGGGTGACATCGGAGAGCGCATAGGAAAGCTGTGTGTCCGAAAGCGGGCGCGCCGCCCAGTCGGAGTAGCGCGAGCTTTTATCGACGGATGCACCGACGATGGCGTTTACCAGCGATTCATAGCTCGCCGATTCGCCGTAGCCGCAGACACTGGCCGCGATCTGGGTGTCGAAAATCGGCGCGGGCATCTTGCCGCTCAGGTGATAGAAAATTTCAATATCCTGCCGTGCCGCGTGGAAAACTTTGGTCACTTTTTTATTTTGCAGCAGCTCGAACAGCGGCGCTAAATCGATTCCCTCAGCCATGGGGTCGATAATGGCCGCATCGTCCGCATGGGCTGCCTGGATCAGGCAGAGTTGCGGCCAATAGGTCTTCTCACGTATGAACTCCGTGTCGAGCGTGATGTAAGGATATCTTACGGCCGCTTTGCAAAAGGCCGCAAGCGCCGCATTGTCGGTGATGATGTTCATGCGTGGGTTATAGAGGCTGTGGCCGCATTTGTCACCCCGTTATTGGCGGGTGCTGTCGGTCAGGCGCCTAATTGCACGTTGCTGCCGGGCGTGCGGGTCGCTTCGCGCTCGGCAAGGCTTGCCGGACGCGGCGCATGCGCCATGTCGGCGGGGAGCTTCGGGGTGGCGCCGATTTTATCGAGGAAGGTTTCAATTGCCCGCTCGGTGACTGGCACCCCGCCGATCTGGCCGATGGGTTTGTCCTTGGCATGAGCCACCGGTTCTTTCGGCAGGCAGGCAGCACCAGCGCCCGCGATTGCGCCATCGGGCGTCGCGCCTGCTCCGGCGGCGGCAACGGCGATTTCATTGTCCGCGCACACGGCCGCCGCCCCGGCAGCGGCCACATTAGCCTCTGGCGTGCTGGCGGCCAGGCCTGCGGCGGCAATGCCGGTCGTTTGGGAAGCAAGCTGCGCAAGAACTTCCGGTGCTTTATCCCGAGGGACGGCGATGCAAGCCTGAAGAACATTGAGAACTTTGCCGTGCTCGCGTAGTCTATTAACAGCTGCTGGTGTGGGAACAAAAGCACCTTTTTTCCCGGCAGACTCAATCAGTTCACGGCTTTTAAACATGTCGTGACTTAGGAATGCATCAATTTTCTCAATCACCTCCGGTGAAGTGCCTGGTTGACTGCGAAGCTTCATCAGCGGTTTGGAAACGGCAGCAAACATGTCAGGCGCTTTAGCAAGTTTTGCGGTCAGGTGCGGTGCAGCCTGGAAGATGGAGCGCGCCAGCGCTTTTTGCAACTCCGGCGGGTTTTCCGGTGTATTCGCACTGCCATCACGCAGTTTCATGAGTGGGTTCGTGTCTTTAAGTTTTTGGTGCTCTTCAGCGGAAAGTGCGGCAATCCCACCCTCTTTTTTCATGGCCTCCATCACTTCTTTTGAGCGGAAGGTAATTTTGAGATTCTTGTAATCATCGTAACTAATGGTTTCAACCACCATATCAAGATGATTGGCCTGGCCTTTAAGTGCTGGGTGCTTGCGGTCAATATACTCCCCAAGAAATTTAAGGATATTGTCCTTATTCAATTCCGCTAGTTTTTCCACATCGTCGGGGTTCACATATTTGGGTATTTGGAAAGTCACGGCCACTTCCGTGTCGGTACGCTGGATGCTGGCTGCATGCTCACTCCACCCATCATTTTGCTGATGCTGCAGGGCATTTTTCACGCGTTGTTGAAAATATTCATTATACACTTCTGGGATCAGATTGGGCGTCAGCTTTTGCAGTTCGGAAAAGCGGGTGGCTTGCTCTTGTTCTATATCTTCAGGTTTTTTGGTTTCAAAAGTTGCAAAAGGTTTGAATGCGGCAAGCCCACCCAGAGCCGTCTTCACGTAATTGACACTTTCAGGGTCGGTTGCGATGGTGTTGTTGCCATTATCGGCGATATTAATCACGATATTCGCCATTGGAATGGGCGATTCCGCAAATTGCGGGCTATCATAATCCGCAGTAACGCTGATGCCCGCACCTGCCAATGGGGTCTGTGCAAAACTGTGGGCGATCGCATCATTGATTGGCTTCAAGTCCATAACGTTCTTCTCCTGCAAATCCTGCTTTTTAGGTGTTTTCATCCTAACCCATCCCGCGCCCCAATAAAAATGAAGCTTTTGTGACAAGCCGTGATCTTTGTAACCATATGATTATTATACAATATATATTGGAGCGCGCGCGTAGCATGAAAAGGCTGGTCACGGAAGGGTCGAAGACACAAAAAAATACAGAGCTATCAGCCAGCAACGCTGCGTTCTATGTGATTTCTAACAAGAAATCGCGGGAACAAAAAAATGTGGAATTATTTTGTCTGTTACCTCTTCCGTGGCGTGCAGGGTAGGTGTACTCTGCAAATTGAGCCGTCATTAGCGAGCGAAGCGCGGCAATCCATCTTGCCTTAAAGAAAGCTGGATCGCCACGGTCGCTTCACTCCCTCGCGATGACGAAATTCATTCCACTTGCACCCAAACACTAACATTGCTAACAAACACCACATGAAAAACAGCGCCGCGCAAAAAATCGAAATCACCCCGCAAATCGTCAAGGAACATGGGCTTTCCGCCGAGGAATACCAGCGCGTGCTGAAAGTATTGGGTCGCGAGCCGAACATCGTCGAGCTGGGCATTTTCTCGGTCATGTGGTCGGAACATTGCTCCTATAAAACTACCCGCAAGCATCTGCGCGGCCTGCCCACCGAAGCGCCGTGGGTCATTTGTGGCCCCGGCGAAAATGCCGGCGTGATTGACATTGGCGATGGCGACGCCGCCATTTTCAAAATGGAATCCCACAACCACCCATCCTACATCGAACCGTTTCAGGGTGCCGCCACCGGCGTCGGCGGCATCATGCGCGACGTCTTTACCATGGGCGCTAGGCCTATCGCCAACATGAACGCGCTGCGCTTCGGCGAGCCATCCCACCCAAAAACCAAATATCTGGTCAACGGCGTCGTCGCCGGCATCGGCTCCTACGGCAATTGCGTGGGCGTTCCCACTGTCGGCGGCGAGTGCATTTTCCACCCATCCTATAATGGCAATATTCTGGTGAACGCCATGACGGTCGGCATCGCCCGCACCGACAAAATATTTTATTCTGCCGCTGCCGGTATCGGCAACCCGGTCATTTATGTCGGCTCCAAAACGGGCAGAGACGGCATCCATGGCGCCACCATGGCCTCCGCGGAATTCGACGACGCGTCGGAAGAAAAACGCCCCACCGTTCAAGTGGGCGATCCCTTCACCGAAAAACTGCTCATCGAGGCATGCCTCGAACTCATGCAGGAAGATGCCATCATCGCCATTCAGGATATGGGCGCCGCGGGTCTTACTTCCAGCTCGCTCGAAATGGGCGGCAAGGGGGGGGTTGGCATTGAGCTGGAGCTCGACAAAGTGCCGATGCGCGAAGAGGGTATGACGCCGTATGAGATTATGCTTTCCGAATCGCAAGAGCGCATGCTGATGATCCTGAAACCTGAAAAAGTCGAACTCGCCCGTAAAATCTTTGATAAATGGGAACTCGATTTCGCTGAAATCGGGAAAATTACTGACACCGGCAATATCCGCCTGCTTATGCATGGCGTCGAAGCCGCGAACATGCCCATCGCTCCGGTTTCCACCGATGCGCCGGTCTATGATCGGCCGTATGAAATCAAAAAAGTCGCCGCGAAAGATATTGTGGTGAAAGAAGGCAATGTAATTGCCGCGTTAAAAACGCTGGTCGCCTGTCCTGACCTCGCGAGCAAACGCTGGATCTACGAACAATACGATCACATGGTCGGCAACGACACCGTCGCCCGCCCGGGTGGCGATGCCGCGATTGTACGCATCCACGGCAAGGAAAAAGCCTTGGCTATCACGACCGATGTTACGCCGCGCTACTGTTTGGCGGATCCGGTTGAAGGTGGAAAGCAGGCGGTAGCTGAAACATGGCGTAACCTGACCGCTGTCGGCGCCACGCCGCTTGCGATCACCAACTGCCTTAATTTCGGCAACCCCGAAAAGCCGGAAATCATGGGTCAGATCGTGGGTTGCCTGCAAGGCATGGGCGAAGCCTGCCGCGCGCTTAACTATCCGATCATTTCTGGCAATGTCTCGCTCTACAACGAAACCAACGGCAAAGGCGTGCAACCCACCCCGGCTATCGGTGGCGTTGGTATTTTAAAAGACGTTACCAAGCATGTGGGCAGTGCGTTCACCAAGGCTGGTCTTGATATTCTCTTGGTTGGTGAAACCAAAGGCCATTTAGGCCAGTCACTGTATCTGCGCGAAATCGAGAAACGCGAAGAAGGGGCGCCACCGCCGGTTGACCTCGCCGCTGAAAAAGCCCACGGCGATTTCGTGCGCGACCTCATTCAATCGGGAAAAGTTGTATCATGTCATGACGTGTCGGATGGCGGGTTGCTCGTAGCACTTACTGAAATGTCCTACAAAGGCATCGGTTTCAAAGTGAATGAGATGGATGTCAAAACCGCCTTCGGCGAAGACCAGGCGCGCTATATCCTCGCCGTCGAGCCACCCCACACCGAAGCCTTGCTCAAAGCCAGCGTGCCGGTTTCCAAACTGGGCACCACGCAGGCTGGCACCATTACGGTGGGCAGCGAATCTATCGCCACCGCCGAGCTTAAGCAGCTCAACGAAGAGTGGATGCCGAAATTCATGGGGTGAGGCATTATTGTTTGACGAATTCAATGGCGAGGTTGCAGCCGCGCCCATCGCCATTGGTATAGTATCTATCTGCAGTAGCGCTAGAGCCTGTTTTGCAGTATCCCATTCCGTGTCCAAGGGTTTTGCCGCTGTTAGGCATGCCATCATCAATCTTCACATCGATCGACATAGCCTGTTCCGGTGTAAAGGGATAAGGCCCAGCGTACATATTGATGTTGCTATCAGATACAATTTGCAGCCATTGCGTGGTCGCCGGGATGGGACTAACGCCTGTTGTGTAAGTGGCATAATCTAATATAATCCTGTTATTGCCGTTAATCGTTGGGGTATTGACTTTTGCGATATAGGTGCCGGGATAGAGATAGCCTGTATATTGTTCGGTAATGAGTCCGGCATTCTACAGATGTTGCCAAAAGCGCAAATTCTCATAACCCCAATCCACGAAGACGATGTTTGTAACGCTGCTGCTGACACTGCCATTTCCATTCCCATTGCAGGTAAGGGGTGAGTAAGCGCTGACAGCAGCGCGGTAACATGCGTTCGCGGTGTTGTCCTGCCCCCAGAAGCGTGTGGCAAACGAACAGTCGCCAGGCAGGCATTGGAATTTATCCCTAAACGCATAAGCTGCCGTGCGGTAAGTGTCCAGCTGCCGCACGACATTGCACACCGTAGACTGGTTAATCATTTCCTTGCTCACCACCACCCCGCCGATCACCAGTGCGATGATGATAAGCACGATGGAAAGTTCGATGAGCGTGAAGCCGTAATGTAGGCGGGCAGAAGATTGCGGCATAAGCCTAGTATGGTGTGAAGAACATAAGGAAATCTAAATTATTTTGGTTCACCGTGGCATTGCTTCTTGCCTTTTTTGCCTTTGCAGCAGCAATCTTTCATATCCTTCTTATCTTTGCAGCATTCGCACTGCTTGGTTTCAGCAGCGGGCTGGGGCGCTTCCGGCGAGGTGCAGGCGGCGAGGAAGGCGATAGCGACGATGGGCAATAATTTTTTCAGCATATAAACTCCTTGGTTAATGAATGGCTATTCCTTGGTCTCGACGGCTTTGAAACCTTGTTTCTCATAGTTTTTCACACAATCCACATCATTGGATTTCTGCATGTGGTAACCCACCGCGCCGCCAACGAACGACCCGGTGGCCGACCCGCCGCAGGTGACAACCTGCTTGGTCTTCGGATGTTTCAGGGTGGTCATCGGGGTAGTGCAGCCCGCAGCGGCGAACAAGGCCGCGATCATCCATGTTTTTTTCATAAAGCGCTCCATCAAATGTTTTTATAGTTATTAATTAGTGGTTTATACAACATTGCCACGCTTATGCCAGAAAAATTCGTACCCCCATAAATACACAGCTTTATGCTTGACTCGCCCAAGATGTGGGGGTAGTTTCCCATTATAGCCCATGAAATCCCATATATTGTCACGCAATGGCAATGCAAGGGTTCAAAGGGCGGGGGATGGGGAGTTAGATGCTGTTTTTATCGACGTTTCATAATCGCATCGATAAGAAGAACCGGGTGTCCGTGCCCGCGACCTATCGCGCTGCCATCTCCGCACAGGAGTTTCCAGGCATCATTGCTTATGGCTCGATCATGCACCCGTGCGTCGAAGCGTGCGGCATGAACCGTATCCAGAAAATGAACGAACGCATTGATGCGCTCGACCCATACTCTGCCGAGCGCGACGCATTTTCCGCCAGCATCTTCGGTGACTCGGTGCAGCTTGCATTTGACGGCGAGGGCAGGGTGGTGCTGCCCGACAATCTGATGAAAGCCGCGAACCTTTCCGACACCGCGACCTTTGTCGGCAAGGGTGAAATTTTTGAAATATGGGAACCGAAGGCGTTTGAATCCTATATGGCGCAGGCGCGTGAGCTTGCCCGCGCCAAGCGCAATCATTTGTTTAACAAGGGAGGCCAACCATGAGTGCACATGTAATGGTAATAACCCGGACACAAACGTATCGCCGCTTTTTCTTTTTCCTCAAACGCCGTTGTGAACACTGGACCATTACATGACCGATGCACCGCACAAGCCCGTTATGGTGAAGGAGATGGTGAAGGCACTCGCCCCGAAGGATAATGGCGTGTATGTCGATGGCACCTTCGGCGCTGGCGGCTACTCCCGTGCGATCCTGAAGGCTGCCAATTGTCGGGTCTACGCGCTTGACCGTGATCCCAATACCAAGCGCTTTGCCGAAAAGATCGAAGCCGAATTCTTTGATCGCTTCGTGTGGATTCTCGGGAATTTCTCCAATATGTGCACCTTCCTCGCCGCGCAAGGCGTGCAGAAGGTCGATGGCGTCGTGCTCGACCTCGGCGTGTCGTCGATGCAGATTGACGAGGCGGAACGCGGGTTCTCATTCAAGAATGACGGGCCGCTCGACATGCGGATGGGTGCGGATGGTCAGAATGCCGCCGACGTGGTGAACTATGCGAGTGAGGCGGAGCTTGCCGACATCCTTTATTATTACGGCGAAGAAAAACAGGCGCGGCGGATTGCGGCGGCGATTGTCAAAGCCCGCGACAGCCTGCCGATCACCCGCACGCTGCAACTGGCGGACATCATCCGCAACGCACTCGGCAACAAATATTCGAAATCAGACCTGGCGACGCGGAGCTTTCAGGCGCTACGCATTCATGTAAACCAGGAATTTGAAGCAATTGAACAAGGCTTGAAAGAGGCGGAAGAACTGCTCGCACCCGGCGCACGGCTCGTGGTGGTGACGTTCCATTCGCTGGAAGATCGCCTTGTCAAACGGTTCTACCACTCCCGTTGCGGTAGGTTTGGGGAGCAGTCGCGTCATGCATTGAAAAGTGACGAGGCGGCTGCTCCCTCTTTTTTCCTGCCCAAACCGGAGAAACTCACTCCCTCACCGGAGGAGATTGCTGACAACCAACGCTCGCGCTCGGCAACGCTCCGGGTGATGGAGAAGTTATGATTCGCCTGTCGATGATTATCTGGGTGATGGTGCTCGCGGTGTCCGCCTTCGCGCTATACAGCGTTAAGTTCAAAGTTCAGACGTTGCGTTCGCAGATCGCAGAAGTCGAGGAACAGCTTGAGTCCGAACGTGAGAGCATGAACGTGGTGGCGGCAGAATGGGCGTATCTCAACCGACCCGATCGTATCCAGAAGTTAGCGGCGGCCTATCTTTCTACTAAAGAAGTCACGGTTGAGCAGATTGCCGAAGTGGCGGCCATTCCTTTCCCGCGTGTGGTGGAAGCGTCGGCTGCCGGCGATAGCAACCACAATAGCTCGCCCTCCGATTCCCCTGTCGTCAATGCCGCTCTTTTGCAAGGTGAAGCACAATAACCATGAGCCAGCGTCCACGTAAAATTGTCCGCAAAGAAAGTACGGGGCGCAGGATCATTGAACAAGGGCGTATCCGCCTGCTCTGTGTCGGCCTGTTTTTTACCCTCAGTTTTGGCAGCATTGCGGCGCGGATGGTGGAAGTGGCGGTAATCCGCAATCCGGATGCGCTGCGAATTACCGTGGCCGATGCTGATACCAATGCCAGCGAAGAAGTTGAAATGGCCAGCACCGAAAAATCCCTGTCACGCGGGGATGTGGTGGATCGCAACGGCGTCCTGCTCGCCACGTCGTTGATGACCGCGTCGGTCTTCGTCAACCCAAAGGAAATCAAAAACCTCGAAGAAGCGGCTACCAAGCTTTCCGAGGCATTAAAGCAGGACAAGACGCAGCTTCTCAAAAAACTTTCCAGCGGCAAAAGCTTTGTCTGGATCAAGCGCAACCTTGGCCCCGCCGACCAGCAGGTGGTGAATAGCCTCGGCATCCCCGGACTCTATTTCCTGCCGGAAGAAAAGCGCGTTTATCCGCATGGCGCCATGTTCTCGCACGTGCTTGGCTATGTCGGCATGGACAATAAAGGCCTCGCCGGCCTTGAGCGCGGGCTCGACAACCGTTTGCGCGATACGCAGGCAAATCGTGAACCGCTTAAACTATCGCTGGATACGCGGTTGCAGGCGATCATGTACAGCGAGGTGAAGCAGGCGGTGGAAGAATATAACGCCATCGGCGCCACCGGCATGATTATGGATATGGATACGGGCGAGCTGCTTTCCATGGTGTCGCTGCCGGATTTTGATCCACAGAAACCATCCTCCGCTACGGACGCCCAGAAATTCAACCGTGCGACGCTCGGCACCTACGAGATGGGCTCAACCTTCAAGACTTTTACCTCCGCCATGGCGCTGGATTACGGCACGGTGACCATGAAAAGCGGTTACGATGCATCCCGCCCGTTTAAAATCGCAAGCTTCACCATCAGCGACACGCACGGCAAGGGGCGCTGGCTTTCCGTGCCAGAAATTTATGCTTACTCCTCCAACATCGGCACGGCAAAAATGGCGCTCGATGTCGGTGC
This sequence comes from uncultured Rickettsiales bacterium, assembly GCA_964518725.1. Classification (GTDB taxonomy): domain Bacteria; phylum Pseudomonadota; class Alphaproteobacteria; order Rickettsiales; family SXRF01; genus JANRKF01. The sequence continues at coordinate 24,100 of CAZFKP010000006.1, read as the reverse complement.
CAAGCGACAAAAGGAATTCCTGGAGAAACTCGGCATGATGAAGCCGATTGAGATTGAGATTCCGGAAATATCGCAGCCGCTGTACCCAAAAGAGTGGAAGGAAATCAACACCGTGACCATTGCTTATGGGCATGGTATGGCCGTCTCTCCATTACACTTGCTTCGTGGCATTGCGGCAGTTGCGACGGGAAGGTTGCCAACTCTTACCCTCGTCAAGGGCGACGGCAAGGTGGCGGGAGAGCGGATCGTCAGCGACGAGACCGCACATAATGTTCGCCGCCTGATGCGGCTGGTGGTCGATCATGGCACAGGCGGCAAGGCCGATGTTGCGGGTTACCGCGTGGGCGGAAAAACCGGCACGGCGGAAAAAAACACCGGCGGCCAGTATAACGAAAATGCAAAAATCGCGTCGTTCATTTCGGTATTCCCGGTGGACAAGCCGAAATATGCCGTGCTGGTCATGGTCGACGAGCCGAAGGGCAATAAATCGACCTACGGGTATGCGACGGGTGGCTGGATTTCGGCGCCAGTCGTTGGCCACGTGATCGCCCGCATGGGGCCGCTCATGGGCATCAAGCCGGAGTTCGACGTGCCGGAAGATGATGCTGAAAAATTCTGGACGGAAAAAGACGAACATCCGGCAAGCAGCCCCAAGATGCCACCATTCCTGGTGCAGGCTGCGGACAAGCGTTACGCACCCTATTAATTTACCTTTTATATCGCGTGCGACTGCGCTAAAAAAACAGCATGACCCCTCCCGCTGCCATCGACCTTTCCGGCATCACCAACATCACGCAGGATTCCCGCCATGTGCGTCCCGGCAGCTTGTTTGTCGCGTTGAAGGGTGCAAAAGTGGATGGCACAAAATATCTGGAACAGGCCGAGGCGCTGGGAGCCGTTGCGGTGTTGTGCGCCGAGGATGACGAGTTGCCGGAAACCGGCTTGCGCGTGATCCGCAGCCTTGAGCCGCGCCTGTTGATGGCGGAGCTGGCGGCGCGTTTCCATCCCGGCCAGCCGGAGCATCTGGTGGCGGTGACCGGTACGGATGGCAAGACCTCCACCGCTGAGTTTTTCCGCCAGATTACCAATATATGCGGCCACAACTCGGCGTCGATCGGCACGCTGGGGATTATCGGCGCCGCCGGTGAGCATATGCGCGAAGGCACCCACACCACTCCGGATGCTATTGCCCTGCACCAAATGCTTTCCGGTCTCGCTGCCGCCGGTGTCACCCATGCCTGCCTTGAGGCATCGAGCCACGGGCTGGATCAATACCGCATGCACGGGGTACGGCTTGAGGCGGCGGCCTTCACCAACATTGCCCGCGACCATTTAGACTATCACGAAACCGAGGAACAATATTTTGCCGCCAAAACGAAACTCTTCCGTGAGTTGCTGCCAAAGGGCGCGGTGGCGGTCATCAATGCCGATGACAAGCGGGCGGGGGAATTGCGCGCCATCTGCGAAGCGCGGGAGCAGCGCGTGGTTGATTTCGGGCGCACCGCCGAGTCGCTGCATATTCTGGAACTTATCCCCACCGCCAGCGGCCAGCGATTGCACGCACGCCTCATGGGCGAGGAGTGCCGGATAGAGATTCCGCTGGTCGGCGCGTTCCAGGCGATGAACATCCTGGCAGCGGTCGGTCTTGCCAACGCGGTGGGCATGGAAATGAAGCAGCTGGTTGGCAGCATTCCGCAATTGTGCGGTGTGCCGGGTCGGCTGCAACTGGCGGCAATCCGCGATAATGGCGCAGCCATCTATGTCGATTATGCACATACGCCGATGGCGCTTTCGAATGTGCTGTCCACCCTGCGCCCACATACAAAAGGCAGGCTGCATGTGGTGTTCGGCTGCGGCGGCAACCGCGATGCTGGCAAGCGTCTGGAGATGGGGCGGATTGCCAATGAGCTGGCCGACCGCATTATCATCACTGACGACAACCCGCGTAACGAAGATCCGGCCATCATCCGTGCTGCCATCCTGAGCGCGTGTCCGCGTGGGATTGAAGTTGCGGATCGCGCCAAGGCAATTTATGCTGGCGTGCATGCGCTCGATGCCGAGGATGTGTTGGTCATCGCCGGTAAGGGGCATGAGAAAAAACAAATTATCGGTAACGTCGAGCATCCGCATAATGATGTGGAAGTGGCGCGTGCCGCGGCAGGACAGGCATGAGCAGCCAAGGAATGGGCATTTGGAACGAGCAATCGGCGGCGGAAGCCACCGCGGGTGAGGCGCGCGGATTATGGTATGCCAGCCGCGTCGAAATCGACAGCCGCAAGGTGCAGCTCGGCGACCTGTTCGTCGCCATCAAAGGCGAGCGGGTGGATGGCCACCACTATGTCGCCGATGCGTTGGCGCGCGGCGCGGTGGCGGCGGTGGTGTCCCATGTGCCGGAAGGGCTGCCGCGCGGTGCCTCGCTGGTCGTGGTGAACGATACGCTGGCGGCGCTGGCCGACATGGCGCGTTATAACCGCGCACGGAGCAAGGCGAAAATCGTTGGCGTCACCGGCAGCGTCGGCAAAACCAGCACCAAGGAAATGCTGCGGCTTGCCTTGGCTGCTCATGGAAAAACCTTTGCCACCAGTGGCAATTTTAACAACCATATCGGCACGCCGCTGAACCTTGCCAACCTGCCGCTCGACGCGGCTTACGGCGTGTTCGAGATGGGTATGAACCATGGTGGCGAGATCGCCTACCTCTCGGAAATGGTGCGGCCGCATGTGGCGCTCGTCACCACGATCGAAGCGGTGCATCTTGAGCATTTCAAAAACATGGATGGCATTGCCGATGCCAAGGCCGAAATTTTTGACGGCATGGAGGTGGGCGGCATCGCCGTGCTGAACGCCGATAGCCAATATTGTGATTATGTGAAGCAGAAGGCACAGGCTGCCGGTGTCGCCCGTATCCTGACCTGTGGCGAAAGTGCCGCTGCCGATGCGCGACTTCTTGCTTATGACGCCACCAAGGGCGGTGCGGAAATCACCGGCAGCCTTGCCGGGCAGACAATTTCTTTTGCCATTGGCGCCACTGGGAAACATTTTGCAACGACGGCGATGGCGGTGCTCGCCGTCGCGCACGCGTTGGCGCTTCCCCTGCCAAAGACCGCGGCGGCACTCGTGGATTACAAGGAAGTGGATGGCCGTGGAAAGACCGTAAAGCTTACGCTTCCACAAGGTAATGCGTGGCTGATCGACGATAGCTACAACGCCTCGCCAGCCTCGATGCGGGCGGCGATTTCCAAAACCGATGAGGTGTGGAAGCTTGTTGGCGGCAAAGGCCGCAAGATCGCCGCGTTGGGCGATATGCTGGAGTTAGGGACGGAAGCACCGGCAATGCATGCCGCGCTTTCCGAAGCGCTCATCCGCCATGGGGTTCACCTGGTGTTCACCGCCGGTTCGCTGATGCAACATCTTTCGACTGCCCTGCCCAAAGAGCTGCGCGGCGGGCACATGCAGACGGCGCAGCAATTAATCCCGCTGCTGCAAAAAACACTGGCAAGTGACGATGTTTTGCTCGTAAAAGGATCGCATGGAAGTAACATGGCTGAGGTGACAAAGGCGTTGCTGGCGGCATCCCAACCGGAGAAAAAACATGCTGTATAATTTGCTCGCCCCCTACGCCAACGACCTCCAGTTTTTCAACCTGTTCCGCTACATCACCTTCAGGAGCGGCGGGGCGGTGTTTACGGCGCTCATCATCTGCCTGTGGATTGGCCCGCGGGTGATTAAATGGCTGAAGTCCAAGCAGGGCGAGGGTCAGCCGATCCGGCTTGATGGGCCTGAATCCCACCTCATCACCAAGAAAGGCACGCCGACCATGGGCGGTGTCATGATTCTGCTGTCGTGGATCATTGCGACGCTGCTGTGGGCGGATCTCTCAAACCGCTACGTCTGGGTAGTGATCGTGGCCACGCTGGGATTTGGCGCCGTCGGTGCGTTTGACGATTTCTTGAAACTCACCAAGCGCAACAGCAAGGGGTTGTCCTCGCGCCGGAAACTGATGGCACAGGCGGTGATTTCGCTGGCGGCGGCGCTGGTGATCCAGGGGCATGCGCCGGCGTCGCTATCGTCCCACATTGCCATTCCATTTTTCAAGGATGTGCTGATTAATGCCGGTGGGTTTTACATGTTTTTTGTCCTCATCGTCATGATCGGCGCCAGCAATGCGGTGAATCTCACGGACGGGCTGGATGGTCTGGTGTCGGTGCCTGCCGTCATTGCTGCGGGCTGCTTCGCGCTTATTTCCTATCTCGTCGGCAATGCGGTATTCGCCAATTATTTGCAGCTTCATTTCGTACCGGGCGCGGGTGAACTGGCGATTATCTGCAGCGCGCTGATCGGCGCGGTGCTCGGCTTTCTCTGGTTCAATGCGCCGCCCGCGCAGGTGTTTATGGGCGATACGGGAAGCCTCGCCATCGGCGGATTGCTTGGTGCCGTTGCGGTCGTCACCAAGCATGAATTTGTGCTGGCGATTGTTGGCGGATTGTTCGTCGTCGAGGCGCTCTCGGTGATTATTCAGGTGGCGTCATTCAAGCTGCGCGGCAAGCGCGTGTTCAAAATGGCGCCAATCCATCACCATTTCGAGAAGCTCGGCTGGGCGGAACCCACAGTCGTCATCCGCTTCTGGATTATCGCCGTGATCTTCGCATTGCTCGGTCTTGCGACACTGAAACTCAGATGATTACCGTTTAGGTAAATTATCCGCTAGCCCTGCGTTTACAAGCATTCTCGTGGTGAATGGCATTGGATTTTCCATATCACTTCGGTCAACGCCCAGATCTTTCTTGGGGTTAAGCAATCCCTTATGCACCAGCTGTGCAACAAATTCTTGAGTGACTTCATGCCCTATGGTGGCGCCATGTTTATCCGCAATTACTCTATAAAAATTCGGACGATCAACCTCCCCTATTTGATTTGCAGCAACAATAATTTTTTGTTTATTTAATATACTGCTTCCCTCCATCGCCGACGCAACATCTGTTACGTTAACCCAGCGGTTCTCTGTTGGGATATTGAGGCCATGCTCATCTTGTTTAATATCTTCGGCCATAAATTCTCCTGCATGTATGATTTATGGCAATTGTAACAAATTATTAATATATGTAAAGCTCTAATATTTGCACGTTCAGTCTTGCGTCAGGTCGTTGCAAATGGTAGAAGCAGACCTCTAATTTTAAACGATTTTTTTACTATACTATTTACGGGACCCCCGCCTTCGGAGGGATTGAATATGATTACCGCCACTCCTTATAAAGGCCATAAAATCGGCGTATTCGGCTTAGGCAAGGCGGGCGAGGCCAGCGTGGCTGCGTTGCTTGCGGGTGGGGCGGAGGTTTATGCGTGGGACGATAAATTAGTTGCAAGTTCTGAGTTGCAAGTTCCAAGTTCAGAAAGCGCGTGCCACTTGCAACTCAGAACTTGCAACTACCAGCAATGGCCGTGGGAAACGCTTTCCGGCCTCGTGCTGGCGCCCGGCATTCCCAAAACTCACCCGTGCGGCGAGCTGGCAAAAAAACACGACGTGCCGATCATCGGCGACATTGAAATATTGCTGCGTTCACAACCGGCGGCGCGCACTATCGCTATCACCGGCACGAACGGAAAATCAACTACCACTACCCTGATCGGCCACATTTTCAAGGAGGCGGGAAAGAAAGTCGAGGTTGGCGGCAATCTCGGTACGGCGGCGCTGTCGCTCGCGCCGCTCGGTGCCGATGGGGTGTATGTGCTGGAGCTTTCCTCCTACCAGCTCGATTTGGTGCATACGACACAGTTTAATATGGCCGTGCTCCTGAATATCACGCCGGATCATCTTGACCGACATGGCGATATGGCGGGGTACATTGCCGCCAAAAAACATATTTTCGACCGCCAGACTACCGATGACGTGGCGGTGATCGCGGTGGATGACGAGCATACTCGGGGGATTAAGGATTCGGGATTGGGGATTGGGTTGAACGTTGTTCCTGTTTCCTGCCGTGATAAAATACCCGGCGGCATTTATGTGCAGCAGGGCGTATTGTATGACGGCGACGAGCGTTTTGATATTTCTGGCATTGCAACCCTTACCGGCGAGCATAACTGGCAGAATGCCGCCGTGGCCTACGCTGTGGCTCGGGCGGAAGGTATTGCGCCGGAGGCGATTTTTGCCGCGATGAAAAGTTTCCCCGGCCTGCGTCATCGCCTGCAACTGGTGAAAACCATTCGTGGCGTGCGCTTCATCAATGATTCCAAAGCGACCAACGCTGACGCGGTGCAGCATGCGCTGAAGCCTTACCAGAATATTTACTGGATTGCTGGCGGCAAGGCGAAAGCTGGCGGTATTGAGCCGCTGGCGCTGCTGTTTGGGCACATCGCTCGCGCCTATCTCATCGGTGAAGCGGAGAAGGCGTTTGCAGAAACGCTGGATGGGAAAGTGGAAGCCATACGTTGCGGCACACTCGAAAACGCCGTGAAAAAAGCTGCCGAAGATGCCTTCCGTGAAGGCAGGGAAGGGGCGGTGGTGTTGCTTTCTCCCGCCTGCGCCTCGTTCGATCAGTTCACCAGTTTTGAGCATCGCGGTGATGTGTTTTGTGAGTTAGTGGAGGGTCTCTCTCATGGCGCTTGACCGCACGAACCAATCACTCCTTGGCCGTTGGTGGTGGACGGTGGATCGCCTGAACCTTGGCGCGCTGGTGGTGCTGATGATCCTCGGTTCGGTGCTGGTGGCGGCTGGCAGCCCGCCGGTAGCCAAGCGCCTCGGCCTGCCGGGGTTTTATTTTGTACACCGGCATCAGATATTTCTGCTGATCGGGTTCGTGGCGATGATCGTCACCTCCATGTTTTCGCCGACCACCATCCGGCGGCTGGCAGTCCTTGGCTTTATGGCAAGCCTCGTGCTGCTGATGGCGGTGCCGTTTTTTGGCGAGCAAACCAAAGGCGCGCATCGCTGGATCAGCCTGGCGGGGATTTCCATCCAGCCGTCGGAATTCATGAAGCCGTGCTTTGCGGTGGTCATGGCATGGGTCTGTGCAGAAAATCACCGCCGCGTCGATTTCCCCGGTTACCGGGTGGCGATCGCGCTGTACCTGGTCGTGGTATTCCTGCTCGTCATCCAGCCGGATTTCGGCATGACGCTTACCGTCACTGCTATGTGGGGCATTCAGCTTTTCCTTGCCGGGCTACCGATGCTGTGGGTTGGGCTGCTGGGCGTTGGCGCCATTGGCGGCGTGTTTGGCGCCTATCATTTCCTGCCGCACGTGGCCAAGCGTATCAATAATTTCCTTGATCCCGCCGAGGGCGATAATTATCAGATCAGCCGGTCGCTGGAAGCGTTTCAGAGCGGCGGTGTGTTTGGGCGTGGCCCCGGTGAGGGCGAGGTGAAGCAGTTCCTGCCCGATTCGCACACCGACTTTATTTTTGCCGTGGCCGGAGAGGAATTCGGCGCGCTGGTGTGCCTCGGCATCCTCGCGCTTTTCGGCTTTGTCGTTCTGCGCGGCCTGTCGCGGGTGTGGAAAGAAAACGATTTGTTCATCGTGCTGGCGGTGGCGGGGGTGCTCACCCAGTTTGGCATTCAGGCGATGGTGAATATGGGGGTGGCGGTGAATCTTCTGCCCGCCAAGGGAATGACCCTGCCGTTTTTGAGCTATGGCGGGTCTTCGGTGGTGGCGCTTGCGCTTGGCATGGGCATCATGCTTTCTCTCACACGGCGGCGTTATGGCCGCAACTGAACCGATCGACCTTATTTTCTGGGGAAATATTCTAGCAGGAAGCGGCCTGATCCTGTATTCGATTTTCCTATGGTTGCAGGCGCGCGGGCATTATGTGCCGCCCGCCCGCCTTGCCAAAATTATCAAGTATAGCTGCTTCGCATTGCTTTCAATGCCGCTAGTGGCGCGCTTTCACTATCCTGAGCAGTTGATTCTGTATTTCAGTGTTTTTATCCTGCTGGTTGGGTTGCTTATCAAAATCCGCGGGTTTTTGGGGAAATAATGGAACTTTTCGGTCATATCATCGGCAATATCGCGGTACTGTGCTTCCTTACCGCCTATTTCCTACTGCAAAAAGGCACATGGAAACCGGATAATCTCTGGTACTTGCTGCTGAACCTGATCGGTGCACTGCTGATTATCGGTTCGCTTCTCATTGACTGGAATTTATCCGCTTTTCTGCTTGAAGCGGCATGGGGGATGATTAGTATCTACGGTTTAATCAAGCTCTACAAAGCCCGCACGTAAATGAACGCAGACAACCAACCGATTATTCTCGCCGCCGGAGGCACGGGCGGCCATATTTTTCCTGCCGAGGCGCTGGCGGAGGAGATGCTTGCCCGTGGGCGGCAGGTAATGCTCGTCACCGATAAACGTTTCAATAAATTCCAAAGCGGGCTGCTTGCCACCGTCCCGCGTCGCACCATCCGCGCCGGCGGATCGGGGCGGGGGATGCTTCATCAGGCGAGCGCTGCACTCAATATTGCCATCGGCACCTTGCGCGCCATGCGGATACTCAAGAAAATGCGGCCGTTGGTGGTCGTCGGCTTTGGCGGCTACCCGTCGTTTCCTACCATGTATGCGGCGACGGCGCTGGGGATTCCAACCGTCATTCACGAACAAAATTCGGTGCTGGGGCGTGCGAACCGTTTGCTGGCCGCCCGGGTTGGCCGCATCGCCACCAGCTTTCCCGACACCCAGATGATCGCCGAATCCGACCGGAGGAAAATCACCCTGACCGGCAATCCGGTGCGTGCCAGCGTGCGCGGGTTGCGTGACATCCCATACCCGCAATTGTCGCAGGATGGCAAGTTGCGGCTGCTGATTACCGGTGGCAGCCAGGGAGCCTCGGTTTTTTCCGAAGTGATGCCGCGTGCGATTGAATTACTACCTGTGCATCTGCGTGCCCGCCTGCGTATCGACCAGCAGTGCCGCGAGCAGGAGCTGGCGGAAACCCGAACGCATTATGATGCGATTGGGGTGAATGCTGATCTCGCTTCGTTCTTCGTCGACTTGCCGGCGCGGCTTGCCGGGGCGCACCTGGTGATTGCCCGCTCAGGAGCCTCTACCATGTCGGAGCTGGCGGTCGCTGGCCGCCCGGCGATTCTCGTGCCGCTTCCCACCGCCATGGACAACCACCAATATTACAATGCCAACGTGTTTGAAAAAGCCGGATGCGGCTGGGTGATGGCACAGGACGGGTTCACGCCCGAAGCCGTGTCGGCTCGCCTCGAGGCCTTTCTCACCGCACCGGAAACCTTAAACCGCGCCGCCGAAAACGCCCGCACATTTGGTGCACAGGACGCCGCAAGGGCACTGGCCGAGCTGGTGCTTGCCGAAGGGATAAACTCATGAACGACGAGCAAAAAACCGTGTGGGTGGTCGAAGATGACGGGGTCACGCAAATGCTGCACACGGCGTTTATGGAGGGGGCGGGATACCGTGTGGTAGAATTTAATACGGTCGATGCGGCGCTGGCAGCACTTGGTTATGATAACGCAGACAAGAAAATACATCCGCCGGAGGGGTTTGCATTACCCTATGCTGTTGTGACGGACAACAGACCTTCAGCCAACATAAAGGAATCGAATTGATGGAGGCATTGAGAGACACAAAGATTGGTAGGATTCTGGTTTCTTCAGATGATGGGTTGACGCTGGAAGGGGTGCAGGCAATCTCCGGCACGGCGGCGCGGTTCCAGAAAAAACCTGCGGATTATATGTTATCCCGGCCGGTGAAGGAATCCGCTGAAGCGGCCGCCCTAGAAACAGTCGCCATCACGCCAAAAACAGATGGGGTCAGACTATGAAACAGGCACTGAACGCGCTCCCTATTGGTAAATCCCTGCCGCTTAATGTCGGTATTTTGCATTTTGTCGGTATCGGCGGCATCGGCATGAGCGGCATCGCCGAAGTGTTGCACAATCTCGGCTATCAGGTGCAAGGGTCGGATGCGAGCGCCAGCTACAATACCAAGCGGCTTGAGGATCTGGGCATTAAAATATTTATCGGCCATGGCGCCGAGCATGTGAAAGCGGCGTCGGTCGTGGTGATTTCTTCAGCGATCAAGCCCGGCAACCCGGAGCTGGACGCTGCTCGCGAACATCGCATCCCGGTGGTCAAACGCGCCGAAATGCTGGCCGAACTCATGCGCTTTAAAATCGCGGTGGCGGTAGCGGGCACCCACGGAAAAACCACGACCACGGCGCTTACCGCCGCCATGCTGGAAGCGGGCGGTTTCACGCCGACCGTCATCAACGGCGGCATCATCAATGCCCGCGGCACCAATGCGTATCTCGGCAAAGGCGAATGGATGGTGGTGGAGGCCGACGAGTCAGATGGCACCTTCACACGCCTGCCGGCGAGCGTCGGCATCATCACCAATATCGATCCCGAGCACCTCGACCATTACGGCAGCTTCGAGGCGGCGAAGGCGGCCTACGCCACCTTTATCTCCAACCTGCCGTTTTACGGATTTGCCGTGCTCTGTACCGATCATCCGGAGGTGCAGGCGCTCTCTGCCCGTGTAACCGACCGCCGCATCATCACCTACGGCGCTAACAAGCAGGCAGATGTGCGGGTTGAAAATATCCGCCCATCCGCAGAAGGACAGCGTTTTGATATTGTTATTGGCGACATGCTAGTGAGTGATGTGCTGCTCTCCATGCATGGCGAACATAATGTGAAGAATGCGCTGGCAGCGGTGGCGATTGCTCATGAGCTTGGGATGGCACCAGAAAAAATCAAAAAGGCGCTGGCATCGTTTGAAGGGGTGAAGCGCCGTTTCACCAAAACCGGCGAGGCGCACGGCATTACCGTGATCGACGATTACGGCCACCATCCGGTGGAAATCGCCGCGACCCTGAAAGCCGCCCGTGCTGCACAGTCACACGGAAAAGGCAAGGTCATCGCCGTGGTTCAGCCGCATCGCTACACTCGCCTGCGCGATTTGTTTGATGATTTCTGCAGTTGCTTCAACGACGCGGATGTGGTGGTTGTCGCCGAAATTTATGCTGCTGGAGAAGCGCCGATTGAGGGCATTTCCGCCGAGAGCCTGATTACCGGTTTGCGTAGCGCGGGGCATAAGCATGTCGTCAAACTCCCGTCGGAGGATGCCCTCGCCGCAACGATTCGTTCCGTCGCCGCCGCTGGTGATATGGTGGTGTGCATGGGCGCGGGATCAATCAGCAAATGGGCGTATGCGCTGCCGGGACAACTGCAAAAAGTTACAGCATGATGGTGGCGCACAAAGAACCACAGGGATGGCAGGAGCAGTTTTCTCCACGCTTGCGCCAAAACGCCGACCTCTCCAAAACCAACTGGTTTCGGGTGGGTGGTGCTGCCGAATGGTTGTTCAAGCCAGAAAATACGGAAGATCTTGCCGAGTTTCTGAAGGTACTGCCCCCGGAAATCCCGGTGACCGTTTTAGGGGTTGGCAGCAATGTTATCGTGCGTGATGGCGGCATTGACGGGGTGGTGGTGAAGCTTGGGCGGCATTTTGCCATGAGCCACCTGCAGGATGCACACCTTGTCGCGGGCGCTGGCATGCTTGATCTTAATGTCGCGTTGTTCGCCTGCGACCACGGGATCGCCGGGCTGGAATTTTTATCGGGCATTCCTGGCACTATCGGCGGCGCGGTGCGAATGAATGCCGGCGCCTATGGCGTGGAGATTAAAGATGTGTTGGTGGAGTGTCAGGCGGTGCTCCGAAGCGGGGAAATCAAGGTATTCACCAGCGAGGAATTGGGTTTTTCCTACCGCAAAAGCGCGCTGCCGGAAGGGGCGATCGTCACCCACGCGGTGTTTGCCGCCGTGCCGGGCGAGCGGCAGGAAATCGCCGCCCGGATTCAGGAAATCAGCCGCATGCGTGAGGACACTCAGCCGATCCGCGCGCGCACCGGCGGCAGCACGTTTAAAAACCCGGAAGGCCACAAGGCGTGGGAGCTGATCGACAAGGCGGGTTGCCGGGGTATGATAATCGGCGGCGCGCAAGTCTCGGAGAAGCACTGCAACTTTCTCATCAATACGGCGACGGCGACCGCTGCTGACCTTGAAAGGCTTGGCAATCGTGTGATAGAGATAGTGAAAGAAAAAACTGGCATCACGCTGGAATGGGAAATCAAGCGGATTGGACGGGAGGCATAGATGCGTCTGGAAAACCTGAAAACTCGGGGGCAACTGGAAGATGGCATTCGCAAGTTGTTTATGGATGAAGCAGCGTGGGTATCGGTTTCCAAACTGCAGCAACCGGATGCCGGGGAGACGGCGGTTCACTATCCACCGCTTGAACATAGCCATTTTAATGAAGGGCTGGCCAATGCGTCTCAGATTATCGCCAGCCAGAAGATGGATAACCCCGCCGACCACCTGGTCGTGGCCGAAATACTGGCGGACAATGCTCATTTGGATGCGGTGGTTCAGGCTGTAAAACAATTTATGCAGCAGCATTATCCGGACAGTTGCAGGCATGAGGAGGCGCTGGAATTTGATGAATGCATCAAAGGCCAGACAGTGACCCAAACCTACCATGTCGAGAAAACTGCTGCGGGGTATGGCGCGGTGCATGTGCTGCTCCATAATAGTGCGCGGGTGGGAATCGCCTCTCGCCTGAAGGTCGAAGAAGAATTATCAGCCGAAGAGCGTGCCGAGATCGACGCGATCTTCACCTCGCCTGAGAAATGGAAAGTCAAGGGCGATGGTGTGCAAACAGTGAGGTATGTCGTAAATAATCCCACGCCGCAAAGAGTGCAGTCGGTAAAGAATTATATCCACCGGCGCATGGGCGATGGTGCTTACCTGCTTGGGCAAGATACCCACTTTCGGGAAAGCCATTGCCGGGATCATTTCGCCCCGATGAGCATAAGTTGGCTAACGGTTCAGGAGAATGAAGAAAAAGGAATAGTGGCCATCGAGATCACGCTTGATCCGATGAGTGGCCGGGGCATTGCAGCGGATATCCTGCGACAGCAGGTTTCACGCAGGGCGGAACTGCCGGACAACCAAAATGAAGGACGTGGCATATGAAACATGTTGCGGTGTTAAAGGGCGGACTCTCGGCGGAGCGGGAAGTGTCGCTTAATTCCGGTGCGGCATGCGCCAAGGCGCTGCGTGAGGTGGGTTACAAGGTCACCGAAATCGACGCTGGACGCGACATCGCGCAGAAACTGGCCGAACTCAAGCCCGACGCGGTGTTTAATGCGCTGCATGGCAATTACGGCGAGGATGGCTGTGTGCAGGGCATGCTGGAGCTGATGGGCATTCCCTACACCCATTCCGGCGTGCTGGCCTCGGCGGTGGCGATGGATAAACCCATGGCCAAGCGCCTGTTCGAGGCGGCGGGGCTTACCTGCCCGAAGGGCGTCACGCTCACCATGGGAGCGCTTCTAAAGGGTGATCCGATGCCGCGCCCGTTCGTGGTGAAGCCGGCGAGTGAAGGCTCAAGCGTTGGCGTGTATCTGGTGATGGAAGAGGACAACCGTCCGCTTTCGATCATTCTGGAGCGCGATGCGGCGGATACGGCGCGGAAATTCCTGGTCGAACAATATATTCCGGGGCGCGAACTCACCGTAGCGGTGCTTGACGGCGTGGCGCTCGGCGTCACTGAACTCAAGCCCAAGAGCGGGTTTTATGATTATACCAACAAATATACCGACGGCAAAACCCAGCATTTATGCCCGGCGCCGCTGCCGGAGACGCGCACCCGCGAGGTAATGGAAATGGCGGTGCTTGCCCATCATGCGCTTGGATGCCGTGGCCTCACCCGAGCCGACTTCAGGTATGACGATACGGTGCCGCATAAAGAGAAACTTTACCTTTTAGAGGTAAACACACAACCAGGGATGACTGCACTGTCACTTTCGCCAGAGCTTGCCGCGCACGCGGGAATTAGCTTTACGGCGTTGGTGGATAGGTTGGTGCAGGGTGCAACGCTGGGGAACTGATGCCACGCAAGACCGAACATTTATCGCCACGCCAACGCCAATCGCAGCAGATCATGCGCGAGAAGAAGGCCAAGAAACGCCGCGAAGAAATTCACCGCAAATGCCAGTTTGCGGGCGGTGCGGTACTGGGCGTGGTCGTGGTCGGTATTAGCAGCTATTCCTGGTATTCTGGGGCGCTGGCCAGTACCACGCAGCGGATGCACGACCGGTTTTTTCAGGCGACGGCGCAGGCGGGATTCGCAGTGCATTCGCTGCATATCGAAGGCCGCAGCCGCACGCCGATGGCCGAAATTACGACCGCGCTCGGCATCAAGAAAAACGACCCGATATTGCAACTGTCGCTGGAAGAAATGCGCGAACGGCTGAACGCGATCCACAGTATCCGCGAGGCGACTGTCGACCGGGCGCTTCCCGATGCGCTCTATGTCCGTATTGTCGAACGTGAGCCGGTGGCGCTGTGGCAGAACCAGGGCGAGCTTTCGCTGGTCGATGACCGTGGGATCATCATGCAGGGCATCGATATCACGCCGTACCGCAACCTTCCGCTGATCGTTGGTGACGGCGCGCCGGCGCATGTGGCAGAGCTGATGCATATACTTGAATCGTCGCCGGAACTTGCCAAGCAGTTCAGTTCCGCCATCCGCATTGGTGATCGCCGTTGGAACCTGCGCCTTCAAGGTGATATTGAGGTCAAGCTTCCGGAAGAAAATGCCGAGGCGGCACTGTCGCGGCTGGCGGCGATGGATAAAGACGAACAGGTGCTGAAGCGCGATATTAAGGTGATCGACCTGCGCGTGCCGGACAGGGTTTTTATCAAGCTTGCGCCGGAGCTGTTTAGCCAACCCTCGATGGATGCAAAAGAAACATGAGCAAAGAAAAAAAGAAAGTGCTGCGTAAAACCGGCGCGGGCAGCATCGCGGTTCTAGATATCGGCACCAGCAAAATCGCCTGCTTCATCGCTGAGGCGGATTCGGCGGGCGAGATCCGCATCACCGGCATCGGCCATCAGCTTTCTAAAGGTATCAAAAGCGGCGTTATCACCGATTTCACCGAGGCCGAGGCGTCGATTGTTTCCGCGGTGCATGCAGCCGAGCAGATGGCGGGCGAAACCATCGAGCACGTGCTGGTCAGCCTTTCCGGCGGCAATTTGAATTCGCGCAGCGTCACGGTGGAGATGACCATGCTCGGCGAAGAAGTCTCCGACCGTGACATCATGGACATCATCGAGCAGGGGCGCGCCTCGATCCAGCACGCCGAACATGAAGTCATCCACTGTGTCCCGGTGTCCTACTATCTCGACGGCGCGCGCGGCATCAGCGACCCGCGCAAGATGTTCGGTAAGAAACTCGGCGCGGATCTGCACATCATCACCGCCCAGCCGTCGATCACCCGCAACCTCGCTCATTGCGTCGGCCGCTGCCATTTGAACGTCGATGAATATATTGCTTCGCCCTATGCCTCCGGCCTGAGTGTGCTGGATGAGGATGAAAAGCAGCTCGGCGTCACCCTGATCGATATGGGCGGCGGGGTGACGAGCGTCGCGGTATTTTCCGGCGGCAAGAATATTTACACCGATTCGGTGGCCATCGGCGGTACGCATGTGACCAGCGACATCGCGCGCGGGCTTTCCACCAGCCTGCACCACGCTGAACGCCTGAAAACCCTGCATGGCAGCGCGGTAGCAACCGCGAGCGACGATCATGTGATGGTCGATGTGCCGTTGCTGGGCGAAGAAGAGGCCGATGAGTTCAACACCGTGCCGCGCTCGATGCTGGTCGGCGTCATTCGGCCGCGTGTGGAAGAAATTTTTGAGATCATCCGCAGCAAGCTGGAAATGAGCGGCGTGGCTAGCATGGCGGGCAAGCGCGTGGTGCTGACCGGCGGCGCTAGCCAGTTGCTCGGCGTGCGCGAAATGGCCGGAACGATTCTTGGCAAGCAGGTGCGGCTGGGTCGCCCCCGCGCACTGCCGGGGTTGGCCGAAGCGGTTTCGGGGCCGGCATTCGCCACGGCACTTGGCATGCTCGAATACACCACCAAAAAACCCGCCGAGGAGCTGCTGTTCGACGCCCACCGCCGCCGCGCCGGGTTTACCTTCGGGTTTGAGAAAATCATCCGCTGGTTTAAAGAAAATTTTTGACTTTCTTCATTGTCACACAATTGTAAAAAATCATTTATTGATATGTTGGAGTAAATCCCATACCCATTAACCCTCATTAACGGGGGGCAATAACATGGCGTTTGGAAAACCAGCAAAGAAAAGCGAAACGAAAACTTCAGCACCCATTCACTTTGAAGAGGGTTTGCGTGATGCGCTCATGGATATGATGGAGACCATCCATGAGGAAGCTTATCATGCGTGCCTCAATGAGCTTGGCCGGCGCGGTGGGAAACAGCTGGCGAAAGGTAACAGCATTGCCGGGTTCGTTACAGCGATGGATGTTGGTGGCCACACACCTGCTTCGCGTTTGATCCGTGCGTTGCAGGAAGCTGAGCTGGGAGAAGTTGCCCATCAATTGCAAACTAAAATCACCAGGCAGTATAATGATGCGATTGATACGGAATATACTGGCGGTGAGGGCAAGAAAGCGGCGATTGCCAGCCTTGCCGCAACTGTGAAGGATGCCATACTTGAATTGGCGAAGGAGCGGGGGGTACCAGAGGATAAATTGCTGGCACCTAAAGAAACTAAGCCGGATGCTCCCACGCCGGCCGTTCCCAAGCCAGCCGGAAGCGGATCAGATACCCCCAAACCGGATGCTCCCATGCCGGACGATGTCTCCCCAATGCCACCGGTGGCAGGAGAGCTTGTGGCGACGGCCAGACCAACCGATTTCGAGAAAGAGCTCGCGCAGGCATTTATCGACAAGGTGAACGCGCAGATCGCCGACAATGCGTTTGGGACATGCGTTGATTCAAAGACAGGGCGCGGCAATGCGGCCAATACTAAAGCATCGTGCCTGCGGGATTTTCAGGTTCATTTCAATGAACACCGTGAATTAACGCCGACACAGCGTCTGGTGGGTGCGCTCAGGCATGCGGAAATGGAGCCTTTGCTGCCGCGCCTGAGAGATAAACATTTTGGTGCCATGCTGAACGAAGCCATGACCAACCCATATGCTACTCCGCAGGACAGAACGGAAGTAATTGGTGGCCTCGCGCAAACCCTGGTCAATACTATCATTGACCAGGCAAAAGATGAGGGTATGGATACCCATGACATCTACACGGTTGCCCATATACGTGCGACAGCCTTTCCAGAAACTGTAGGCCGCACTCCCGCGGCACCTTCGGGGGGCATGGTACCGAGGCCGGCTACGGGGACACCCCGCAGCAGCGCCGCCGCGCTGGCACCCAAACCAGCAGACCTTGCCAACCCATTGTTTGCCACTCTGGTAGCAGCAGGCGCAGCGCAACACAATGGCGGAGCGGACAAGAATTCGGATGTTCCGATCGATACGCCGGCCAAACCCCAACCTGTATTAAGCGGAGGCGATATGAGCACAGAATTTTTACACTATTTGGAATCCTTCGGGAAAAAACTGCTGGATCTGCGGGAAGCCGCCGAAATTTCGCGGGATGAGCTGGCAGAAAACATGCTGACCATCCTTACCCAGGAAGTGGAAGCAGTGAGTGATGAAGTCATCAGGGAATGGGAAAAGGACGCAACCTATCCGGATGAACAGCAATTCGCCGCCCTCAAGAAAATATTGATCGAAGATAATACAAATTATGATGATTCGGCAAGAGAAGCATTGTCTGGAAATTTCGAAGAAAGATACAAGGCACGCGTTGCCGCCGGAGCCAAAGAAGGAATCCGCACTGGCTTTGGCGATCTGCTGCTCGACCTGCGGGAAGCGATCACCGTCAAGCATGCCCGGGAAAAAGAGGGGCATATGATGACCCGTGGCGAGCTTGCCGAAAGGATGAACGCCGCATTGGAAAACAAGGTCGATGAGCGGGAAATTGCGCTACTGAAGGTTCATGGTGGGGATTATATCGCCGGAATTGAGGCGGGTAGGGCGCCCGTTCCCGGCAGCGTGATGCTTGCCATGGTGCGTTCGCTCAAAGAGCTTGCTGCCAATGATATTGCCGAAGGTGATCTCGCAAAGCTTTATGAGCTCTATGAAGCACTCCCGTCGGCAAAACAGACGCATGCTGCAAAAGTTGAGTCAGCCCCGCCTATCCCACGCAACATTATTGCCGCACGCCAGACGCTGTATGCCTATTTTACGAAAGAAGATGGCACTCATCTGACATTCACGGAAATTGTTGAAGCAACCGGCCTGACAAGCGTGGCATGCTCCCAGCTTTTTGGTGCTGCAACGAGCATGAATGTAATGCGTGAGGAGACGCTTGAAAGCCGTGCTAATGTGTTAGCACAGCTGCTAGCGACTCTTGGGAAAAGCAATGATGCCATTAGTGACTTCAAGAAAGATCTCCGGGAGTTCAACGAGAAGCTTCGCGCGGTCAAGCACCCAGAGGCAGCAGTGGCGTAAGGTTTCTTACTACGCTGCCAGTAAGCTCTCAAACATCCGCCGTCCATCGACGCCGCCGAGCAATTGCTCTGAGTGGCGCTCGGGGTGTGGCATCATGCCGAGCACGTTCTTCCTGTCGTTCAGGATGCCCGCGATATTGGCCTTCGAACCGTTCGGATTATCGACATAGGTGAAGGCGATCTGGGCGTTATCCTGCAGGCGTTTCAGCGTGGCATCGTCGGTGAAGTAATTACCGTCGTGATGGGCGACCGGCACGTTGATCTGCTGCCCTGCGGCATATTTCTTTGTAAAGGCGCTGCTGTTGTTTTCCACGCGCAGCGTCACCTCCTTGCAGATGAATTTGAGCTTGGCGTTCCTAAGCAGAATACCCGGCAGCAGGCCGGATTCGGTGAGGATCTGGAAGCCGTTGCACACGCCCAGCACATAGCCGCCGCGCTCGGCATGGTTTTTCACTTCGCGCATGATCGGCGAATGCGCGGCCATGGCGCCGGAGCGCAAATAATCGCCGTAGGAGAATCCGCCCGGAACATACACAAGGTCAACCGCGGGCAGGGCGCTGTCGCGGTGCCAGACCATGTGCGGATTGCAGCCGGTGGCGGCAAGCACGGTTTGCCCGTCGCGGTCGCAGTTAGAGCCGGGGAATACGATGACGGCAGATTTCATGATATGGCGTGCGAACTGATGGTGGATTTCAGGGGCGTGCGGTCATAAGCCTCAGGGAAATCGGTCGCTAACGCCAGGGAAAGCACGCTGATGGCAGATTCAACTTCCCGGCGCCGTGTGACATCAAGGTCACCTGTCCGCTGCATCAGGTTATTCAGTTCCCACATGGCGAGCCGGACGCAGCCGTCATTGGTTTTGAGATCCTGATTGAGCGACCTGTTCGCAACGTAGCCCTCCATGGCATTGTCGTAAAGGGCAACAAATGCGGACTGCAGGGTTTTGAATTTTGTCAGGGTTGCAGGTAGTCGGATAAGATATTCGAACTTGGTGAGCGCCTCGTCGCTTAAATGTTTCTGAGGCTCAGGCTCTTCTGTGGGAGGAGCAACATGCGTCACGGTGCCATTTGTTTCCGGAGCCGCATGTGTTGCCCTGCCTTGATCCGCTAATTCAACGGCTCGTGCAGCATCGCCAAATATGTCTGGTTGGGCGCGCTTTAATTCCGCTTCGAGCACATCGAGTGAAAAGGCGCTATCTGGCGCGGCTTTTACGATTTCTGGTTTGGCCTGCAGAAATTCGCGGATGACGCGTGTAAGGCCGAACGTAACAGTAGAGTAGTATTCCCTTCCCCCGTCCTGTATCGGCATCTTGAAGACGACACGCACCGCGCGCACAGCTTCGTCACGTTTCTGTGCAGCTTCAGGTTCGTCAATCTTCCATTGTTGCAGGGCACGCAGCGCCTGCACCCCATCATCCGAGAGTGGCGTGTATGGTGCTGGCTCTTTGCCCGGCGTGACAGGGGTATCAAGCGCACCGCCATTGCCCGCGTGTGCAATCTGCCTTACGCCTTCGGCTGTCAATCCCGGTTTGTATATTATTGCCATAATCCTACTCCACTAGCTCAAACTTATAGTTCTCCACCACCGTGTTGGCGAGCAGGCCTGCGCACATTTTTTCCACCGCCGCCTCGGCTTTCTTCTTATCGGTTTCACTGAATACGAGTTCAATATATTTGCCTTGCCGTACATCGGTGACGCCGTCAAACCCCATATTGCCGAGCGCTCCTGCGATGGCTTTGCCCTGCGGGTCAAGCACGCCGTTCTTGAGGGTGATATGGATCTTTGCTTTCATTATTTTTTCGCCTTTGCCGGTTTCTTTGCTGTTTTCTTCACGGGCTTTTTAGCCGCTTTCTTTTTCGCTTTCGATTTCGCCACACGCGGATTGACTTCGATGACATAGGATTCCTGATCGGATTGCGGCAGGACGCCCAGGCGGCGCGCCACTTCCTGATAGGCGTTTTCCACGCCGCCCAGATCCTGGCGGAAGCGGTCTTTGTCGAGGCGGTAACCGGTATTCACATCCCACAGGCGGCAATTATCGGGGCTGATCTCATCGGCGAGCACCAGATATTCGCGGTCACCTTCGATGACGCGACCGAATTCAAGCTTGAAATCGACGAGCCGGATGCCCACGCCCATAAACAGCCCTGCAAGGAAATCGTTGATGCGGAAGGAGTACATGCGGATTTCATCCAGCTCGGAAGGGGTTGCCCAGCCGAAGGCGTAAATATGTTCTTCAGTGACGAACGGATCGCCGAGCGCGTCGTTCTTGAAGCAATATTCGATCAGTGGGTGGCCGATCACCTTGCCATCGGGAATGCCGAAACGTTTGGCGAAGCTGCCGGCAGCGACGTTACGGATGATGACTTCGAGCGGCACGATCTGGACGGCGCGCACCAGCTGCTCACGCATGTTGAGGCTTCTGATGAAGTGCGTCGGGATGCCGATTTCGCCGAGGCGGGTCATCAGATATTCCGAAATGCGGTTGTTCATCACGCCCTTGCCGCTGATGGTTCCCTTTTTCTGGTTGTTGAACGCCGTTGCATCATCCTTGAAGTGCTGGATAATGGTTCCTGGTTCCGGCCCCTCGAACAGTTTTTTAGCTTTGCCTTCATAGATTGGTTTGCGAGGTGCCATGGAAATAATCTTTCGTGGTTTGTTTTTTTGCATTGGGAGCTATAATTCCGCTAGGTTCGTCTTGTATAATGGGAAGAGTTCTTATAAAACTTGGCAGCCGACAAGTATAGCAAAAAATAAGAGGAAATATGAGCAGTTTTGATGATCGCAAGAAGGGTTTTGAGAGTAAATTCGCTTTTGATGCCGAGATGGAATTCAAGGCCACGGCGCGCCGCAACAAGCTGCTTGGCTTGTGGGCTGCGGAGAAGCTTGGAAGAAAAGGAGCAGAAGCCGATGCTTATGCCAAGGATGTCGTGGTGGCTGACCTGGACGCCAGTGGCGATAGGGATGTGGTTGATAAGCTGCTGGTGGATTTTGGCCGGGCAGGTGTGACGGTGCCGGTTAGCGAGATCGAGTCCGAGATGGAGCAGCTGCTGTCGGTGGCACGCCAGCAAATCATGGATGGGAAGTGACCCTTCCATCCCCGCGCCGGCGGGGATCCATGCTGCCAGCATTATATAAATCCGACACCTTGCGAAAATCATGGGCGTGGATACCGGCCGTCGCCAGGATACGGTTTCGCGGCATGACGGCGCTGCGTTACGCCGTCACTAAGCCAAAACCCCCGGAGTCGCGCCACGGGGAAGCGCTGGCGCAGGCGTTGGCGCCGAAAGATGCCGAGTTCAAACATATTTCCTTTACCTTTGCGATTATTTCGCTTTCTGCCAAAATCGCTATGGCCGACGGGGCGATGACCCGCGAATCCTATCTTGCATTCCGTGATGCATTTCCATTGTCCGGCGGATTATGCGGCAAGCTTCGCAAACTCTTTGTGCTGGCGTGCAACGACCCGACGCCGATGGAGCATTATGTGCAGCAGGTCAAGCATGTTTTTCCGCGCAACCGGATGCTGTTCGAGGCACTTGTGGCGCGGCTGTTTTCAGTGGCGGCAGCCAGTGCGCCGATCAGCAAGCACAAGCAGCACATGCTTTCCAGGATTGCCCACCAGCTTGAGTTGCCGCCTGCCACCTATGCCAGCCTGCATGAACAATTTACCGTACCCAAGCCCCACCATGTGCTGGGTACCGGGAAAAAGGCGGGCATGGCACAGGTGAAAAAACAATACTACAAACTGATGCAGCGCTACCACCCGGATCGTTATGCTGATGAGGCACTCTCGCCGGAAGTGGCGCAAATCCTTTCGCTACGCACGGCGGAAATCAGCGCGGCTTATAAGGCGCTCGCGAGGAAGGCGGCCTGATGCCCATCCTTCACATTGTTTATGCGCTTTTGGTTGTCACCGTGTGGGGAGCCAATTTCGTTGCCAGCAAATGGGCGCTTGAGCACTTCCCGCCGGTTTTTGCGACCTTCATCCGGTTTGCCGCGCTTGCGGTGATATTGCTGCCGTTTGTGCCGCGCCCGACCAAGCCCCAGGTGAAACACCTGGCGCTGCTTTCCCTGACGGGAGTCGCGCATTTCACCTTGCCTCAGGCGTCGCTGGCTGTGGGGCTCGACATCGCCACCTGTGCGATCTTGAACCAGCTTTCAGTGCCGTTTGCCTGTATCTGCGGCGTATTGTTCATGGGCGACCGCATCGGGAAATGGCGGTTGCTTGGGTTGCTGCTGGCCTTTTCCGGGATGATGCTGGTGCTGGGGTCGCCGCATATGGGCAGCAGTTGGCTTGGCAGTTTTTATGCCATCGCCGCGGCGTTCTTTTTCGGTATTTACAACGTAATGATGAAGCGCCACCCCGGCGTCACCGCGATGCAGGTGCTGGCCTATGTCTGCCTGTTTGGCCTGCCGCAATTGCTGGCGCTGTCGATGCTGGTGGAATCGCCTTCGCCGGAGTTGCTGCATACGGCGGGAATGCGCGCCTGGTCAGGGATTGCATTCACGGTGCTGCTGTCATCGGTAGTGGGGCACGGGCTGTGGAATTATTTGGTGAAACTCCATCCAGTGTCCATCGTCGCGCCATTTTCGCTGCTCGTGCCGATCATGGGCGTGGCGTTTGGGCAATTATTTTATCGTGAACCGCTGACAATTGAGCTACTTTCCGGCGGCGCCATGACGCTCGCGGGTGTCGCCATCATCGTGGTACGCAAGCCAAAAATATTGGAAAAAGGCAAGGGAATATGAAGATTATCCAGCACCCGTCCCCGAATTGCAACCCGCGTGATGGCCATGAAATCGACATGTTGGTGCTGCATTATACCGGGATGAAAAGCGGTGCCAACGCGCTCGACCGCATGTGTGACGCGACCGCCGAAGTGAGCGCCCATTACATGATTGAGGAGGATGGCCGCATTTTCCAACTGGTGGATGAGGAGATGCGGGCGTGGCACGCCGGAAAATCCTATTGGCGCGGGCATACCAACATTAACCAGCGCTCTATCGGCATCGAGATCGTGAACCCAGGGCATGAGTTCGGCTATCGCCCTTTCCCCGAAGTGCAGATGCAATCGGTCATCTGGTTGTGCAAAGACATTGTAGCGCGCAGGAAAATCCCCGCCCGTAATGTCGTCGGCCATTCCGATGTCGCCCCCACCCGCAAAGAAGATCCTGGTGAGCTGTTTGATTGGAAGCGGCTGGCGGAGGAGGGGATTGGGTTGTTTCCTGCCGGACAGGTAAGCGCTGAGGCTGTGAAGCTAGCCGAATATGGCTACGACACCGCCGACCTGCCAAAGGCGATCAACGCCTTCCAGCGGCATTTTCGGCCAAAAAACCTCACAGGGCAGTGGGACGAGGAATGCGCGGAAATACTGGCCGCGCTCCAACAATTAGCCGCTGTCACAAAACCATAACAATTATTTATTTGTCTATCGAGGGTGATTAACATTATACCTTGCAGGGGTATCACGCCTTATTAATAAACTTTATAGAATAGTGGGAGATGCGTATGAGTGAGAATGACAGGCGCCGTGGATGGCTTGGTAAAGGAAAAACAGATGTTGGTTTTCCTGATGAGTATGAGTTTCCGGGTGCCGCCGGTTCAGGCGAGGGATCAATGCCGAAGTCTCAGTACGCAGAATCGCTGGTTGCAAAGCTTTCCGAACTTTCCTGGGCGCAACGTGATGGGCTCGCT
>CAZFKP010000005.1:0-85726 GCA_964518725.1 uncultured Rickettsiales bacterium | reverse complement strand
CTCTTTCTCATGCAATCCTTTATAACACATATCTGCGTTATCTAGGACAGCCCCTACTTCTTTGACGCGTGGATCTTCTAATAGTTCATCGGTCGACATGAATAGCTCGTTACCTGTTACATTATTAATACATGACAACAATTGCTGAATATCACATAAAATCAAGGGTTATTCATGACAATCCGTTCAAAATATGCATAATGCTATCAAACAACGAGGTGGTGATGGCACTCAAAAACACGCCCGATTCCTTTGGCTGGCTGGCCAAACTGTTCCACTGGCTGATTGCGGCATGCATCATCACCCTGTGGGTGGTGGGAAGCCTAATGGGCGACATGGAAAACAGTCCCACAAAATTCCAAGTGTATGGCCTGCATAAAGCCACGGGCATTGCCGTGCTGGCACTGGCGGTGGCAGCGTTTTGCTGGCGAGCCGCAAATCCAAAACCGGGTCTGCCGGAGTCGATTCCCGGCTGGCAGAAAGCGGCAGCGAGCGTGGTCAAATACGCGCTCTATCTCTGCATGATCCTGATGCCGGTTTCAGGCTGGCTGATGTCATCGGCGGCGGGCTATCCCGTATCGTTTTACGGGCTGTTCACCTTGCCGGACATCGCCGCGAAAGACGAGGCGGCAAAGGAACTTTTCCGCGACGCGCATGAGATGATCGGCAACCTCATCCTCGCGCTTTTCTGTGTGCATGTGGGCGCGGCCCTCAAGCACCACTTCGTCCATAAGGACGGCATCCTGAAACGGATGCTGCCGTAACGACCACCATCCCCGCCACGGCGGGGATCATTTTTTCAAGGATTCACAGCATGATTACCAAAGACATCAGCGTTCGCATGCGCGAGCGCAAGCGCATCGCGTTCGGCCTGCACATAAAATCCATCGACGCGGAAGGCCGATTTGCCGGCTATGCCAGCGTGTTCGACATCATCGACAACCAGAAGGATGTGATGATGAAAGGCGCGTTCACCCACACCATCAACCGCCATGCACCCAGCGTCAAGCTGCTCTGGCAGCACCAGCAGGACGAGCCGATCGGCGTGTTCGAGCGGATGTTTGAGGATGCGTATGGGCTGTATGTGGAGGGCAGGTTGCTGCTTTCGGTGCAGCGGGCACGGGAGGCGCATGAGCTGCTGAAGGCCGGGGCGGTGACCGGGCTTTCCATCGGCTATTCGCCGGTGCGTTACCGCATTGATGCCGAAACCGGCGTGCGGCATCTGGCGGAAGTGGATTTGTTCGAAGTGAGCCTCGTCACCTTTCCGGCCAACCGGGCGGCGGGGGTGACGGTAGTGAAATCGCTGCAACCGGAAACCGGCCTGCACCCGATGGAACTGATCGCCTTGTCCGATGCGCTCGACCGGGCACACTCCGTATTGCGTACATAAACACGTCGTCACCCGCGAGGCCGTAAACCGTGGCGATCCATCTTAGTCAAGAAAGATGGATTGCTTCGTTACACTCGCAATGACAACGGCTCGTCATCGCGAGGCTGTAGGCCGTGGCGAGCCATCTAAGAATTCGCAAGTGCTCGCTGGTGACAAATTGCGGACATAAAAAAACCGGCCTTCTCTTTGTTCCCGGTGAAGGGAGAGAAGGCCGGCGGTTCATGCGGCGAGGTTTGCGGCGGTTAGTGGGCGGTTTTCACCGGCACCATCCGCTCCGCTTTCGTCAAGTTGGGCTTAAACCCAATCTTGATGGTGGTTTGAACGCCACCACGGAGGGTAACGCTGACCTCCAACAGAAGCGGTTTACCTTTGGTGATGGCCGTTTTGCGGTATCCCTCAAGCAGCGCGATCAGCCCATCACTAACGAACGCTTGGTCCTTCTTGTTGAAGACCACCACCGCCAGGTTCTTCTCGTCTGGGCCCTTTAGCATCCCGGCGGCATCCTGGATGCTGTTCTCGCGAACACTGACCCGCTCGCCGTTAAAGACCAGTTTCAACCGGTCTTTGAACCCTGGATCCGTCTCGGTTGAGAACAGACCCCACTTGTCGCGCATCGACATCACTAGACTCCTATGCCGAACAACTAACAACTCACAGGAAACTCCTCCTGTGAGATAAGCCCAATTTCATAGCGAACGAAAAAACGGACTGAAAAAAGCAAATTCACCCCGACCATACCCTAACCGGGTATAAATATCAATAATTTATTAACCAATAGCCGCGTTTCAGGTCGGCTGCGGGGGTTTTCCCTCGCGAAACCTGCCCATTTTAACCTTTAAAAGGAACTTTTATGACTATTTCCGAAATCACTGAGCGTGTCTCGCATCTGGGGCACGCCTGGGAAGAATTTAAGCATGTGAACGATGCCCGTTTGCGTGACATCGAACGCAAAGGCTCGGCGGACGGGCTGTATACCGAGCACCTGAACCATATCAGCGCGGCGCTCGATAACTACAAATCCCGCCTCGATTCGATCGAAACCGCCTATGCCCGCCCGGAATTCGGCGGCGAAAGCAAGGCCAGCGGCGCGCCGAGCGAATATAGCAAGGCCTTCCGCAACTATTTGCGTAAAGGTATGGATGCCGGGCTGGAGCAGCTTTCGACCAAGGCGCTGTCGGTGGGCAGTGATGCGGACGGCGGCTACCTCGTCACCCCGACCATGTCGCAAACCATCGTAAAGTCGGTGTATGAAACCTCTCCACTGCGCCAGATTGCGGCGGTTGAAACCATTTCATCCGACTCGCTGGAGCTGATCGACGATCACGACCAGGCCTCGGCAGGCTGGACGTCGGAAACTGGCGCCATCTCGGAGACCACCACCCCGGTGATCGCCAAGCGCAACATCCCGACTCACGAGCTGTATGCCCAGCCGAAAGCCACCCAGAAATTGGTGGACGATGCGGCGATTGATATCGAGGCATGGCTCGCGGGCAAAATCTCCGACATTTTCGTGCAGAAAGAAAATACCGCATTCATCAGCGGCTCTGGCGTTGGCCAGCCGCGCGGCATCCTGACCTACACCGCCGGCACCAGCTGGAACCAGATCGAGCAGGTGAACTCCGGCTCGTCGGGCGCAGTCACGGCAGATGGTCTCATCAACCTGTTCTACAAATTGAAAGACGGCTACAGCAAAAACGCGACCTTCGTGATGAACCGCACCGTGGTGAATGCCGTGCGCTTGCTGAAAGAAGCCACCACCAACCAATATCTGTGGCAACCCGGCCTTGCTGCCGGCGCGCCGGATACGCTGCTTGGCGTGCCGGTGATGATGGCCGCTGATATGCCGACCGCTGCCGCCAACTCACTCTCGGTTGCCGTGGGTGATTTCAAGGCTGGCTACCAGATCGTTGACCGCCGGGGCATCCGCATCCTGCGCGATCCGTTCACGGAAAAACCGTTCGTGAAATTCTACGCCACCAAGCGCGTCGGCGGCGATGTCATCAATTTCGATGCCATCAAAATCCTCAAATTAGCATAACCCGGAGAAATACCATGAGAGACCTTTACCGCAATATTTTGGTCACGCAGCATTTGAACCCGATTACGTCAAGCGCGACCAAAACTTCCACCACCATCGACATGCAGGGTTATAACAGCGTGAACGTATTGTTCGCCATGGGGGCATCGGGCGACACGCTTTCCGGTTCCGTCTACTGGACGCTGAAACTCACCCACAGCGATGACAACTCAACCTTCACCGATACGGCGCTCACCGACCTCAACAACACGGCACTCACCGTGGTGGTCGATTCCAGCGCCAAAGATAAAACCGTCTATGGCTTCGGCTATATCGGCGCGAAACGCTACCTGCGTGCGGTTGCCACACCGACCGGCACCCACACCAACGGCACGCCGATCGGCATGCTCGCGTTGCGTGGCACGGCAGCGTACTCGCCGGTGAACTAACTGATACCCCGTCCGGGTTGATGCACTCCCGCTCGGACGGGTCTTTTTTATGGCAAAAAAGCCACACACGGTCATTAATACAGTAAAAATTGACGCAAATTCCTTACCTTAATGTTTTTTTAAGCGACTTGACCTAAGGTTAGGTTTCAGGGTAAACTATTGAAACTCATCAAGTGAGGAACGAGTGGCCAAACTAACCGCATCTGAACAGATCATTGCTGAAAAAACTGTTTGTATTTTGCTTATCCGCGGTGAAAGCCCGCAAGGCGGAAAGATGTTCGCTTATGTCGCGGTGCGCGCCGATAAGCTTGAACCGTTCATGGAAGCGCAGAAATCCGGCACCTTCTTCCCGGAAGATTATGGCATGATCCTCGAAGCTGGCGAAGGCGAGCCTTCCGATGAAGTCAAAGCCCGCATGACCAAAGAATACGGCTTCAACCACGAGGCGATGAAAGATATTGAAAATACGGCGGACGCCCAGAAAGTGACCGGCAACCTGTCGAGCATCATCGCCGCCGCCGAAGAAGACAAGAAATAGCCGGCGTTATCGCCCCGCATTGCCCAAAAAGGCAAAAACCCGGTTAAAACAGCCTAATATTCACAAAATCGTCATATTTCACCATTCCCGGATGTGGTATTCTGAGGGTGGAAATTTTTTTGACGCAGGATATTACTCGTGGCCGCAGGCATGAATGGCATCGTAAACGGTAAAACTCCCTGGCAGCGTGTTGGGCTGGAGACGGCTGGGTTTATTCCGGCCGAGCTGGTTTCCATGGGTGTATCGCTCGGCGTCGTTGCCTTTGCCGATACGGTAGCGCCCAACCTGGTGAAGTCCGTTAGCCAAACCGTCAGCAAGGTAGTGTTTGAACCCTACCTTGAATATATCGAAGGCGGCCTCGGCAAAGTCTGCAAGCTCGATGAATGCCAGGTCGATAAAAACCAGTCACGCGAAGAGCGCGCTGAACAGCTTGCCAAAACCACACTGGTGTTTGCCGCAGCGTGGGCAGTCTCCATGATCGCAAAAATACAAACCCGGAAATTCCTGAATGACAAGACAGGCATTTCGGAAAAACCGATTGCTGGTGCAAAATGGTGGGAATTCTGGAAAATGACCCGCCACGAGCAAATTATTTTCGGTATGGATGAGGGGGTGCATTACGGCTCGTTCTTACTGATGAACACAATAGGCGCGCCAGTCACCGACGAAATGATCCGCGCTACCACCAACGTGCTGGTCAAATGCGGCGTGCCGGAAAAGAAAGCGCATGAAATTGCCGCGATGGGCGTTGTCTGGGAACTGCCGAATGCACTCGGTCTTGTCGCCGGTATCGGCGGCATTGCCGGCATCCACCACCAGCAGTGGGATCAGAAACTCGACACCAAAATGGCAAAATGGTTCGGCGAGAAATCGGCAAGCCATGTTGAACGGCTGGCGCTGCAGGAGGCCAGCCAGTCACTGCACCGCACGACCACATCATGAACATGCATGCGATACGCATAGGGCGAATGGTAGCTTTCGTCTGTGTCGCATTTCTGATTACACATTCCGCCTTTGCCGACCCGCCGCCTGCCAGTCTTCCAAACTGGGCACCGGAAACGGCATCCGAGAATTCACTTGGATGGAATGAAGGCCTAGCCAAGGAAGGGGGGCCATTTGGCAAGAGCGGGGCGGTCAATCCTGTTGCGCCAGCATCGCCTAACACCGCGCCTCCGGTCGGCACTATCAAAACCACGGCACCTGCAAAATGCCCGCCAGGATATTCTTTTGATAGCGCAACCAAGAGCTGCGTCGCCGCCACCGCATGCGACGACGGGTATGTATATGACCCAAACCGCCACCAATGTGTTTTTAAAACTGAAACTTGTGCAAGCGGCGAATATTACGACCTGATTATCGGCAAGTGCCGCGCCAGCAAGGGGGGGTGCCAGGAAGGCTCGTACCTTGATCCTGCCACGGGCGCTTGCGTGGAAAACCCAAGCCAATGCCCGGCAGGTTACTTCTACGATGCCGCCGCCAAAAAATGCGTCAGCTATGAGAAAACCTGCTCCAATGGCTACCGTTTTGACCAGGCAACCGGGCAGTGTATCGCCGAGACACCTACCTGCCCAAGCGGGTATAGCTACGACAGCACGACCAAACAATGCGTCGCCGAGAAGCTCGAATGCGGCCCGGGATATAGCTATGATTACAAGACAAAAACGTGTGTGGAAAACCAACCTGAATGCAGCAAGGGCTATGTCTATGATTCCGTGCAAGGCCAATGCGTCACTGAAACCAATAGCTGTGACGACGGTTATTATTACGATACCGCATCCGGCAGCTGTGTCGCCAATGAGAAAAAATGCGACCCCGGATATTATTACGACCCAGCATCGAAAAGCTGCCGTCCGAGCCAGGTGAATTGCAGCAAAGGTTATTATTTTGACTCAACGCAAAATGAATGCCTACAAATCCTGCTGAAATGCGCGGAAGGCTACCACCCCAATGCCACTAACTCAAAATGCGAGCTTGATGTCAATCCTTGCAAAGAAGGTTATTTCTACGATTACCTGATAGGCGCTTGCCGATCGGTAACGGAACAGTGCCCGGAAGATTATTATTACGACCCGGATCTAAAACAGTGCGTGCTGAATAAATAAGCTGCCGCACATCCGGCTTTTTCTTACAACTTTTACTTAATCAGGATGTCTTATGCCTCTCCAACTCCCCCGTGGGCTGGTGCGTATTGTCGCGCCTGCCGCCGAACCATTGACACTGACAGAAACCAAGGAATTCCTGCGGATCACCCATGCGGATGACGATGCGCGGCTTACCGATATGATCGCCACCGCCCGCACGCTCGCCGAGCAATGGCTCCGCCGTTCGCTGGTGACGCAAAGCTGGAAACTCACCTTCGAGGATGATATCTCCGGCAGCGTACGCCTGCCGATGGGGCCGGTGCAATCCATCACCTCGGTCACCACCCTGACATCCGAAGAGGTGAGCACCGTGGTCAGCACCACCGCCTACGCGCTTTCCGCCAACAGGGAATCACTGGTGGTGGAAAGCATCATCACCGGCTACCGCATCGAGGTGGTGTATGTAGCGGGATACGGCACCAGCTCACAGGTTCCCAAGCCGATCAAGCTCGGCATGATGAACCATATCGCCAGCCTCTATGATGGCAATATCGGGATGACGCCGATCCCCGACGATGTGCTCTCCTGCTACATGCCATACCGGGAGCTGGCGTTATGAGCAACGGCAGGAAACCCATTCATTTGATGATGCGCCACAAGGTGACGCTGCAACAAAAAATCCTGACCGAAGATGGGGCGGGGGGCTACAGCACCGCCTGGGAAGATGTGGCGACGCTCTGGGCGCAAATTACGCCCCTGCGCGGCAGCGAGACAACTTCCGGCGGAAAAATCTCCGCGCCATCCTCCCACCGTTTCCGCGTGCGCTACAGCAGCACGGTGCAAGCGGACATGCGCCTGCTGTTCGACGGGCGGACATTCAATATCCGCGCCATCCAGAATACGGATGAGAAAAACCACATGCTTGAGGTTTTGGTGGAGGAAGATGTCGCCAACTAACCGGTGACGTGGTGGTAGCGTTTGATGTCCATCGCCGACATCAGCATTTCAATATGCGCCTTGAACTTTTCGTTCCAGCCGCGTTCCGGGCGAATCCCCATCGACAGGCACAAATCATGCAGGAACCGCGCCGAGCTATCGAATGAAAACAGCCGAAGCGCCTCGCTGAACGATTCCTTGTCTTCCGGCGTCACTTCCTTGGCGATGAGGAAGGTGCCGTTCACCAGATCATGCAGCGCTTCATGCCATGGCTGGTAGCCACGCGCATAATTCTCGCCCGCATCCTCGATGATATTCTCAAGATGCTGCTCCACACGGATCAATGTCACCTGGTACACCTCGACGAATGTCTGCGCCATACGCCGCGCCTCGTCAGTCTGACGCAATTCGCCGGGTGAGGTGGTGTGATCGTCTTCCATGATTCCATTCTAACAAAAGTAGATGACAGTTTTATGACATATTTCAGCCATTTCTCCCTTCAGCAAGTACTATACCAAACCCTTAGCGGTGACAGCGCCCTTTCGGCACTCGTCACGGGCGTTTTCGACCATGTGCCGCAGGCAACCGCCTATCCGTTTGTTACGCTCGGAGAGGCTTCCATCCGCGACTGGTCGAACCTCGAGAATGCCGGCACCGAGCAGCAAATCACCCTGCGCGTCTGGAGCCGGGAGGCCGGGCGCAAAGAGGCCGCCGACATCATGGAGCGGATCGTGGCCGTGCTGCAAAATGCCGATCTTAGCGTCAGCGGGCAAACGTTGGTGCTGCTAAAATTTGTCAGCAGTTCGATTGAGCTGCAAAATGACGGGCTGACCACACGTGGGTCGCTCATTTTCCGGGCGCTGCTCAGTGAGGTATAAATTCAGCCGCGACGGAATCAATGAAGGTTTTGTATTTTGCCTGCAATGGTTCAAGCGTGTAGGCGTCGCAGCTATTGCCGGAATAGAGCTCGTTATACGATCCCTGCGCGGAAGTCAGGATATCGTATTGCAGGCGGCCAGGCGCATTCAGCGACGCCATTTCCTGGCTCAGCGCCGAGGTGACGATATGGTAGTCCGTCGCATTGACCCGTTCGCATTTACGAAGCACAAAATACGTAACCAGCACATCTTCGTAGCGTTTTTTAAGCGTATCAATTTTGGTCTGGTAATCATCCACCTGTTGCGGTGGCGGCTCCAGCACCGCCTGCACCTCATTCTTTGCCGGCTCCTCAACCGGTGGCGGCGGAGGTAGGGGAGAAAGACAGGAAATAGCCGGTTTGGCGTTCAGCTTCTCCGTCAGTGCCGCATTGTCGGCCTGAAGTACGGCAAGGCGCTTTTCCTGGGCTTCCAGCATCGTTTTCTGGCTGGAAAGCCGGTTCTGATCGGCGGACAGGCGATACACCACCATGCCGCCAATGGCCGCGACACAAACTAACGCAATAAATACCAGTGCGCGATAATTCAGGTAATTTTTATCCATGGGGCGAGTATGACAGAAGAATCTACGTTTTTCAATGAATTACAAAATGGCGATGCGGTAGACAGCCAGGCGCTACAGGGTGCGCTCAATGAGCTGGAGCAGGCATTTTCGCGTTTCGAGCGTATTATCGGGCGGCATGCCGACAGCCTGCGGCTTGCAAGCCGTATAACCACCCGTAATAGCAGCAGAAGCAGGATTATCACCGGCAGCATTACCCGGCTATTCGACCTGTTTTCAGGCCGCGGGCTGCCGACACGGACGGTTTTTAACCCCAATGCCGATAGAAACAGCCGGTTTCCCAGCTCTTACGGCCAAATCCTCTCGGATCTGGCCAGTTCGATCCAGCGGATTAGCGGCAGAAATCTTTGAGTTGTCACCAAAATGTCATAAAAAACGCCTAGGGCAGGGTGGGCAAAATTGCTATAATGCAACTGGGTAGGAAAGGGTTTTCCTTCCCCTCGAACACTCGCAGCACCTTAGGAAAATATGAGCACCAACGGCACACATAACCCGGGTTATACCGATCAAGCAAAGCTTGACAGTGCCGCCGCGAAGGCTTTCGAGGAAAATCAGCGCAGCGTTGCCAGTGCCGTCAAAATCAAAAACGGCAAACTGTTTGGCCTTCTGACCGTGCCGCCCGAAATGGAGCGCTCGGTCAACACCATCCTGGGGCCGCTCACCGCATGGCTCAGTAAGTCAGCTTCCGGATTCGTCTATAACCAGACCAAGGCTATCGCCGAGGGCAAGCTGTTTGAACGCCACCTGCCGAGCGTCGCCGGGAAAGCATCCAAGATCGCCATGTTTGCCGAACTCGGCACCATGTGGGGTATTCTTGCCTTCCGCCCGATTTCGGAATTCATCGCCACCAACCACCAATACACGCTCGACCGCTTGCATTTAAGCCGCGATATCCGCTCCGCCTGCGAGGCAACCGGCGCCGACGCCCACCATAACGAAGTCGTGCGGGCGGCGTATAACGGCTTGCATGACGGCTGGGTAGGCGACCTGAAAATGATGATCCCCGGCCTGCTGGTACTGGCCGCGCAAGCGCCATACGGCATGAAGCTGCAGGACAAGATCCTCAAAAACCGCGAGGGTGAAATCGACCTTGCTAAGCTCAGTGCAGAAGTCGGCAAAGCCAACCCCACCGATACGCCAGCGCAAATCAAAGCCAAGGCCGCCGTCGCGCAGCAACGCGCCGTTGCTGAAGAACACAAAGCCATGCGCGCCACGTTCTTCGAGGTGAATGACGATTTTAAACCGAATACGACTGAAGGCGAGGAACAATTTAAACGCTTCATGGAACGCAACCCGCGTGCAACCTCTGCCACCGCCGTGCAGGATGCCCATGCGCCAAACGCCGCCATGGGTGATCTGATGACCTTCGGCGGGCTGTCCGGTATCGCCGGTATGCTTGGGCAGGACGTTGAAAAGGCGATGCAGAAATCCGCCGATGGCAAAGGAAAGATACATTCCAGCTACGACCTGATCGTCAAGCTCAAAGAGCAGATGCAGGCCGGGAACAATAAACAATCCGTGCACAAGGCCGTGGTGGAAATCTTCCAGCAACTGGAAGAAGACATGCACCGCACGAAATTCGCCGGCGGCCTGCTCGAAAAACTGGAAGACCTGACCAAGCCGATCGCCGAAGCCATCGGCAACGGCACGCTCGATCCGCTGGCACTGGTGAAACTTGCCGGTGAGCACCAGGTGATCGAACATGGCACCGGCGGCAAGCGCGCCTTCCGCAGCGAAGAAGCTATCGAAAAGTCATTGCAGGAATTACTGGGCTGCCAGATACGCAAGGAGCATGAAGTCAGCGCCGAAACCTTCCTCGGAACATTCGCCAACCAGCTGCTCGCCAAAGAAACCATCAAGAAAAACCTCGCCGAACTAAAAGGCGAAGAACGCGATTTCTTTATCTCTATCCTGCCGATGGAGTTGTTGGTCGATGCCGGACTTGCCGAAGCTGAAATCTGCGAACGCCGCCAGGCAGCGCATGGGCAGCTTTATGACCAGGTTGCCAGCGCCGTCATCCATATCGCCGCGCAGAACGAAGAAATGCTCAAGGAGCATGGAATGTCGGCCAAGGATGTTGCGGCACTCAAACAACTCAGCAAGAAAATCCTTGCCGGTGACGAAGAAGCCGTGAAGATGGCGGTCGACGGTAAAGAGAAACAAATTATCGCCAACATCGCCGCCGTCGAACTCAGCGAGCAGATCGCCGGCAACCAGGCGGTGTGGACAGAGCGCGTCAAGGAATCAAAATCCCTCGAAGAGCGCATCGCCACCATCAAATCCGGAAAAGATGATGGAGCGAATGAGCCAGCCAAGGTGAAAGGAATGGATGAAAAACACCGCGGCATCGAACCGCGATCATTGAAGGAACATGCAAAAAGCGGAAAAATGGATCCCGCACAATTCCAGCAGGGGGTGTGATGGAACCATCCACCCCACCATCCCAACAGGAGCAGGCAAAACAGCCGGAAGCATTGCAGCCATTGCCAAACGGACAGCAGCGTGACATTCCGATCGGCGGACGTTTTGGCCGCTACGATTCATCTTACTGGAAAGGCTTGCTCGCCGCGTTTGGCCTTCGCTACCTCTCTCGCCCATGGTTGCGGCCAAGCTTTGACCATCCGATGAACTCGCCGGATTACAGCTATGGTGCAAAACATAAATATTCGCTGGTTGCCGGTGCGATCATGGAAGGCGTCACTGCCTATTATGGGATGAAAACCTGGGGCGATATCCGCAGCATCCTGGCGGAGGCCGTTGCGTGGGAAAAAAACAAAGAAGAGAAGGACGTCACTTTTTTCGATTTCTGGAGTAGTGACAATACCATCGTCAAACAGACGATGAATAATTTTATAAAATACAACGTGCAGCGCGCGTTGGTGAATACCGCATTCTTCCTGCCGTTTATCCCGGGTGCCAAGAAATATTTCGAGCGACACAATTTCACCGGCGAAGCTGGAGTGGATTTCGGTATGGCAGCTAACTCCGCTTATCTGCTGCGTGACGTGATTGTGCGCCGCCCAACGCCGTTTGAGGAGCTGCAATCACTGATCGACCGCAAGATTAATCATGCCGAACATTTCGCTGATAAACTGGTGGCCACTGATTTATTCGATATTTACGAACGCCACGCCACCATGCATCCGAGCAAGTCCTTTATGCCGCTTCGCGGCACAGAAAAATGGCATGACGTGGCCGAGCTTTTTTCCCGCATGGCGGATTTGATGAACCAAACCTATCACAATCAGGTGCCAAGCGAACATGTCGAGTTCGGCTTTTCACGCTTCGTCTATCTGGTCGGGCACCAGATGATCAACCCTGATAAAATCGATCAGTCGCGAGCCTATGTCGAGATCGCTGCGAAATATGGCGTTGATGCGCTCAAGCACGCCCACCAGCAATTAAAAAGCGGCATTGAACTTGCACGTGTGCTGAAAGACTACCCCATGGCCACGCCGCCGCTCGCTGAAAAACCTACTGCCGACCTTGAGCCCTATCAGCCGCCACTTGGGCAAGACCCTGAAAAATCAATGATAGACAATCCTGTCATCACACCGTCACATCAAAAAATTATCGAGAAGAAACAGCCACTAGAAAGCTTCGGTCAGCGCGAGCGGGCACACCAGCAGGAAGTGGCCGCCGTCCCAGCGCAACTGTCGGTGTAGGCTGTCATTGAATCTTCACAGAAAAACCGTGTAACCGCTTGGCTGGATAGGCTATATTGTAAGGGTAGGAGTCGATAATCCATGGTGAGCCGTATCAAGAACCCGTTCCCCCCCAGACCCGCACGTGACCTCGCGCACGATGCGGTCGGTGCGGTGCGTGGTGCGGCCGGCCGGGCGCTTCCCCATGCCGATGCGGGCGGCACGTCACGGGTTGTCGATGTATTCCCCGGTACGCTAAACCCGCCGGGCGCATTTGTTCCCCCGCCGCCTGTGCCGCCCGTGCCACCTACAATACCAAGCGTGAATTACAGCGCTGCCGCATCCCCCGCCGCCGCCAAACCGATCGATCCGAGCTACCTCGTGGCTGGCGCTGCCGCTGCCGGTCTGGGTGCCGCCGCGCTGGCAACGCAAGGCTCCGGGCAGGATTCTAAGAATAAAAAACCCACACCATCGCTGGTGGAAAATGTCAGCGACGGCGTGCTCAGTGTCACCGACGCCGTATCCGGTGTAGCCAGCACCGGTGCAACTATCGTTCAGCTCGGCATGCTGCCGGTGATGCTCGGCGGATTTGCAGCTCAATTGATCGGGACACCGCTTGCCGCCGGTGCCAAAATGGCCGGCTGGGAAGCACCTTCCATCGGCATGAACAAGCTCATGGGCGGCATCGAAAAAATCAACGGCGTCACGGTTGAACAATTCGCCGGCAAGCTCCGCATTGATCCGAAAGTTGGCCAGCGCGCCAGCGAAATCATCGGCAAGACCGCCGACTTCATTGCGCCGGTTACCAACAAGATATCAAAAATTCCCGGCCTTGGCGGGCTGCACGCCGATAACATCAAGGCCTCACCGCAGGCGATTGCAAAAACATCCGCGATGCATGCGGCATTCACCGGCGCGTTCGCTACCTCGACCGCTACCAACCTCTACACTGAGGCACGCAGCTTTGGTAGCCAGATGGTTGGGCTGCGCCAGCTCGCCGCCAAACTGACCAACAGAAAACTCGATGATGTCACCACGTTCGATGTGTTGTTCGGCGATATGCCGAAAGCTGTCACCGAAGCGCGCAACGTGTTACTTGCCACCAGCGGGGTGCATACGATCACCGAGGCGGCCACCCTTGGCATTTTGCTGAAATCCGCCGCCATCGACCGCAGGCTTGGGATGTTCGGCAGCATGTTCGCCTGGGAAGCACCGAACCTGATCCGCGATGCCGCCGAAGGGTTTATCGGCAAATCATTCCTGCCCATGTACCAAGCGTTGAACCAAGCCGAGGAAGCAGGGCAGGCCATTCCGCCACAGGCACTTGCAGAATTCATCATGGCCGCCAACTCCTCCATCCGCGACCGTGGCCGCACCGGCGCCGCCTTCGCCATGGAGCTTGCCCAACAATATCTGATGGAAGGCGTAAAACTCGCCGCCATTGTCGATGAAAGCAGCAGTGGCAAAATGGCCGAGCGGGTGAAGGACATCATCGCACGCAACAAAGAACAAAAGCAGGAAGCATCCGCCGAACTGTCGCATGTCGAGCGCCTGAACAAACCGAAGCAAGCCCTGCTTGCCACAGAACCAAAACCGGCGATTGGGAAA
Organism: uncultured Rickettsiales bacterium; assembly: GCA_964518725.1. GTDB lineage: Bacteria > Pseudomonadota > Alphaproteobacteria > Rickettsiales > SXRF01 > JANRKF01. Next base: position 71,566 of record CAZFKP010000005.1, on the reverse strand, counting down.
TTCACCCAGCAAGTCGCCCAGCAAGCCGCGTTGGCGCCGACCACGCCAACGGTGCATTGATGAAGAATTATGGCTAAAAACGACACCATGCTGCCGATTGATCCCCGCACCGCCCTCACGCTAGGGCAGGTGGGAACCACCGTGCTCGGTACCCCCGGGCATGTCGTCAGCGCCGGAATGGAAATGGTCGGCACCAGCTGGGATATCGATAGCATGACGCAGGAGGCGAAGTCGCTGGATGTCAGCGGCAAAGCCTTCAAGGATTATGTCCGCAGCCTGTCGGATTTATACGAAGAACGGCTGGTGAATTTCAGCGTTGGCATTGCCGGCAGCGCGGCAGCCACCGGAATTGTCGCCCTGGCCTTTGGCCCTCCGGGCTGGATCGCAGGGCTTGCCGCGGCCGCAGGTGGGGGGATACTCGCCTCGCTCGGCAAGGAACATTTTTTTCCCAGCCAGAACCGGCTCTATATGGATTTTGCCAAGCAATTGCAGGTGCAGGGGCAACAGGGCACGCTGCCGCCGGAAGCCGCGTTTGTTGCGCTGACCATGAACATGCCCGACCCGGTGGCGATTAAAAGCGTGATTAAAAGCTTCCCGAAAGATGCGCGTATCCGTAACGTCAACGATATGGTGAAAGCGCTGGGAAGCGAGGAGGGGATGATGTACCTCCGCAATGCGATGGTGGAAAATGATTTCGCCGTCCGCGCTGCAACCGGCGCCATTACCGGCATGCCGGGCATCACGATTTCCGAGGAATTCGCAAACACGGTGAACGATCCCCGCGGGCTAATGGCCGGGGTGGAATTACTCTCCGACCGCAAGACAACGCAGGTGGGCACGCTGCTCAACATGGCCAATATGCAGCGTATGCAGGCCGCCGCAGAACAGCAGAATGTACAGCTTGCAGGCAACCCCAACCAGCATTTGCCGAGCAAAACCCAAAGCCGTGATTTGAGTGCTTAACTCACACGTCATCGCGAGCGTAGCGTGGCGATCCATTCAACGATGGATTGCTTCGTCATAACGCTTCTCTCAATAACATTCATTCAACACAACATTAGGATTCAAACCATGGCGTTTATTGAAACACGCTTCCCGGTGGATATTGCCTATGGCTCCGCCGGCGGGCCGGAATATTCCACCGACATCGTCATCACCCAGGGCGGGCACGAGCAGCGCAACCAGAACTGGGCGTCTGCGCGGCTGCGCTACAACGTTGCCTACGGTGTGCGAACCCAGACCCAGCTCGACGCGCTGATCGCCTTTTTCCGGGCGCGGCACGGGCGGGCGGACGGCTTCCGCTTCAAGGACTGGACGGATTACAAATCCACCGCGCAGGCGATCGCCACCGGCAACGGCAGCGCCACCCAGTTCCAGCTCATCAAAACCTATACCAGCGGCAGCGCCACCGAAACCCGCACCATCACCAAACCAGTGGCGGGTACGGTATCCATGTACCTCGCCGGGGTACTGCAAACCTCCGGCGTCACGGTCAGCACCAGCACCGGGCTTGTCACCTTCACCTCGCCGCCGGGCAATGGGGTGGCTATCACCGCCACCTTCGAGTTCGACGTACCGGTGCGGTTCGACACCGACCGCCTGAGCGCCTCTCTTGAAAGCTATGGCATTTCCACCGTCTCCGATATTCCGCTGATTGAAGTTCGTATTTAACCGTCATCGCGAGCGTAGCGCGGCGATCCATCCTTACTTCATAAGACGCTGGATTGCCGCGTCGCTTACGCTCCTCGCAATGACAGAAAGATTTTCCATGAAAACCATCTCCACCGAACTCGCCGCGCACATTGCGGGCGAGGTGACAACCCTTGCCACCTGCTGGAAGCTCACCCGCCGCGATGCCGCCGTGCAAGGCTTCACCGACCATGACCGCGACATTACGTATGATAGCCTCACCTACAAAGCTGCCACCGGGTTTTCGCCCAGCGCGGTGGAAAATTCCGCCAGCCTGCGGGTCGATAACCTTGATGTCAACGGCATGCTCTCCTCGGAAAGCATCACCGAAGACGACATCCTTGCCGGGCGCTATGATTTCGCGGAAATCGACATTTTCCAGATCAACTATACCGATACGTCGCAGGGTATCCTGAAACTCCGGCGCGGCTGGCTGGGCGAAGTGTCGCTCACCCGGCAGCATTTCGTCGCCGAGGTGCGTGGGCTGACGCAGCTCCTGTCGCAGGATATCGGCGAGTATTTTTCACCCTCCTGCCGCGCATCGCTCGGCGATTCGCGCTGCAAGGTCAACATGGCCAGCCATACCGTGACCGGCAGCGCCACCAGCGTTGCCTCGCGCAGCGCCTTCACCGACAGCACCCGCAGCGAAGCCAGCGCCCTGTTCAGCGGCGGAAAAATCACCTTCACCAGCGGCGCCAATAACGGGCTGTCGATGGAGGTGAAAGAATATTTCTACAAAAGCAGCAGCGGCGGCACTTTGTCGCTGGCGCTGCCCATGCCCTACACCATCGCGCCGGGGGATGGCTACTCCCTGCAAAAAGGCTGCGACAAGACCCTGGGCACCTGCCATTCCCGATTCGGGAATGTCGCTAATTTCCGTGGCGAACCGCATGTGCCGGGCACCGACCGGATGCTGGAAACGGCGGGAACAAGAAGCGAGTGGTGATTCACCTTATTTTAACCCATCCGTCCTATGGTGCGAACCATGCAGATCATGCGAAACTTTGCCCATGGTATTTTCACCGTGCTCAAGCTCACGGGGTCGACGCTCCTTTACCGCTATCCGTATCGTAATTCTGCGGAAGGGTTACGTAGCGATTGGGGGAAAATTGCCGGTGATATGGAATCGGTGATGGGGCGTATTAAACACGAGGTTCGCCATGAATGATGAGATTAAAAGCGAGCCATCCTACACCGACAAGCCCTACAAAACCGGCGGCTATCGCGATCCCAAGGCCAGCGGCAAGGAGCGGGTGCAAAACCGCACGGTGGAAATCCTGCCCCACCCGGAAGTGCTGGAAAGTTATAATTACGTGGTCGACGGTTCGGCCAAAATGATCCTCACCATGTTTGAGCTGGAACAGAAGCACCGCCATGAGTGGGAGTTGTTGGCGCTCAACGTCCATAAGTTTTCCTCGATGCTGGGGCAGGTTCTCGGCTTCCTGATTGCGGTCGCGGTATTCGTTTCCGCCACCTTCATCGGCATTTATGGCAACACCACCATCGCCGCCTTCATCTGGGTGTTCGGCATGTCGATCATCGTCATGGCTGGCCTCGTCTGGTCCTATGCAAAAAGCATGGGGCAGCGCCCGCTTTTCGCCCGCCCGGCCATGCGAACCCACTTCCGGCCGCAAAAAGAAAAAGAAGAACCGGTAGCGGAATAGCCAGTAGTTTATAGGGATAGACCAAGACTTGCTTCACCGTGCGGCGTTATTTCGCGCCCCATTACTTCTATCATAATATTGCTGGGAATGGTAATCATCTGCACGTCCGAGAGCACCCGTAATCCCATTCTATCGCGGAGTTCAGAAGAAAACGATTCTCCGCTTCTTGCACTCGGCACCAGAAGATAGCCGCCACCATTGACATATTCTTCAATCAAGACCGCCTCATTTCCCGGTTTTTTTCGCAGCTCATCGGTAAGGATTCCATGCACCATATCGGATCCCTCAGGAACCATTTGGTCGATCACTTCATTACTTAGCAATATCCTGTCCATCGGTTCGGAGGTAATTTGCATCGTTTGTACTTCGGAGAACCCCATGTAATTCTCCAGAAGCGCTATCGGATCAATATCGCTTGGCAGGCAGACATAATATTCATCCGGTACCATCTCCGCCTCGCTCTGCGTCGGCGGCGCCAGCACCACCAATTTATTTGTCGCCAATTTTCTTCCATTGGCCTCCAGCACATCGTGCGCCTTCCAGCGAAACACATCGCCAACGTTGGTGCATATGCGTTGCCGTATCGGAAATCTACGTGGCACCGGTACTGTCACTTATTTTGCTCACTGGCCGATTGCGGCGGAAAGACACTGCAACCCCAGCGCGGCGTGCATGTTTTTCTCGGGAATGGTGACGAGCTGGAGACCGCTATTATATCTTTCTATTCTTCTGGTATCACACATGGGAAAGGCGTCTCTCCTGCTGACAAGGTTTGATAGCAACAGGCTGACGCCTGCGTCTGTCCGGTTGATGATCGTTGAGAAAGCACAATATCTTTTACCACGCAACACTCCATTCAGAGCATTATCGTCCATTTCTTGATAGCCGGGAATAAATTTTTGCATCTCGTCTGGCGGAAGGATAACGAGGGCTAAATTCTGAGCTTCGCATTGATATGGAAACCCTGATTTGGTATTGCCAAGAATATGTGGAATAGCTTTAAAATCTGCGAACGCCTCTAAATAATCAAATGCATCCAGTTCATCCGACAATATAAATGCATATTTACCATAACCAACATTGGGGTGTTCTGCACTATCGACGAACCTAGGCTCTAACCCGCTATCACCATCCAGCCCGGCGTCCTTACGGGCTTTATTTATACGATCTTTGAAACTTATCGTCGCCTGTGTATGCAGCTCTCCCGCTACTTCCTCCCTGCTCTTCGGTACAGGTCTGGCAACCACCTCGGGGGTGGCCTTAATGGCTGGTTTTCGAGCAATACGCCGTACTGGATCTACAGGGAGAATAACAGGCACCTGGGCTTCGGCACTAAGTTTGGGTGATTCGATGATTTCGCCATTATCGTCCCTTAGCACTAAATCTTTTGGCAGCATTGAACGATGGACACGTGCGCCCCTATTGGATTCACGACCACCAGGAATTGCTCTATGATCTTCCGGTTCTTTTGCAGCCATCAGCAGCCTTTTGATTAATTTTCTCTCCCACCATGCCGTAAAACCACTTCTTGGTCAATGGTATTACTTTATGTTAACTACGCATTCTGACATCGTCGCCTGTGCGCGCGGCTATATCGGCACGCGCTTTCATCACCAGGGTCGGCTCAAAAAGTCCAGAAGCCATCGCGGCGGGATCGACTGCCTCGGCCTGTTGGTGGGGGTAGCGCGTGAGCTGAACCTGCGCGGGAAAAACGGCCTGCCGCTGGTATTGTTTGATGAGCGAGATTATCCACACCAGCCGGACACCGAAGCGCTGCGGATGCGGCTAGGTGCATTACTGTATCCCATTCCACCGTCAGAATTGCGGGCAGGGGATATCGTCCTGCTCGATATTGACGGCTCGCCGCAGCACCTCGCCATTACCAGCGATACTGGCATCATCCACGCCTACGCCCCGGCAAAGGCCGTGGTCGAACACGCGCTCGACGATTATTGGCGAGAAAAAATTATCGCCACCTACCGCATCACCAACCACTAACCAGAAAAGATCATTCCATGGCATCTATTCTTCTAAGCACGGCAGGCGCAGCCGCCGGCAGTGCTACCGGCTTGCCGTTTGGCAGCCGTTTCGGCGCGCTGATCGGGCGCACGCTCGGTGGCGTCCTCGACAACAAACTCCTCGGCAACGGTAAAATCAAAATCCGCGGCAGCCGGCTTTCCGACCTGGTGGTGCAAAGCTCTGCCTATGGAAAAATGATCCCGATCGTCTATGGCACGGTGCGGATCGGCGGCAACATCATCTGGTCGCAGCCGATTCAGGAAACCACGACCACCAGCAGTTCATCGGCGGGCGGGGTCGGCAAGGGCGGCGGCGGGCGCGCCTCGCAATCGACTACCAGCTATTCCTATTCGGTGACGCTGGCCATCGCCATCTGCGAGGGCGAGATCAACCATATCCATCGCATCTGGGCGGATGCCAAGCAGCTCGACCTGTCGAAGTTCACCCACCGCATCTACACCGGCAGCGAAACCCAAACCGCCGATTCGCTGATTGCCTCGGTGGAAGGTGCCGACAAAACGCCGGCCTATCGCGGCATGGCTTATGTGGTGTTTGAGAATTTCCCGCTTGGCGATTTCGGTAACCGCATTCCAAACTTCACGTTCGAGGTGCAAAAAAAAGCGCTCTTTCCGGATGTGGCGGATCGCACCCTTGAGCAGGAAATCACCGGCATGGTGATGATCCCAGGCGCCGGGGAATATGTCTATGACACGACGGTCGCCACCAAAATCTCCGGCGCGCTGGTGGATGGCAACTGGGTGCAGCAGGGCAACCAGGTGAAAATCAATATGCACAACCCAACCGGCGCCGCCAATGCGCTGCTCGCCATCGACCAGCTTCAGGCAACCTGCCCGAACCTTGCATGGGTATCGGTGGTGGCGTGCTGGTTCGGCGATGACCTCGACGCCGGAACCTGCGTGCTGAAACCCGGCGTGGAATTCCAGGCCGACGCGCAAATCTCGCCGCATGAATGGGAAGTCGCCGGGTTCACCCGCAGTACGGCACGGCTCATCACCCAAATTGACGGCGCACCGCAATTCGGCGGCACGCCCGACGATGATAGTCTCGTGCATTTCATCGATGAGCTGAAAGACCGCGGCCTGAGCGTCGCGTTTTACCCGCTCATTTTCATGGACACCACCGGCAAGCCCTGGCGCGGCGAGATCACCGGCAGCGCCGCCGATGTCGCAAGCTTCTTCACCAAAACAAACGGCTACAACGCCTTCATCAACCATTATGTGAGCTTACTGACCGGCAAGATCGATGCATTTGTCATCGGCTCGGAACTGAAAGGCCTGACGTCAGTGGCAAGCAGCCCAGGAGTCTATCCGGCGGTGTCGGCGCTGGTGAGCCTGGCCGCGAGCGTGAAGACGGCGCTTGGCAGCGGCGTAAAAGTTACCTACGCCGCCGACTGGTCGGAATACCACCATGACGCCAGCGGCTGGTATAACCTTGATCCGCTCTGGGCATCCTCCAACATCGACGTTATCGGCATCGACGCCTACTTCCCGCTCACCGATAGCCAATCGAGCACCTACGATATCGACACCATCAAGGCCGGGTGGACGAGCGGCGAGGGGTACGACTATTATTATTCCGACCCGGCGCGCACAACGCAAGCGTCACTTTCCCCGGCATCCGCATGGAAGAACCTCGCGTGGTTTTACAATAACACCCACACCAATCCCGATACCAGCACCACGGCGTGGACGCCCGCCATGAAAAAAATCTGGTTCACCGAGCTGGGGTTCCCGAGCGTCGATTGCTGCACCAACCAGCCGAACGTATTTTACGACCCAAGCACGAGCGGCAGCGCGTTTCCGTATTTCTCGAAGGGCAGGGTGGATATCCGCGCCCAGCGCGCCGCTCTCATGGCCTCGCTTGAACAATGGCGTGGCTCGTCAATGGTCGAACGCATTTTCCTCTGGACATGGGATGCGCGCCCATTCCCTTACTGGCCGGATTTAAACGCCATCTGGACGGATGGCGCCGCGTGGAAAACCGGCCACTGGGTGCAGGGAAAGCTCGGCGTGTCGAGCCTGTCGGCGATTGTTGCCGATCTCTGCGCGCGTGCCGGGTTAGGCGATGCGGACATCGACGTTTCCGCCATCAACATCCCCATCGAAGGTTATGTCATCACCAGCCAGCAATCCATCCGCGAGTCACTCGAATCCCTGCAGCAGGCGTTTTTCTTCGACAGTGCCGAAAGCGATTATGTACTCAAATTTGTGGCGCGTGGCGGCGACAGCGTGCTGGCGATCGACGACGATGATCTCGTCATGGATAGCAAAGGCGATACCAACAGCAGCTTCCGCATCAAGCGCGAACAGGAGGTCGATCTGCCGAAGCGCGTGAATGTCATGTATCTGAACCGCACCACCGGCTACCAGCCGGCGACCCAGCATGCCCAGCGCGAAGTCACTGAATCGCGTGATTTGCTGACACTCGATTTCCCGTTGGTGCTGGCCGACCAGGTGGCAAAGAATATCGCCGACATCACCTTGTTCAACCACTGGCTGGCGCGGGTGTCGTACGCCTTCACCCTGCCGCCGGAATATATGGTGCTGGAACCTGCCGACGTCATTACGGTAACGTCTTCCGGCGTTGCCCACCGCATGCGCGTGACCGGCACCCACCTGCTGGAAGGCGGCGTATCGGTCAGCGGCGTAGCAGACGATGTCTCCACCTATGATTTCTACCTGCCGCCGGGCGAGAATGCCGTCACCGGCTCCGACACCATCAACGTGCCCGAAACCGAACTGGAGCTGCTCGATATCCCGGCGCTGCCCGGCGACGTGGAAACCCAGGCCTATGTCCGGGCGGCAGCCTGCGGACGGGCGGCACGCTGGAACGGCGCGGCGATTTACCGTTCGGACGATAGCGGTGCAAACTATGCACGGCTGGTGGATACCACCAGCGCCGCGACCATCGGTACCACTGGCACTGCGTTGCCCGACGGCCCACGCTGCGTGTTCGACTATGCAAGTATCCTCACCGTGTACATCCTCAGTAACAACAGCCTGCAATCGGTCACGGAGCTGGCGGTGTTAAACGGCGCGAATGCAGCGCTGGTCGGCAGCGAAATCATCCAGTTCACCACCGCCACCCTCGTCGGCGACAATACGTATGAATTAAGCGGGCTACTGCGCGGCAGGCTTGGCACCGAATGGGCGACCGCCAGCCACAACGACGGCGAGCGCTTCGTACTGCTCGATAGCACGCTGGCCAAAATCGCGAGCTCCAACGCCATCATCGGGCTGGCGCGCCCCTACAAGGCCGTCAGTTATGGCGCGACGCTCGCCGATGCCGCACCCGAAGATTTTACCTATACCGGGGTGGGGCTTAAACCCTATAGCCCAGTGCATATCGCTGGCTCACGCGATGGGTCTGGCAACCTCACCATCAGCTGGATCCGCCGCACGCGGCTGGGCGGCGAGTGGCGCGACGGCGTTGACGCGCCGCTTTCGGAAAGCTCGGAAGCCTATGACATCGACATTATGAACGGCAGCACAGTGGTGCGTACCATCAGCGCCAGCACGCCAACCGCGAGCTACAGCGCCGCAAGCCAAACCACCGATTTCGGCAGCCCGCAGTCGAGCGTCTCGGTGCGCGTCTATCAACTCTCCGCCATTGTCGGCAGGGGGTATGCGGGAAATGCTAGTGTGTAGGGGATTTATCGCGCGGAAGGTGCCTTTTCCCCAGAGCAATGGCATTCGCTAGCTCAGTTTGGTCATGGCGGATAATATCTACCGCATGAACGGCCATTTTTCGTGCAGCTTCCACAACATCATCTTTGCCATCCTGCTGAATCGTTGACTCGGCAACCGCAGAGGGGTCTTCATAATCATTCATCACCCACTGAGTGATTGCCGCACGCTCTAATGTATTAAGGTTAGAAAAGACACTGCTTACAACATCGGCAATCGCAGCCTCAATCGCAGCCACATTAATAAATGAGCCACCACTCAATGTTGAGCTTTCATCACCCAAATCCGACATATTTATTCCCCCCGACACATTACAAAGAACGCCCGCCGGATCATACTGTATTCCCGCGCGGACACAAGTCATTTTAACCATTATTACCTGAAGGAATTAGCCATGACCACTACCAGCCATATTGGCATCACGCTTGTCGAGCAATCGCAGGCGCAAAAAGAAGTGACGGTAAATACCGCACTCACCAAAATTGACGCCATCCTGAACACCGGCGCAAAAAGCCGCTTGACGAGCACTCCGCCTGGATCCCCGGCTAGCGGCGACGTGTACATTGTGGGCAGCTCGCCCACCGGCGCGTGGGCAGGGCAGGCCGATAAAATCAGCTATTACGACGGAAGCTGGAATTTTATCACACCGAACGAGGGCATGACGCTGTGGGTGAGCGACGAAGATGTCCCCTACATCTACACCGGCACAAGCTGGCTGTCGCAGGGCATCCATGTTTATTCTACCCTCACCGGAACCGCCCACACGCTCGACAGCAGCTACGTGAATAAAACCGTCTATTTCACCAATGCTTCCGCGATCGTGCTGACCTTGCCCAACAGCTTATATCTTGGTTTTAAATGCCGCGTGATCCAGTCGGCCGCAGGGCAGGTGACCTTCACCCCGGCTTCCGGCGCCAACCGCCGCAACCGCAGCTCGCACACCAAAACCGCAGGGCAATGGGCGGTGTGCCAGCTTGAAGTTGTGTCCAACAGCGGCGGGGCAGCCGCAGAATATGTATTATCGGGAGATACCGCAGCATGAGTTACGTCATCACAGAACCAACCTTAACCCTTGAAAAACGTGTGCCGCTGGCGCTCATGTTCGCGCTGTTCCTGCAGGTGGCCGCCGGGCTTATCTGGGCAGCGCAGCTCGACACGCGGGTGGCGCGCATCGAAAAAGACATCGACCATATCGTCGATAAAATAGACCTTTTCACCCAACATTAATCGTCATCGCGAGCGCATGCGTGGCGATCCATCTTCACCTAAAAACAAAGCAAGATGGATTGATTCGTCGCTGTGCTTCTCGCAATGACAAAGAAGGGTTCACTATGAACATCTCGGAACAGGGCATCGCCCTCATCAAGCGGTTCGAGGGGTTTTCGGCGCAGGCATATCGCTGCCCGGCCGGGAAAATGACCATCGGCTACGGCCATGTGCTCACACCCCACGACGATGCCGCGCCCATCACTGAACCGCAAGCGCACCAGCTCCTGCTGCAAGACCTGAAACCGATGGAATCCGCTATCAACCGGCTGGTCGATGTACCGCTTTCCCAACACCAATTCGACGCGCTGGCAAGCCTTGTCTATAATATCGGCATCGGCGCCTTTGCCGGCTCGACCCTGCTGCGAAAACTGAACGCCGGGGAGGAGGGGGTAGAAAAAGAATTTTTGCGGTGGGTATATGCTGGAAAAACCCCGCTTCCGGGGCTAGTAACGCGGCGGCGGGAGGAATCGCTATTATTTAAAAACAACAGCTTAAGTTGCACTGTCGCCGATTGTGACAGCTAACCGCCACAGAATCTTCACAAAACTGTCATACACGGCCATTGTTTATTTGCTATATTAAACCTAAGACGCAAGGAGGCTTGCGAAGTCAATAAACTAGAAACGAGGAGAACGTTATGGCCAATGCTAGTATTAATCCTACCAATAAGGCAGCCGTCGCTGCAATTTTAGAATCAACGGTTCCAAAAACGCCAGCTCCAACAGCGAGCTTCTTCCGCACGGCGACCACACCTGCAGGCGTTACCGCGATTGACACCCCCCTTGCAGCACTTCGCCAGCATTTCGTGCTGGATTCCAAAGGCAATTTAGTTGCCGACGGTGCGCTGAAAACCGGGAAAGACGCGCTGGCGGCTGGCACCCAGCTTCAGGAAACCCTGAAAAAGAATGGTGGCACGCTCGATGTCTCGCTTAAAGCAGGCTACGAAGCGCAGCACGCACAACATCTGACAACGATTACCGATCTCAATCAGCACTTAAATACCGTGCGTGCAAACGCCCAGGGCGCCCTTTCCGAACTTCAGGGTACGGTCAACAGGCACCTGCAGGACTGGCACGCAAGCCTCGATTCACTGGCTGGCCATAGCGGGGCCAGTCCAACCATTCCTGCGGCAATCAAAGCCCACTGCACGGTACCTGCATCAGGCACCGCCGGTGAGATGTTGGCTAACATTGCCGGGCACAGTGCGCCGATTTCCCTTGGGACAATTGACGCTACGGGTGCTTTTACCCCTAACGCCGCTGGCATTGCCAGAGCAAAAACCGCAAGCTCGGAGTGGGCAACAAGGATGCACACCACGGCAGCGACGCACTTCAACGAGGTAAATGAGAACCTCGCCAAGATGACTACCGCACTCAAAGCCGAGGAAGCCTCTGCTCATAGCATCGGCACCAGCCTCTTGGGTAAAGCAGCCCCTAGCGCCGCCATTGTCGGCAGCGGCGGAGTCGCAGCGGCAGCGGTACAAGGCGAAAAGGGCTTTATCGGGGCGGCGAAATACGCCGAGCTGGAAGGCAAGCCGATCGCACGCTACATGCAGGACGTTAAATCCAACTTCAAAAGCGGCTGGGTTGGCACTGCGAAAACGGCGGTGGGTCTTGGCGCAGTTGTTTATGCCGGCCTTGATGCCGCCAAACAGGTGGGTAACTTCATGTCGACCGACGAAGAAAAACGCGCCGATGCCAGCCTGGTGAAACTGGCGGTGGATATCGGCCTGATCGCAGGCGGTGGTTACCTTGCCCGTCACGGTGGCAAGGCGATTGCAACCGGCGTGGCCATCTAATTCGCCTGATACAACAAAAAAAACCCCGCCAGTTCACTGCGCGGGGTTTTTTGTTGGCGCTTGTCACCCGCGAGGAGCAAAGCGACGAAGCAATCCATCTTCCTTGGCTAAGATGGACTGCCGCGCTCCCGCTGGTCGCTCGCAGTGACAAATAATGGGTTTACAGCCCATTTCACCGTGCTATACTGGTAGCTCGTCTTTGAAACACCAAACATCCCGAAGGGGGGTTAGTTCGTTGGTTGAAGTTGTAGTTCGTGACAATAATGTCGATCAGGCACTCCGTGCGCTGAAAAAGAAAATGCAGCGCGAGGGTCTCTTCCGTGAGATGAAAATGCGCCGTCATTACGAAAAACCTTCCGAAGCTCGCGTTCGCGAAGCTGCGGAATCACAGCGCCGCGCGCGTAAGCTCGCCCGCAAGAATACCGATAAGAACGACTAGTTCTCATTCGTTTCAAAAAACCCCGCCCGGATCTTCTCTGGCGGGGTTTTTTGTTACACGTTATGCGGGGTCAGCAGCAGGCGACACCGGGAACAAACTTAAAAATCAGAACGGAATCTCATCATCCATCAACTCGGCCACCGGCTTGGACTGGGTGGCGCCTGACGGCGCGCTGTAGGATTGCTGGCTTGCGCCGTAATCGCTGCTGCCGGCATCGTCGCGTTTGCCATCAAGCATGGTGAGCGTGCCATTAAAACCTTGCAGCACCACTTCGGTCGAGTATTTTTCGCTGCCGTCTTTATCGGTGTATTTCCGGGTTTGCAATGCGCCTTCGAGGTATACTTTCGAGCCTTTTTTCAGGTAATTTTTCACCACACGCACAAGGTTTTCATTGAAAATCACCACCCGGTGCCATTCGGTTTTTTCTTTGCGCTCGCCGGTGTTTTTATCTTTCCAGCTTTCCGACGTCGCCACCGTGATGTTGGCAATTTCACGCCCATCCTGGGTCGAGCGGATTTCCGGGTCACGCCCGAGATTACCAATTAAAATCACCTTATTTACGCTACCGGCCATAATCTTCTCCCCTAACAATAAAATTGAGGCTCATATAAGCTCAAAAACTACTACCATGCCAGTAATAAATTGATACAATGCGCGTTTCATTAAACGGCAAGGTGGTTCATGAAAGATTCCCATATCGTTGTTCGCGGCGCCAAGGAGCACAACCTCAAGAATATTGATGTTGAGATTCCCAAAGGTCAGCTCGTGGTCATCACCGGCCCTTCCGGCTCCGGCAAATCAAGTCTCGCCTTCGACACCATCTATGCCGAAGGGCAGCGCCGCTATGTCGAATCGCTCTCGGCCTATGCGCGGCAGTTCCTAAACATTCAGGACAAACCAGACGTGGAGTCGATCGACGGGCTGTCGCCTGCCATTGCCATCGACCAGAAAACCACCTCGCGCAACCCGCGCTCGACAGTCGGCACCGTCACCGAAATCTATGACCACCTGCGCCTGCTTTATGCCCGCGCCGGTATCCCGTATTCCCCGGCCACCGGCCTTCCGATTGAAAGCCAGACCGTATCGCAAATGGTCGACCGCATCCTCGAACTGCCGGAAGGCACCAAAATTTACCTGCTCGCCCCGATCGTGCGCGGCCATAAGGGCGAGTATAAAAAAGAGCTGGAGGCCATCCGCAAAAAAGGCTTCCAGCGTGTGAAAATTGACGGGGAAGTCCACGAGATGGACGACCTTCCGACACTTGATAAAAATAAGAAGCACGAAATCAAGGTGGTCGTCGACCGGCTAGTCGTGAACGCCGAACTCGGCAACCGGCTGCCGGACAGCGTGGAAACGGCGCTCCAGCTCGGAGAGGGGTTAATCGAAGTCGAGCTGCTCGATGCCAAAAGCAAGAAAGATGAAAACACTATCCTCACCATGAGCAGCAAATTCGCCTGCCCGGTCTCCGGCTTCACCCTGCCGGAAATCGAGCCGCGCCTGTTCTCGTTCAACAGCCCTTATGGCGCCTGCCCAACCTGCGACGGGCTGGGCACCCAGATGTTTTTCGACCCCGACCTGGTGGTGCCAGATACCTCTCTTTCACTGGCTGAGCGTGCGATTGCACCCTGGGCAAATTCCACCAGTAAATATTACATCCAAACACTCGAAGGGCTGGCAAAACATTATACATTCAGCCTGTACGATGCATTCCGCGACCTGCCGAAAAAAGTGCAGGAGATCATCCTCTACGGCTCCGGCAATGAATCCATCCGCATCGCCTATACCGAAGGCTCGCGCAGCTATATGAGCGACCGGCCGTTTGAAGGGGTGGTCACCAACCTCGAACGCCGCTGGAGGGAAACCGAATCCGACTGGATGCGCGAAGAGCTGTCGAAATATAAAAGCGAGCATGCCTGCGACGACTGCGCTGGCAGCCGCCTGAAGCCGGAAGCGCTCTGCGTCAAAGTCGGCGGCAAGCATATTGGCGAAGTCACCCAAATGTCGATCGACGCCGCCCATGAGTGGTTTGAAAAACTGGGAAAAAAGCTTTCCAAAAAACAGCAAAGCATCGCGCAGAAAGTACTGAAAGAAATCCGCGAGCGGTTGCAGTTCCTGATGAATGTCGGGTTGGAATATTTGACGCTCGCCCGGGAATCCGGCACGTTATCCGGCGGCGAGTCCCAGCGTATCCGCCTTGCCTCGCAGATCGGTAGCGGGTTATCCGGCGTTCTTTATGTATTGGATGAACCGTCGATCGGCCTGCACCAATCGGACAATGAGCGGCTACTTGCTACGCTGCGACACCTGAAATCACTCGGCAATACAGTGATCGTCGTCGAGCACGACGAGGACACGATGCGCGCCGCCGACCATTTGATTGATATGGGGCCAGGGGCAGGGGTGCATGGCGGGATTGTAGTCAGCCAAGGCACGCCGGCGCATGTTGCCAAAGATAAGAAAAGCCTGACCGGGCAATATTTGAGCGGTACAAAATCCATTCCGGTTCCCCAGCAACGCCGCACCTCATCTAAAAACAAACGCATCGTGATTAAAAACGCGAACGGCAACAACTTAAAAAATATCACCGCCGACATTCCGATCGGCAGCTTCACCGCCGTGACCGGTGTCTCCGGCGGCGGCAAGTCAACGCTCGTGATCGAAACCCTCTATCGCGCCGTGGCTAAGCGTCTACACGGCTCACGCGCCAATCCGGAGCCGCATGAATCCATCAGCGGGCTGGAATATATCGACAAGGTGATCGAGATCGACCAGTCACCGATTGGCCGTACGCCGCGCAGCAATCCGGCCACGTACACCGGCGCTTTCACCCCGATCCGCGACTGGTTCGCCGCACTGCCAGAATCAAAGGCACGCGGCTACGAAGCCGGGCGCTTCTCCTTCAACGTGAAGGGCGGGCGCTGCGAAGCATGCCAGGGCGACGGCCTCATCAAAATCGAAATGCACTTCCTGCCGGACGTGTATGTGAAATGCGACGTGTGCCACGGCAAGCGCTATAACCGCGAGACGCTGGATGTGAAATACAAAGACAAATCCATTTCCGACGTATTGCAAATGACCGTCGATGACGGGGTGAATTTCTTTGCCGCCCAACCTTCCATCCGCGAGAAGCTACTCGCCATGCAGGAGGTGGGGCTTGGCTACATCGCCATCGGCCAGTCGGCCACCACGCTCTCCGGCGGCGAGGCGCAGCGCATCAAGCTCGCCAAGGAACTCAGTAAACGCGCCACCGGCCGCACACTCTATATCCTCGACGAACCAACGACCGGCCTGCATTCCGACGACATCGCCAAATTGCTAAGAGTGCTGCACACGCTGGTCGACGCCGGCAACACGATCGTGGTGATTGAACACAACCTCGATGTCATTAAAACCGCCGACCATATCATCGACATCGGCCCCGGCGGCGGCATCAAGGGCGGCAAAATCGTGGCTTCCGGCACGCCGGAAGAGGTGGCCAAAAACAAGGATTCCATCACCGGGAAATATATCGCGCCGCTGCTTTCAAAAAAGAAAGCCGGGAAAGCCGCCTAACGCTGAATCATCTCGGCGGCGTCGCGCTGGCGGGCGGCGATAATCTCCTGCGCGTGGTTTTTCGTGTGGCCTTTTTCCTCGGCCATCGCCTGTTGCGGCTCCTGTGTGCGGCTGCGGCCTGCCTGTTCATGCGATTGCACGGCGGCCATGGTATATTCCTGCAGCATGCGCTCTTTCCCGGCATTGCCGCCGAGGAAAACGCCCGTCACCAATCCGGCCAATCCGCCGCCGGCAAGCAGCAATCCGGCGCCCTCGGCCACCGCAGGCACGATCACCGGCATAAAGGGTGCCGCCGCGACGACCGCAAGCATAGCGATAGCCCCCAACGTCTGTCCGAGCAGCCCGCCGAGCAGCGCGTCTTTATTCCAGAACGTCGGCTCACCGACCGGCTTTCCGGCGGCGGCTTCTTTTTCCATACGGTCTTTGCCGATGAACGCGCCGACCACAGCGCCAATAATCCCAATGCCGGGAATCAATAGGCCGATGGCGGCATCCTTATTGAAATAGGTGGGTGTCTGGTTGGTCTTGAGAATCAGTGTTTCAGCCATAAATCCATCCTTTGCGTCCATATTATCATAAATTCCCGCAAGAAATATGACGATTTGATGAAGGCTGGGTTAGGCTTTTACAACCCCAGCGGCTGGCGTGGCAGGGGTCGTGTTCTCAGCTACAACCGAGCCGGGAACATTGCCTACCCCCGGCTTCTCTTTCACTTGGCCTGCAACGCGCCCGAACACATAATCCAGCACTTGCGCTATGGTTTCTCCGCCCTCGCCAACGGAGGTCCTATAGATTTCATTTTGCAGGCCCTTACCAGAAATAGTCACGTTCAAATCAAACACCGGAGCATTTTTACTCCGCGGCTCTCCCTCAAATTTAATATTCATGCCGTCAACCCGACCACCACCCAAGACCCGACCCCGCAGATCACCAGTTTACAAAGGAGCAGGCACTACAACTTTTTTCTTGCCTGCCAGGAAAATCACCATTGGATCGCCGCGGGCATGGGCGCTAAAAAATTCTAGGAACCTTTTTACTTACGCGGCTTATGAGCATGCCTATCTGCCCAGGCGCCGGCTTAACTGCCTCGAGCTTCACCCTGACCTTGAGAGGAGAAGTGTTTGAACAGCACCATAACAGGCAGCATTACATCATTCAATGCCAACGCAGTGGCCGCTTCTATGGCTAAGGATTCAGGATTATCAACAAGCGCTGCTGCTGCGGCCTCTCCCAAGCTGGAATTTAGAATCAGCGCTTCATTGAGATCCTTCGTTTCAGTTAGGGTTTTTCTACGATAAGCACGACTTTGCTCCTCCCATTTGGTTATGAAAATATGCCGCAATTCATCTTCACCCAGCCATATGCGCGTCTCCAACACTTCATTGATTCTTCCAAGGATCGCCGCCACCTGAGGCAACAACACCCGCGACATCGCTTGGTCTTCATCGCTTTGCTGGCTGAAACGATCAGATTCATCGGAGTCGCCCGGGCTAAGATACGTTAATTCGACTGCTCTGATATACTCTATTAATTTTGCAATGCTTGAGCGATACAAAATTTTATTTTTAGCCATACATTCTCTCGTTAATTGATATTAACTATAACAACAGAAGGTTAGGCTTTGGTTAAGCCAATAAAAAAGGCGCCCGAAGGCGCCTTTTTTATTGTCAGTCGCGCAGATTACGCCGCTTCTTTGAGCGCAGCGGCCGCGGCCACTTTGGCGCGCAGGAGCTTCATCAGCTTGTCGTAGGCCACTTTCGTATCGGTGCCTTCGGCAGCCGCTACTTCGCCCATCAAACGGTTCAGCGCGTTTTCATAGATCATGCGCTCGGAATAGGAACGTTCTGACTGGTCGACGTTCTGGTGCAGGTCGCGCACCACTTCCGAAATCAGGATGATGTTGCCGGAATTGATTTTAGCTTCATATTCCTGAGCCCGGCGCGACCACATGCCACGCGAAGTTTTCGCTTTGCTTTTCAGCGTCACGTACACTTCTTTCATTTTGTCGGCACTGCTGATGGGACGCAAGCCCGCAGCCGCAGCGCGGCTCATCGGCACACGCAGCGTCATCTTGTCTTTCTCGAAATTGATGACGAGAAGGCGCAGTTCGATATCGCCGATCATTTGGGTTTCTTCCGCCATGATCTTGCCGACACCATGTGTCGGGTACACCACATAGTTCCCGACTTTATAGAACGCCTTCTGGTCTTTCGCGGTCACCACCGCAACCGGCGTTGCCTTGATGGCCGCCACTCTTGACTGCGACGTGCTTTTCGGAGCCGACTTAACAACGACTTTAGCCGCTGGTTTTTTCGCCTGAATCTTTTTGGCCACTATTTTTACCGTTTTTTTGGCCACTGTTTTTTTCGCAACAAGCTTCTTCGCGGCTGGTTTTTTGCTCGCTTGTTTTGTCGTTTGTTTTTTGGCTACTGGCTTTTTAGCACCCACTTTACGAGCCAGAGGCTTCTTGGCCACCGGCTTTTTAGCAACCACTTTACGAGCCGCCGGTTTCTTTACTGCCTTTTTAGAAGCAGCAGCCTTCTTCACGGCCTTCTTTGCAGCCGGTTTTGAAACTTTTTTTACATTTTTTTTGAGTATTGCTTTAGCCATAGCGTTTCCCAACTTTCCGTTGCGCGGCCATTTCTTTTGGAACAACCGCAAAGTTATCAAACTATATCTAGTAGCGCTTAATGGAAAAACCCGCGATATGTTGAGATTTCCCCTTAAATCGAAGCACACGTTAGCATATTTTTAAGGGAAAAGAAACAGTTTATTTATCATCCGGCACTCCAGCAATTATTCCGGTGCCGTCATGATGCTGGGTGGCGGCTGGAAAAACTGGGGCGACACAACCCGGTCGCCGGGGCGGATGGCCGCACGCTCACACATGCCAGACACCATTAGAAGCAAGGCCTTTGCCGGTTTCGGGTCAAGAATGGGGTCGGCGATCTCCGATACAGCAAGACTTGGGGCGATGGACGTAATTTCGCCGGTGGCATCAACCCACAACACATCCAGCGGTTGATGGAACTCCATGTGGGAAATCCGCGCAATTTCCGGCGTATCGAAGATAAACAGCATGCCGTCCGTATCCGACAGGCCGCCCATATTCACCCACCCTTCCTGGCGGTAGAGGCTGGTGGCAGGGCGAATATCCACATCCACCCGTAACCGCACGCCTTCCTGCTGGCGCGGCGCATCCGCTCCCTGCCATGGCAAAGGTGCCAGCACCGGCGGCTGTTTTCGGTCAATGGCGATGCTGCCACGCTGATAGTAAAACGTCGCCACACCCTGAGCGTTTGCCAGATTCCCGAACTCAAGCAACAAGCAAAAACTAAGGAGCAAATAGCGCATGGCTGACCCTATCCCCAATGGTGATCCCTTGCTTGTCGCACGTGCCGCCTGCGAGTTCAAGCACGGCTTTTACCGGCCGGTCGGCGCTGATGATATCCAGCGATTCAGGCACCGTGTTTTTAGCGATGAAAACAATCGCGCCATGCGTATCAATAAACAACATGTCCAGCGGGATGAGGGTATTTTTCATCCACATGGAAGCATATTGTTCGCTTGGAAAAACGAACAGCATCCCCGCATCCGGCGCCAGATGGTCGCGGTTCATCAGCCCGGTTTCCTGCTCTTGTGGCGTCGTAGCCACCTCCACCGTAAAACGGTGAGCACCGATGGCAAGCGGGGCAGAATAAGCATCAAAACCCAGGAAAACCGCTGATATGGTGATTATGACGATTTGATGAATCTTCCGCCAGAGGGCTGGCTTTTGCATAAAAATTACCGTATAATGGTGGCATGAGTACCATTCGCCATTTTAGCGGTAGCAGGGAACCTGGCAAGAAATCAATTGCCAAAGAAATCCTGCAGCTTGAAGCACAGAAAAAAGGCAAACTGCCCGCCCAGATGCGCTATAAGCTGATTTTCAAGCGCCGTCAGGAAGAGGCCAAGGAAAAAGCGATGAAATCCATGACGCAGGCAGGCGCCTCGGGTTCGGGTAACCTGGTTACAGGGCGCAAGATGTCGGCGCGCGCCGAACAGGCGCTCAAAGAAATATCCATGAAGAAAGCGGCCAAAGAACAGAAAAAACTCCGCAAGATGGTGATTGTGCAGCCGCAGAATTTCAGCAATGGACACATCGATAAAAAAGGCCAGATATTTGATATCGCCGGAAACATGGTTGGCCGGGTGAATACCAAGAATGGCCGGATGTCGCTCACCAGCGGCTGGACAATCGGTAAATATAAACCGAAATCCTACATGACCAAGCTGCTGATCGAAGACGCGATCAACAAGCACAGCCCGTATTTTATCAAACAGCGCCAGATGGCGATGCAGCAGGCCGCCATGTCCAACGTCCACGGCAGCTACATTGACCCGAATGTCATCAACGTCCACGGCATGTCCGCCCAGGCGGCGATGCTTGGCGGTGGCATGTACGGCAATGTCGGCCAGCATGATTACGGCGTGCACGGGCGCGATGAGAATGCACCGCATTCCCTCGGCAGCCAGGGCGCTGTCACGGCGTGGGGTGCGATGAGCAGCAACGTGCACGGCACGTTCTCCGGCAACGTACACGGCACCCTGGCCGATAACGTGCACGGCACCGTCAACTCCGACGTATGGGGCAGCGTGTCCGGCAACAGCCTGTGGGGACAAAAAGGCGTCCGCATGTATGGCACCGGCTCAGGCGTGAATTACCTGAACGGCCTCACCAAATGGATCCTCGGCATTTTCGGCTACCAAAGCAAAGCCGCCCGCGAGGCGCTCCGCCAGCAACGCGCCCTGCGTGGCGCCGGGGTCAGCGTCAGCAGCAGCGGCCAGCTCCGCCAGGGCGCACCGCGCAGTACCGGTGGTGGCCGTCGCTGATTATCGCCCGCGTGGCTTGTGTGCAGGCACGTGCGGTTCAATATTCAATCTCCTGAGTAGTTGTTCCGTCGGGTCTTTTGATGCTGCCTGTTCCGCCGCTGCACCCGTTTCATGATAGAATTCCACGAGCGCATCACGGAACGCGCCGTAATCAGCGGGATGAATGCTGAACCTCACGTAATGCTGCCCGAATGAGCTGTACAGGTACGTATTGATCTCACCCTGCGGATGATACATATCTTTTGTAGATGTGAGGCCAGATTTCCCTGCAATCTTTTTTACCAGCGCCTCGAATTTTTTATCAAACGGGGCGGGGCGATGCTCGATATCCTTATGCCCGGCATAGAGATCTGAAAATACCAGCTCGATTTGGATTGGTTTATGGGATTTTGGCAACAGCACACGATCCGGCAAGTCATTCATATCGTGGCTCAGGCTGACGGTGCATTTAACCTCATCGCAAAAACCTGCAATGTTCGGGTGCATCATTTCCATGATTTTAGCGGACTGAACGCTCCAAGTATTGCTTTTATCCGTCTGCTGACTCAGTATCAGCTCCCGTTGCGCCTCCGGATCTTCTGGCATGCACGACAGTATATAGAGCATCGTGCCGGCGACGCTGTGCTGGACATGGGGCGGAAACTCTTCTTCTTTCCGCCACAGCCAACCCACCTCAGGCCGCCTTGCTGAGGCCGGCGCTTACTTCTGCCCACGCCCAGTCGAGCCATGCGGTGAGCAGTTCGATATCGGCAGTTTCCACCGTCGCACCACCCCAGATACGCAAGCCCGCAGGCGCATCACGGTACGCGCCGATGTCGTAGGCGACCGCTTCTTTTTCCAGCAATGAGGCCAGTTTCTTGGCGAGTTCAGCCTGCGCTTCCGGCGCCAGCGCCTGATAAGCCAGATCGACGATCTTCAGGCAGATGGAGGTGCAGGAGCGAATGGCCTTATCCTCGGCGAGGAACCCGACCCATGGCGTTTTCGCCACCCAGCTTTCCAGCGCGGCGAGGTTGGCTTCCGAGCGCTTCACGAGCCCGGCGATGTTGCCTTGGGAGGCCGCCCAGTTCAGCCCATCCAGCGCATCTTCGACGCAGAGCATGGATGGCGTGTTGATGGTTTCGCCTTTAAAAATCCCGTCGATCAGTTTGCCTCCCTTGGCAAGCTGGAAAATCTTCGGCATCGGCCAGCTGGGGGTATATTCCTGCAAACGCTTTATGGCGCGCGGGGAGAGGGCGATCATGCCATGCGCGCCTTCGCCGCCCAGCACCTTCTGCCAGCTCCATGTGACGACATCGAGCTTATCCCACGTTATATCCATCGCAAACACCGCCGAGGTGGCATCGCAAATCACGATGCCTTCACGGTCGCTCGCGATCCAATCCGCATTCGGCACGCGCACGCCGGAGGTGGTGCCGTTCCAGGTAAAAATCGTATCCCGGGCTTTATTATATTTGCTGAGGTCGGGCAGTGCGCCATAGCCGGCCTCATAAATATTGAGGTCGGTGAGCTTCAGTTGCTTTTTGCAATCCGCCGCCCACGTACTGCCGAAGCTTTCCCACGCAAACACATCGACGCCACGGGAACCAAGCAGCGACCACATCGCCATTTCAATGGCGCCGGTATCAGATGCGGGAACAATCCCCAGCACCCAATCCGACGGCATGCCGAGCACGGTTTTGCTTTTTTCAATCACCGCTTCGAGCTTGGTTTTGCCGATTTTCGCACGGTGCGAGCGGCCAAGCGCGGCATCCTTCAGCGCATCAAGGCTCCAGCCGGGGCGCTTCGCGCAAGGACCGGAGGAAAAGCAGGGGTTTTTAGGTTTAACGGTGGGTTTCATGGTGTCTCCTACGTTTCAAAGTAGGCTTTCTAGCGTATCGCACAGGAGCTGTAAATCCGCTTTCTCGCTCAAACGGTGATCGCCGCCATCAATGAGAGTGAGGCTTGCTTGCGGAAGTTTCTTGGCAAGCAGGTGGGCGATCTCCACCGGCACGTCCTGATCCAGGGTGCCGTGCAACAGCCTCACCGGGCAGGTGATGTCTAAACGCGCACCCAGCACCAAATGCCGCCGCGCTTCTTCGATCAGTGTGCGGGTAATGGGGTAGGGCTCTTCACCATAACAAGACGGCGCATAAAACACGCCTTTTTCCATCAGTTCATGCTTTTGCTGGTCATTTAATTTATCCCATATCAACCGCTCGGTGAAATCCGGCGCACTGGCCACCCCCACCAGCGCATGTACCCGCTCCGGCCGCGCAATCGCAGCGAGCAGCGACAGCCAGCCTCCCATGCTGGAGCCGACCAGTACCAACGACCCGTGGGTCAGTTCGTCGATCACCGCCAGCACATCGCGCAACCACAGGCCGATGGTGCCTTCCATGAAATCGCCGCCCGATTGGCCGTGCCCCGAATAATCGAAGCGGATGAATCCCTGCCCGCGGGCAGCACAATCCGCCGCGAGCGCAGTTGCCTTGCTGCCGGTCATGTCGGATTTGAAACCGGAAAGAAACACCACCGTCGGCGAGCGTCCGATCACGCAATCGTAGGCGAGGCGGTGGCTACCGGTTTCGAGGAATGATGGCTGCATCAGGAAGACGCCGCCCGCACAACGTCGCCACGCTGCGGCGCCATCGCCCAACCGCTGGGCACGGTAAGGCACTCGCCGGTTTGAATGTGCCTGCCATCAAGTGATGTGGTTTGTCCCATCGCCGGTTGGTGCCGGAGGATGGCTTCTTTTCCTTCCAACCCGAAAACTTCGAGCGTATCGCCGGTGATGGCCACTGCCACCCCTTTTGGCAAGGCAATACCGCGTGTGGCGGCGGTCTGCTCCAGCATCTGCGCCACGCGCTCCGAGCCGCGAACCCGACCGGTTTTTTCCCTGATATGCGAATCGACATCGACATGGGTGTCAATGACCAGCGGGGTCAGGCCAAGGCCACGCCGGTGGGTATCTTCTTCATTGATCATATAATCGGACAGAATATGCGCGCCGGCGGAATTACCCGACACAACAATGCCGCCCCGCTGCACGCGATCTTTCAGCACATCGGCAAAATCTATGCCTTGCAGCGCGGCCATGAACCGCTTCTGGTCGCCGCCGCAGAAATGCACCAGCGCCGTATCGGGCGAACGCAGCGCCTCCAGCACCGCCGGATCGGATAAATCTTCAAGCTTGCTCACACCAATGATCTTCGCCGCACCGCGCTCGGTGAATTCACGCCCGTACGTTTCAATATAGTAATCGCTTTTAGATGCATCCTCAAACCCCAGGCTGACCACAATCACCGCCTTACCTGGCAGTTGCGCCAATTCACCGATTCGATCCAAGATATGACCGGGATTCTGGAGACGGTCAGGGCGCTCGGGATCTTGCACAATGCCACCACCGATAGCAACGATGGTCGCCGGACGGTGGGGGGGAGTGTAAAAACTGGTTGCAGGCATATGCACACTCTTGTGGTAAATATTTACATGTGTCTGACTAACCGAATGCTCACGCATTCGGACGCTGCCTTCGGCGCGGCGAATCGGACTTTCGGTCTCGATTCACATAGCCAATGATAAAGTTCATTGGCTATACCATAACCAATTTCCAGCCTGAGGTCAAAAGCCTCTTGACGGCGCGCGCAATCAAATCTAGCGCTATGCCATGCCCCAGAACCACCCACCGGTCATCCTGCAAGTCTTGCCCGCCCTGCAAAGCGGCGGGGTCGAGCGCGGCACGGTGGAAATCGCCCGCGCCATCCAGCAACACGGGGGCAGGGCGCTGGTCGCCTCCAGCGGCGGCAAGATGGTCTACCAGCTTTTCCGCTGCGGTGCCGAGCACATTTCCCTGCCGCTTGCGAGCAAAAATCCGCTAACCATCCTGATGAACGCCCGCAAGCTCGCGAACATCATCCGCGAACATAAGGTGGATATCGTCCATGCGCGCAGCCGCGCCCCGGCGTGGAGCGCCTGGCTGGCCTGCCAAAAAACCGGCTGCAAAATGGTGACCACCTTCCACGGCACCTACAGCAACCAGAACGCGCTC
This sequence comes from uncultured Rickettsiales bacterium, assembly GCA_964518725.1. Lineage (GTDB taxonomy): Bacteria > Pseudomonadota > Alphaproteobacteria > Rickettsiales > SXRF01 > JANRKF01. The sequence goes on along the minus strand of CAZFKP010000005.1, from coordinate 46,527 downwards.
AAGAAAAAATATAACAGCGTGATGCTGAAGGGCGAGCGCGTGATCGCCATTTCCAACTTTATCGCCGAACACATCAAGGCGAATTACGAGGTGGATGCCAATAAAATCCGCGTCATCCACCGCGGAGTGGATTTAAACCTGTTCACCCCCGACCTGTTTTCGCACCAACGGATGGACGCGCTCATCAAGGAATGGCGCCTGCCAATGGATCTGCCAATCATTCTTTTTCCCGGCCGTATCACCCGCTGGAAAGGGCAGGATGTCTTCCTCAAGGCGCTTGCCCAGCTCCCCAACCGGAATTTTTTCGCCGTCATCCTTGGCGATGATAAAAAACGCGGCAACTACAAAGCCGAGCTGGAGAGGCTGATCGTTGAACTCGGACTGGAAGGGCATGTACGCTTTGCCGAACATACGCAATATATCACCGAAGCCTATATGCTCGCACGTGTCGTGGTCGCCACCTCGATCGAGCCGGAAGCCTTTGGCCGGGTGGTGCTCGAAGCGCAAGCGATGGGCAAGCCTGTGATCGCCACCAACCATGGCGGCCCACAGGAAACGGTCATTCACGGGGAAACCGGCCTATTGGTTCCCCCAGGTGATGTGGAAGCACTGACCCGCGCTATCGACAATGCGCTGCATGTTGATGAGGCGCTTGGCCGGCAGATCGCCGCCTCGGCACGCGAGCAGGCAGAACGCTTCTCGCTTGAAGCCATGTGCGAAAAGACACTGGCGGTGTATGAGGAGCTCTTATAGCTGATTCGCGCTCGTCACTCTAGAAACGATAGCCAACACCCACGCCAACCAACCATGGATTAATATCCACATCGGCACGCACCGCGCCGCCGTTGATTTTCACGTCCGAGTTAATCCAGATTTTCTTCACGTCGATATTCAGCATCCAACGCTCGTCAACCATGTAATCCACCCCTGCCTGCAGTGCCGGGCCGAAGCTATTGTCATATTTGATATCGGAGATAGATGAGCCAGCGGCTTTCTCTTTGTAGAAAACGGTGTAATTCACCCCGGCTCCAACGTATGGCTTCCAGACCCCCAAATGTGTCACATGGTACTGCGCGGTAAGGGTAGGTGGCAACAGCCAGGCGCTGCCGAGATCCAAATGTCCAGCGCTGGTGTTGCTGGCACTGACGTCGTGCGGCGTAGTCGCGGCGATCAGCTCGAGGGCGATGTTTGGCGTAACAAAATAGCTGACATCCACTTCCGGCACGATGGAATTATCGATATGGATTGAACTTCCGGTAACCGCCCCGGTGATATCAGCATCCTCCTGCGGCAGGACGCCGACGGCGCGGGCACGTACAACCCAATCACCGGCCTCCATGGCATGGGCAGCCGCAGAAAATATGGTGGTAGCGAGCAAGAAAGGCAGAAAAGAATGCCTCATAGGGACTCCATTGTGATAAATACGACGTCGGTGAAATATTGCATTTTTCTCTTAAAATGAAATAAACGCCGCCGATATTTTTCTGTTCATTTTTGGGATAGCCGTGAAAAGGCTGGCGTTTTATCGGTATTATTTGTATAATGCAGCCATCGCGAGGAAAATATTCCATGAAAACTTTGACACTCCTACTATGCTCCGCCCTGTTGCTTGCCGCGTGCAGCAACCCGGTGCCGGATTTGAAAAGCCCCTGCGTCGGCGGCAAAGACTCGCCGTGTGATCGCCGCACTCCTGTTCATCAGAACGTTTAAATAAAAAACATAAAAAAGCGGGGCAGTTTTCACTGCCCCGCTGATTTTTTAGCAACCTTCAGTGCTTACACAGCGCTGTTGATCTTCTCGCCATGCTGGCTGCTATCGAGACCAGCGGCCTCATCAACATCCGAAACACGCAGCGGCGAAACGACATTCACCACTTTCAGGATAATGAACGTGACCACCATGCTGTAGACCGCAACGGCAGCCGCACCGGTCAGGTTCGCGGCAAACACTGTGTCACCGCCATTAAGCAGGCCGTCAGCACCGGCGGCATTCACCGCCTTGGTCGCGAGCAACCCAGTCATGATGCAACCGAGCAAGCCGCCGATCCCGTGACAGGCAAACACGTCGAGCGAATCATCGATCTTGAAGGTGCCTTTGACCATGCGCGCAACAATATTGCACACCGAGCCAGCGAGGAGGCCGATAATGATTGCCGAACCGGCAGTCACAAAGCCTGCTGCAGGGGTAATGGCAACCAGACCCGCCACCACGCCGATGCAACCGCCCATAACCGTTGGCTTGCCGTCTTTTATCATGTCCACCAGCGTCCACATCAACATCGCCGCAGCAGCCGAGATGAAGGTTGTGGTGAACGCTTGTGCGGCCAGGCCATTCGAACCCAGCGCCGAACCGGCGTTGAACCCAAACCAGCCAAACCAGAGAAGTGCGGTGCCAAGCACGACCATGCCGAGGTCATGCGGCTTGTGTGCGCCACCAAAATCGCGGCGTTTACCAAGAACAATCGCCGCAACCAGCGCCGAGAAACCCGCCGTCATGTGTACCACAAAGCCACCCGCGAAATCGAGCGCGCCTTTGGCAAACAACCAACCACTCGACGACCACACCCAATGCGCTACCGGCGAATACACCGCCAGGCTCCACAGGACGAGCACAATGAGCCACGACGTAAAACGAATACGTTCAGCGAATGCACCGGTCATCAACGCCGGGGTAATAATCGCAAACATCATCTGGAACATCATGAACACAAGGTACGGAATGGTAGCTGTGCCATCAGGCTCCTGACCAACACCGCTGAGCATCATTTTCGCCGTATCGCCGATGAAGCCATCACCACCAGAGAAGGCAAGGCTGAAGCCGATAACGACCCATAACAGCCCGATCACGCCGAGCGCGATAACGTTCTGGTATAAGGTAGAGGCGGCGTTCTTGCTACGCACCATGCCGGCGTAGAAGAATGCCAGACCCGGCGTCATAATCAACACCAGCGCCGTGGATGTCATCATCCACGCAGTGTCGCCGCTATTCACTTCCGCTAACGCCGGAAATGGTAGTAGCAGGAAAGAAAGCAGTAACGGCCAGTATTTTTTGAATTGCAGCATAAACGTCCCCTAAGTTGTTATAAATTAAAGCCGGTAATTCTCCCAGATTACTTGGGCTTTTGCACAATGACGGCGTACCATCCCAAACCGTCATATTCCTGATAGCCGATGGTCTTGGCATAGGCCACCAGCTCTCCATTATCGTTAAAATAAAATCCTTTTTGCTTACCTTCATGCCGCAGTGAAAAGACCGATAGCAGGCCTTCGTGGCTGGAGCTGGCAATAATCCGCATGTTCTGGTCGAGCAGCATCACGCGGCTGCGTTTCCACTCTTCCGCGCTCAGGTTCGGCTCAGATTCGACAATTACGCGCGCCTGTTCTTCCCAATCGAAGAACACACCGAGCACGCCTTCCACCTTGCCGTCCACCTTGCCGCCGTGACGCACCGCCGTGGCATACACCGCCACCAGCTTATTATTGTGCATCTGGTCACGGAAAATATCATCGACGATATATTCATCGCCGCTATGGGTGCCGAACGCGCGCTTGACCCAATTGACCTCGGACATGTTCGTGCCGATGACATTGGCATATTGCGACGGGTTGGAGCAGGCGATCGCCTTGCCGTCCAGCCCGACCAGCACAAGGTTCATATATACTGAATAAAAACGATTGATCAGCCCCAGCCGGTAGGTGGCATGGTCAATATCTTCCTGCTTGAGCGACTCGAGCGCACGGTAGAGCGCATCGTCGGTCGCCCACCAGCGCACATCGGCGGTGCGTTCATAGAGGTTGCGGACAATCAGCTGCACCAGCGTCTGCGCCATTTCGTAGAGGCGCGTATATTCGCTTTCGTCAAACTGCTTTTGCAGCACCGAGGTCTGCGCCTGGATCTCTTTAATGACCAGCGTGCGTAGTTCCTTGGAATTCTGCGCCGCCTGTGTCGCCAGATTTTTTACTTCTCCGGCAACCACCGCGAAGCCTTTTCCAGCCTCGCCAGCACGCGCAGCCTCAATGGTGGCATTAAGTGCTAAAAGGTTCGTCTGCCCCGCGATAGTTTCGCTGGTCTTGGCGAATTTCTCAATCCGCTGCTGAATATTATTGATGATACTTGCTATGCTTACATCGCTCATCGTACTTCCCTATGCGCTCGAATTCATTTCAATGCGCTGTAACTTCGGTACTAGAACAAGAATACTAATTTTCTCTTAACGCTATTGTGGCGATGTTGCAGAGAATGACGGGCGCTTGGCCATCGTATCCACCCATGCGGCGAGCACTGCATGCTTGTCGCGCCAGCCAAGATGCGGCAGGCGGAAATCGACATAGAGCAAGGCAATGGCGAGATTCACTGTGCCGAGGGAGAGGGGGCGACTGAAATCAAGGTTGGCCGCCGCAATTTTGTCGATGGTGCGAAGGATGGCCTTTTCTTTGCGCTCAACCGTGGAAACCAATTGCTTATCCGCCGGACGCCGACCTTCCATCACACACACAACCGCCGCGTCCATCATGCCGTGCGCCATTTCGGCAAGCGCCATGATGCATAGCCGCGCACCGGCATCATCGGTAATAAGCTTCGGTGCCGGGGAGGGAAGGTTGTCGAGATATTCACAGATCAATTGGCTGTCGCACAGGTGCAACCCATCGTCAGTGACAAGCGCCGGCACGGTACCAAGCGGATTCACCGCCCAGAGTTCCGGCGGGTTGTCGGCAGGCATCACCGCCACCTGCTCGACCCCGGCAATGTTTTTCTCCAGAATCATAACCCGGCACTTGCGGGCATAGGGGGAATTGGGGGAATAAAAAAGCTTCATGCGGATTCTCCATGTAAGATATTATCATGCTCCCCGGCCATACTCGCGGCGGCCGCCACCCGGTGCCGGAGGATGAGGCGGCACCAGAGAAGCATTCAATTCACTAATCAAGATGAGTATCAATAGCGGCTGAGCCGTTAGCATCTCCACCATTGGATTCTTACTTGAGTGGATGCTGAACAGCAATAGCTGCAAATCCTGAATGGCATTCCCGGCATGATGCATCTCGGGCTTCATGTCCGGATCAAAAATGTGGTACTTTTGGGGATCTTCATGAACTTCCCAATCGACTTTTCCTCCACTAGCTTCCTGCTGTAAAATGTGGCGCGTCTTGGCGACATAATGGTTGAAGATCGCCGACCTTCTTGCATGCTGACCAACATTGCTGAACGCCACATGCTGCTCAATGGCCGTGTTGATATGATCGGCATTGTCATGGCATGATTTTTCAAACGCTGTGAATACTCCAGTGCCTCGATCTGCCAGCATGCGCCGCACAGCCAGCTTTTGCTCCGGGGTGGCATGCTTAATCATGTCGCCCCATTTATCCCAATCGATTTCCCCATCCGGTGAAAAGTAGCGCGCAGAAGCATAATTGACCGGGCGGTGAGGACTTTCAGCAGGGCAGTGCACCCGCAGCCCCCACGACTTCTTATCGTCATCCGGTGGGGTGGGTTTGCGTGCCATGCTACGAACCGGCTAGAATGTGAGCAGCTTGGCTTGCTTCACGCTCGGCATCTTGCTGATTTCCTCCATCAGCCCGGCAGGAATATCCTGGTCAACCTCAACCAGCGCCACCGCCTCACTGCCAGCCGTATTCCGGCCAAGGTGGAAATAGGCGATATTGATACCCGCCTTGCCCAGCACCGTCCCCAACGAGCCGATGAAACCCGGCTTGTCGTCATTATTCACATACAGCATACGCGAACCTAGCCCGGCTTCGAGCTTGGTGCCATTGACTTCGACAATGCGAGCCTCGCCAGCGAACAAGGTCGCCGCCACTGTGCGGGTACGACGATCGGTCGTCACCGTGACACGCACCAGCGTCGAGTAATCCCCGGCGCGTTCGTGGCTGATGGTCGACACTTCGATGCCGCGCTCCTTGGCAATGATCGGTGCATTCACCATATTCACGCCCGCGACCAACGGGGTGAGGAGGCCTTTCAGTAGCACAGCGGTGAGCGGCTTGGTGTTGAGTAGCGACGCCTTGCCATCATATTCGATTTCGATTTTTTTCAGCCCGTGCTCGGTGAGCTGCCCCGCGAAGCTGCCAAGCTGATCCACCAGCGTCAGGTAGGGTTTCAGAGCCTTCGCATCCTCCGCCGACATGGACGGGATGTTGAGCGCATTCGTTACCGCGCCGGTGGTCAGATAATCGGCCATCTGTTCCGCGACCTGCACCGCGACATTTTCCTGCGCTTCGTTGGTGGAGGCGCCGAGGTGCGGAGTGCACACCACATTCGCCATGCCGAACAGCGGATTGGATTTTGCCGGTTCTTCTTCAAATACGTCTAGCGCCGCGCCTGCTACCTGGCCGGATTCCAGTGCCGCTTTCAAGTCGGCCTCGTTAATCAGGCCACCGCGCGCGCAATTGATAATCCGCACACCTTTTTTGCACATTTTGAGGGTGTTTTTGTTCAGGATGTTCTTGGTGGTCTCGGTAAGCGGCGTGTGAAGCGTGATAAAATCCGCACGTTCCAGCAACGTATCCAGCTCTACTTTTTCAAGGTTCATCGCCTCAGCGCGTTCTTTGGAAAGGAACGGGTCATAGGCAATCACCTTCATTTTTAACCCCTGGGCGCGATCGGCCACGATGCCACCGATATTGCCGCAGCCGATAAGCCCCAGCGTCTTGCCCGAAAGCTCCACGCCCATGAATTTATTTTTTTCCCACTTACCCGCATGGGTGGAAGCGTTGGCTTCCGGGATCTGGCGAGCGAGCGACATCATCAGCGAGATGGTATGCTCGGCAGTCGTCACCGAGTTGCCAAACGGCGTATTCATTACCACCACGCCACTGGCCGTCGCCGCCGGAACATCGACGTTATCCACGCCGATCCCGGCACGGCCAACCACTTTCAGTTTCTTTGCCGCCGCCAGCACATCCTTGGTAATCTTGGTGGCGGAACGTACTGCAATGCCCTCATACTCACCAGCGATCTTGAGCAGCTCCTCCGGGGTAAGGCCAGTTTTCACATCGGCTTCGACACCGCGCTGTTTGAACACATCGATAGCTTGCGGGGAGAGTTTGTCGGCAATCAGCACTTTAGGCATTATTTTGTTTCCTTAGGTTTGGGGGCTAGTGTGTTGGCAAATTTTATTGCGTCGGCTTTTTGTACCGGCGTCATCTTTTCCGCCCATGACTCAAGCTGGAGCTTGTAATCCGGCCGGCAGGAAATGAACGGCTTTTTGGGGTCTTTTGGCTTTTTCTGGTCGGCGATATTCTGCGCCGCCAGCAAATAACCGTAGGACTTCACCTTGTCTTTCTTCACATGTCCAAGGCGGGTGCATACGGTGATGTCCTGCCCGGTTTTATACAGGCGTTCGCCCTGATAAAGTTGCGCCAGCGCGGCCATGGCAACCACATCTTTCTTGTGCGCCGCCTTATCCAGCCACCACACCGCCTTACCGCAACGCTCTTTGGTGCGGTTTTTGGTCAGCAGATCGTTGGCAAGGAACACCTGGGCAATCGTATCGCCTTGCGCGGCCATACATTGCATCAGCTCATTCTTGGTGCTTTTCGGCGGAAGGGTCTTGGTGCAGGAAGCGCTCAATGATTTATGAATATCCTGTGCGGTCGGAGCTGGCTTTGCCGGTTTCGGCGGTTCACAGGCAGATAATGTCATGGCCAGAAAACCACATCCGATAAGCTGATAAGAACCACGCATAGCCAACTCCTTCCGTTAATTACTTGGGACCCACTAGCATAACGATTTGCTTGCCTTCACTTTTAGGAGATTGTTCAATCTTGCCAATCTCCTTCAGCTGCTCCTGCACGCGTTCCAGCACCTGTTGGCCGATTTCGACGTGATCCATCTCACGACCACGGAAGCGCATGGATATCCGCACCTTGTCGCCTTCCTGCAGAAATTCCGCAACGTGGCGCATCTTAATCTCCAGGTCGTGCTTGTCAATCGTCGGGCGCAGCTTGATTTCCTTCACCACAATCACTTTCTGCTTGCGGCGGGCTTCGTGCGCTTTTTTCTGCACTTCGTATTTGTATTTTCCGTAATCCAGTATTTTGCATACCGGGGGATTGGCGGCGGGGGACACTTCGACAAGATCGAGCCCTACGACTTCTGCCATCCTGAGTGCTTCGGCAACGGCGACGACGCCGACCATGTTGCCATTGTGATCTACCAGACGAATCGACGGATTGGTGATTTGACGGTTGATACGCGGTTCATCAGATTTGCTCATACGCGAGCTTGTACCAGATACTGCAAAAGGTCCTCCAACATTGTTTAAAAAATAACAGCCGCCAACCGCAACTTGCGGATTCACGGCAACGGGGCTATCTCCATGCCCGATTTAAACGGGAAAATCAAGGGTTTTTCTTATCCCCATGTGGAATAGCGGCAACTATCTGGCCGCAGCAGCGAGTTCCTTGCGGCGTTCTTTAAGCGGCCCTATTGCCGCATCTACCACCATGGTTGCGGCAACAATCGGTACGTTCTGCGATATCTGAGCCTGAAGCTCCGCCTCGTCGATCCTGAGTGGTTGCGGCGGTTTTGGCTTGTTAAACCACCCACCAGACTTAGGTGCGGGGGCTGCCATCGCATCCTCGGTCATTTTCTTGCGGACGCGCTGCTCAACGCTATCACATACATCCGAATAATGAACCAGTGTCGCGCCGCATTGCTGTAAACGTTCTTTTTGCTCATCGGTCAGCAGGTTTTTTAAGGTCATCGAATAAATGACGACGGGGCGAGATACCTCGCGACCAATGGCGTCATGCGTGCGTGACAATTTTTCCACCTGAGCAACAAATCGCTCGGTGCGCTCAGCATAGCCGCTCTTACGTGCCGCTTCCAGTTCCTTATTTTTTGCCCTGGTTTTATCATCAAACGCTTCCGATATGGCCGGGTTATGGTCGGACAGCAAACTATCGGCAGCAGTGATAATGATCGCATCCGGGCGAGCCACCTCACAGATCACACATGGTGGTTCTTGTTCATTTTTTATCACACTGTAACGCACCAGTCCCGGGCTGGCGGCGCCATCTTTCAGTCGCGTGAGCCTCTCTAAATCCCTGAGGTCAGCCACCGGCCTCTCCAATATCACCGACGAGCTGTCAACCACCTGGCGGCTTTTATTCACCAGTTTCGAGCGCGCATTAATCTCTCCAGCGATATCCGCAGCAGAACCCAACCCCGTATCAATGATCATCACCACATTTTTTGGTTTGCGGTCTTTTGCCAGCGGCTTGGTCAGTAATTTCCATTGATCAGGCTCGATTTCCAGCTCTTTCGGTTGCTCCAACGCTGGCATGTCGGGACTGGTGGAGTCCGAGGATTTCATTGCCGTTAACGTCTCGGCAGCGCTGCGCGGCGCGGCATCATGCATAGTGACGCCATTACCCAACATGATATCATCTTTATTACCGGTCATTGTAACGCTATCCGCGAGATCAAAATCAGCCGGATCCATCATCTCGTTTGCACGCACCTGCGAATCAAAGATGCTGGCGTCGTCTCCATCCTCATCAAGAACATGGCCGCGATCCAGTACCAGCCCATCGTCGTCAAGCGGGGCTATCGCCGCAGCCGCAGCCACTGCCGGTAACACCGACTCATCCATCGACGGCAGTGCATTCATCAATGCCTCAACCGGAACCTGCCCAAGCTCATTACGAACCGCCTGCACATGATCGTCGATAATGCCAGCGCGATGCTGCTCGGCTGATTTTTTTGCCTCATCGTTCAAACGAAGTTCGCCTGTAAGCAATGTTCGCTGCCAGGGTTTCAGCCCTTCCAGAATACGGTCAATATCCGCCTGCTGCTCTCCCGGTTTGGTGCGGGGCGAATATTCGGCCTCAATAATGGCGCGATCGGCCAGATTCATCCCCTTCAAAATTTTACCAACGTCCTCCGGAATGGGAAAAGCTTTCCGCTCATCAAACGACGCCGTTGCAATCATCATGCTCTCGGAGAGTGCGGATGGCGCCCCGAACCGCATTGACGGTGACGAGGCTGAAGATGCGGAGCCAAACAATATATCATCCGGAACATCGTCCGCCAGCGCGTGATCCGGCGGTAATTCGCGTGAAGCCGGTTTAGCGGCGACGGGAGGTGAGGGGGGCGTGACAGGCTCTTCGGCAACCGACGGCGGTGCGGCGAGTTCATCGACCGGCTCACCAGCCATCTGCCGGCGGTGGCGCTCACGATTCTCCCTCAAACGGCGATCATAATCCGATTCCGGCATGCGGCCTGTCCCACTGGTTTACGTGGTTGCATTATAACCGCCCGGGCTGCGAAAGTCAAAAAATATTAAGTTTATTTAACCATTTGTTAATAGATGTGTGGCATGCGCCATTAACATGCTATTTTATAACTATTTATAGATTAAGGCTGGCGAGCTTCAGCGGCAAGCATCACAATCGCTTCCGGCAGCGGCATTACCGCCTGCGCCTCAGAACCCAGCCGCCGCACCGATACCTGACCGGTTTCAGCCTCTTTGGCACCCACCACGAACAGGGCGGAGATTTTATTGTTGGAATGCTCACGCACTTTGTAATTGATCTTCTCGTTGCGAATGTCGAGCTCAGCGCGCAGACCTTCGGCACGTAGCTTCATTGCCACCTCTTCCGCGTAGGGGATCGCCGCGTCGGTGATGGTCGCAACCATCACCTGTGTTGGCGCCAGCCAAAGCGGGAATTTACCGGAATATTCTTCAATTAATATGCCGATGAAGCGTTCGAGCGAGCCCAAAATCGCGCGGTGGAGCATCACCGGACGTTTTTTGTTACCATCCTCGGCGATGTAGTTGGCGTCCAGACGTTCCGGCAGCACGAAATCCACCTGCAGCGTTCCGCATTGCCAGTCGCGGCCGATGGCATCGCGCAGCACGAATTCGAGCTTGGGGCCGTAGAACGCGCCTTCGCCAGGATTCAGCGTCCATTCCAGACCAGCGGCATTGACCGCAGCTTTGAGCGCGCCTTCCGCCTTGTCCCAGGTTGCATCTTCGCCGGCGCGCACGGGCGGGCGGTCGGAGAATTTCACTTTCACCTCGGTGAAGCCGAACGCCTTGTAGACTTCTTTCAGCAAATCGCAGAAGGCGATGGTCTCGGAGGTGATCTGGTCTTCGGTGCAAAAAATATGTGCGTCGTCCTGCGTGAAGCCGCGAATACGCATAATCCCATGCATCGAACCGCTGGATTCGTTGCGATGGCAGGTGCCGAACTCGGCCATGCGGAGCGGCAGATCGCGGTAGGATTTGAGTCCCTGCCGGAAAATCTGCACGTGGCACGGGCAGTTCATCGGCTTCACCGCCAGCACCTTGTCGTCCTCAATTTCGGCGGTGAACATGTTTTCGCGGAATTTTTCCCAGTGGCCGGACGCTTCCCATAGCGAACGATCGACGAGTATCGGGGTTTTCACCTCGATATAACCTTTAGCACGGATTTTCTCGCGGATGAAATTTTCGAGCAGGCGGTAAATCGTCCAGCCCTTGTCGTGCCAGAAAATCATGCCCGGCGAATGTTCTTCAATGTGGAATAAATCGAGTTCCCTGCCAAGCTTCCGGTGATCGCGCTTGTCGGCTTCCTCAAGCTGGGTGAGGTAGGCCTTCAGCTCTTTCTCGGCGGCAAACTGCACGCCGTAAATCCGCGTGAGCTGTTTGTTTTTGGAATCGCCACGCCAATAAGCGCCCGACACGCGGGTGAGCTTGAACGCAGGTGAGATGTGCGCGAAACTTGGGACGTGCGGGCCGAAGCACAAATCGACAAAATCGGAATTACCCTGACGGTAGATGGAAATGCCACCTTCCGGCGCACCTTCGATAATCTCCACCTTGTAGGGCTCACCGCGCTTTTTAAACAACTCCATCGCCTCGGCCTTCGGCAATACTTCACGCACTACGCTGTTGCCCTCAGCGATGATCTCGCGCATCCGCGCCTCAATCTTCGGTAGGTCACCTTCGGGAATCGGTGCGGGGCTTTCTACGTCATAGTAAAAACCGTTCTCGATGGTGGGGCCAATGGCGAGTTTCGTGCCGTCATACAGTTCTTTCACGGCGCGGGCGAGCACTTGCGCCGTCGTCGTGTGCCGCAACACATCGAGCCCCTCAGGTTGCTTGGGCGTGAGGATTTCCACCTTCGCGTCTTTTTCGATGGGCAAGTAGATGTCTTTTTGCACGCCATCGACCTTCATGGCAAGCGCGGCCTTAGCCAGGCCGGCACCAATGCTGGCCGCAAGTTCAGCGCCGGTTACGGGTTTGTCAAAGGAACGGGTTGATCCGTCGGGGAGGGTGATGATGGGCATACATTCAGCAATCAGAGTTCGGTGGTCAGCGTTTGTAACGCGCCATCACTGCTCTGGCAACTATTTTGCTGTGCGTACATCCTGCTTATCTACTTGCATCTTTCCATTTCCTGCCAGCAGCGCCACGCTATGCACCTTCCACGTGGCATCATTCATTTCCGGATAATCCTCGCGGTAGTGCGCGCCGCGGCTTTCGGTGCGCGCCGTCGCGGCGGTCATGCATGCGAGCGCCTGCAGCAGCAGATTTTCAGCTTCTATCGCCTCGACCAGCTCGTTATTCCAGAGCAGCGAGCGATCCGCCACCAGCAGCTCGGCAGCAAACCGTTTATTCAACTCTTCCAACTGTACAAGCCCTTGCTTCAGGCGTAAATCATGGCGGAAAATATTGGCGTGCTGTTGCATAATACGCTTCACTTCGCGCCTGAAATGCGTTGGTTTCAGCTTACCCGTTGCCGTGCGGAGCGTATGGAAGTGTCCAAGCGTTTCCTGAAGCTTTACCGGCGAAGGAGGACGCGGTTTTTCCTTGTTTGCCGTCGCTGCTTCACCGGCTGCCTTGCCAAATACCACCAGTTCCAGGAGTGCATTGCACCCCAGTCGGTTCGCCCCATGCACCGATGTGCAGGCCGCTTCGCCGATGGCAAGCAATCCCGGAGCCGCCTCGCTTCTTGCATTCGTCCGGATGCCGCCCATGGTAAAATGCACGGCAGGCAATACAGGGATCAGTTCCTTGCGCGGGTCGATGCGGGCGAAGGTTTTGCAAATACTCATCACCGAAGGGAGCTTGTGCTCCACGACATCGGCGGGCAGGTGGCGCACATCAAGCCACAGATGATCGCCATTTTTCCCGGCGCCGCGCCCAGCGTAAATTTCCTGCATCATGGCGCGGGAGATTTTATCGCGGCTGGCCAGCTCCATATCATCCGGCGCATAATCGGCCATGAACCGTTCGCCACGGCCATTCAGCAATGAACCGCCTTCGCCGCGCGCACCTTCGGTAATCAACACACCGGCACCATAGAGGCTGGTCGGGTGGAACTGGATAAACTCCATGTCGGCGAGCGGGAGTCCGGCACGCAGCGCCATGCCTCCGCCGTCGCCAGTGCAAATAGAGGAGGCGGTGGTCGATTCATAGGCCTGTCCGAAGCCGCCAGTGGCGATGATGGTGGTGGTGGCCTGGATATAATGAATATCACCAGTTTCCAATTCCCACACCAGCACGCCGCAGCACACGCCTTCTTCATTCATCACTAAGTCAAGCGCGATGCACTCAACAAAAAATGTCGCCTGTTGTTTAACGGCCTGTGCATACAGCGTATGCAGCAGCGAATGCCCGGTACGGTCGGCGACGGCGCAGGCGCGGTAGGCAAGGCCGCCTTTGCCGAATTCGGTGCGCTGGCCGCCATAGGCGCGCTGGTAGATTTTGCCATCCTCGGCACGGGTGAACGGCATGCCCATCTGTTCCAGCTCAACGATTGCCGCAGGTGCGCGTTCACACATGAAATTCACTGCATCTTCATCGGCAAGCCAGGAGGAACCTTTCATGGTATCATACGCATGCCAGCGCCAATCATCCGCCGCCCGGTTGCCAAGCGCCGCGTTGATGCCTCCCTGTGCCGCCACCGTATGGGAGCGGGTAGGGGCAACCTTAGAAATAATGGCTACTTTCCTACCACCAGTGCTCGCCGCCACGGCCGCCCGCAACCCGGCGCCACCGGCGCCGATGATGACGGTGTCGTAGTTGTGAGTTGCAAGTTGTGAGTTGTGATTCATTGGTATATTCATAAACCTATAACTTATAACTTACAACGCAACTCATGCCGCCTGCCTTTCTTCTTCCCCTCATTAAAACCGCGCTTGCCGAGGATGTCGGCACCGGGGATATCACCTCCAGACTGCTGATCCCTGAAGGTTTGCAGACCAGCGTGGCGTTCGTCGCACGGCAGGAGATGGTGCTCGCCGGTATCGACGTGCCAGCAATGGTGTATGACGAACTGGATAAAAATATTACGGTGAACACCCGCGCCAAGGACGGTGACCGGCTGGAAAAAAGCGCAGTCATCGCCACCCTATCCGGCAATGCCCGCGCCATCCTCACCGGCGAACGCACGGCGTTGAACCTGATGCAACGCATGTCTGGCGTGGCGACGCTAACCCGCCAATATGTCGATGCGATTGCCGGAACAAAGGCAAAAATCCTCGATACGCGCAAGACCATGCCCGGAATGCGGCAGACCGATAAATACGCCGTGCGTATGGGCGGCGGCATGAACCACCGCATGGGACTATGGGACGCAGTGCTGGTGAAGGATAATCACATTGCGCTGGCCGGAAATCTGGCAGAGGCCGTAAAGTACGGGCGGGCGGGCAAGGTGCCGGTCTATGTTGAATGCGATACGCTTGCACAGCTTGCCGAAACGCTGGCCGCAAAACCCAACCGGATCATGCTCGACAACATGTCATTGGAAATGCTGCGGGAAGCGGTCGCGATGACTGCCGGGAAAGTGCTGCTGGAAGCGACCGGTGGGGTGAACTTGTCGAACGTGCGGGCAGTGGCGGAAACGGGCGTCGATTACATTTCGGTCGGGGCGATTACCCATTCTGCACCGGCGGTGGATATTGGATTGGATGTTTTATAAGTCTCTGCCGGTACTCGCTTCGCAGCGCTAATCCGACAAACCAAGCAACCGGTAGGTTTCCTTGTCATCTTTCCAGCCGGATTTCACTTTGACGAACAGCGAAAGATGCACTTTTTTCTCCAGCATTTTTTCAAGCTCGCGGCGGGCACTGGAGCCGATGCGTTTCATCATCGCGCCTTTTTCGCCGATGACCATTTTCTTGTGCGCCTCGCGCTGCACATACACAATCTGCGAAATGACCACCCGCCCTTCGCCCTCATCCCACTGCTCGGTTTCGACCAAACAGGCATAGGGCAGCTCCTGCGACATGATGAGGAATAATTTCTCACGGGTGATTTCCGCCGCCAGCATGCGAAGCTGCACATCGCTCACCACATCTTCCGGGTAATGGAACGGCCCGGCTGGCATCACCTTCGCCAGCGTTTTCTTGAGGTCTGCCAAACCATCGTTCTTGAGGGCGGAGATGAATAGTATTTCTTTAAAAAGTTTATACGAGGCAAGCGCAGTAGCCAATTCCAGCAACCGCTCCTTGTTCACCTTATCGAGCTTGTTTACCACCGCAAATAACGGTTTTTTTGCCAGCGGGGCAAGGGTATCCAGCAAGGCTCCCAGCCCTTCGGTAATTCCCTTGGTGGCATCGACCATCACCAGCACGGCATCGGCATCACCGGCACCCGACCACGCCGCCTTCACCATCGATTGCTCAAATTTATGCGCCGCGTTAAAAATGCCCGGCGTGTCGATGAAAATAAATTGCGTGGTGCCGTCGGTCATCACCCCGCGCACGTTGGTGCGGGTGGTTTGCGCCTTCGGGGTGGTGATGGAAATTTTCTGGCCGACCAGCGCGTTAATTAGAGTGGATTTGCCAGTATTCGGCTCTCCAATAATCGCGACGAATCCGCACGCTGTGTCGCTCATGCAGACTCCAGCACTGCGAGCAGCCTGGTGGCAGCCGTCTGTTCGGCAGCGCGCTTGGAAGCCGCCGCCGCCTGCTCCGGCGGATACCCCACGACCAGCACTCGGACGGTAAATTCCGGCGCATGCGCCGGCCCCGTTTGTTCCAGCACCGTATACTCCGGAACCGGCAGGGATCGCGCCTGCGCCCATTCCTGCAGGGCGGTTTTTGCATCTTTGGGAGGCGAGGACAGGGTGTTTGCCAACGCGTGCCAACGCAGTGTGATGAATTGCTTAGCTGCTTCCAGCCCACCATCGAGATAGAGCGCGCCGATCAACGCTTCCAGCGCATCTTCGAGGTTCGAGGCCGCCTTGCGCCCGCCGGAGTTCGCTTCACTTGCCGAAAGCTGCAACGCATCCCCCAGCCCGACATCTTCGGCAATCTTTGCCAGCGTCTCGCCACGCACCAGCGCCGCCAGCCGCCGCGCCAGATCACCCTCCTGTTCGGTGGGGTAGAGCGTATACAGCATTTCGGTAATCACCAACCCAAGCACCGCGTCGCCAAGAAATTCGAGGCGCTGGTTGCTGGCATTTTTGCCGAGGCTCGGGTGGCTGAGGGCAAGCGCCAGCAACCCGGCATCGCGGAACGTGTAACCAAGATTTTCCAGGAACCCAGTCATCAGTCGATGAAGTGGAAAAAGCGTGAGAAACGAAGACCACCAGTGATCCAGCTCACCGGGTTCAACAGATCAAAACTGTCGCTGGCGGAAAAGAAAATCATCTCAGCCCGGCCAACCAGGTTTTCTTCCGGCACAAAGCCTACTTCTTCAAACCGGCTGTCACGCGAGTTATCGCGGTTATCGCCCATCATGAAATAATGCGCTTTCGGTACCACGAACAGAGGCGTATTGTCAGCAATGCTGTAATGCTGTTGCTTCAGGATGGGAATCTCCTTACCTTCCGGCAGGGTTTCGTTCAGGCGCGGGTAAGCCACCACTTCGCCGGTTTCTTCATTTTTTTCTTCCCAGACATCCACCGGTTTGCGCGGCAGCGGCGAACCGTTGATATAGACAATGCCGTCGCGCACCTGGATCGTGTCGCCGGGCATGCCCATCACCCGCTTGATATAATCAATCCGGGGATTGCTCGGCAGGCGAAAAACCACCACATCTCCACGCTTCGGCTTATCCAGCTCTATCACGCGGCCATCAAAAAACTTGAAGCCGAAGGGAAACGAATAGCGGCTGTAGCCGTAGGAATATTTTGAGACGAACAGGTAATCACCGATCAGCAGGTTGCTTTTCATCGACCCGGAAGGAATGTGGAACGGCTCAAACGCAAGACTCCGAAACGTCATCGCCAGCACCAGCGCGATCAGCACCGTGCGGATGGTTTCGTTCCATGCGTAATGGGGTTTTTCGGGGGCAGGGTGTGTCATGGTATCCGTTGGAAAAAATTGGAAAATGCCGCCAGAAACTAATCCCTTACCGGCAAGAAAGCAACCGATGATTCAAATGAATAGCAATCGCTCATCCGTAATGGTTGCAGTTTACGCATTGCCCAACTATAGTTGGCTCCCTTTTTAATTATATCGCGAGTCATTCATGTCGAACCAAGATAACCACCTGCTGGAAACCATCAAATCCGTGTTCGTACCGATCCACCCAGCCGGGTGGATGTTCATCGCCATTTTCGCCGTGGCTACGCTTATCTTGTCACTATTTTCCAGCGTATTCCTGACCATCGGACTCGTCGCCACCGCCTGGTGCGTCTATTTCTTCCGCGACCCGGTGCGCGTTACCCCCATCCGCGAAGGGCTGATCGTGAGCCCGGCCGACGGCGTGGTGCAAAAAATCACGACCGTCGTGCCGCCTGCTGAGCTTGAGCTTGGCAATGATGAGCGCGTGCGCGTCAGCATTTTCCTCAACGTATTCGATGTGCATGTGAACCGCATCCCGATCGAAGGTAGCATCACCAAGATGCATTACAATCCCGGCAAATTCCTGAACGCATCGCTGGATAAAGCGAGCGAAGAAAATGAGCGCCAATCGATTAAAATCACCATGCCGGATGGCGACATGCTCGGCGTGGTGCAGATCGCCGGGCTGGTGGCGCGCCGCATCCTCTGCGACCTGTCGGAAGGCCAGTCGGTGAAAACCGGCGAGCGCTTCGGCATTATCCGTTTCGGCAGCCGCACCGATATCTACCTGCCGGTGGGCGTAAAAGCGCTGGTTATTGAAGGACAGCGCTCCGTGGGCGGCGAAACCATCATCGCCGACCTAAAAAGTGTCGAAGATGAGCGCGTGGGAATGAAACATTAGATGAGCGACCCGCAGAAGATCCGTCTGCGCGAGCAGCCCATCAGCCGCATCTTCCCTAACATGATCACGCTGGCGGGCATGTGTTGCGGGCTTTCCTCCATCCGCTTCGCCATGGCCGAACGTTGGGAGCTGGCCGTGGCCTTCATTATCGCGGCGGCGTTTATTGACGGCATGGACGGGCGCGTGGCGCGGCTGCTCGGCGCCACCAGCAGCTTCGGCGCGCAGCTGGATTCACTGTCGGATTTCGTCTGCTTCGGCGTGGCACCCGCACTGGTCATGTATATCTGGGTGCTGCACGACATACGCGGCCTCGGCTGGGCGGTCACGCTGTTTTATGTGATCTGCGCCGCACTCCGCCTCGCACGCTTCAACACCGCGCTTTCCAGCAAGCCCAAACATGCCTGGAGCAACCAGTTCTTCACCGGCGTGCCGTCACCAGCGGGCGGCGTCCTCTGCCTGCTGCCGATGATTATTTTCCTGCAAACGGAGGAGGGGCTGGAAATGGCGCCAGCACTGATCGCCTGCCATGTGGTGATGGTCGGCGCGCTGATGGCCAGCCGCATCCCGACCTTCGCCGGCAAGAACCTGCGCCTACCGCACGAGCACATCCTGCCGTTCATGGTCGCAGCCAGCCTGCTGATGATCCTGCTCATCATCGAACCGTGGCTGATGATCTCAATCCTGAGCGGGGTCTATATCGTGTCGATTTATTTTAGCATCCGCCGCTACCGCAAGCTGGCAATGGATAGCGAAAAATGAGCGCGCCTGCCGCAACGATAGGCCTGCTGCTTGCCTCCAATGTTTTTATGACATTTGCATGGTACGGGCACTTGAAATACAAGGCCGCACCGCTTTTTATCGTCATTCTCGCTAGCTGGGGCATCGCGTTTTTTGAATATTGCCTGCAGGTGCCAGCCAACCGCATCGGTCATGGTTATTTTTCCGCCGTCGAGCTCAAAACCATCCAGGAAGTGCTGACATTGCTGGTCTTTTGCGTGTTTTCGGTGGTGTATCTTGGCGAACCGCTGAAATGGAACCACCTGTTCGGGTTCGGGCTAATTGTGCTTGCAGTTTTTATCATTTTCAAGGAATGGTAGCAGCGTGGAAGAGTGGCCGAGTGGTTCAAGGCAGCAGTCTTGAAAACAGATGTTTTTAAGATGACGTATTGGTTTGGTAGAAGGAAGCTTGGCCGAGTGGTTTAAGGCAGCAGTCTTGAAAACTGCCGAGGGGGCAACTCCTCCGTGAGTTCGAATCTCACAGCTTCCGCCATCACCCAGTTCGAATGCCAAAAACGCCCATGGGACAATTCTGGGACAGTTCAAAATAAATGACCACGATACTACGCCGCAATTGGCAGCTTTTCCTTTTTAACCATATCGCGGCAATATTTTTTGGCACGCCCCTTAATCCACGTGCCAAGTCCCTTGAATACATCCATCGAGTGTGAATTTTCTGTTACATCAGCTACAAGCTGCGCATAGGTATAGAAATTGCCCATAAATTCTTCATCGGGATCTGGATCTTCATTCCGCATATAGCTGTTACGTATCATGTCAAAGCTGATGATTTTATAAATCTGCTCATCATCAGGGTGATCAATGCCCCTATTTTTCAACTTTGACGCGGCAATCTGAACTTCTTTTTTAATGCGTGCGCTAAGTTTATCATAAAAACCTGATATGGTTGATTGACGAATCCTTGTGTTTTTTCCATCAAACGAAAGACCAAGGTATTCGAATGGCTTCTGTATAGGTTCTAATTTTGCGCCCTCAAAAGTTTTACAGGAAATTGCATCGCCAGCTTTCTCAAATCGCGACACAAGAGTTTTGCCGTCGCTAATTTTCAAATGCACGGAATCAATCAGGGCAGAAATAAAAGCAATTGCTTTGGATTGATGCTCACATGGGCATATAAATAATATATCATCCGAATAGCGGCGATAATAGCCGCCATTCTCCGAGGCAAATTGCTTCATGCTGCAGTCAAAATCCAGCATGTACATGTTAGCGATCACATCCGAAATTGTAGTGCCTTGAGGTATACCCTTGTCGCCGCCTTGTATTGTTTCTTTCAAAACCAGATTTCTGAAATCTATATCACTGCAGATTTTGAGGTTTGGGCGCTTAGTTGGCTTTCCCATTTTTTGTGACTGCTTGTTTTCTTTTCGGATCAGATTATTGGCCTTACATATCTCGCCAATATCAATTTTGAGAATTTTCTCTAATTTTTTGGCATCAATATAACGAAAGCGAGTGATGTTTTTATAAACGGTAAAGTGGTCTTTTTCTAAGCCCTTTTCGAACCCCATCACTTTGCTCCACTGTTTTTTGATCAGCTTGTGGTCGAGTGTGTCGAAAAACTTGGTAATATCCATTGCAATAGCGCAGCTATTGCCGTGCGCCTCTATTTGATTTTTAATTTCTTCAATCGCCTCATTTGCGTAATGTACGTTGCATTTATTGCGATCGGAGCCCGCTGATACAGGAATCCTCCTGTAGGCAATAACACAGCTTTCGATTTGGAGTTCTTTCAGCAGGGACTCATATTTGTTCATCAATATGTTGCGGTAAACCGAGTAAATATTGGAGTCCACTCTTGAGGTGTGCATGAGTGATGTATGCCTTCGCATGAAATTTATCTTTTCTATACACGCGGCATTCGATTTTTTTCTTTTTTATGGCTTCGACGATAGCGGGAACGCCTGTAAGAAAATCGTCCTTATCTTTTTCCGCTTCAAGGCTATCTTCTAATCGAGATTTAATGCTGGCAAGACCTTGATCAAACGCCTTTTTTGTGCGCTTCGATACTTCATCACCCATTAAAATACGTATTTTATCGACCTTCTGCCACTCACCATCAAGCGCAAGCAGTGATCCAATTTCGAAATATGCAGTGGCAATATCGATGCCTTTAGAGAGCTGGCACCAATCACGCAAATATCGCAGCGCTTTCCATTCCTCATCGCTGTTATCAACAATGAATAGCTCGCTGCCTGTGGCGTGACTGGTTCTTTTTGGCATGCTACTTCTTCCCTTTTTTCTTGGCTGTAGAGGCTTGGTTTTTAACCCATTTGAGAATTTCTGCTTTTTGAAACCGCCATGATCCTCCAACTTTGAAGCCTGGGATTTCTCCCTGCGCCACCAGCCTGTAAGCAGTTTTCTCGTTGAGTTTTAGGTAGTCGGCCAGTTCATGAATAGTAAGTATCTCGTCCTGCATCACCACCTCCAGGGATTATCCAATCCATTTGAGAAAATAGCGGAAACAAAACAAAAGGCAAACGATTACGGCAGATGGCAAAAGAATCTTTTGTCTCATTCAGGTGGTGCTATGCTGCTCGGTTACCAGCGTTTTATAGGAGGCAGGAACCATGAAAATCATCAGCTACAGCGACCTACATTTAGAGTTCGGTTACAATTTCCGCCCGCCGAAAGACAGTGACGCGGACTTGATGATTTTGGCT
Source organism: uncultured Rickettsiales bacterium (assembly GCA_964518725.1). GTDB lineage: Bacteria > Pseudomonadota > Alphaproteobacteria > Rickettsiales > SXRF01 > JANRKF01. Next base: position 24,919 of record CAZFKP010000005.1, on the reverse strand, counting down.
GGTGACATCATCACCTTTCGCAACTTAAAGCCGCTGGGCTGGATGTTGAGGGAGTGGCAGAAACCCGTACTGTATGTTGCAGGTAACCATGAGTATTACACGCAGCGGCCAATGGATGCGGGAGTGTATGCGTGCCGAGATTGGTTGGCGGCTCGCCACCCAAACGTCACATTCTTGCAGGATGAGGCGATCACCGTTGGTGACGTCCATTTCTTTGGTGGCACCATGTGGACAGATTTTAACGGCATGGATAGAGCCGCAATGACACATGCTGAGCAGGGTATGAACGACTACAGCCAGATCATGTTACCCAACGGTCAGTTTCTAAAACCAGCCGATACGGTAGCGTTTCATGTGTTGTTTGCAGAAAAGATCAAACACTGGTTTGAGAGTGATCTGCCTGGCAAGCGTGTGGTGATTTCGCATCATGCACCAGCAGTCAATCCCAACACGCAATATGGCAATAGTCCGCTTATGCCTGCCTATAACTCGCTGGACATGCTGCCAATCATCGAAACTTATCAGCCTGCGCTTTGGGTATATGGCCACACGCATGAATGCGATGACCAGATGGTTGGCGGTACGCGCATCATATCCAACCAGCATGGTTATCCAGGCTACGGCGGCAAATACAAATGTGCTGGGTTTGATAAGGCTGGGCTGATGGTGGAGGTTTAGCCCTCGAAACTCCAAATGCCGATCTAAAAGTTACAATAAATAGTTTTATATCAGCTTATTAATTAGCATCATCGTCTCATTAATGCCGATATTTTTGCCGATCTTCATTGCGTGTTGAAGGGTGTCAGCGCATTATCAATCCTAGTGCAATTGTACATTACTATAGACAGATAAGACTTAATTGTATATAGTAATAGACAAATAGGATGATTTTATGCGTACAAACCCGCCCATGCCATTACCCGTAAAGCGCGCCCTCGCAAAACTCGGCGGGGATATACGCGCTGCGCGCCTGCGCCGTCGGATCACAACCACATTAATGGCAGAACGCGCTCTGATTACGCGCACCACCCTCAGTAAAGTAGAAAAAGGCAATCCAGGCGTCTCGCTGGGGATTTACGCCACGGTGCTTTTCATTCTCGGCATGACTAATCGCCTTGCTGAGCTTGCTGATGTGCGTAGCGATGATGTCGGCCTGCAATTAGATGAAACCCGTCTCCCAAAACACGTTGTGCCGCGTCGGCGCACTAAGGGGGCTTAAGTGATAGAGCGCAAAATTCTCGTATATGTTGATTTAGGTAACACCCCGTTTCGGGTTGGTACGCTATGGACACGGCAGGGCAATCGCGACAGCGCCAGCTTTGAATATGATAGAGAGTGGCTTGCCCATCCTAAGCGATTTGCGCTGGAGCCTGCGCTACAACTTGCATCCGGCACAATCCATACTGGTGCAGGGCGCTCGCTTTTTGGAGCCATTGGCGACTCCGCGCCAGATCGCTGGGGGCGTGTGTTAATCCAGCGCGAGGAACGCCGTAAGGCAAGAGAAGAGAATCGCGCTCCTCGAACTCTATCTGAAGGCGACTATCTATTGGGCGTGGGCGACATAACACGTCAGGGAGCACTAAGGTTCCGCCTATCGGAAGATGGTGAATTTCTTGCACCGCAGGATAGCCAAAACATTCCACCACTTATCCGTCTGGGTGATTTGCTTGGCGCAGCCACGCGCTTATGTGCCGATGAGGAGAATGAAAACGACCTGCGTTTGCTACTCGCGCCTGGTTCATCGCTGGGCGGCGCACGCGCTAAAGCTTCAGTGATCGACCGCGACGGAAGTCTAGCAATTGCTAAGTTTCCCCAAGCCGATGATTTATGGCAGGTGCCGCTATGGGAGGCCGTAGCGCTCGATTTAGCAGAGCGCGCAGGTATCACAGTTGCTGGCCGACGCATCGAGAAAGTTGATGGTAAGCCCGTTCTGATACTCAGTCGCTTCGACCGACAGGCTGCAACGCGCATTCCTTTCCTGTCTGCCATGAGCATGTTGACGGCCGCAGACAATGAAGATCATAGCTATCTTGAAATCGCCGATGCTCTGCGCACCTATGGAAGTAAGCCGGAACAGGATTTACATCAGCTTTGGCGGCGCATCGTATTTCATATTCTCATTTCCAACACGGATGACCACTTGCGGAATCATGGTTTCTTATATGCTGGCAAAGGATGGACACTCTCGCCAGCCTACGACCTCAACCCCATGCCAACGGACATCAAACCGAGGGCACTCAGTCTGGCGATTGACGAGCATGAATCCACAGCATCACTGGAGCTCGCTTACAGCGTTGCGCCAGATTTCAGTCTGAAGCCCGAAGAAGCTAAACAGATTGCACGGGAAGTTGGCAGTGCCGTAAGTGGATGGCGAGAACGTGCTGCAGAGCATGGCCTTTCCAACAAAGAAATTAGCCGCATGGAGTCTGCGTTTGAGCATGAAGATTTACGGCTGTCAGTAGAATTATAGTGGTACAATGTAACCACAGAAATTCACTATAAAGCTGAATTACTCAGCTTTGAATGTAGTGCTGAGGCTAATCATCCACAAACCCCTGCGCGGTGAATTTATAGAGCACCTTGGCGTTGGGGTTGGACTTGATAGGCGTGTCCATCTTGTAATCGACGGTGGGATCGATGTGATCGGCGTATTGTGCAACCCAATCCAGCCAATCGGCTTGCTCAGGCGCGGTGGCGTTGGGGAGTTGGCGCATCGCTTCCAGATACTGGCGGGTGCGGCGGGCAATTTCCATATCGCGCAGCGCGATCTTTAGGCGGCGCACGCGCTGGCGCTCAGTCATCATGTCAGGTTTTTGCACGCGGCGTTTGTCGTTGGCTTTGGCGAGCTGCTTTGCGTCACGATCCACCGTGATTTCGGTGGGCGTGTCGGCAGGCGCTGGGCGCAGGATAGGCTTGGTGGTCGGTTGGCCGTAGGAACGCTTCGCCCAATAGCCACGGGGTGGACGCGGGATTTTCATCTTCGTGCATATTTTGGCGAGGCCGACATCCGAGAGCCCATATTGTTTCGCCAGCTGCAGGATGGGCACCGACCAGATTTCATCATAGAGCTGGTCGCGCTGGAAGGTAATAACCTGGGCAATCTCTCGCTTCATCCTCTATCGGATAAGCTACTGGCAGCTGAGGTCAACCATCTTTTTGTACAATTTTGACATCTCACTTTAGGCTGCCACGTTTGCGCGACTTCGATGCTTTTATAAGTGCATCCAGCGATATTCCTGTGGGGAATTGGTTTGCGGCAAATAGCCCGTCAAACTCATGGCTATTACCTAGCGCAACAGAGAGCTTGAGCAGTGATTCAAGAGAGATTTTTCCGGTGTGCTCAAATTGCTTGAGCGTCCCGAGACTTACTCCGGATCGTGAAGCCAGGCCTTCTTGCGTCAGGTTGAGAGAAAGCCGCCGCGCCTTAGCACGGCCTGCTATGACTTTCATGTTTTCGCGGGGTAATTTCATCATAACGGCTATTATTATAGCTATAAAACCATTAAAATGCAATTAATGGCTATGATAATAGCTATAAATAACCTTCTGCATGGAGCTCAGGAAGCATTCTTATTGAAGTTTATACCAATAACCTTTATTATAAATGCTAGTTCTATCGTCTTATGAAAGGTTTTTGATGAAAAGGGACAACCTCTGTCACGCGGTTAGGGAAAGGCTAAAACGCCTGCCGACTCCCTATGCCTCACATTATGGGGTGGTTCCGTTGCCGCCACCAGAACATTCCGTAAATGTTACGCCCGCCATTCCCCAGTTATCCGAAGCGAGTGCCGCGCTCGGACGCATTGAAACTCTGGCAGGCGAATTAGCGGATCCGTGGCTGATAAGCCGAATCCTTCCAAGACAGGAAGCAATCAGCAGTTCTTCCATAGAAGGCACACATAGTACATTGGATGAGCTTCTTTCGGTCGAAGAAACTGAAGACGAAGAAGCGAGCAGTGCTGCAAAACAAGTGCGCGACTATGCGTTAGCGCTAGACGCGCTTGTGCCAGAAGCCATGCAGCAACGTCATACAATTTTCACGACCGGCCTTGTCAAAGAACTTCATCGCACGGTCATGCGCGGTGCAGTTGATTATAAAGACGCTCCTGGTGAATTGCGTTCGCGTGTGGTGTGGATTGGTGGACGTGGAGATATAGCCTATTCCACTTATAACCCAACCCCGCCTGAAGATGTTGCCACATGCCTGGAAGAATCGATGGCTTACATGCGCTGCGATGGGATGCAGGCAATGACGCAGAATCTGATCACACGTATGGCGGTTGCCCATGCACATTTTGAGGCAGTCCATCCGTTTCGCGATGGTAATGGGCGTGTTGGAAGATTGTTGATGCCGCTGATGATGGCGGCTGAAGGAAGTGTTCCACTTTATTTATCGCCCTACATCGCAGAAAAAAAAGAAGCGTACTATGCTGCGCTGAAAGCAGCGCAGCAGCAACTGGAGTGGCATCCGCTCGTTGCGTTTCTATCTGAAGCGATCACGGCAACCGTGCATGAATTATTCGCAACAAGGAAGGCGCTCACACTTCTCTCTGATCAATGGTCAAAGCGCCGACAATTCCGCAAGGGATCGGCAGCCTCCCATGCGCTTGCGCTTTTGCCGCATTACCCTGTTATTACCATCAAACGTCTTGCGCAGCTTGCCGAGGTAAGCACTCCTGCAGCGTCCACCGCAATCGATCAGTTGATGGATGCAGGTATCCTGCATGAACGCACAGGCTATACGCGCAACCGAATATTCGCAGCTAAAGAAGCGCTGGCTATTATCAACCGTCCTTTTGGTGCAGATCCGATTTTGCCAACGGCATTCGCTGTCGCAGATCTACCTCAAGAAACGATTAATGAGATTGCTAAAAGCAAAATGGATGGTAGGCACGAACCATTGAATAAACTTCTTGATGAAAAGCCAATTCCCAAAGAGTGAGTCACTCCACCCGTATTTCACGCATCACGCACCAAGCGGGCACATGCGCGGTGTTGTTTGATACAAACCGCAAGTTTGGCATTCAAACCAACTGTCCCGCAAACTGCTCTATGGGACACTGGTGGGACACTCGGGCGCAAAACCTCACAAATTTTGACAATCGCGCACGAAAGGCATAATCTAAAAATGTGACGGTGAGGCTGTCGCGGTGTTTTGTAACCAGCTGTAATAAATGGTGAAAAAGCGCCTTGAAAACTGCCGAGGGGGCAACGCCTCCGTGAGTTCGAATCTCACCTCTTCCGCCACACATTGAGTTACAGAGGCTCTCTCTCCTCTGATGCGGTTGCTGTAAGTGCCGCTGTGTGCCTTGTTCAGCGAGGTGGGCTGTTCACTGCTGCTGTACGGATGGGGTTTGTAATGGGCTGCAGAGAGGCGTTTCTCTCTGAGGCTGTTCACTCGGAAAAAATGGTGACGTTAAAAATTCTATTCAAAATCAATGGGCGTAAACAGCACTGTTTGTAACTTCATGTGGGTAGCAGATGCAGGCGCAAACAATCTCTGCAGTGACCTACACAATGCCAAAATACTCGCGCTGCTCATTCCAGTCGCTTGGCATTTTGCTGACATCGGCAAGGTTCATGTGCTTGGGTTGTTTGCCGTCAAGAATCAGGTCAATAATATCGGGCGCAAGCAGCGTCACCTTCATCACCCGCGAAACATACGAGCGTGGCAGCCCCACTTTATCGGCGATAATATCGTGGTTGAGGGTTGGGTCGGATGCCAACATTTCCTTCCACTCAAACGCACGACCAAGGGCTTTGAGCAGCGATTCTTTGTTCGCGGGTGATTGATATTCACTGGGAATGGCATCGGGTGCGATGATATATTTGCGGCCACCGTGACGTTTGAAACTGATGGGAATATGCACCGTGATAGTGCCATCGTCATTCGTGATGGAACGCTGGTTCTCGGTAATCAGCTTAATGTTTCTAGGCCCGCTTCTTAGTGGTGAGTTGCTCATATACATCCATGATGCCGTTAGGTTGATAGGTAATCGTTACGCCGCTCAGACTCACCTGAATCCGTTTGACGATCAGGTGCATGATGCGGTTCTGTTCCAGTGGAAAGAGCTGATCCCAAATCTCGTCAAATTGTGCGAGAGCCTTACGCACCTCTTCGACAGTAATGTTGGGCTCATGCATCTGCGCGCGCTGGTGTGTGCGGTGAATCACTTCTGGCGCCACAAAAAACTGGCGCAGTTGGCCGATAATGATGGGTTCGATTTGCTCAGCGGCGACCGAGCGCACATCCACCGATTGGTAACCATGTTTGATCGCACGGGTGCTGACGTAATAGCGGTACCGCCGCCGCTTGCTCTTACCCCCATCAGACGGAGTCATCGCCCATCCTGCGGAATCGAAGATAATCCCGCGCAAGAGATACGGAGCATTTTTGGGTTTGGTATCAAGCGTGCGGGGTTTGGCATGGCGGCGTTTTTCAATCAATTCCTGCACATCATCCCACATTCTTTCTGAAATAATGGGCTCATGCTCGCCTTGATAATGTTCACCCTTGTGGCTGATAATGCCTTTAAAAATTGGATTGCGCAGGATGCGTATCACCACATTCGCATCTATCTTGCCGCCTTGCTTTTTGTTGCCTGTTTGGGTCGTCCAGCTTTTGGTGCGGTAGCAACGCTCATCCAGTTCATGTAACAGCCGAATGGTGGAGCCATGCCGCAGGAACTGCTCGTAAATGAAGGTGATGATTTTTGCTTCCTGCCGATTCACCACCAATTTCCGCTCCACCACATCATACCCAAGTGGTGGCGTACCGCCCATCCACATGCCCTTGCGTTTGGAGGCAGCGAATTTATCACGAATACGCTCACCCACCAGCTCGCGCTCAAACTGTGCAAATGACAGCAGCATGTTGAGTGTAAGCCGTCCCATCGAGGTGGTGGTGTTAAAGTTTTCGGTGACGGATACGAAGGTCACGCCGTGTTTATCAAAAACCTCGACCAGCTTGGAGAAATCAAACAGGGCGCGCGTGAGTCGGTCCATTTTATAGACCACGATGACATCCACCAGCCCTTGTTCCACATCCGCAAGCAATCGCTTTAAGCCCGGACGTTCAAGATTGCCACCCGACCATCCACCGTCATCATACCGTTTGTTTACCAGCACCCAGCCCTGTGACTGCTGGGCGTGAATATAATGCATGGCGGCGTCATATTGCGCATCCAGCGAATTATACTCCATCTCCAACCCTTCCTCATTGGATTTTCGGGTGTAGATGGCACAATTTTTTTTGATAAGGGGCTGGGTCATCCCTTCCTCCTAAGCCCGAAAAACATCGGGCCGTTCCAATGCACACCGGCAATATGTGAAGCGACCGCAGTCAGCGACTTCCACACTCTGCCGTTATACTCAAACCCATCCTTTATCACTTTCACGCGGTGTTCCACCCCGCCATGCTCACGCACCAACACCGCACCGATAGGAGGCTTTCCTGTATCACGAGGCTTGAGTGGGCTGCCTGTGGTGAGATTTTCACGCAACTGCTGAAGGCGGCGTTCGGTTTCATGGCTGATACCGCCATAGGCGAGTGTCTGGATGCGGTGAGCAAGCCGCGATTCCAGATAAGTGCGGTTCATGCTGGGTGGCTCCCCATCCATCAGCTTTTTCCACTTGTCACGCAGTTCACAGGCATTCATTGTTTTGAGTGCGGCAAGCTCTGCTATCACATTGTTTTTCATGCGCTATCTCCATCATCAATGATAGCGGCATGAACGCTCTGGTCAGGCGAAGAGTCCAGCAGAATGTCTCTTAATCTGCGACTTTTCTTGGTATGCTTGGCTTTGAGGCGCAGCAGCCCCTCCGATACAATATTCGCAATCTCCTCAATGCGCTGTGTAGCCGTCATTTCATCAGGAGAACGCGCCATATCACTCCTCCATTTTGCTACCAGAAAGTTTGGCTATAGCCTTGAGTGCGACATAAACCTGTTCGTAATGTGCAGGTGAAATCTTGGCTATAAGACGGATGAAACGCATCGTCGGCGGAGGTACGGGATCGTAGGAATAATGCTCATTACGCTGAGGGAAAAACACAGTGATCGACACGTCGAACGCCTCTGCAAATTGAAACAATTTACCCACAGAGAGACGGTTATGGCCACTCTCGTATTTTTGCACTTGCTGTGGAGACATCCTCATTTCTTGTGCTACCGCTTTCTGGGTTAGACCAGTGGTGGTTCGAAGCAGCTTGAGCTGGCTTGCCACATACTGATTCACATCATTTTCATCAATCATGGCTGCCTCCATCCGCTTTGCAGCTTGGGTACAGCCATTCAGGAATGCACACGCCGCCTTCGCAGCACCCGCTGATCCAGTTGATGATCAGCCAGTCAAAGAACGCTGCGAATAGCAGCATGAAGAAGCTGGCGATGATGAAGTGAAAGGCTTGCTGCCATGTCAGCCGCGCGAGCCATTTTTGCAATTTTTCTTTTATAGCCATCGGTGAATTGCCTCCCATAAACTTGCTTATGGGTAGGATTCGGTAGCAGATAATGCAATTTATTGTCTATAGAAAAATTGCAAACAAAGAAAAAATTTCACTGAAATAACAGCGGTTTATTGCCGCTTCGGCAAAGAATCGGGCTTAAGCGCGCTTGATGTGCAGAATGGGGTGTGCTGCAAGAATTTTGACATCCATCATCAGTGTTCCGCCTTGCGGATGAATAATGTAATGGCCTTCCTTGCTACCCTTGGAAATCCAAGCCAGTAAACGCTCTCCACGCTTCTTGGTATCGAGCGTGATGACGCATTCGCGGTCAAGGAAGAGCCGCTCGTTGGTTTGCGGCACGCCATCAAAATAGAGCAGATCATTTGCGCCGTGATACGGCACAAGGTCGGAGGTCTTGATTTTCAGCGCCTCTGCGGTTGCGGGCAGTCCCGAAATAGCGTCCACGGTCTCGCGCTGTTTGTCAGGAATTTCCTTGATGAAGGTCTTGTATTTAATAAAGCCGGTGACGGGTGTGCTGGGCAGGTCAAGCTCAGGCGCATCCAACGCTTCCGGGGCGCAGCTGAGCGCCTTGGAAAGCAACGCGCGGTACTTCTCAAAGCCCTCAGTTTCGCCCGTCTCAATGCGATTGAGGGTGGAGGCTGGAATGCCGATCATATCGGCCAGCCGCTTTTGCGTGAGATTCCGCCGCCTGCGGAGATATGCGATGTTGTTTGTGGTCATAGGCTGCTTTTTACCGCAGCGGCAAAATCGCGTCAAGTGCTTAATGGGAAAATTGCATTGACAGAAAATTGCATTTAGTGCGATTTAGTGATCATGAAATTGCATCATTGGCTCAAATTAGTGGGAATGAAGCAGTCCGAACTCGCATCGATGGTCGGCTGCTCTGTCTCGACCATTAATCGGCACATCAAGCATGGCCGCATTTTAGACCCGGACGTGGTGGTACGCATTTACTTTATCACGATGGGTGCTGTCCGCCCCGATGATTACTACGACCTCGAAAATGTTCCCCCCGATGTGCAGGCATTGCTCGATCCAAAGTTCGCGCTCCGCAAACGCTTCCTGCCAGCGAAAGAAAAAGCGGATGCAGCATGAACGACGAGCGCCAGCCACTCTCTCCCCGTAGGAAAAACCAGAGCATGGAGCTGGTGTTCGACGGCATGCGGTTTCAGATGACGGTTGGTTTTTACCCAAATGGACGCATTGGTGAAGTCTGGTTGAACGGCCCACGTCCCGATAGCGCACTCTATCACATCACTCAGGATGCTTGCGTGCTGGTCTCGCATCTGCTGCAACGCTTTGTCTCCCCGCACACGCTGTTTGATTCGATGCCGCGCAAGGCAGATGGCTTGCCTGCGTCAGTGGTCGGCGCGATCATCGAGCTGCTCATGTCGCTTCCAGAAGTGGAGGCATTATGACCAAGCATTTCTATATGCCGTTTTTTACCGAGGCGTATCTGGCCGATACGCAGCACCTGTCGCTCGAAGAGCAAGGCGCATATATGCGGCTGCTTTGCTTTATGTGGATGCGCGGCGGCTATCTGCGCGACGATGATAAAGAACTGTCCCGGCTGCTCGGTTTGCATGTGAATAAGTGGAAGAAGATACGCGAAACCCTGGGGGTATTTTTGCAAAAACACCCCCCACACTTGCTCACGCAGAAGCGTTTAATCCATGAGTACCAAAAGGCCGAGGGCAAGCGCGAGAGCAAACGGCAAAACGCCCATGCCAGATGGCAAGGTGAATCAAGCAAAAACAATCAGATAACAAATGCGGATGCATCGCTGCCGCATATGCAAAGCGTGTGCGAACCATCCCTGTTTGCAGATGCGGGCGCAGATGCAAGCCACATCAGTTCGCACCTGCTATCTATATCTATATCCAAATTTAAGAATAATAGATTAGATGGTCGGCAGGGAAACTGTGGAAAACTTAAGCCCCCGTTCAGTGAAGATGATGCCAGTGTGTTTACCAATCGGCTCGTCAGCATCTTCAACCAGCATAAGCTGCAACCACCCAATGATTACGAGGTGATCCGTCAATGGATCGATAGCGGCCTCGATCCGTTCCAACACATTCTTCCTGTCATCGCCGAGCTGCTTGCCCGCAACATGCAGACGCACAGCAACCCGCCACGCAGCTGGAGGTATTTTGCCAAGGAAGTCTATGCGATGGGGGTGCGGTGATGGGCAAAAAACAACGCAAGCCCCGTCAGCAGCAGGTTGCCATCCAACTGGAGGCGGATCGCGGCACGCCTGAATTTCAGGCCAAAGTGCGGCTGGAGACGGTGTATCTCGACCGCAAGACCACGGCCACGCGGGTGCGCGACAAACGCCCCATCGATAAATACCACCGCCTCTACAAGATTGATGAGGAAAGCGGCATTGGCGAACATCACCGCCGTGGCATCAGTGACGCGCAGTACCGCGCCGCCGACCGCATTGCCTGCAACTATGAGAAGGCGCAGCCGCGCATGTCGCGTGAGCTGGTGCCAATGGTGTTTGACAAAGGTATCAACGTAGGTGCGTACCCGCTGGAGATTCAGATCGAGGCGCTGAACCTTCACGAGCGTCTCCTGCGCAACCTTAATCATGAGTCGCGGCGCATGGTGCAGGAGATCTGTTGCCACGGTGAAGGACTGAACGAATATGAAGCCGCGCGTGGCTGGCGCAAAGGCTATGGCATCATCCGCCTGCGTGAAGCACTAGACGAACTCGTGGAGTCATTCAGACGTTTGCGCGAACCTCGCCGTTGACAGCAGGTGCACCTAGATGGTATGTATTTACACATCATCCAAGAATTGTTTCTACGCAACCTGCTCGTCCCGAGCGGGTTTTTTATTGCTTACTCCCTGCCGCTCGGCGCGGCTTTCCGCCCATCTCCCGCTATCCCACGTCGCATCGGCAAGCCACGGGTCCTCCCCGTGCATAGAACGTATGCGGGGGGCAAAGCCGCGCCACTTTTTTAGCGACAGCCTAAAAATCCGGGTTCGCAGTTCGCACTCGGTTCGCACCTGAGAATATCCATGACCGATCTTTCCATCACCGACTACTCTGTCGAGAAGCTGATTCCTTACGTGCGTAATGCGCGCACGCATTCGGATGAACAGATCGCACAGATCATGGCATCGATTGCGGAGTTCGGTTTCGTGAATCCGATCCTGATTGATCAGCATCAGGGTATCATCGCAGGGCATGGTCGTTTGCTCGCGGCGCAGCGCCTCGGCATGAAAGATGTCCCCGCCATTATGCTCGCGCATTTAAGCGAGACACAAAAACGCGCGCTCATCATCGCCGATAACCGCATCGCCATGAATGCGGGATGGGATGAAGCAATGCTGCGGCTGGAGCTGACCGACCTGCAGGCGGAAGATTTTAATCTGGACATCATGGGCTTCAGCGATGACGAGCTGGATAAGCTACTCGCCCCCATGACGGAAGTTGGCGAGACGGAAGATGATGCGGTGCCGGAGGTCGAAGCCGTTGCCATCAGCACGCCCGGAGATCTGTGGTTGCTGGGTTCGCACCGTTTGCTTTGCGGCGACTCCACCAAGCTGGATGCGGTGGAGCGTGTGCTGGGTGGTAGCCTTGCCGACATGGTATTTACCGACCCGCCCTATAATGTGAACTATGGAGCTACCGCCAAAGATAAAATGCGCGGCAACAAACGCACCATTAAAAACGACAATCTCGGTGCTGAGTTTGAGGAATTTCTGCTGGAGGCCTGCACCAACTTCGTCGCCGTGTGCAAGGGTGCGATTTACATCTGCATGTCGTCCTCGGAACTGGACACGTTGCAAAACGCCTTTCGCAAGGCGGGTGGACACTGGTCGACCTTCATCATCTGGGCAAAGAACACCTTCACAATGGGACGTGCCGATTATCAACGTCAGTACGAACCGATTCTTTATGGCTGGAAAGAAGGCACGACGCATTTCTGGTGCGGCGCGCGCAATCAGGGCGATGTGTGGTTTTTTAACAAGCCAGTGTCCAACGACCTCCACCCCACCATGAAGCCGGTGGAGCTGGTGCAGCGTGCGGTCGAGAATTCAAGCAAGAGCCGTGATATCGTCCTCGACCCGTTCGGTGGCTCTGGCTCCACGCTCATCGCCTGCGAAAAAACTGGCCGCTCTGCGTGCCTCATTGAACTCGACCCGAAATATTGCGATGTCATCATACGCCGCTGGCAGGAATTTACAGGCAAGGAAGCAAGCCACGAAGAAGAAGGCCGGACATTCGCCGACCTTCATTCCGAGCGCGCTGGCTGATTCACGCGATTTTGTAGGTGCGTTCGCCGTCGCGGTTTTTGCCCGACTCAATGGTAAGGCCGAGTTTCTTTTTCAGCACCCCCGCCATCGCACCATGCACCGAGTGTTTTTGCCAGCCCGTGGCTGCAACCAGTTGATGCAGCGTGGCGCCTTCTTCACGCTTCAGCAGTGCAATCATGATTTGCTGTTTGGATTGTTTGGGCGTTGATGCATCTGGCTTTGCACTGGGTTTGGGTGCGGATGCTTCTGCTGGCGTCGCTCCCACCACTGCACATCCTGCAGCGGTGATAAAGTAAGCAGATGCTTTATTCTCTTCAATCCATCCGTTGGCAAGCATCGTTTGAAACACTTTCTCGGACACCGAACGGATTGTGATGTGCGTCATAAAATCACGGATATCACAGTCGGGATTTTTCGCGGCGGCTTTCAGGATTTTTTCCTGTGATGGGGTTGGTTTAGTCATAACATGCTCCTTTGCATTTTTCGGTTAATGTCCATGTGGACACATGCATGAATGCTTCGAATGCGAAGGATAGCAACGCTTATAAGCACTTAATCGCATTATAAATCAATGCGCTAACCAGCTAATAATGTTGACTCCAGCCGCCCCCTATGGATGCAAAACCCATTCGCTATCTGTCGGTATGTTCCGGCATTGAGGCGGCAACGGTGGCGTGGCATCCGCTCGGTTTTAAGGCGGCAGGATTTTCTGAAATCGAACCCCTTCGCCCGCGCGGTGCTTTCGCATCATTACCCGGATGTGCCGCTCTTCGGCGATTTCACGACACTCACGGAAAATGACTATGGAGCAATTGACCTTCTGGTCGGAGGAACCCCTTGCCAGTCCTTCAGTATCGCAGGACTTCGCAAAGGGTTTGCTGACGACCGGGGCAACCTCGCACTCGGATTTATTCGCCTTGCTCAAAGCGCAAAGCCACGATGGGTGGTTTGGGAAAATGTCCCCGGTGTGCTGTCGATTGACGGAGGACGGACATTTGGCACCTTCCTCGGCGCGCTGGCGGAATGCGGGTATGGGTTCGCCTACCGCATTCTTGACGCTCAGTATTTCGGAGTGCCACAGCGGCGCAGACGTGTGTTCGTTATCGGATATCTTGGAGACTGGCGACCTGCCGCAGCGGTACTATTTGAGCGCGAAAGCCTGCAGCGGGATATTACGCCGCGCCGAGAAACGCGGCAAGAAGTTGCCGGAACATTTAAAAGCCGCGCTTCAAGCGGTGGCTGGGGAGCGGATGTCGACCTTGCCAGCAGCGGCTACATGCGACCCGTCGCAAAAACATTGATGTCGCGTTACAACAAACACGATGCGGAGCTGGAAACCTATGTGGTGGACAAGCAGCAATGGCCTGCCGATGTCGCCTGCACCCTCAACGCCCAATATGGCAACAAGATGGGGCTGGAGGATCAGCATGCGCTGGCGGGTGCGCCCTTATTCGTTCCCGCGCGCGCATATAATGTAACCTACTGCGATGCCAATGGCAGGCGCAAAGACCGCCCGAACGGCGGCATGTATGTGACGGAAACCGAGCAATCCAAAACCGTCACCGCTGGTGGCGACCGCTCGACCTACATTGCCCTGCAAGGCAATATGATCGGCCGCAGCGCGGGTGGACCAGAAGGTGTGGGCGCAAGCGAAAATGATGTGATGTACACACTCACCAAGGCGGATGTGCACGGTGTGGCAGCGTTTGAACCGGGCAGCATTGGTAGGTATGCAGGCCCGCGGCATTTGACCGAAACTTGCTCGACGCTGCGTGCAGAAATGGGCGATAACCAACCCGCCGTGTTGCATCCGCTTGATTTACGCAACGCACTGCGCGACCCCGATAAGATGGATGATATGAACCGTCAAGGCTGCGGCATTGGTGAAAACGGTGGGCCATCGCCGACACTCAGCGCAGCCTACACGCCGAGGGTGATTTCGCCGATGGTGGTGCGGCGATTAACACCGCGTGAGTGTGAACGGCTGCAGGGATTTCCTGATGATTACACGCTGATTCCGTATCGTGGTAAAGAAGCCGCTGACGGCCCGCGCTACAAGGCACTGGGCAACAGCATGCACACCGGTACGATGCGCTGGCTGGGTGAGCGGATTAAAAAAGTGGATGCGATGATATGCGACCCCTAATCGATATCGAACCATTCCATGCAGGTATTCAGCAGGTGATTATAATCGCCTGATTGTGCCTCCTGCATGAAGGCGTCGATTTCGGATTTTTCTAAACCCGCCTTGGTGGCGGCGCGTTGGCAGAGACCAAGAATCATAAACGCGTTGCCGTCTTTGCCAACCAGTTCAACATGCACGTTGGGATATTTTGGTGTTGTCATACAATGCTCCTTACGCATTAAGTTCCACGAGTGGGATAGAAAACACGCAGCTGGTGTGCTGCAGGGTGACGATGCCGTCATTGATAGTAACGCTCCAGCGGAAGCCTTGTTCGCACGTAAATGCCTCGCCGCGATTGATGGCGGCAAGATGTTCGGGATGGATGATGCAGGTATAGGCATTGCCCATACGCAAGGTGCGTAGCTCACCCCAGCTGTAGACTTCCTTGTGGTAGGTTTGTTTGTATTTGCGGTTCCAGTCAGTCATAAAAATTCCTTTCAGTGAGTGGTGGCCATGCCGATATAGCGTGCGTAGCTGTAGCCTTCGGGGTTGATGTAAAGCGTCTCGCGCTCCGGCGCGGTAATGGCAATCGCCTGCGTGAGCCCGTTAATGGTGCCGCCTTTTCCAGCAAGCCAGCTGCGGTCTTTGAGTAGGCTGCGCGTGAAACCATCATATTCTTGCGCGCTGAGCGTAATGGTTTCTGTCACCTGCACGCGCTCAAAATGATAAGCGGGGCTTGTTGCTGCTGCTTTTATTTCAGCAAGGCATTCAGGTTTGCGCGCAAAGCGGATGCGTAGCGGTTCCATGTTACGCTCCCTTCCGGCTGGCTCTGCCCGCTGCGTAGGCAGCTTCGAGCGCGGCTTTGACATTCAACACCCCGACATCCTTAAAATCGAGGCTGTCGGATTTGCGTTCTTCCAGCGTTTCAAAACCGAGATGCTCTTGTGCGATTTTGGTTAAAAGTTCGTTGAGTTCGTTGTTCATGGCTGTTCTCCTTATGCTGCGAATTCGCCTTCGTTAAAAAGCATGTCGCTAAATTCTTTGAGTTCAATTTCGATGCGGCGCATGTCACCCACATGCCCCCAATTCACTTTGTTGGGGTCGGTAGCAAATGTCTTTGCTTTGACGGTGCGGAGGCGTTTGAGCATGGCATCAATTGCTTGCATGCTGTCGAGATATTTTTGGGTGGCTTCTGCTTGATTCTGCATGGTTGGCTTCCTTTCGGTTGTTGTTGTCCCCTGTGGACATCCTCATGAATGCGTCGAACCGCATCTTAATCAACCAGAAAAAGCAGTAATTCGCATTATATATCAATATAATAACCGTCTATTTCGCTTGACTGGAGGTGTGTCTTGAACATGGCCGATTTAAGGGGTTTGGGAGGCTGATATGGGCATGTCGATTCGTGCCTATGGTCGCCATCGCGGAGTCAGCGATGCGGCGGTGAGAAAGGCCATAAAAACAGGTCGCATCCGTCTCGAAGCAGATGGCAGTATCGATGCGGGCAAAGCCGATACGCTGTGGAAAATAAACACCGATGCCGCCCAGCAACGCGGATCGCAAACGGTGAAGCCCGTGCCGGATGCGGCGCTTGATGCGGTGCGTGATACGCTGAAAGAAAACGGCGCACCCGTGGGTAGCGGCACCACCTACATGCAGGCGCGCACAGCGAATGAAGTGCTCAAGGCGCAAACCAACCGCGTGCGGCTGCAGAAACTGAAGGGCGAGTTAATCGACAGGGCGAAAGTTATGGCACATGTTTTTAAGCTGGGACGGCAGGAACGCGATGCATGGCTTAACTGGCCTGCACGCGTCTCGGCACAGATGGCGGCAGAGCTGGGTACTGATCCCCACACCATGCATGTGACGCTGGAAACCTATGTCAGACAGCATCTCTCAGAGCTTGCCGAGTTCCGCGCAAGTCTCGACTGAGTTTTATGAGGGTGCGGATGCGGTCGAACAGCAATGGCGCAGTGGATTAACGCCCGAATCCTTCCTCGCTGTTTCCGAATGGGCGGATCGCTACCGGATGCTGTCTTCCAAATCCGCTGCCGAGCCAGGGCGGTGGCGCACCAGCCGCACGCCGTACCTGCAGGAGATCATGGATCATCTCTCGCCGCACTCGCCGGTGCAGCGGATCGTGTTCATGAAAGGTGCGCAGATTGGCGGCACGGAATGCGGCAATAACTGGATCGGTTACGTGATCCATATGGCTCCGGGGCCGATGATGGCGGTGTCGCCCACGGTAGAACTGGCCAAACGTAACTCAAAACAGCGCATCGACCCGCAGATTGATGAAACGCCGGAGCTACGGGATCTGGTCAAACCCGCCCGCGCGCGCGATTCGGGCAACACCATCCTGAGCAAGGAGTTTCGTGGCGGCATTCTGGTGATGACCGGCGCCAACTCGGCAGTGGGACTGCGCTCCATGCCTGCGCGGTATTTGTTTATGGATGAGGTCGATGGTTATCCGGGCGATGTGGAAGGTGAAGGCGATCCAATCCTGCTCGCCGAACGCCGCTCCGCCACTTTTCAGAAGCGGCGGAAGATTTTTCTGGTGAGTACACCCACCACCAAGGGCATCTCGCGCATCCAGCGTGAATTTGAAGGCAGCGACCAGCGGTATTTTCATGTGCCGTGTCCCCACTGCGATCACTTCCAGCCTCTGCGCTTTACGCAGTTGCGCTGGCAGGAAGGAAAACCGCAAGAAGCACAATATGCCTGCGAGGAATGCGGTGCGCTGATCGATGAGCATCATAAAACGCAGATGCTGGCGCGCGGACGTTGGGTGGCGACCGCCGAAACCGATGGCCGCACGATTGGCTATCATCTGTCATCGCTCTACAGCCCCGTAGGCTGGTTTTCGTGGGGCGATGCGGCAGAAATGTTCGAAAACGCGCAGGCCAACCCTGAGCTGATGAAAGGCTTCGTCAACACGGTGCTGGGCGAGCCGTATGAGGAAGAATACGAAGCGCCAGAATGGAAGCGGCTCTACGAACGCCGCGAGCCTTACCCAATGGGTGTGGTGCCGGAGGGCGGCTTATTCCTCACCGCCGGTGCGGACGTGCAGAAAGACCGTATCGAATGTGAAGTGGTGGCATGGGGGCGGCAAAAAGAAAGCTGGTCGGTCGATTATCATGTGCTGATGGGCGACACCGCCATGCCGGAGGTGTGGGAAAAACTCGAAGCCTTGCTGCGGAGGGATTTTCACCATACAGGCGGCGGCACATTGCCCATCCGCGTGCTGGCCGTCGATAGTGGCTATGCCACGCAGGATGTGTATGGGTGGGTAAAAACCCATCCACAGGCAAGCTGGGGCGGTTCGGGTGCGCGTGCATCCACGCCGCGCACGACTGTGGCAGTCAAAGGCCGCGATACAGAAACCGCACTGATACTCAGCGTATCCAAGGCGGATGTTGGCAGCAAAAAACGTGGGCTTCGCGTGTGGAATATCAGCGGGCCGGTTGCCAAAATGGAACTCTATCGCTGGCTGAAGCTCGACCGCCCGACCAAGGAAGATGAACCGTTCCCACCAGGGACGTGCCATTTTCCTGAATATGCGGAGGAGTATTTTAAGCAGCTCACCGCTGAAAAGCGTGTGATCAAGCTGCATAAAGGCTTCCCCCGCGCTTCGTGGGAGAAAGACCCGTCTCGTAATAACGAAGCACTCGATTGCCGTGTCTATGCGCGCGCCGCTGCAAGCATTTACGGACTGGATCGTTTCACCGACCGGCAGTGGCAGCAAATGGAAGCGGCGCTCGGTAAGCAGCGCAGCATTCCTTACGCCGATACTTACGCAGCCACACAGGAACCGCAGACCTCAGCATCAACACCGCAACCACGCAGCAGCACGATCAGCCAGCGCAACGTCATCACTGCCGATGACCCATATCTTTAAGGATAAAACATGACCGATTTAGCTACCCTGCAAACCCGCCTGTCCGAGGCGGAGACGGCGTACCACCAGCTGATGACGGGCGCGAAGGAAGTGAGCGTGTCAATCGGTGGCTACGGTGCCACCACCTACGCGCAGGCGGACAGCGGCAGGCTCGAACAATATATCCAGAAACTCAAAATTGAGATCAATCGCTTAAGCGGTAGTGCGCGCCGTGGCGTGATCAAGGTGGTATTCGATGAGTGATACCTCGCACCGCGCCGCATCGCTCACCGCGCGTGAACTTTCCAGCTGGCTGCCCGGAAATGGGTCTGCCGATGGGGATTTGCTGGGTGAATTGCCTACACTCGTTGGGCGTTCGCGTGATCTCACCCGCAATCACGGCGTGGCATCGGGCGCGGCGCAGACGATGGTCGATAATGTTGTCGGCACCGGCCTTCGGCTGGTGGCACTGCCTGATTACCGTGCGCTCGGCCAAACCAAAGAATGGGCAGACGATTGGGCGCGTGATGTAGAATCCCTCTGGCGCGGATGGGCGGAGGGATTTGAGTGCGATGCCGCGTTATCGCTCAATTTCGCGGGTCTCACCACGCAAGTGTTCCGTTCCGGTTTCATCAACGGTGAAGCACTGGCATTGCCGCTGTGGCTTCCTGAGCGTGGCGGGGCATTCGCCACCACCATCCAGCTGGTTGAGCCAGATCGCCTGAGTAATCCCAGCGGTAAGCCCGATGATAAAGCACTGCGTGGTGGTGTTGAAATCGATGATTACGGTGCGCCGCTGGCGTACCATATTCGTAAAACCCATCCGGGAGATGTGTTTTTACCTTTCGCCTCCTCGGCGGATGAATGGCAGCGCATCCCTTCGCGCACTCCGTTTGGCCGCAGGCGTGTGCTGCATATCCATGATAAAGAGCGCAGCGGTCAGAACCGTGGCAAACCTGCACTGACCTCGATCATGCCGATGTTTAAAATGCTCGATCACTACGAGCGTTCAGAGCTGCAGGCAGCGGTGGTCAATGCGATGATCGCGGCATTTATTGAAACGCCGCTCGATGCCGAAACCGTTGTCGAAATGTTCGGTGGCAGCTTTGAGGATTATGACAGCAAACGCCGTGAATGGCGCGCCAAGCTCGCAGGCGGTTCGATCATCACCACATTCCCTGGCGATAAACTCTCGCCCTTCACACCGAGCCGCCCGAATTCTGCTTACGGCGCGTTTGTCGAAAACATTCTGCGCCATATTGGCACAGGGTTGAATTTACCCTTCGAACTGTTGATGAAGGATTTTTCGAAGACCAATTATTCTAGTGCGCGCGCGGCATTGCTTGAGGCATGGCGGTTCTTCTCAGGTCGCAGGCAGTGGCTTGCTACCTATTGGGCAAAGCCCGTCTACGAGCTGTGGCTCGAAGAAGCCATCAATAGCGGCAAGATTGAGGCGGCGGATTTTTACACTAACCGTGCCGCATGGTCGCGCTGCAAATGGATCGGCCCTGGTCGCGGCTGGGTTGACCCCGTCAAAGAAGCACAGGCTTCGCAAATCCGCATGGAGGCAGGACTTTCCACGCTTGAAGATGAATGCGCCATGCAGGGGCTGGATTGGGAAGAAGTGCTGGAGCAACGCGCGCGTGAAAAAGCCAAAATGCAGGAACTGGGCTTGGGTGATCTCACCCCCAGTATCGCCGTCAAATCGCTCCCCGGCCAAGGCAAAGACAGCAAAAAAAACACCGAAAACGATGAGGAGGATGACAATGCGAGCATGGAACAAAGCGACCAGTGAGCCGTGGGCAATCACGCAATCGGCCTTGGAAACGATTCTGGAGATTGCCGAACGCGAGAATGAAAAACCCGAAGCGGTGGCAGCGCGGCTGGGTAAGGAACTGCAAAACACCCACACAGTCATCAAACGTGATGGGGTTGCAGTCATTCCTGTCACAGGGCCGCTCTTTCGCTATGCCAATCTATTCACGGCAATAAGCGGTGCCACTTCTTACGAAATTCTGGCGCAGGATTTTACCGTCGCACTCGATAATCCTGACATCAACGCCATCATCCTCAATATCGACTCCCCTGGCGGCGAGGTCAATGGCTGCGCCGAGCTGGCGAATATGATATTCGCGGCACGCGGGCAAAAACCAATCATCGCCTATGCTTCGGGTGACGCTGCATCGGGCGCGTATTGGATTGCGAGTGCCGCCGATGAAGTGGTTGCCTCAGAGACCTCTGGCCTCGGCTCGATTGGGGTGGTCGCGGTCTATCGCGGTGCGAAGCCCGATAAAAACGCACCCACCACCATTGAAATCGTTTCTTCACAAAGTCCGTTCAAGCGGCTGAATCCTGAAACGGATGAAGGTCGCGCTAAATTGCAGACGCGCATCGATGCGATGGCGGAAGTGTTCGTGCAGACGCTGGCGCGCAATCGCGGCATTGAGGCTGCACAAGTTTTAGAGCAGTTCGGCGGTGGCGACATTTTGATCGGCGCACATGCCGTGAATGCTGGTCTTGCCGACCGCATCGGCTCTCTCGAAAAACTGATCGCGGAATTCTCCGCCAGTTCAAACCCCGCCCCAGACTTAAACAAGATTGGGCGGGGTTTTTTATTACCTGCAACCACCAAAAAGGAGACTGTTATGGATTTACCTACATTGACCCAAGACCACCCCACGCTGCTTGCCGAGGTGCAGACTACTGCCAAAACGGCGGAACGCTCGCGCATCCAAACCATCCTCGCTTCGGAGGAAGCGAAGGATCGCGGCGATCTGGCTCAGCATCTGGCTTTTGCCACCGACATGGCAGCGGATAGCGCGGTCGCCATGCTCGCCAAGGCACCCAAAATCGAAGCCAAAACAAACGGGTTTGAAGCGGCCATGAATGCGCTGCCCAATCCTAAAATCACCCCTGCAACAGAAACAGATGAAGACGATGTCGACGCAGTCGCCAAGCGTCTGGCTTCTGCTTAACCCCAACCATAGGAGACTTTTATGCCAGCTTCAGGATTTACCTCTCAGGGGCAGCTTTACCCTGAGAATCTCATCGCGGGAGAGTTCCCGCGCATTACCCGCAAGGTCATTGTCGGCACCGGTGCCAACTTGGTTGCAGGTGCCGTGCTCGGTAAAATCACCGCCACCGGCAAGTACATCTTAAGTGCTTCGGCGGCGGTAGATGGTTCGCAAACCCCGGATGCAATCCTTGCCGAGGATGCGGCAGCGCTTGCTGCCGATGTGCAGGCAGCGGTCATCATGACAGGCGAGATCAACGAACTGGCGGTGACGCTGGGCGCTGGTCATACGCTGGCAAGCATCCGCGACGGCTTGCGCAACAAATCCATTTTCCTCACCAAAAACCAAGGAGCTTAACCCATGCCTATTGATATTTTTTCCACGCAAGTGATGAACCGGACGATTGAGTATCTCGATCAACCGGCCTCTTTCCTGCTCGATGTGTTTTTCGGGTCGGTGCAAACCGCCGATACGGAAGAGATTTTCTTCGACATCGATAAATCCAAACCGCGCCTCGCACCGTTTGTGTCACCATTGGTGGCGGGCAAAGTAGTCGCCGATCAGGGCTATGAAACGAAAAGTTTCAAGCCTGCTTATGTAAAAGATAAGCGACAATTCAAGCCCGATGCGCCACTGAAGCGTTCCATTGGCGAGATGATCGGTGGCACGCTCACACCGCAGCAGCGTCGTGATTCAGCACTTAAACGCTCGCTCGCCAACCAGCTGGAAAATCTCACGCGCCGTGAGGAAGTCATGGCCTCCGAGGCGTTGCGCTTAGGTCAGGTCACTGTCACGGGTGATAATTACCCGACCGTGGTGGTGAACTTCCAGCGTGACGCTGCACTTACGATCACGCTCACGGGTGTCAACCGCTGGGGTCAGGCAGGTATCAAGCCGCTTGATCTGATCGAGGATTGGTCAAGCACCGTGCAGGGCAAATCGGGTGCCGCCGCGCGCACGGTGATTATGGACCCGCTGGCATGGCGCCTGTTCAAAGCCGACAGTGACGTTAGTAAATTGCTCACCGTCTATCGCGGCACGAACAACACGCTCAACATCGATCCGATGAACCGTGGGCAGGCCAACGATAAGGCACGCTATGTCGGCACCATCGGCGACTTCGATTTCTGGGTCTATCAGGACAATTATGTCGACGACAATGGTGTCACCCAGCAAATGCTGCCCAACTACACGGTGATTGTTGGCAGCACCACGCAGGTCGAGGGTGTGCGTTGCTACGGTGTGATTCAGGACGAGAAAGCTGGATACCGCGCCCAGCGTTATTTCAGCAAATCATGGCTGGAAGAAGACCCGGCGCTGCGCTGGTTGCTGTTGCAATCCGCACCGCTCGTCGTGCCTTACCGCCCGAACGCCACGCTTTGTGCAACCGTTAACTAAGGAGAATCCTCATGAAAGTTACATCTCACACCACGCTTGTCGTTGGCAAAGCAGGTAAATCCGAGCAAGTGCCTCCCGGCACACCTATTGATCTTGATGACGAGGAAGCCAAAGACCTGATCGCACGTGGTATCGCCGTCAAGGTGAGTAAAGCTGATGCCAAACCTGCGGAGAAGGAGACGAAAGAGCCACAGGGCGGAAAACCGCCTACTGATCCGCAAGGCAGTAAGTCCCCCGCTGATAATGGTGGCAAACAACCATGACGGCGTTTTCTCGCTCCGTTGATTCGCTCTTTGCCAAACTGGGGGTGGCGGCAACATTCCAGCCACGCATCGGCATGAACCGTGCCGTCACCCTTATTCCCAAGCGCCCTGACGAAATCATTGGCCTTGGACAGAGCGACATCAGCAGCGAAGTCACGCTGTTCGATCTGCGAATCAACGAAGTCGCAGATCCTAAGACCGATGATGTGGTGATTTATCAAGGCGAAGAGTACCGCATCATCGGCGAACCCAGACGCGACATACATCGCCTGATCTGGACATTGGAGGCAGTCAAACGATGAGGCTGGAAGCGGCAATCCGTGGCGATCTGCAAAAGATTATGAAGCAGGAAGCCGCCGCCGCTGAAAAAGCGGTGACCTTGGGTGTCACGGCAGCAGCGACTGGCCTCAGGGATGAACTTAAATCGCAGGTGTTACGGGCTAGCCTTGGTGAAAAAATGGCGCGCACATGGCGGTTCAAGCGTTACCCTGCCAGCGGCTTCTCGCTCGGTACGGCGGGTCTGGTTTACAGCAAAGCCCCGCTGATCATCCGCGCCTTCAGCGAAGGAGCCATGATTAAAAGTCACAAGGGCGTGTTTCTTGCCATTCCTACCGCCGCTGCACCCAAGCGCGGGGTCGGCGGCAAACGCATTAACCCGGATAATTTCCCTGAACACTCGCTGGGGCGGTTGCGTTTTGTCTATCGCAAGGGCGCACCGTCCTTGCTGGTGGTGGATAATCTGCGTGCAGGCACGGGAAAACGCGGCGGCTACCGCAAAGCCTCCGAGAGCGCACTCAAAACAGGGCGTGGGCTTGCCACGGTGGTGATGTTTATCCTCCTGCCACAGGTAATGCTCAAAAAACGGCTGGATGTGGATGGAGCGATGCAGCGTTGGCGCGACAAACTTCCCCAATTGATCCTACAGAATTTTACGGAGACCAATGATGTCGAGCGTTAGAGAGCAGATCATTGCAGCGTTTTTCAGTGAGCTGAAAACATTGGAAAGCAGCCGCATCAAGGTGCTGCGTAATCCCGATAAGCTGATGAAAGTGCCGGAGAGTGGCGCGATCATCGTTCTGCGTGATGGCGAAAGCGGCGATCCCGAAGTGCTGCTTTCACCACTCACCTATATTTACGAGCAGATCGCCACGCTCGAAATCATGATCGACAATGCCTACGCGCAAAGCCAGCAGACCAGCCTTGATGATCTGCTGATGATTATTGGCAACCTGATCGAGAATAACCGCAGCATGAACGGTCTCGCCGAATGGATGGAAGCTCAGGCACCGGAGTTCCTGCAGGAGGCTGTTGAAGGCGCACCGGCCATTCGCGCTGCAACCGTCAGTGTGCTGATGCGGTTTAACACCACCAGCCCGCTTCGTTAATTTTTTAACCTAAAAGGAGATTATTATGGCTCGATCCTATGGCTCGGCAGCGACACTGCTTGCGCTGAAAGAGGCAAGTTACGGGGTAAAACCACCCGGCAACTGGGAGAAATTCGCGTTCG
>CAZFKP010000004.1:96371-101675 GCA_964518725.1 uncultured Rickettsiales bacterium | reverse complement strand
ATGCTTACTATCAATCCGCCGTCACCGGCAGCAGCATCACGCTTAAATCGCGCAGCGGCGGTGGCAGCACCGGCTATGTATATACCGGCGCACTCACTACCGGCGGCGGCGACATCACCATCGGCGGCGGCAGCGGCGCCATCTCAGGTGGCAGCGGCTATGCCATCGGCACCGGCACGCAATACCAGCATTATGGCGTGTGGATTAAGGGTGGCGTGACGGCGGCGGGCGGCAACGTCATCATCAACGGTCAGGGCGGTAGCTATAGTGGCGGCACTAACTCTGGTATCCTTCTGGAAACCAACGGTGCAAGCAGCGCTTCGATCAGCACCAGCGGCACCGGCACCATCAGCATTTACGGCACGGGCGGCAGCTCAGGCAATGGCAATCGTGGTATTCTGATTACGTCTGACTATGGCTGCGGCGATAACACCTGCACCGCCAGCTATAATATCGTCAGCACCGGCTCGGGCGCCATCACCATCTCCGGCACAGGTGGCAGTGGCAGTAGTAATTGGGGGTTAAGATTCTACGCTGACAGCAGCAGCAACCCAATGCGTATCGGCTATAATGGCACCAACAGCTATAGCGGTGTCATCACGATTGCAGCTAACAGCATGGAATTGAATGGTACTAATGAGTATAACATCACCACCACCAACGACATCATCGTCAAAACAACGACGTCCGGCGGCACGATCGGCGTGGGCACCGGCAGCGGCACACTGGCGCTCAGCTCGACTTATCTGGGTTATTTGAACTGGGGCAGCAGCAACAAGCTGGTGATCGGTGACACGACCAACACCGGCGTAATCGACATCAACCACACCAGCACCTGGTCGAAGGCGGTGCATTTCGTCAATAAATCCGGCAGCAACATCACGCTGTCGGGCAACATCACTTCTTCTGCGGCGGGCGACGCGGTAGTGATCGCGGCGGGCGGCAACTTTGTGAACAGCACCAGCCGCACCATTTCGCTCACTAACGCCGGCACCAAGCGCTGGGTGATTTATTCCACCCAGGCCTCGAACGATACGGCAGGCGGCTTAAGCGCCGATCAGCTCATTTACAGCAATACGTATGACACGCTGGCACCATCCTCGATTATCCCGGCGACCTATAGCGATTCAGAAAACACCTGGGTGTATAACAGTGTCGGCGGCTCCATCACCTTCACAGCGAATAACATCAGCCGCGATTACGGCGACGCCAACCCGACGCTGACCTACAGCTTCTCCTGCTCGACGGGCTGTACGGAAGGCCAGGCAGTTTCCGGAGGCTCCCTAAGCTTGAGCGCGGCGGGCGGCACGACGACTTCCGCCGCCGGCTCGACCTTCGCTATCAATATCTCGCAGGGATCACTCACCTTGGGCGGTGCCTATGCCGGGTATACGTTGAACTTTGTGGATGGTCTGCTGACAGTGGATCAGGCGGCGCTTACGATTACCGGCTCATCGGCCACCAAAACCTACGGCAGCACCGTTTCATTCAACGGCGCCTCCGACTTCACTCCGACCGGCCTTAAAAACAGCGAGACCATCGGCTCGGTGACGCTCGCGCAAAACGGCGGCACGGCTGCGAATGCTAACGTCGGCAGCTACACCAATACGCCTTCGGCAGCCACCGGCGGCACGTTTACCGCCAGCAACTATGATATTACTTACGTCGCGGGCACCATTACCGTGAATCCGGCAGCGATTACCGTAACCGCTGCCAGCACCAGCAAAACCTATGGCGTCACCACTAACTTCGCGGGCACGGAGTTTACCGTAAGCGGCAGTGATGGGCTGCAAAATAGTGAAACGCTTACCGGCGTGACGCTCACCAGCGCAGGCGCAGCATCGAGCGCAGGCGCAGGCAGCTACAATATTACGCCTTCGGCAGCCTCGGGCGCGAACGGCTTCAACGCTTCCAACTATAACATCACCTATACCAACGGCACGCTGACCGTGAATAAAAAAGCCCTGACCGTCACTGCCGCCGATGCCAGCCGCGCCTATGGCTCCGCCGATCCATCGTTCAGCGCCACCTTCGATGGCTTCGTCAACGGCGATGACGCGAATGATCTAAGCGGCAGCGCAAGCTTTACCACCGACGCCACCGCCACCAGCGCCTTCGGCGGCAGTTACTATATTCGTCCGGCGATTGGAACGTTGTCGTCTTCCAACTACTCGTTCGATACTTTTGTGGACGGCACGCTCACCATCAGCAAATACGCGCTCACCATCACCGCCGCCGACCAAAACAAAACCTACGGCGATACCTTCACTTTCGACGGTGACGAGTTCACCACCTCCGGCCTGCAAAACGGCGAGACCATCGGCTCAATCACGCTTACCAGCTCAGGTGCTGCCAGCAGTGCCAATGCCACCACCTACACCATCACCGGATCGGCGGCCACCGGTGGCACGTTCGATATTGACAACTACGACATCACCTATGCCGACGGCACCTTTACGGTAGCCGCCAAAGATATTACGCTGACTGCCGATGATATCAGCCGCGAATACGGACTGAGCAACGGCACGCTAACCTATAGCTGCAGCGCGCTGGCGGGCAGTGATACGTGCAGCGGCATTTTCAGCAGTGGTCCATCGCTTTCAACTTTGGCGGATTCGACCTCGGATGTGGCTGATGGGCCGTTTGCTATCAATATTTCCGGCGGCACGTTGGCTAATGGTAACTACAATATTACAGCGTATAATGGCGGTATTCTGACCATCACTCCGGCGGCGCTTACCGTAAGTGCTACCAGCACCTCACGTACCTACGGTGCGGTCAATCCTTCGCTTGGGTATAACGTCAGCGGGCTACGCAACAGCGATACGGAAGGTGGCGTGCTCTCTGGTGTTGGCACCAGCACGGCGGCTACGCAAAGCAGCAATGCCGGTGGTTACCAAATCACCATGGCGGGGACGCTGACCAGCAGCAACTACAACTTGACCTTACAGAATGGTACGCTGACCATTGACCCGGCGACCCTCACGGTGGCGGCTAATAGTAAATCGCGCACTTATGGTAGCAACAACCCAACTTTTGATGGCTCAATCACTGGTTTTGTGCTTGGCCAATTGGAAGATGATATTGTTGTCAGTGCTCCAACTTACGCAAGTGCAGCCACTAGCGCTTCGGATGTGAACACCTACGCCATCACCGCAAGCGGCGGGACATTGGCGAATGGTAACTATACTTTTGCGTATACCAATGGCACCCTTACCGTGAACAAGGCGACCCTGACGGTTACTGCCGACGATACCAGTAGAACTTATGGTCAGGTGAACCCAACTTTTACCGGCTCAATCAGTGGTTTTGTGCTCGGTCAGGATGAAAGTGTTATCAACACTGGCCCGAGCTACAGTACTTCGGCCACGCAATATTCGGTGCCGGACGATTATACGATTACTGGCAGCGGTGCATTGGATAACAACTACAATTTTGTCTATGTTGATGGCACATTGACGGTTGACCCTGCATCGCTCATCATTACTGCCAACAACAAAACCAAAACCTATGGTCAGGTGCTAACGCTTAGTGGCAGCTCAGATTTTACGGTCAGCGGTCTTGCCGGCAGCGATAGCATCGGTACAGTGACGCTGTCCAGCAGTGGCCTCGGTGCATCGGCCGGGGTGAGCAGCTATTCGATCGGTATTAGTAACGCGACTGGTACGTATACGGCCAGTAACTACACCATCGCCTATGTGCCGGGCACACTGACAGTTGATCCGGCAACCCTTAACATTACTGCCGATAACCTCAGCAAAGTATACGGTGCTTCCGATCCGTCTCTCACCTATAGCTATAGCGGCCTGGTTGCTGGTGATACATCGAGTGTCATTAGTGGTCTCCTGGGTCGTGCTACCGGTAATGATGTCGGTAGCTACGCGATTGGCGTTGGGTCATTGAGTGCCGGTAGCAACTATACTATTAGCTTCACTGCCGGCAAAACTCTTTCCATCACTCCAGCAGCGTTGACCGTGACGGCAGGTGCCATCAGCAAAGGCTACGGTACGGCGCTAGCGTCTAGTAGTACACAATTTACAGCCACGGGCCTTCAATATAGCGATGTGATTGATTCGGTGACCCTTTCCAGTGCCGGTTCTACATCGAATGCGGCAGCTAGTACATACAGTACTACACCGTCGGCAGCGACTGGCGGCAGCTTCAATGCCAATAACTATACGATTACTTACCAGAATGGTACACTGACGGTAACACCTGGTACGCTGACCATCGACGTTGACAGTCTCAGTCGCGTTTACGGCGATGCCAACCCGACCTTTACCGGTCTGGTGAGTGGTCTGTTTTCAGGTGATGACGTGACGGCAACCTACAGTTCTAGTGCAACGACAGCCAGTAATGCCGGTACATATGCGATCACTGCCGCCCTTTCCGGTGGCGACCTTAGCAATTATACCATTGTCAATAATTCCGGTACGCTGACGGTAACCAAGGCGTCGCTTACGGTGGCAGCCAATGATGCCAGTCGTGCGTATGGACAAAACAATAGTTTCACGGCCTCGTTTACCGGATTCAAAAATAGCGACACTGCGTCTGTGATTTCTGGCGGCGCTGCGTTCGGCACTTCGGCTACGGCAGGCAGTAATATTGGTACTTATACGGTGACCACGTCGCTAGGGAGTTTAAATGCCACCAACTATAATTTTACCGGTTTCACTCCGGCGACGTTAACAGTGACGCCGGCGAGTCTCTTGATTGCCGCCAATAGTGCCACCAAAGTCTATGGTGATGAGAACCCATCATTTACTGGCACGATTGCCGGGTTGTACTCCGGCGATACGATCAGTGCAACTTACAGTACATCCGCAACGACTCAAACCGGTGTTGGTAGTTATACAATCGGTACGTCTGTTGTTTCTGATCCAGGCAATCGTTTGGGCAACTATACTGTATCCTATCAAAATGGTGCTCTTACCATCACGCCCGCTTCGCTTACTGCGGTTGCGGATAACAAATACAAACGTCAGGGCGATGCCAACCCGCCCCTGACCCTGACCCTGACTGGCCTCAAGGCTTGGGATAGTGTTTCCACCTTCAGCGGCTACTCTCTTTCTACCACGGCTGCGACCATGAGCCCACAAGGCTATTATGCCATCAACGTTTCTGGCGGCAGTGCGTCGAATTACACCATTACACGTTATGCGGGTGTTATGACGGTAGATGCGCCATATATTCCGATATCTATCACTAACCCGACCGTTACAACTCCAACCGTTGAGTCGCCACCGACAAGCAACAGTGGTTCCAGCAACAGTGGTTCCAGCAACAGTGGTTCCAGCAACAGTG
>CAZFKP010000004.1:1775-96271 GCA_964518725.1 uncultured Rickettsiales bacterium | reverse complement strand
AGCAACAGTGGTTCCAGCAACAGTGGTTCCAGCAACAGTGGTTCCAGCAACAGTGACACTGCGAATAACAGTGGCAGCGACTTTATCTCTCTGCCGGCAGAATGTAGTGGTGACGATCGGGGCGTTGCCGGTAAGTGTAAAAAGATACTGAATGTGCTGGGTAATAAGGTAAAATTGGGTGGAAAGTTCCACAAATCCGCGCATTAATTTTCTTCGGTAAATCCACGAATTATTAACTTGTGTATCCTATAGATCATGGGGTCGCATAATTATTATGCAGGAGGTCGTTATGTCATCGTCGAAACAGAAAGAAATGGAACAGTCCACTAATTCATCCAATCAACAGATGCCACTGTTTTTCTCAAATCCTCAAGTGATCTCGTTGGAGCGGCATGCACGTGCTAAATTGCTCAAGGGCTTGACCATGGAATTTGCTCGTCGAACTAATTCCATTCCCCTGACGGCAGCAGATATTGCTGAGGCGGCCATGTGCTACCCGATTGTTTTCGCCGGCGATGATGAAATGGTGCCCATGGCGGTGGTTGGGCTGGAGCATGAAAATTATTTTATCGATGACGATGGCAAATGGAAGGCGGGATACTACGTGCCATCCTACGTGCGTAAATATCCGTTTGTATTTACGGCTAATCCAGAAAGCGATCAATTGACGCTTTGCATTGATGAGGTGGTATTGGATGTGGAGGGCACCACGGAAGGTTCTGCTATTTACGATGGCACCACTCCCTCTGCGTTTGTCAATAATGCGCTAGAATTTTGTGCGGCCTATCAGGAGCAATATCAATTTACACGCGCCCTGTCGCAATCGCTCAAGCAGTTAGGGTTGCTCTATCAGCGCCAGTCCAACATTCAGCTTGGTAGCGGGCGAGAGCTTCTTCTGGATGGTTTCCATGCAATTGATCCTGAGAAACTTAAGACGCTAAATGAGCAGCAGGTTTTCGAGGGGTATCAACAGGGGCGCTTGGCGGCGATCTATTATATTCTCCAATCTCAATCCAACTGGCGCCGGTTGCTGGAAATGGGCAGCGCGAGGGAAGCACAAGCGGCGTAGCTATATGACCGCATTGCCTCACGTCATTTGCACTCCTTCGCACGGCTTGTTGGCAATGGTGGTTGATACTGCAACCGGCAAGGTTGTGCGAGAGCTTCCCATGCCATCCGAAGTGATGCAACCAAGAAATCGCCCATTTGGCATCAGCTGTGATGCGGCAGGGGATTGGTTTATTGCCAACAATACGGCCATTGCCCGGCTTGGGGCTGATCTTGAATTTAAATCTCTGTTTCCGAACTTGCCTGAGAATATTCACCAGTTACATCACGATGCTGTAACCGGGTTGCTCTGGGTTATGGCAACGTCGATTGATTCATTGCTTTGTATTGATACTGGAAGTGGTGAAATCAGGCGGTTTTGTCTACTTACCGACCAGTGGATTGCCAGAGATGCACCGGGTGCTGACACCCAGCATTTTAACTCCATTCGCTGGTATGCTGATCGTTGCTATGTGGTGGCGCACAAGTTTGGTCGTAGCAGTGCCCTAGTGCGTACTTACGATCGTAACATGCGACGTATTTCATTGTGGCAAGCTGGCAAAGAATCACACGGAGCGCTCGAATATAATGGGCAGTTGCTAACTCTTGATTCGCGTGGTGGAAATATTCTTGGTAGCGGCGGTTTGTCAGTCGCTGTGTGCGAGCCGCATCATTATGCTCGTGGCATGGTGATTACAGGTAATCATGTTGCGATTGTCGCTGTGTTTGATTTCGGATCACAGGAAACACGCGCAATCGGCGATGCCACTCTACGTGCGTTTGACCTGCGGTCGGGTGAACGAATTACAGAAGTGGTGTTGCCGGGAGTTGGGAACATCCAGGATATTCAACTATGGGGAGTGCCAACATGAGCCTGCCAACGGATATTGCCGCCTATGCGGCGGTGACGCAAGCGCTTGAGCCGTCAATAGCCAATATTCTTTCTGGCAAGCACTTGATGTTTCAGGAAAGGTCATACTACGATGCCAGCCGTGTGTGCCCTGATCTCAGGAATACGCTGGCCGATCATCTGGCGGAGATGCAGCCTACCGCTCATGAACAGAATCTCTGCGCCATCCTTCATGTGATTTCCGATCCTGCTACTGCACCGATGAGGAAGCTGCTTGGTGATAGCTGGGAGCGTAGCGGTGGCTTTCTTTATCCTGCTGTCAATGGCTTCATGGATTGGCACACCAACCATAACGATCCCGGGGATCGGATTTATCTGGTGTGGTGCGAAGAGGGCGGTAAGTCCTGTTTCTTCAGCAGTCCTGATGGTGGAAAAACTGTGGAAGAGCATATCGAACCAGCGGGATGGTCAGTCAATGTGTTCACGCTCGGTGATGCAACCAAGCCATTCTGGCATGCCATATCTTCTGGTGGCACCAACCGTATTAGCTTTGGATTCCGGCGTAAGCCAAAAATATCCCACAATATTCTATTGCAGGGAGGATCGCTGTTAGCAGGCGATTCTTAGAAGGCTGTGCCGAGTGAAAAGCTTAGCACTGGATCTTTGTTTTCTGAACCAAGCTTCGGCGTTCCGGGTGTATAGGTGAGTGGCCAGGCGATGCTGGCGTCGAAGCGCAGGTCGCCTTGCTGGATACGGGTTCCTAGTCCGGCTGAGGCCGCCGAGACGATCTCACCATTAAACTGATTCTGCCAGCTTTTGCCGATATCGTAAAATGTGTAAGGTTGTAACACCCAACTGCCGACAGTGCTGGCATAGCGGAGTTCGACACTGCCAGCGATGCCGTCGTCGCCACTGATCTCTGAGGAGTTGTAGGCGCGGCCAAAGGCAATACCGCCAAATCCGAATTGTTCTGAACTGAGTAGTTCTGCGCTGCTTTTCTGAGCCGTCATTGCGGCTAATGCCGAAAACCCATAATCGAGTGTTTGCAGACGTGAAATGTTTAATGTCAGCTTGGTGAAATCGCCGTGACCATTGACTCGCGAAAGTAGCGCATCCCCTTCTTCGCTGGCGTTAAAAATGTTCAGGCCACGTGTCAATTGTATATCGAGCAGGTTGATGCCGTCCCACCCATCGCTTCGGTTATAATTGAGACCAATGCTGGCTGTACGCAATTTGTCCTCGGTGAAGTTGCCGCCCAGAAGATCCGTTGATTGGCTTCGCATGTTGAATTGTCCGTTGATAGTCAGACTTTGTTGGCGTGAGCGCAGAATCGGCTGTGATATGCTGAAGGCGATTCCCTTGGCAAGACTGAAGACATCGAGGTCTTTGAGCAGGTAGCCAGGGTGGGTGTAACTGTCGTTGAAACTGATGGAGGCGGTAGTGCCGCTGCGATGCACCGGGATGCTATACTGCACGGCACCGTAGCGCATGCGTCCAGGATCATAGGCGCTGGCACCGGTAAAGCTGATACGGTCGGTCTGATGGAATAGGCCGTATGCTTCTGCCCGAACGTTACTCTGCCACACGCCAAGGTAGCGTGACGCCTGGCTGTCGATGCTGATATTGCCGGAGTAGCGACTGCGGGCGACATCGATCACGAGACCGACGGCACCTTCAGTCGCTTCGGTTTCCGGTAGGGGTTCCAGAGATGCGGTGGCGGAAATACCCGGCACTTCGTTCAGGCGCAGCATTACATCTTCCAGAACATTACTATCAAAGGGGCTGCTTGTGGTTAGTTGTTCGAGCATCTCCGCCGGTAGGTCGCTGGTAAGTTTGTCGCCGATCCAGCGCAGCCGGGAAATGAAACCTTCCGTAACCCGGATTCGCACAGTGCCGCCCTTGATCTCCTGCGGTGGAAGAAAGACCTGAGTAAGGATGTAGCCGTCTTCATGATAGCGCCTGCGGATTTTGTCAGCCAGCGTATAGATTTCGGCGAGTGTTATTTCTTTGCCGACCATTTCTTGATAGAGCGACAAAAAGACATCTGGTTGATAGACGGTGACACCATCAATTTGAAGGTCGCGCAGGGTGAAGCGGATGGTTGTTGCGCCTTCCGGCACGGCAATCGGTGAGTAGCGACGGGATGGCAGATCACTGGGTTGTGGTTGCGGTGGTATTTGTAGCTGCTTTTCAATATTACCGGCCTCGACACCTCGTGGGATGACGATGGCTTGTCCATGAACCAATGTAGGACAGAGCGCGAAGCAGATGAACAGGCCAATGCGGCTGTGTGGTCGTTGTTTTAACATAAGGGGCGTAACCCTATCAGAAAAATAAATAAAAACAACTAATTATGCGATCTTTTCTTGTTGATGGTCTGTATGTTGCTGGAAATCATCTCTCGTGCTGGTTGGCTAGTCTTAGCAACTGTTGCCAGTTGCTTTGGGATTGCAAAGTGAAGTGTATTAGTGACAAAAAGTCACTGTTGTGTAGTTCGATGATTGTTGGCTCCGGAAGCTTCGAGAATTTCTCAACATCAATCAATTGAAAACCATCCATACGCAGCACACGCTTGCTTGCTAACTCAACGGTTGATTTTTGTGGGATAAGTATATCAAGTGATTGTAATTTCTCGGCGAACAGCTTGGTCACCTGGTGCTGTTCCTGAAACTTTGTGCAAAAACTCAGCACGTCCTGAATAAATGGCGAGGGGGCGCCATTCTCATATAGTGGTGTGCCCTCGGCGTCGGCATCGAATGCCAGCGTATCTTCATCAACGCAGAGTGTCAGCTGAGTAGAGTCTGGAACTTCCATGAATACAAACGGATATTTCCGGGCATAGGACGGAACATAACTGCGCTCCAGCCACTTTCCTTCTTCATCCACAAAGTAATTTTCTCCCTCTAGCCCTACGATTGCAACGGGCAGTGGAATATTGCCATGAATAAATGCCACTGGGTAACTTTTTGCTGCTTCGGCGATGTCGGCCACCGTGAGTGGCAGTGAGTTTGTATTACGGGCGAAATTCATCGTAATCCCGGGGCGCAATTTTGCATTTTCGTGTCGATCGCTGCTAATGACTTTAGGATTGGAGAAAAACAAGGGCATACCGGGTTTCGGCGGTGACATTTCTCCGCCGGATGGAGGTGCTTTCTTGCTGGTTTTGCTGGATGCCATACTTAATCCTTTTTCGACATTGGTTTCGTTGCGGCGAGATGCCACCATAAAGCCATTCAGTTAAAAAAGTGTATGCGATGGTATCTCTCTGTGATTACAGAAAGAAATGGTGGGTCCGGGAGGAGTTGAACCTCCGACCTCACGCTTATCAGGCGTGCGCTCTAACCACCTGAGCTACGAACCCATCTTTCTAAATTCCATCAGTGGTTCTGACGAAAGAGCGCTGGTTTTAGCGGCTGTCGGTGAAAAGTCAAGATTTCTTCTGATAAAATGGCAAAAACTTATTACGATTCGCGTGTTACGCGGTTTCTACCCAGTTTTTTGGATTGGTAGAGTGCGTCATCCGCCCGTTTGATCAACTTGGGGATGTCATCTGCCCCATGGCGGTATTGCGAGACGCCGAGCGAGACGGTGATCTGGCCGAAATTCTGCCCGGTATCCTTGCGTTTAAGCTCTTTGTTGGCGATGGATTGGCGGATAGAGTCGGCGACGCGCAGGGCGCCCTCTATCGGTGTTGCCGGCAGCACGACCACGAATTCCTCACCGCCGAAGCGCGCCACGACGTCGCGGCCTTTGAGTGAATCGGTGAGGGTGCGGGCGACGATTTTCAGCACCTCGTCGCCGAGCAGGTGTCCGTAGGTGTCGTTGAATTTCTTGAAGTGGTCGACATCGAGAATGATGAAGCAGAGATCCATTTTCTGTTCTTGGGCGGCGAGTATGTATTCTTCCAGCATGCGCTCCATGGTGCGGCGGTTGAACAGGCCGGTGAGGCCATCGCGCTGCGCTTCGGAAGTGACCTGTTGCAGGTTTTCGCGCAGCTTGTCAATTTCAAGTTTTGATTCTTCCAAACGCTGGCTCATTTGTTCGCCGCTCTGCTTCAGGTTGAGCGTGGCGCCAACCAGGTCTTTGATGATGTCCTTAACGTCGGTTTGCCCGTAATCCTTGCTGATGGTTTCGATGTAGTTGCCGAGATCCTTGTTGTAGTTTTTGGTGTCGCCGCTGAAATCGGTGACGGCTTTCAGCACGTCTTTCAGCATTTTCTGGGCATTGATGGCGGTATCGTCGAGCATTTTCTGGTTGCGGTCGCTGACGAAGAAGCGCTGGTAAAGTGCAACACACGTGGTGTTGTTGAGTGGCATCTTCTGCGCGATGATTTTATCGATTTCGTCCTTAAGGGCGGCATTCTTACCGGTTGCGTAGTGATACCAGATGGTAAAATTTTCTGGGTTTGGAGCGATACCGTACGCTTCCATGTGTTTCAGGGCAGCGGTGGCGGTAGCGCGTTCAATGTCGAGGCTGGAACTCATGGCACTCCAATACTTCTAAATCGGTGTCGTTGCAATATTAAATTAATCCCGACGCTTAATCCGGCGGTCGCGCTGGTAAACCCACACATGTGCCGGGGGAATGTTCGAGACGACAAATTGCTGGCGGGCGCCGTAAATACGCAGCGATCGCCAGCGGTTCTGGGGGATGGGCGATCCCGGCCCATACGTAAACTGGATGATTTTCCCGCCCCGGCTGATGGCGGCGGCCATGCCAGCTTCAATCTGGGCGCGGACGCCACGCGGCATCGAAAGCAGCGGCAGGCTGGAGACGATGGCGCAGATATGGGTGACGCCGCATTCTTCCAGCACGGAGCTCAGCTCCATTGCATCGGCGCGGACGATTTTTATCTGCGGGAACTGTGCATGCAGGACGCTGAACAGGCGGGGTTCGCGTTCCACCACCAGCAGCCGTTCAGCGGGGACGGCATCGGCCAGTGCGTAGGTCACGGCGCCGGTTCCGGCTCCCAGCTCGACTATCATACCTTCCTGCGACAGGTCTACCCGCCGCGCCATGGCGCGGGCGAGGCTTTTCGAGCTTGGGGTGAGCGAGCCAATCGTTAGCGGTGAGCGCATCCATGCGGCCAGGAATTGCGGGCGCTGGCGGTTGGGGGCGTGTGTATTGGGCTGGGTGAAGAAATGCCTGAGTTTTTTGACCATTTGTCCGTGGACTTCGCGATGTTTGGTTTTATACTACTGATATGCCATCAAAACGTATGCAAGCGGTTAATGCCGACGCGATTTTTTCGACGTTGGCGCACCTTGAGCCCCATCCGGTGACGGAACTTGAATGCACCAATGAATTTACCTTGTTGGTAGCCATCGTATTGTCGGCACAGGCGACCGATGTGGGAGTCAATAAAGCTACCCGGGCGCTTTTTGCCAGGGTGGATACGCCAAAGAAAATGCTGGCGCTGGGCGAAGATGGCCTTAAAGGATATATCAAAACCATCGGGCTGTTTAACAGCAAGGCAAAGAACATTATTGCCCTGTCCAAAATGCTGGTGGAGGAATGTGGCGGCAACGTGCCCGCCACGCGGGAGCAGTTGATGGCGCTACCCGGTGTCGGACGGAAAACGGCGAATGTCTGGCTGAATTGCGCGCGCGGCGAGCCGACCATTGCGGTCGATACCCATGTGTTTCGGGTGGCGAACCGGCTGGGGCTGTGCAAAACAAAAACGCCAGAAAAAACCGAAGAGGCGCTGGAAAAGGCCATTCCCAAGAAATGGAAACAGCACGCGCACCATTGGCTTATCCTGCATGGGCGTTATATTTGTAAAGCAAGGAAACCGGAATGTTATCGCTGCGTGGTGACAAAATGGTGTGCGTTTCCATACAAAACCCCAACACCATAGCTTTTCGTGTTATGAGAGCGTAGTAGGCGCGAACCAGCCATGAGCAAGCTTCGTGGGGCGCGCAGGAGCGCGCCCCGGGAGCGCTTAAATATCAGCCGTTGGCGGCCTTCGCCACCTCAGCCGCGAAGTCGGTCGCCACTTTTTCCACGCCTTCGCCGAGGCGGAAGCAGATGAAGCCGGAAAGTTTCACCGGCTTGCCGATTTCTTTTGCGGCAGCTTCGACGACGTCTTTGATCTTGGTTTTTCCGTCGATGACGAAGAGCTGCTCCAGCAGCACCACTTCTTCATAATATTTACGGACGCGGCCTTCGACCATTTTCTCGATCACGTCAGCAGGTTTGCCGGAGGCAGCCGCTTGTTCGCGGTAGACGGCGCGTTCGCGTTCCAGCTTGGCGGCTTCGATATGCGACACGTCAAGCGCTTCCGGCTTTGCCGCAGCGATATGCATGGCGATTTGTTTGCCGAGGGCTTCGAGTTTGTTCAAATCCCCTTCGGATTCGAGCGCGACCAGCACGCCGATTTTTCCGAGGCCTGGGGCAGCAGCACTATGGATATAGCTTGCTACATAGCCATGGGTCACACCCAGGATATCGGCGCGGCGCAGATTCATGTTCTCACCGATGACGGCGATGGCATTGGTAATTTGCTCGGCAATGGTGGAGTGTGTTTTTGGGCATTTGGCATGTTTCAGCGCTTCCACATCGCCAATGCTTTGGCGAACGGCGAATTCGGCGATGCTGGCGGCGAGGGTCTGGAACTTATCGTTCTTTGCCACGAAATCGGTTTCGGAATTCAACTCGATGATGACGCCTTTGGTGCCTTCCACGGCAACCGCCACGAGGCCTTCTGCCGCCACACGGCCGGATTTCTTAGCCGCCGAAGCGAGGCCTTTTTTACGCAGCCAGTCGGTTGCCGCTTCCATATCGCCGCCGTTTTCAACGAGGGCTTTGCGGCAATCGGCCATGCCGGCGCCGGTGGTTTCACGGATTGCTTTGATTTGGTCTGCAGTTACCTGGGTCATTTTGGGGATCCTTCAATAATAAATGATAGAAGCGAATATGGTGAGGGCAGGCGGCAATTTCAAGCCGCCTGCACACCACAGCTAATGAGATTATTCTTCGCTTTTTTTGCCGGGTGTTTTTTTCACGGTAACCGTCGGAGCTTTTTTCGCGCCTGGTTTGCCGCGGCCGCCTTTACCTTTTTTAGCTTCCTCAGCATCTTCGGCTTTTTCCTCAGCAGCTTTATTCATGGCGATGACTTCCGCTGAATCTTCGCGAGCGCCCAGATCCTGGCCGCTGGCCACCATGCTTGCCTGGATGCCGTCGAGCACTGCATCGGAGATGAGCTGGAGGTACAGGTTGATGGCGCGGGTGGAATCGTCGTTGCCGGGAATCGGGTAGTTGATGCCATCGGTGGTGCAGTTGGAATCAACAATCGCGACGATTGGGATGCCGAGCTTTTGCGCTTCTTTAATCGCGAGGTCTTCTTTGTTGGTGTCGATTACGAACAGCATGTCCGGACGGCCACCCATTTCTTTGATCCCGCCGAGCGACGCTTCCAGTTTGTCACGCTGGCGGCTCATGGAGAGCAGTTCTTTTTTAGTAAAGCCGGCGTTGGTGCCGGCCAGCTGTTCTTCCAGTTTACGCAGGGTCTTGATCGAGACCTGGATGGTATTCCAGTTGGTGAGCAGGCCGCCGAGCCAGCGCTGGTTGATGTAATATTGGCCGCAACGTTTGGCGGCTTCGGCAATTGGGCCGCTGGCTTGGCGCTTGGTGCCGACGAACAGGATGCGTCCGTTCTGTGCGACGACGTCGCGCACGGCAGACAGGCCACTTTGCAGCATCGGCACGGTTTTGCCGAGATTGATGATGTGGATATCGTTACGCACGCCGTAAATATACGGTGCCATGCGCGGGTTCCAACGTTTGGTTTTGTGTCCGAAGTGAACGCCAGCTTCAATCAGCTCGCCCATCGAGAATGCAGGTAATGCCATAAATCAGTCCTTTTCCGGTTTGACCTTGATAACTGTTTGTATCTCTTTAAGGGAGACACCGGAGGGGTGTTTACACCGTAAACCGCCCACAGTTATCTGTGAATTTCTTTCCTGAACCATTCAGAAAAGAGGGTGCTATATATAATATGTGTGGTGTGGGTGCAAGGAAAAACGAAGAAATCCGGGGTGTTTACAGCTAACCGATTGGCAGGGCTGGAAATTAACTGCTGACAACCGCCGGGGCGAGGTTCTCTTTGCTTAGTTTGGCGGCGTCGCGCCAGTCGCCTTCTTGTTCCGAGCGTTTAATGAGGTCACGGATGGAGTTTTTGCGTTCGCCCATCCGCTCGGTGAATTTCTCGACGGGGGTGTCGTCCTGCAGCTCGTTCGGGCAGAGTTCTGCCTCTGGTGCCAGTGCTGGTTGTTTTTTACCTTGCTTGACGGCTTCAATACCGGCGATAACCCACTCGGCGCGTTCTTGCGAGATCATGCCCTCTTTCACATAAACTGCCAGGTGTTCGGTCAGTGCTTCCTGGTAGGCTTTCTGTTCGGCCTTGATTTTGTTTTTGGCGGTGACGTTGCCGATGGCACCGGCAAGGCCGTTCAGTTTCTCGAAAATGACAGTGCCGGGGTTGAGCCCCATATCGATCAGCAGCACTTCGAGGCCGGGGCCGGTAAAGACCTCGCGCATGGTTTTCATGGCATCGTCGCGTTTTTGTTTCGGGATGCCGCCATCCTGCCAGTAGTGGTCGCGCACCTCATGCACCGCATCGACGAATTGTTGGATGTGCGCCACGGTCAGCTGTTCCTTGAAGATGGGGCCAAGCAGCGTGTAGGCAAGGTACTCAAGCTGTGCAGGGTTTTCCGCCGGGTTGTTAACGGCGTAATGGCATAAATAATTCACACCCTCGCGCAGGCGCAGGAACGAGGTGGTGGTCGCCCCGGACAGTGTTTGATTCAGGCCGGGAAGCATGAAGTTGCGATCCTGCATGCTGGTGGCGCGGGCAGCGAGGCCGATGCCGTAATTGAGCCCGGGTATCGGGAGCGGCCACAGGCCGGATGCCGATCCAAACACCGCTGACGACGCGGCAAGCCAGCTCCACGCACCGCCCTGGTGCATGGAAATGCGCGGCAGGTAATCTTCCAGATAGTGCGGATCCTTGTTTTTGTTAGGAACGTTTTTATAGGCATATTCGGTGCCGAGCCGCACGCCCAGTAGCCCGCCAAGTGCGAAAACACCGCATTGGGCATATTTGATCCAGCGGTCGCGGGGGCGCAGGCCTTTCGGATTGTAATCCTTGACGATGCCCTCCATCCATTTCAGGTAGGTAGGCACTTTCGAGCTATCCAGAGCTTTGCCGTCGATGCCGTAGCCGGTGGCGATTTTGGCCATGCTGCCTGAGATGATCTGGCCGGTGGTGAGTCCGATCGCGCAGGACATGCGATTGATCGGTAACACGGAAAGCTGGCCTTCGCCCATCCATTTAAGCGTATCGGAGGGCTGGCCGCTGCCATATTGCGACGTGTGCATCGCCACCGATTCCTTGACGTAGTCTTCCGGTGTTTTGCCGTTTCCATCGGGGTGGGGGTGGCGGTTGCTGGCGACGTAACCGGTATCGCTGCTGCTTGCTGAGGACGGCATGGCAGCGGAGGCGTTGGTTATCGTGGGTGCCTTGCCGGTGATCGGTTCTTTCGTGGCATGCGCTTCGGCCTTGGATGGCATGAGAGCGGCGGCTGCACCGGCAGCAATACTGGCGCCGACCATTGGCAGCCCCATGCCCATGCCTGCTGTCTTGGCCTGCGGGCCAGCCTTGAACGTCGTGCCAAGCCCCACCGAGCTCAGGAATTCGTGGAATCTGCGTAAAATCGGGTTGGCGTTACCCAGTTTTGCGTTCTCCGGGTTGAGGCCGAAATATTGCGTGAGGGTTTGGTCGAGCCCATTCTTGCCGAGTTTTTCCGTCAGGTCTTTGGTTACGGCGGCGGCGATTTCCTTCGCTGGGCGCCCGTTGCTGTTGAAGCGCTGGTAAGAGCTTTCGACGATGTTTTGCAACGTCTCAACGGCTTTGGTGTGCGACTCTGCCGTACGCAGCTCGTGCCCGAACATCGGTTCCAGCACGCGTTCGGCAAACTGTTTGGCCCAGGCATCGTTTACCTTACCGGTTCGGATGGCTTCCTCGATGTAGCTTCCCACCATCTCCAGTTCGGCGGGGGCGGCCTTATGGGGCGCCAGGCTGCCGGCCGAGACCGAACCTGCGAAGATTTTTGCACCATTGGCCGTGGCAAAGGCAGGGTTCAGGAAGAATCCGTACAGGAAGGTTAGGCCGGAGGCGGCGCTGAAGGTGCCGAAGAATGCGGCCAGAAGGCGCAGTGGCATTGCCTGGGCGAATTCTGCGTTATAATCCGCCTCCAGCAACGATAGGGATTTCTGCCCTTTGAGCGCCTTGAATATCTGTTCGCGGCCGTTTCGGTTAAAGGCGTAAATACTACCAAACGTTGACCCAACCCCCGCCCCAACCCCCGGCATCAGCTGGTAAGCGAGTTTTTTCCATTGATTTTCAGGGGTTTCTGAGTGGGGATCCCATTCGATGGTTTTATGCAGGAAACGTAAGGGGGCGGGCACATCTTCGCGCTTTACCTCGACATATTCGCCTTCGCTTTTCATTTTGATGCCGAAGACGATATGGCGGATCTGATCTATCGCCCACCACGAGATGAACATGCCACCAGCGTTGAGCAGCCGGTGCTGGCTTGGAATATCCTGCTGGGCGTGCCCGCCGTTAAGCATAAATTTTCCAGGCCATTCAATGGCTTGCGAGAATTCTTTGCTAATGTTTTGTGTCCAGCCCATGCGTCCTGATTTTTTATCTTTTAGCCTATCCTCAAATTATCATGGATAGGCATGCCATCCAAGCATTCAAACGTGAAAAACCTCAAAATTCACACAACTGCAACAATTGCCCGGCCTGTCACAAAAACTTCACAGTCATTACTGGCCAATTATGCTATAACTGTAACTAATGGAGAAGTGTATCTACACCTTGGTTAGCGCATGATTGATAAGGTAAAACAACCGCCGAAGGATGCGACCCTGACAGAGCCGAAGATTGGCACTGACGGGGCGACTGCATCTGGTGCGCCGCTGTTGCCTGAATCGCCGATCGAGCTTTCTCAGAAAGCATGGGACGAATCCGAAAGGAAAGAGCGTTGGGATTCCACCCCCGGTGGGCGCCTGGCGATCCGGGCGTTTTCACGCGGTGTGCTCGGTGCCATGTTCTATACCGCCGGCGGGTTGTGGACCAAGAAACTGATGAGGGGTTACGACCCTTCTGCTGCTCTCGGCGAGCAGAAAAACGTGATGCAGGGGGTTGCCAAAATCATCGATGAATGTGTTG
Organism: uncultured Rickettsiales bacterium; assembly: GCA_964518725.1. Lineage (GTDB taxonomy): Bacteria > Pseudomonadota > Alphaproteobacteria > Rickettsiales > SXRF01 > JANRKF01. The sequence goes on along the minus strand of CAZFKP010000004.1, from coordinate 83,135 downwards.
GCAAGCCGATTGCTTTTACCGTCAAGTCGATGGGGGGCGATCCACTCTCAGCCGTTCATTTCCGCCCCACCAAATTTGCAACGAAATATCCGGATATCGGCAAAGTGGCAGGCCGTACCCTTGGTGAGGAAACGGCGTTCGTCACCTGGGATTTCTACTTCATGAGCATCGGCGATGCGATTGGCCGCGACATCGTCGGCTGGTTTGATCCGGCAATCAAAAAAGACTGGATGGACGAGAAGGGGAACATCAAACTTCCCGAAGCTGCGAACGCCATGCTCAAATCGCTCTGGAGTTATACCACCTATTACGGTGGTGAGGACTGGGCGGTGGCAATTCCGTACGTGTATTACATGAAGGCGCAACGTGCTGCGCTGGAGCGTGCCAGTCCGGGCTTCCGCTACAATTTCGATACCGGTTCAAACAACAGCCTGAAAATCCGCAATGACCGTGTGGTCGGCAGTTATAGTCTGGAAGAAATACTCGACCTGCAGGGGCGCTTCACCGTGTACAATATCGGCACGCTCATGTTCCGCGAGCTGTATGACAAGGTGGAGCATGCCCTGAAGGGTGAGCACGTAAGTCTGTATGGTCCGTCTGAGTCGGCATCACCTGACAAGCATGGTATTGTGCAGGAAATCAAGGATGCAGGAAAGTGGGTGCTGCGGAGTGTTATTAAAGGCGTGATTTGTATGACGCCGGTGATTCCGTTCCTTTCCATTTCGCGCTCCACCCAGCGTCGCCACCGTGGCATGTTCATCGATCCGTCGGAGAATTCCGCCGTTAGCTTCATCGGCACGGATAGAAACCCCCACTATTTCTATGCCAACGACATACGTTATCATGCTGATGGTGCACATCAGGGCATGCCACTGCACTATAGTCGTTTTGACGAGCAATTTGGCGGTGGTATCCACACCAAAGTTGCTGATATGCCAAAGGATGTCAGTGATCGTCTCACCTATTGGGATGAAGCAACCAAGCGAACGTTTGACCCTTACGCCCGTCGCCACAATTTAATGGAAAACTTCTTTAGCTGGTTTGGGCAAAAGCAGCATAATGTGGCGCGTGTTTTTGATCCGGTGGTCGATGCTTTTCAGAGTAGTAAAACTGGTTTTCCACGGCTTGCAGGTGCCGTTAAAAGCCTCCTTGGTGTTTCGGCGGGCGGTGACCTCAAGCGTTTCGTTCGCCCGACGGTTGAGGCGAGTATCGACTACCTGCCGTACATGTACACGAAGAAAGAGGCGGCGCTCCTATGGGATACGGGTAAGATGGATATGGCGACCGAAGGATTCATCGATGGGGTGCTGGAAGGCGATTGGAAAAAAACCAAGCGCGGTGCTGCGGAGACGCTGGACGCGCTTCTGCATCGACGGTTTGACGATCCGGAGCGTGAGCGTGAAGCAGAGCGCCGTATCTTGATGGATACGTCAGCGGCGGATTCCCAGTCGCAGGATGAGGCGAATGCTACCCACCGGCAGCAGATTCGCGAATATCAGCACCTTGGGTTGTCGAAAGAAAAATCCGGTGAGTTGTTCGATGAGTTCTCAGCGGGCATGGATGAAGTGCAGAAGAAGCACAACATCAAGCCTAAAGCGGCGGCTTCGGATATTGCATCCCGCGACAATACTTCGCAGCGGGCGGCAGATGTGCCGTGGCAGGAGCGGGTTATCAAGGGCGGCGACGGTGTATCTCTTTCGGATTCCGTTTCTACCAAGCACTCGCCGCAGACGCATACCGGGCGCGAGGAAATGCGGAAACTCCTTGAAGAGGTGCAGCCCCCTACCAACAGCCTACACTAAGCATTGTTACGCGACGGATCGCCATTCCGGGATGCGATGGCTGAGGGTAATTCCGTGTGCCATCAGTGGGGCGGTGCTGTTTTTCAGCTCGTCGGTTTTCAGTAGTGCCAGCCCGTCACATCCTTCCGTGCTTCGCAGCTCACCCACGATGGTGCCGTCGCTGGTGATATCGGTACCCGTCGGCGGCAGGGCGGTATCGGCGTGGACAATAAATAATTGCCGGCGCACCTGTCCGCGGAATTTGCTGCGGGCGGTGACTTCCTGCCCGACATAACAGCCTTTTGAAAAGCTTACGCCATGCAGAGCTTCAAAATCGAATTCCAGCAGCAATGATTTATCGCGGTGCATGTCTTTTGCACCATCCGGGATGCCGAGCTGGATGCGATGGGATTCGTAGCTGCCGGATGCGATATTGGACGGGGCGTCCTGCTGTCCATATGTGCGGATACCGAGCGCTTCCAATCGCGGGTCGGTGATGGTGATGGCGCCGGTCAGTGCGGCAGGTGGCTCGCTCCATATGGCGGTGACCCGGAGATTTTCTTCTGGCCTAAATGTAACTTTGGCGCGCAGTTTGTAGCTGTTCAGGCGTGCCAATAAATCATCGGCGCGGCTGCCATCGACATCCAGGAGCAGGCGTTCACCGTCTGGGAGCAGGAAAAAATCATGCAGGAATTTCCCCTGTGGCGAGAGCATGGCGGCATAGATGGGTTTCCCGGATGAGAGCAGGGTGGCATCATTGGTGATCAGGCCTTGAAGAAACCCGACCCGATCCTCGCCTGTGATGGCGATGATGTGCCGATGATCGAGTGGCGCATACGGCATGGGTGGTGCCTAGGGCTGGAGGATGAAGACCAGCGCGCAATTGATCCCGGTTGCATCAACCTTGTAAGCGCCGTAGGTAGAGGTTGCGTCATAGCAGGGGGTAAAGGTCGAGCTGTTGTTATACTGTGTACGGATCTTGCCGCCGCCGGCACGCTTGTCGTCGAACTTCGCGTCGATGTCATAGGCTTCGCGGCCAGTGAAGGTCGGAATTTGCGAAAGGGCGCAACTGGCCGGTTGGCTATCGTCGTTTTGTAGGCCGCCGCCTAACCACAGCGCATGGATATTCAGCGGCCCGGTGCATGCATTGACCGGGAAGTACTGGTCGCCGGTGGCGCCGGTAGTGTAAGGGGTGCCGGACTGGTTGACGCCGACGTTCCACACAGCCCCTTTCAGCTTGGAGGCCGGAGCGTTTTCGCCGCCTTTAATGTCGATATTGCAGGTGCTGCTGCCGGCGGTGTTGCCGCTGAAATTCTGGCTGATGAATCCGGAAAGCCCGAGGTGGCGCCATGCGGCGATGTGCTCGTAGTTCGGGGTGCTATCGAATTCGATCAGCGAATTGCCGTTGCCGTTGCAGGTCTTGGTGCCGGTGGCGGCGCCGATTTTGCAGTTTGAACTCACTTCACCCCACAGATTGGTGGCTCCCGCGAAATCGCCGGGTAGTGCTAGGTATTTTGATTTAAAATTCTTGATCGCGCTGCTGTACATCTGGTATTCGCCCATCACGGCCTGGATCTGGGAGGTACGGACGATGGAGCGTGCTGCCAGAACGCCAGCGGCGATCAATGCAATCACGCTCATGACCAGCGCTACTTCAAGCAAGGTAAAACCGTGTGTGCGTTTCATGTTATACTCCCATGAGGAACAATAGTTGGCAATCTTGCGCGTCCGACGATACGCGGTAGCTATAAGGTGTTGTCGCAGAATCTATGCAGCTGCCTGTGCCGCTTTTCTTGGCGCGCACTTTACCGGTAAGCGGTGTGTCGTCGTCGATTTTGGCGTCAACTCCTTTGGCTTGCAGTGGGGCAAGGATGCCGCCATCGCTTAAGGAGCTTGCGGTTTGCGCTCCGTAGATCATCACGTGCGACGCAACGGCGGAATTGAAATAGTCGGTGTCGGTGATGCCGTCGCTGACCATGTGCAGCAGCATCCATCCCGCTTTGCTGGTGGCGGATAGCGGAACATTGATGCCGGTGGTGGCGGCGGTTGATGTTGCGCCACTGACGCCGGTGAACTTGCCGTCGATCAGCTCGGCATTTGCAAGCTGTTGCCAGGCGCGGAACCATTCACGCTCGCTGTTGGCGGTGGCGGTCGCGGTGTTTGTCCAGTCGCCGATCATGCCGTTGCCATCGCCGTTACAGGTTGGTGTTTTCGGAGTGGTGTTGGTGGCGGTGGCCGGGCAGGAATCGTCCGAGAACCAGTAGGATTCGGCATTATTCATGTCGCCGGGGATGGCCTGGTATTTGTCGGTGAATTCCTTGTAGGCGGTGGTGTAGATATTGTATTCGCTGATGATCGTTCGTACCTCGGCCGCATCGAACATCGACCGGCCGGCAAGGATACCGGCTGCGATCAGCGAGATAATCACCAGTACAATCGAAAGCTCTATCAGGGTAAACCCACGGCGATTGGTCATTTTAAAATCCCGTAATAAAGATAACCGCGCATGCGGCGCCGGTGAGGGCGCTGTCATAAATGGCCGTCGATTCGGAAGATGTGGTTGGGCAGGCTTGCACACTCAGCGGCGAGGTCAGAACCTTGCCCAGACCCGGTTTGCCGTCATCGATTTTCTGGTCGATGGATTTTGCCTGTTCGGTGGTCAGTGCCGGGCTATTGAAAGGAAGGCTGGCGGAGCTGCCAGGTGCGCCGAAGAAGAATACATGCCCATAGTTGGCGGCAAAATAACCGGTGGTCACGGTGTTGGTTGGAAAGTAGCGCAATATGAACGAGCCGCCGCCGATTCTGCTGGTTGGTGTGTTGACGTCGAGAGTGATCTCGTTGCTGGCGGTGGAGCGCCGGCCGTTATACTTTCCCTGTATCAGGAGGGCGTTACGTAAATGCTGCCAGACCAGTAGCGGTTCCTGGTAGCTGGTGAAGGCGCCGAGCGGGTCACCGGTGCTGTCGCCGATGATGCCGTCGCCATTGCCATTACAGGTAGCCGTCGTGGCGCTATTGGAAGCGGCGGGGGTTGAGCAGCCGGCATCAGTGCTGGTGATTCCGGTTGCACTGGTGTGGTCGCCGGGGAGTTCCCTATATTTGTCGCGATAGCTGACCACCGCCTGTCGGTATTTTTCAAAATCGGCGGTGACGGACTGAATGGCTGCTGCCTCAACTAGAGAGCTGCCGACGGCGATGCCGGCGGCGATCAGCGCAACGATTACCAGTACGATTGCCAGTTCAAGCAGTGTAAAAGCGCTTGTTCGCGCAGTGTTATGAGGCCGCATAGTACCATCATAATCGTGGTTCATTTATATAATATTAACACGTGCCTTGCGTTCTGTATATTACGGTGTAGAATAGCATTGTAATTTAACGGGAATTAGACGCATGCCAACCAGTATCGAACAGAAATGCCTCGAAAAAGGGTTGAAAATGACCGAACAGCGGCGAACCATCGCCAAGGTTCTTTCCGAGTCGACCGATCACCCGGATGTAGAAATGCTCTATAGTCGGGCAGTGGCTGCTGATCCTAACATCAGTATTGCCACGGTATACCGAACCGTAAAGCTGTTTGAAGAGGCTGGGATTACCCAGCGCCATGATTTTGGCGATGGCCGCGCCCGTTATGAAGAGGCGGATGACGAGCACCATGACCATTTGATCGACCTGAAAAGCGGCAAAGTGATTGAGTTTGCTAATCAGGAAATCGAGAAATTACAGAAAGATATAGCCAGGCGCCTTGGGTATAAGCTGGTGGATCACCGGCTGGAGCTATTTGCAGTGCCACTGGATGCCAAGGATTAGATGATGGAGTGTGCACTCACCCCCCGAGATAATAAACCACTACTGATGCCCGGTTCTGTGAAGCCCCGTTTTGATTTGGGCGGCGACCTTCGGGCGGGTACGCTGGAGGTGTTCGTTGCCTCTGAAGATGCGGATATCCGCGCTTCGCAGGAGCTGCGCTACCGGGTGTTCGTCGAAGAAATGGGGGCGCTGCCATCGGAAGAAATGAAACGCGAGAAGCGCGATTTCGATGAGTTCGATGCGGTCTGCGACCATTTGATGGTGGTGGAGCACCAGCCGGAGGGTGGCTATTGCGTAGTCGGTACTTACCGCTTGCTACGCAGGGAGTCCATGCAGCAGGTTGGACGTTTTTACAGCGAGGGCGAGTTCGACATCACGGCCATTACGCGGTCGGGCATGTCGGTGCTGGAGGTGGGGCGCTCCTGCGTGCATCCGGATTTTCGCAGCCGTGCAGTGATGCAGCTTTTATGGCGTGGCATCGGCGCGTATGTCAGCAAATTCAATATCGAGTTGATGTTCGGGTGCGCGAGTTTCAACGGCATTGATCCGGTCGCTCACCGCATGGCGCTTTCCTACCTCTATCACTACCATCTGGCGCCTGAGGATCTTCGTTTGTTTGCCTTGCCGGAACGTTATGTGGAGATGAACCTGATGCCCAAGGAGGAGATTAACGTCAAGGAAACCTTCTCTACCTTGCCGGCACTGATCAAGGGGTATCTGAGGCTTTCCGGCTATATTGGGCTTGGGGCGGTGATCGACGCGCAATATAACACCACCGATGTCAGCATTGTGGTGAAGACCGACCTAGTCACCGACAAGTATGCGGCGCGTTACGGAAAAGATTTTGTCCGTCCAGACGTCTGATGCTGCGCGTTGTTAAACTGATTCTCGTGGTGGTTTGGGTGGCGCTCTGGTGGTTGCCGGTGGCAGCCGCGCACCTGCTCAAGAAAAAGAAATTGCGTGCGGACATGGTGAAGTGTTTTTGCCGTGGCATGCTGCTGATTGTCAATGTGCGTGTGCAGGTGGTGGGCGAACTGTCTCCCGCCCGTCCGCTGTTGGTGGCAAGCAATCACTTATCGTATCTCGATATACCGATTCTTGCGAGTGTGCTTGATTGCCGGTTTGTGCCGAAAAAAGAAATTGCCTCGTGGCCGGTCATCAACCTCATCTGCGCGATGATGGACGTGGTCTATGTCGATCGCAGCCCGGGCAAAATTCATGAGGGTAATGCCGCGATCCAGCGGGTGCTGGCGCAGGGCGAGGTGGTGGCGCTTTTCCCGGAAGCGACGACCGGCGACGGCAGGTTGCTGTTGCCGTTCAGGCCGGCATTTTTTGAAGCGGCTGGGGGGGCGGTGGTTCAGCCGGTGGCAATTGCCTATCGTAAGGTGTGCGGCCTGCCGATTGATTACGGCCAGTGGCCGATGATTGCGTGGTATGGCGATATGTCGTTGGTGCCGCATTTGTGGAATTTCCTTGGCCTTGGCCGGGTGGAGGTGGAGCTACATTTCCTGCCACCGCTTGCAATGGGCGGCGAGGGAAGGAAAACAATGGCAATACAGACGCATACTGCCGTGTTGGCAGCGCTTAACGGTGAGCCAGCTGCGAGTGAAATTAGCTGAAAATTAACCTGAATCTGCTAGAGTCAGAGCTTGAACCTATGAAAGGCCAACTCCATGGTTAGTCCTATTGGAACATCGCTTGCTGCCTTGCAGGCAGCTTCGGCCAGGGTCAAGGTCGCATCGGAAAATCTTGCCAACCAGAACAGCACCACCACCCGGGTGGATGGGACAGTGGTGAACGAACCGTACAAGCCTCAGCGTGTGGTGCAAACCAGCGAAAATGGCGTGCCGAAAGTTACGGTGCAAACGGCTGCCAACCCGACGCAGAAACTTTACCTTCCCGAAAGCCCGCAGGCGGATGAGTATGGGTTTGTCGAAGCGCCGAACGTTGACCAGGCTCAGGAGCTGGTGGATTTGAAGATTGCGTCGTACGATTACAAAGCCAGCCTGAAGGCGATCAAAATTCAGGATGACATCCAGCAGGCGCTGCTTGATATACTGAGCTAGCGCGTCAAATCATCACGGATGGCGAGTGCTTCGCCGTTTTCCAGCTCCCGGTAGACCTGCAAATTTTCCAGCACGCGCTGCACATAGTTGCGGGTTTCGGCGAATGGGATTTTCTCGATCCAGTTGATGGCGTCTTCCACATCTTTGCCGGGGCCGCCGAACTGTTTAACCCATTTGGTAACGTTGCCGGGCCCTGCGTTGTAGGCGGCGATCGACATTACATACGAACCGTCATACGCAGTAATCATCCGGGCAAGGTACAGGCTGCCGAGGCGCATATTATATTCCGGGTTGATGAGTTCGGAGCGGGCATACGGAATATCCGCTTTCTTGGCGGTTTCTTTGGCGGTGCCGGGCAGGAGCTGCATCATGCCGAGTGCACCGGCGGGGCTTTCGGCTTCGGGATCAAACTCGCTTTCCTGCCGGGTGATGGCCAGTGTGAGCGCCCGTTCAATCGGCAGGTCGGTATCGGTGGCCGGGCGGGGGTAGCCGACATGTTTAAGCACCACGCCTTGCTGCTGTGCTTTTTTGGCGGCTTTTACGCTGATGTAGGGTGCAGAAAGATCGTGCCCGAGCGCGGCGACGGCAAGAATGGTTTCCTCGTTTCCGGCATTCTCGATGGCGTGGTTGATGAGCCGGGTCGCCAGTTTTGCTTCGCCATTGCGGATGCAGATTCGGATGGCGTCGCGAATATCATCGTGCAATGTGACACCGCTGCCAAACAGCGACAGGCTGGGTTCGTCCGGCAGTGAAAGCGAGGGCGCATCCCCCAATTCGCTCGCGGCAAGTTGGCCGTAAAATGTCGTGACATGTTTAGCGCTGGTCGAGAACCACTCGCGGGCGGTGTTTTCGTCACCGCTTTTCTTGGCGGCGCGTCCTGCCCAGTAGGCGGCGCGGGCTTTGCTCACCGGCGTGCGGACGGCGTCATGCATATGGTAGAATACCTGATAGGCGTTCTTGGGTTCGTTCAGGAATTCAAGCTTTACCCAACCGTCGAGCCATAGTGCTTCGGCAAATGGTGCACCGTCGGATTGGCCATGGTTGCTGAGGAGTTTTGCTGCCATCCGTACATTGCCTTCGTCGAGGGCGCGGCGGATTTCCGACTCGCGGATTTTCCACCAGCGTTCGGGGTAAGGAACCGCGACCGGTGTGTGTAGCAGGATATCGCGCACGCCGGATTTGTCGTTCTTGCGGCTGCGGTAGCGCATGCGGTCATACATCAGGCCGGGGTCGTTCTGCAGCGCGCTGCTCACCTGGCTGACAAGGTAAGAGGCGTTTCTGCCATCGCTGATGAGGGCGGCGCGTGCCTGATACAAGACCTGCCGCGCCACCGGCAATTTCGGGATGATGTGCATGGCGGGGGTGGCTTTCCCTTCCCAGAGCAACCGCTCGACCCGCGCTGTGTGGTCGTTGGTGTCAAGCCGCTCGCCGAATTCGCGCAGCAATGTATTTTCTTCATCTTCCGTCAGGTCGGCATCGCGCCACGCTTCTTTAATCAGTGAGGTGACGCGGTTTGATTCCATCTGCTGGCGTTGCAGTGCTTCGGCATAAATCCATTTACCAACACCTGAAACGGGTGGATGGGTGGCGAACCAGGTGATGATGTCGGCATCGGGCAGGCTCAACCCGCGCATCGCACGTTCGGCGCGGAGCTGGATTCTTTTCTGATCCGGCCAGTGGGGAGAACGATCAAGGAAACTGCTGATTTCATCGAAGCTCGCGCCGGAATCGGGATCCTGCACCCGCTGCCATGTGGTGAGGGTTTCTTCGGCATCCGCCATGGCGTGATGGCAGGAAAACAGCAGGATGATCGCGGTAAGCAACAGATGAATGGAACGGCTCATGACTTTCTTTTATGCCACGCGCATGCTATAGTCGAGCACTATGCTTCACCTTGATGTCGTACAGCTCAAACAATTTTATGCCAGCAAGCTTGGCACCCGCGTTGCCGGGTTTGTCGGGCAGGCGATCGAGCGGTCGTGGCCGGAGCTGCGTGGCGATGCGATGCTGGTCGTCGGGTATGGCGCGCCTTATGTTGCTGCCTATGTGCGCCATGCGTCGCCATTGCTTATGGTAATGCCTGCGGAGCAGGGGGCGGCGGCGTGGCCGACTGGCGCGCCCAACCATGTGGTGCTGGCGCATGATGGTGAATTGCCGCTGCAAAATAACAGCGTCAACCGGGTGCTGCTGGTGCACAGTATCGAATATTCCGAACATTTAAATGCCATGATGCAGGAAGTGTGGCGCGTTCTCGTTCCGGGCGGCAGGGTGCTGGCGGTTGTTCCGAACCGCATGAGTTTCTGGTCGGGGTCGCCGCGTAGCCCGTTCGGGTTTGGCCGGCCTTTCAATGTGCTCCAGTTGCGGAGCCTGTTTATCACCCACCATTTCACGATCCTGCACAGTAACTCGGCGTTGTTTGCGCCGCCGTTTGTCGTGCGCCTCAGCCAGCGTGTGGCGGCCAAGGTCGAGTCGATTGGAAAATTCCTCTGGTGGTTTTTGGGCGGGGTGCTGGTGATGGAGGCGGAGAAGCAACTCTATGCATCTATTAAAGAGCCGGTGCTGGTGGGCAAAGCCTATCGGCCTGCGGCGCGGCGGGCAGCCAGTGTCGGGCAACAAAAAAGCACTCCCAAATAGCTCTTGCAATTGCGAATCATTATCATTAAATATGAACCCCTACATTCTCAAGGAGGTTCTATGCCGTTTCTGTTGATTACCATTCTGATGCTGACCGCCAGCCTTTCCACCCGTGCTGCGGAGGCGGAGGGTGTCAACCGCTATGCCAATTCGGTGCTGGTCGCTAATCATAAGAAATACAAACCTGCCATCGCGGTGGATAAAAAACTCATCAACGCCTGGGGTATTGCCATTCGCCCTGCCGGTGCGGGCGGCCATTTCTGGGTTGCCGGCAAGGATATCAGCTTTGAATATGTTGGCGATGTGCAGGCGTCTGCGGATGAAAAATTGCGTGCGCTGCATACCGATGCGCTTGCGTATGTGCAGTTGCCGGTGGGAGGCGATGATCATTTCGCAACCGGCGTTGTGTTTCTCGACAGCAAAAAAGATTTTATCATCACCCAGCAGTTTCCCGGCGTTGATCCGATAACGGCGCCGGCAAAATTCCTGTTTGCCAGTGATGGCGGTATCATCTCCGCGTGGACGGAACGCAAAAAAGAGGACGGAACATTCGACCGCGCAAACGATGCAGTAGTTGTCATCGACCAATCGAAAGAAGGCGCGCAGTTTTTTGGGCTTGCGGCCAGCAGCGGCTATGACCGTCTTTATGCCGCCGATTTTGGTGCGCGTCCGGGCATCAAGGTATTCGATGGTGCGTATAAACCGGTGAGCGTGGCATTCGACCAGCCGTTCGACGACAATAAAAACGGCCAGGTGGATGCCGGCGAATATGCGCCGTTTAATGTGCAGAGTTTTGCGGACCATGTCTTTGTCACCTATGCCAAAACGCAAGCATGCCCAGCAGCAGAAATTGTGAAGAAGAGCTGCAAGGAGGGTGAGCTATTCATCGGTGAAGAGGATACGTCCAAGCCCGGCTATGGTAAGCTCGCCGAGTTTGATGAGGATGGCAAACTGATCGCGGTGTGGAATGATGGCGGCAAGCTTTCAGCGCCGTGGGGACTTGCTGTTGCGCCGGAAAATTTCGGTGCACTCTCCGGCGCATTGCTCGTGGCCAACTTTGGTGACGGTACGGTCGCCGGGTATGATACCGCGACCCGCCAGTTTGTCGATTACCTGCGAGATGCGGAAGGCAAGCCGGTGGTCATTGATAAAATCTGGGGGTTGGTATTTGGCAACGGCGCGAGCCTCGGCGATCGCGATGCACTCTATTACACCGCTGGTCCGGATGATGAGAAAGATGGCGTATTCGGTAGCTTGCGGCTGGTGAAATAAGCGGGATTAAAAGCTGCCGGATTTTCCGGTGCCACTGACATTGCCGATGCCGCCGACTGGACCAAGGCCGCCAATTTTCCCGAAGGGATTTCCAGCTTCTTCTTTGGCAGCCTCATCTTCGGCTTTCTTCTTGGCCGCTGCTTCGCCAGCACGGCGTGCCGCGGTGCGGTCGATGATCGCCTCGACGTCTGCTTCTGTCAGTGCTGGCGGTGGCGGCGGTGTGTGTTCTTTGAGCAATTCATCTTCTGCCTGCTCGTAGGCGCGCTCCTGTGCTGCTTTTCTTGCCAGCACATCCTGAATGGTTTCTTGCGGCACCTGATAGTGGTTATAGCCTTTGCGCTGATCCAGCCGTTGCACCCGCTGGTATGGCAGGTACTCCGCATACCCGATTGACGGGAGCAGCAAGGATGAAACAATCAGAAACGTGCTGGTGTGACGGGCATTCATGCCCATCATTCTAACGTATCAGGCGGATATTTTCCAGCACCTTCGTGCTGCCGCCGGAGGTGCCGGAGATGCGTCCGAAACTTGCGGAGCCAGAAGAAGAGTCGCTCTCAGCGTCGTCGCTGGAAGAATCCTCGAGCATTGCCGGTTCCGATACGCGGTCGCTGCGTTTGAACTTTCCGTCGACAAATGCACCGTCTTCAATCGAAAGCTGTTCGTGGATGATGATCCCCTCGACTTTGCAGCTGGCAAGCAGGTGAACGTTCTTGGCACGGATCAGACCTTTGACGGTGCCCTGGATATGCACGGTGGTGGCGACGACCTCGCCCTTGACCGTCCCTTGCTCGCGCAGGGTGAGGCATTCACAGCGTATATTGCCATCAATGGTGCCGGAAAAATCGACCGAACCTTCGCTCACAAAATTGCCGAGTAGGTGCACGTCGGGGGTTACGATCGTCGGGATCAATTCGCGGGATTTTCCTGGCTTAGCAGCGTTTTTGTTAGCGCTGGAAGGTGGGGTCTTATTAGCTTTTCGGAACATAGCGCCCTGCGGTTAAGAAGTTACGTGGATCCATCGGCTGGTTGTTGTAGCGAACTTCATAATGCAGGTGCGAACCAGTCGAACGTCCGGTGCTGCCTTGAATGCCGATGACCTGCCCTTTTTTTACGGGCTCGCCTTCGTCTACCAGTATTTGGCTCAGATGTGCATAGCGGGTGGTGATGTCAAAACCGTGGTCAACGTCAATCATGTTACCGTAGGCACCCTGGCGTCCGGTGAATTTTACGACGCCGTCGGCCGTGGCGTAAATCTTGGAATTCGCAGGGCCAGCAAGGTCAACGCCGGAGTGGAACGCAAGGTGGCCGTTGAACGGGTCAATCCGGCGCCCGAATTGACTCATTTCCTGATAACCCAGAATGGGTTTGCGTACCGGGAGGTTTTCGACGATCTGGCGCAAAGCAGACAGTTCGTCGAGCCGGGAAATCACTTCGCCTTCGCGGGTGCTGATATCGGCAATGGTGTCAGGAATGTAAGGGCCGCCCTGGCGATCAAGCAGATCCGTTGACATTTTTGAGGCCGTGTTGTCCGCAGGGACTTGCTTCTTCAGCGTATCCACATCCAGCCCGGTTTGTTCGATCAGATTTTCAAATGAGTCGATATTACGTGCGGTTTTCTCGTGTACTTTTTCGATAAAGCTTTTTTTGCTTTCTTCCGATTCCTTCAGTTTGGTTTCCAGTTCGGCGATGCGGGCAAACAGCTCCGTGCTGTCAACCGAGGAAAGCGCGGCTTTGGAGCTGGCCAGCGGGGTTAACACTTCGTCGCTGCCAAGCACGGAGAAACTGGAGTCGACTTTATTGCCGATGACCGATTTCAGGGTGAGCGATTGTTCTTTGAGGGCGCTGCGCGCCGCGTAGTAGCTGCCGGTGGAGTAAGACGCCCAGCACACGCCGATGGCGGTGGCCAGAACAATGACCAGCTGGATCCCGCCGCTGACGGGCATGTGCTTCACCTTGCGCTCGGACACGATAATGATGTTGCGCTTATGGAAAAGCCGTTGGTATACCTCACCAAAACATTCTGCTGCTGCAGCGGCGTATTCTCTGATCTGCATGTACAACTACTCCCGATTTGTTCTCGTTCGTATGGTTTCTGACGGCTAATAGCTGCGTTCAAGCACGGCAGCGAAGAAACCATCTACCCCGTCTTGGTGCGGGGTCACCGAAAGGTAGGAAACAGGTTCGTTCGCATCCTCAATCATTCCGCTTTCGGTGAGAACGTTATTCCATATTTTTTTCGCACAGACAACCCTAAAGTTTTTATTGTTTTTTAAGAAGTTTTCGATATGTGCGTCGTTCTCGCACGCAAGGACGGAGCAGGTGGCGTAAATCAGCCTTCCGCCGATCGTTACCAGCCGTGATGCGCTCTGCAAAATGGAAGCTTGCAGCGCCATTACCTCGTCGAGGTCTGTTTGCGTAAAGCGCCATTTGAGGTCGGGGTTGCGGCGCCAGGTGCCCGTGCCGCTGCAGGGGGCATCCACCAGTACGCGGTCGGCGGTAGCTTTATGGCGTTTGACGAAGCCATCGTTTTCCGACTCCAGCACATGGGTTTGCACATTATCGACCCCGGCGCGTTTCAGGCGTTCTTTGATCTGCGCCAGGCGTTTTTCCGAAATATCCCACGCCAGCACGCGCCCTTTATTATTCATTTGCGCGGCGATCGCCAAAGTTTTGCCGCCGGCGCCTGCACAAAAGTCGATGACTTTCATACCGGGTTTGGCATCGGTGAGCAGCGCCACCATTTGCGAGCCTTCGTCCTGCACTTCGAAATGCCCCGATTTAAAACTTGCCGAAGTAAAAATCGGTGCGCGTTTTTTGAGGCGGATGCCGACAGGCGAGGTTGGTGTCGCTGTGCAATCAAACCCTTCGGCGTTGAGGGATTGGAGCAAGTCATCCCGCGAGGTTTTCAAGGTATTGACCCGCAAATCTGTCGGGGCTTGCTCATTCAGCGCCTGCATCGCCAGCTCAAAATCGCCTTTCAGGCTCTTCTGCAGTTCCGGCTCCAGCCATTCCGGATAATTGAGCCGCACGTGGCGTGGCGGTTCATCAGATGGTGTGCGGAGGAGGATAGCGCGTTCCTGCGGGGTGATGGTGTGCGGAGCGTATTGCGTACCGTCGCAAAGTTGGGTGAGGCTTGCGACATTCTGCTCTCCGCGCATTTGCAGCGCCGCCAGCACCAGCATCCGTCCTTCGTTCATGTGCTCGGCGTGGGGACAGGAAAACCGCAGCATGGATAAATTCCGGAGGCACCAATAGACCAGCTCGCCAACCGCTGCACGGTCTTTGCTGCCAATGAAGCGGCGGGCTTTGAAGTACCGGTCGATCTGCTTATCGGCCGGGAAACGTTTTTGTTCGTTCCAGCTTTGCAGGATCTCGTCGAGCAGTTCGATGGTGCTTTGGATGCGTGCGGAGGGATTCATGCGGCAGTGATTAGCGTAAAGCCGTAGGTCATGCACTTACTAATTGTGGATCTGTTCCGGTTTTCCGTACCGGTGCCCGTCCTGAAGCTGAGCTTCCGTCCCAAAGCCGGTGCTACTTCTGCGTGATTCGTGGTTCTTTCATACGCGATTCTCCCTTTCGTTAGGGCGGGGAATGATGCCGTTGCATTCAGCATCACTGCCGCCCTCAGAGAGATTGTCCCACGCACCCGTGACGTCACGGAAGGGAGGAAATGCAATTTTTTTGCTCCCGCGCTTTCCTGCTGAAAACCGCATGAAGCGCGCTCAGGGCTGATTCAGGCTACTGCCTTCATATTACAGGGTTTAGGAAGACATATCGCCACGGAACTAATGCTCCTCGCGGGTGACGGTTTTTGCTCATTCCGAACGATAATTCGGCGCCTCTTGCGTAATCGTGATATCGTGGGCGTGGGATTCGCGCAGACCCGCGCCGGTAATCCGCACGAACTCGGCGTTTTGCTGCAAGGCCTCGATGGTGGCGCTGCCGGTATAGCCCATCGCGGCCTTGAGGCCGCCGATCAGCTGGTGGATGACCGTGAACACGCTGCCCTTAAACGGCACACGGCCCTCCACGCCTTCGGGCACCAATTTCAGCTTATCGGCGATTTCCTGCTGGAAATAACGATCGGCGCTGCCACGCGCCATCGCGCCCACGCTACCCATGCCGCGGTAGGTTTTGTAGCTGCGGCCTTGGTAGAGCACTACTTCGCCCGGACTTTCTTCCGTGCCGGCAAAGAGGCTTCCCAGCATCACGCAATCCGCCCCGGCGGCGATGGCCTTTACCATATCCCCGGAGAATTTAATGCCGCCATCGGCAATGATCGGCACGTTCTTTTTCCTGGTGACGGTGGCGACATCCATAATCGCCGTGAGCTGTGGCACGCCCACCCCCGCCACAATCCGCGTGGTGCAGATGGAACCGGGGCCGATGCCCACCTTCACCGCGTCCGCCCCGGCTTTAATCAGCGCTTCGGCGGCCTCAGCGGTGGCGATGTTGCCCGCGATCACCGGAATGTTCTTGTGCTTGGTTTTAATGGCTTTCACCGCTTCGATCACGCCTTTGCTGTGGCCGTGGGCGGTATCCACCACCAGCACATCCACCCCGGCCTTGATGAGGGCTTCGGCGCGTTTCACCCCATCCGCCCCGGTGCCGACCGCAGCGGCGACCCGCAGGCGGCCAGCGGCGTCCTTGGTGGCGTTCGGGTGGGCCTCAGCCTTTTCAATATCCTTCACCGTAATCAGCCCGACGCAGTGGTAATGCTTGTCCACCACCAGCAATTTCTCGATGCGGTGCTTATGCAGCAGCTTTTTGGCTTCCTCGCGGCTGGTATTGGCCCCGGTGGTAATCAGCTTGCCCTTGGTCATCAGCTCCGCGACCTTCTGCCTGGGATCGGAGGCAAAACGCACGTCGCGGTTGGTGAGGATGCCGACCAGCTTGCCGTTCTTTTCGGTGACCGGCACGCCGGAGATTTTATGTTTACCCATCAAGGCGAAGGCCTCCGCCAGCGTGGCGTCGGGGGTGATGGTGAGCGGATTCACCACCATGCCGGATTCAAACTTTTTCACCGTGGCCACTTCGGCGGCCTGCTCGGTGATGGTGAGGTTCTTGTGGATGCAGCCCATGCCGCCGGCTTGCGCCATGGCAATCGCCAGGCGCGCTTCCGTCACCGTATCCATCGCGGCGGAGATGAGCGGGATGCCCAGCTCAATCGTCGCAGTGAGCTTGGTTTTGGTGTTGGTCTGGGCGGGGAGGATGTCGGACGCTTTGGGCTTGAGCAAAACATCGTCGAAGGTGAGGGCTTCGTGGAGCATGTATAACCTCTTGTTTTGCCGGGATGCTGTAGCGCGTTTTCACGGTCTTGTCATCACCAAAGTTAGGGGCGGCGGGTATTATACGAATATTAACCAAGCTGCGCTATGATGAAGCCTCTGTAATTATTGGGTAAATTTATGGACAATCCAAAAACAAAAGAGGCGCTGGCGAAAGAACTGCTCGATGCGCCGATCGTGCTGAACGACCCCGCTCTTGCGACACTGAAGGCGTTAATCGAGGACATCACGCAGCGGTTGCCGTCGGTTGCGTCAATGTTGTCCGACGAGGTGCATATAGAGCCGAGCTTCCGCGATGCGCTGCTCGTGGCGACGGCTGAATTTTACATGACCTACATGCCCGACGGGTTCTGCCGCCAGGAAAACCGCGATAGTTTTACTAATGCGCTGGATGCGGCGGAGCAGATGGCCAAAGACATGGGCGAAGAATCCGACCGGGCTCGTTTGGAAGATGTACGCCATTTTTGGCATCGCAAATTGCCTAGCGTGGAGGATTTCCTCGCCGCGGCCAATCCGGAAATCCAGCGGATAGAGGCACAGCAACTGATGGATGCGTTTGACCAGAAAGTCGGGGTGCAACCCCTTCCCCGCGAGGAGGAAGATGAAATAACCCCCGCAACTCTCAAGGAGCTCAAGGCCAGCCTGCCGACGGCGGTTAAAGTCATTGGCGATGTTGCTGCTGGGCGCCCGGTAAGCGCCCTGGAGCTGGAGCGGCTGATTTATATCCTTGGTGACTTGCACGAAAGCATGAACGACGCTGTGGTCGACCCCGATGCGTTGCAGGAGGCTCGCGATCAGATGATTGAGTTCATCCTCGATCAACATGGGACGGAAGTGTTGGAGTCGCTTGGCGGCGAACTCGATGCGTTCACCCCGGCCAGTAGCCAGCTTTATGAGGAGACGATTGAGAAAATAAGGAAATTGGCGCAAATTAATGGACTTAATCTGCGCCCACTCGAGCGGGATTAGCCCTATTTCTGCCACAGCGTGACATTTTTGAAAAAAGTTGAAAAAACCCTTGAAATCATTTGGATTCGTTCGTTAATAACGCATAGGTAGCATATGTCTAGTTTGAACAGAAATATTTCTTTCTCCCCCAGCCTCTTGTGTTTATGACGGATGTAGCACAAATATACGATGGTGGCTACGGCGCGGCGCTTGCGGAGGCGATCTCCCGGAGCTACTCCGATAACTTTCAATTTTTGCAGGCGCTCAATGATCGCGTGCAGGAAAACAGGAGTCATGGAAAGCAGAAAATCAATAAAAATAAATTGGTTGACCGCTGGGTTCGCAATGCCGAGATTCCCTCGGCTTCACAAATTATCAGCATCGCCAATGCCTGCGCGGAGATTTCTTTCCATCATGGACAACCATGTAATCCCGAGGCTCTGAAAGCACAGTTATCCCAAGCGGCGGATGAGACTGTGAAAGCGCTCTATAACAGGCGGTATCTTGCTCCCCACGACACGTTTTTTACCGGGTCGAAGAGTTTTGGAGCAAAATTATCCAAGATTATTGGAAAAATGGCCGGGCCGGACGGTGACAAGACGATGCGTAGGATGCAGATTGCCGGTTTTTATACGCCTCTTTCTGGTGAAGATGAGCCAGGTTACGATGGTGACTATTTGCAGGCGGTGCTGGAGAGGGGCAGGCTTCCTGACAGCGAGTTTCTGATCGCCGCCAATGAGGTGTTGGGAGTTGATCTAGACCCAAGGAAAATGCGTATTGAGGAATATAACAAGCGGAACATCGTATTGGTGGTGATGCAGGCGTTGGGTTTGGGTGATTTTAATGACGAGAATTGGTTTGAATGCATCAATACCCTGGCTCAGGAGGTGTTGCCAAGTGACGGTAGTCATAGGCACCCGTCGCTCAGGGTTGGCCATGCTAGGAAAGGAGATATTATGCAGGGCTTGCTGGTAGGGGAACCCGGTTCAATTGTGCCGGCGTTGATGAAATCACCCTTGATGGTGGGGTACCTCAAGCGGAAAGGGGTGCTGAATGATGAAGGGTTTTTCCGCGAGGGCCCGTTGGCCGGGTGTGACTATCGCATGGAGCTTGCTCGCCAGACTATAGAACAGTCTGTGTTACATGAACTTTCTTCGGCTGTTCTTGTCAGGGAGATGAAAGCGGCGAATTCTTTAGAGCGGTAAGCGCTTACAGTCGTTAATTTGTCGCATTTTGGCCACAGCGTGACATTTTTGAAAATAATTAAAAAAAATGCTTTATTCTCTGTCGATTCATAGTACTATTTACGAAGGCCTCTGCTGAGGCCGTTCGTTAATAACGCATAGGTACCATATGTCTAGTTTGAACAAACTGTCTTTGATTAGTCGGTTTGTCTGGAATTTTTCCAGCGAGCCGTAGCTCTCACACTATACACTATAGGTACTATTGATGAACAAAACCATTTCGGAGCCCCCCGGCTCCTCGCGTTCCAAGCGGAACGTCCTTACTTTCAACCACAGCGCGACCACGCCACAGGCTCCATTCAGCAAGCCGGTGCAGTTCGGTATTGCACTGCCGTCGCCCTACCGCTCGGTCGAGGACGTGGTGTATGACCTGAAACCGGAAGAGCCGGTGCAGGTGCTCCGCCCCGCGACCATCGCGCAGACGGCCAAGTGGTTCCTACGCCATTTCCCTGGCGATGTGATGTATGCCGTGAAATGCAATCCCGATGCCCGCGTGCTGCGTATTCTGGCGCGTGCCGGGGTGAAGCATTACGATGTGGCAAGCCTCGCGGAAGTGAAACTGGTGGCTGAAACGCTGCCGGGCGCCAAACTCTATTTCATGCATCCGGTGAAAAGCCGCCATGCCATCCGCGATGCCTATTTCCAATATGGCGTGCGTGACTTCTCGCTCGACAGCCATGCCGAACTCGAAAAAATCCTCGAAGTAACGCAGGGCGCGGAAGACCTGAATCTTTATGTGCGCCTGTCGGTGCCCAATGATGCGGCGCTCTATAGCCTGACCGGAAAATTTGGGGTTGGTCTCGATGACGCTGCTGCGCTCATCACCGCCACTCGCGAAAAATCCCGCAAGCTCGGGGTCTGTTTCCATGTCGGCAGCCAGTGCATGAACCCGGAAGCCTATGCCAGCACCATCGGCAAGGTGGTCGATCTGGTCGCCCAAACCGGCGTGAAGCTGGATGTGCTTGATGTCGGCGGCGGGTTCCCGGCGATCTATCCGGGCATGACGCCACCGTCGCTTTCCACCTACATGAAGACGATCAAGAAATCGCTCAAGTCCCACCCAAGCCTCGAACATGCACAAATCATCTGTGAACCTGGCCGGGCGCTGGTGGCGGAAGGCGCTTCGATCATCGTGCAGGTGGATGCGCGCAAGGGCAACATGCTCTACATCAACGACGGTACCTATGGCAGCCTGTTCGACGCGGGCATTCCCGGTTTCGTCTATCCGGTGAAAGCGATCCGCCCCGGCGGTACGTTCAGTGGCGAGCTAGCGGAATTCGGCTTTTTCGGCCCGACCTGCGACAGCATGGACGCGATGAAAGGTCCGTTTCACCTGCCGGCTGACATTCGCGAAGGCGACTGGATCGAAATCGGCCAGCTCGGTGCCTACGGCCACACGATGCGTACCAACTTCAACGGATTTTTTAATGATGTGACCGTCGAGGTGATGGACAAGCCGCTCTTGAGCATTTTTGGTATTAACTAAGGCGTCCAACATGCCGGCCAGCTTGCTTGCTATTTTGCGCTTCCGGTGCTTGCGTACTTAGTGTACGCTCCGCGCCGGTTCTCAAATAGCGTCGCATCTGGCTCAGCCTGATTGAACGCGTGTTTTTTTAAGTAAGGATTATTCACTATGGCAACTGCTGCAAAAAAGAAATCGACCAAAAAAGACAACCTGCTCTCGAAGCCGGTCGAGCATATCGATATCACTTCGTTCGATGCGCGTCCGATCATCGAGCAGATGGCGGGCATGTCGTTCACCTCGCGTGATCTGGCCAAGGCCACCGAGATTTACAACATGATGCTCAAAGATAAAAATTGCAGCGTGTTCCTGACCCTTGCTGGCTCTACCTCTGCGGGCGGCTGCATGAAGCTGTATGTCGACCTGGTGAAAAACAACATGGTCGATGCGATTGTGGCGACGGGTGCCTCCATCATCGATATGGATTTCTTCGAGGCGCTCGGCTTCAAGCATTATCAGGGATCGCAATTCGTTGACGATAAGGATCTGCGCGACAATTATATCGACCGCATTTACGATACCTATATCGACGAAGAAGAATTGCAGGCCTGCGACCACACGATTAAAGTTATTGCCGACAGCCTTGAGCCACGGCCATATTCTTCCCGCGAATTTATTTATGAAATGGGCAAATGGCTCACGAAAAATGCCAAGAAAAAAGATTCGCTCATCCAGCGTTCGTATGAAAATGGCGTGCCGATTTTCTGCCCGGCCTTCACCGATAGCTCTGCCGGGTTTGGCTTGGTCGTGCATCAGGTCGAGCGCATGAAAAAGAAAAAACCCTACCTCACCATCGACTCGATTGCCGACTTCCGCGAACTCACCGAGATCAAGCTGAAATCCAAAGCCAGCGGCCTACTCATGGTCGGCGGCGGCGTGCCGAAAAACTTTGTGCAGGACACGGTCGTGTGTGCGGAAATTCTTGGGCACGATGTCGAAATGCACAAATACGCCGTGCAGATTACCGTCGCCGATTCGCGTGATGGCGCGTGCTCTTCTTCAACACTCAAAGAAGCATGCAGCTGGGGCAAGGTGGACACCGCATTCGAGCAGATGGTGTTTGCTGAGGCGGGTAGTGTGCTGCCGCTTCTGGCCAGCGACGCCTATCATCGTGGTTACTGGAAGAAACGGGCTAAGCGTAATTTCCAGAAGCTCTACTAAAATGGTGATGCCGGGCAAGCGCTTCGTTCTTTGCGCTGCGGTTCTGTCATGTGCTTTTTGTACATTCCATCACCGTTCTCAAGAACATCGCTTATTGCCTTCGGCCTGACCATTTTATAACGATGCGGTTGTCTGGAATCGGTGGCTACTGACGCTTCAGGAAAAAATAGACCGCGCCACCGCCTAGGCTAACGATGGTGGTCATCAGTCCGAGCTGGATGGAAAGCACGATTGCGGGGGCGTTTTCCACCTGCGCGAGTGCGAGCACCGTCGCCATGCTGACTTCGCGGATGCCCCAGCCGCCAAGTGAAATGGGCAGCGTCGAAATGAACAGTACCAGCGGCACCAGCACCAGACAGGCGAGCCAACTAATATGAATCCCCAGCCCGACCGCCAGCGCGTAGGTCGCTGTGGCATAGGCGACATGCGCCGCAATCGCCCAGAGGAGCGCAAGGATGACCTGCCGGTGCTTGCCGGCAATCTTGCCGACGGCGTGGATGATGCTGCCGATCAGGCGCACATGCGCCACGCTGCCAAGCGCGGAGGTAAGGAGTCGTAGCATCAGGTAACAAGCAATCGCCATCGACCACACCAGCACCGCCAGCACCAGACCCCAACGCGGATCCATCCCAAGATACGCTGCCAGTAGCGGCAGGGTAGAGGCAACGAGCAGGGTGATCCCGGCCAGCGACATGATGCGATCCGCCAGCACGCCATACACCACGTCCGACAACACGCTGCCGGATTGTTTTGCCAGCCAGCCGCGTGCGACATCGCTACCTACGGTGCTGGGCATGATGACGTTGAAAAACGAGCTGGCGTAATAGATGAGGGTGGTGCGCGCCGCATCGCTGCTTCCGGAAATCGCGGTACGGATGTGGTGCCAGCGCAGTCCTCCGGCGATGGTCTGCACACCGATGGCGCCGAGGCTTGCAGCAAGGTAGAGCGGCTGTTGCCGGTGCATGGCTTCCACCAGCTCACGCCATTCAACCTGATGCAGCGCCAATGCGAAGGCGGCGATGGTGAAAGCCAGCTTGAGAAAAAACGCGGCCATTATTTCTTCTTATAGACGCGGTGGGAAATGCGGCGCAGCAAAATTTCAAGCAAGGTGTGCGCGACCGACAGAAGGTTCTTCAGGGTGATCGCGTTTGATTTCCCGGTGCGCTGCTCGATCATGATGATCGGTATTTCCTTGTAGGAAAATCCCTGGTCGAGCAGCATGCACAGCAGGTCGGCTTGAAAGCCGAACCCGTGGGTGTTCGGGTGCCAGCGCATGACGTTGTAGCGCAAATGCACCGCTAGCCCGTTGTAATAATGGAAGTGGTAGCCGGTGATGGCGTTGACAATCAACGTGTACACTTTTGACACGAGCTGGCGCTTCAGGCTCTTGCCCTCGCTTGAGGTGTAGTACGGAATCAATATGTCGGCCGCACCGATCTCGCTGAAAATGTGCTTAATGCTTTCCTTTGGCTCGGAATTATCGCCGCAGAGCAAGCGGTAATATTTGCCTTTGCCCAGAAACGCCGCGTCAAAATAATTCTGCGCCAGCCCCTTGTTGTGTTTGTTTCTCCTTAGGACGATATTCACCTCTGGGTGGGCGGCGATATAGGCTTCGATCTTCGCTGCCGAACCATCTTTTGAAACGTCATCGATAATAATGATTTCATAAGAAAGCGGCAGTTCGACCATCACCTGCCGTATGGTTTCAAGCGTGTTTTCAATCAGCTCTTCTTCGTTGTAGCACGAAACGAAAATGGTGAGGTCAAGCGCCATGCCCTCGTAAGGTTCGGTCAGGCTTGCCGCCGAATGGAACTTTTCCGCCGCTGGTGAGAGCACAATCTCCGCGTCCCAGAAACCCTGCCCGTGATGCGCGTTCATTATGCCCCCGTCGAGATGATTTGCACGGTGGCCTGTTGGCGCGCAAAGCCGAGATAGCGATAGGCGATACCACGCGCCGCCACATATTCTTTCCAGGCTTTGAATTCATGATTTTCCCAGTTCGGGTAATTGAAATACTCATCGAACAGGATGATGCTTCCGGCCTGTAGGCGATCACCGAGCGATTCAAAAATGGTTGTGGTCGAGGAATAGAGGTCGCAGTCAATGTGCATGAACGCGATCTTGTCGGCGTGGTTTTCTTTCCACACCGGCAGGCTCGTCTCAAAAAACCCCTTATGCAGCGTGACATTTTCCGGCACGCGCGGCAGGTGCCCATCCATGTCGAACGCGGCTTTGCCAAGGTTAAACCCGCTCCATGCTTCCGGCAGGCCTTCGAAACTATCGAAGCCGTGGAAGCGGCGGTTTGGGAGCTTCTTCGCCATGAAGCGCAACGTTCCGCCCTTGAACACCCCGAATTCGGTGAAGCAGCCATCGACCTGCACCTGCCCGATACTGTAAGCCATCAGTTCGCGCTGGGTGGCGAAGCCCATCGCATCGGCCATGTGTGTTTCGATATAATCGACGCTCTTATGAAGGCTGCGGAGGCTGCGTTCGCGCACGGGGTGCACGTATCCTACGTCGAAAAGCTGGAAGGCGCCGCCGACCAGTTTATAGAGCCAGTATTTAACATGGAAATTCGTGACTAGCATATGGTTACGCTTCTTCCGCTTCGGTGCTTTGGATGAGTTCTTTCGGTAGGGATTTGGTGGTGGTCGCGCCCATCACGCGCAATTTCTCCACACGTGCCACCAGATTGCCACGCCCGCTGGAAAGCTTATTCATCGCGCCCTCATAGGCGATATTCGTTTTGTTGATTTTATCCCCGATATCCTGCATGTCGGTGATGAAGCCAATGAATTTATCGTAGAGCCACCCGGCTTGCTGTGCAATGTCCTGTGCGTTTTTATTCTGCCGTTCGATACGCCACAGCGAGGCGATGGTCATGAGCGAGGCGAACAGGGTGGATGGGCAGACCAGTGCGATTTTCCTGCCCCATGCAAAACTGTGTAGCTCGGCATCGGCCTGTACGGCGAGCGAATAGGCGCCCTCCACCGGGAGAAACATAAACACAAAATCCGGTGTGGTGAGTTTCTCAATGTCCTGATAGCGCTTCTTTTCCAGACCAACGATGTGGTTGCGGATCGAGCCGATGAATTCCTTGAGCAGGATGGCTTTCGGGGCATCCTCGGTTTCGCGGCAATAGCGTTCATAGGCGGTGAGTGATACTTTTGAATCGATAATCACATGTTTGTTATCGGGCAGGTTGACGATAACGTCGGGGCGCAAATGGTTGCCCTCGGCGCCTTTTAAGCCCATTTCCCCGGCCTGTACCACATAGTCGGAGCCTTTCACCAGACCCGACTCTTCGAGGATGCGTTCCAGCATCACCTCGCCCCAATTGCCCTGTGCTTTTGAATCGCCGCGCAGCGCTTTGGTCAGGCTTTCGGTGGAAAGCCGCATTTGTTCATTCATACTGACGATGCGTGCGATCTCGGCTTTCAGCGTGTGTTGCTCCTTGCCCTGCGCTCCGAATTTCTCATCGACATTTTTCTGGAATTCGCCGATGCGCTGGGAAAGCGGCAGCAATATATCGCCGATTTTTTTCTCCGACTGCACGGTGAATTTCTGGCTCACTTCCTCAAACAGCGCATTCGCGGTGTTGCGGAATTCGACCTTCATCGTCTCGTGCGTGTTGCCGAAACTTTCCTTGTGGGCGGTAAGCGCGCCGATTTCTTTCTGCGCGATGGAAAGCAACTCGGTGAGTTGTGATTTTTCCGCCACCGTCTGTTCATAAATACGCGACAAGGCAGACGTCCGCTCCTTCAACTGCACATAACGCGCAAAAAACCACAGGCTTGCTGCCACCGACGCGCCTGCAATCACCACTAGCCAGAAGGTCAAATTCATTGTATTTTCTCCGAAACGCATTCTAGACCTATGAAGACTGTAAACAAGTATAATTTCTCCTGCATTGTGCTGGCTGCCGGCAAGGGTACGCGCATGCGTTCGACCCTGCCCAAGGTGCTGCATAAAATTGCCGGGAAACCGATGGTGGCGCATGTGCTGGCGAGTGTCGCGCCGCTTAAGCCGCAGCAGGTGGTGACCGTGATCGCCCCGCAGATGGAAACCGTGCAGGCGGCCTGCTGGCAAGAGTTTCCCGCGTGCCAGTTCGCCGAGCAGGCGGCCCAGAAAGGCACGGGCGATGCGGTGCGCCAAGGGTTGAAGGCGATGAGCAAAACCGACGGCGACGTGCTGGTGGTATATGGCGATACGCCGCTGCTGCACAGCGAAACGCTGCGGTTGCTGCTGGAAAAAAAGCACGAGGTGGGCGCGGCGATTGCGCTGCTGGGTATTCACCCGGAAGACCCAACCGGCTATGGCCGCCTGGTGATGAGCCGCGAGCCGTTCGTCGACCGCATCGTCGAATGCAAGGATGCGAGCGCGCAGGAAAAACAGATCCGCTGGGGCTGGGGCGGGGTGATGGCGTTCAAGGCCTCCTTCCTGCGCGAGGCGCTTGCGAAACTCAAGCCGTCGCCGGTGACGGGGGAATATTACCTGACGTCGCTGATCGACATGGCGAGCGCGCAGGGCCTGAAAACCGTGATGGTGCCGATGCCGATGGAAGAGGCGATGGGGGTGAACGACTGCTCGCAATTGGCGCTGGCCGAGGCGGCGTTGCAACAGCGACTACGCAGGCATGCGATGGAAAACGGCGCGACGCTGGTCGATCCCACCACCGTTTATTTCTCCGCCGATACGGTGCTGGGGCGGGATGTCACCGTGCATCCTTTTGTGGTGTTCGGGCCGCAGGTGACGGTGGCGGATGGCGTTGAAATCCGCTCCTATTCCCATATTGAAGGCGCCCAGATTGAGCGTGGCGCGATTATCGGCCCGTTTGCGCGGCTGCGGCCGGGCACGAAGCTGGAGGAAAATTCGCATGTCGGCAATTTTGTCGAGCTGAAGGCGACGCGGCTGGGCAAGGGCGCCAAGGCCAATCATTTGAGCTATATCGGCGATAGCGATGTCGGCGCGGGCGCGAATATCGGCGCGGGCACCATCACCTGCAATTATGACGGGGTGAATAAATATAAAACCACCATCGGCGAAGGCGCGTTTATCGGCTCCAACACGTCGCTGGTGGCGCCGGTTTCGGTCGGTGCCGGTGCGATCATCGGCGCCGGTTCGGTCATTACCGACGACGTGCCGGACGAAGCGCTGGCGCTTGCCCGTCCGCAGCAAATCAGCAAGCCCGGCAAGGCCACGCAGATGAGAAAAATCAAGAAAAAATAGCACCTTAGTGGCGATCTATAAAAAGTTTCTAAAATTTTATCTTTTGTCATAAAACCGTAACAGTGCGGCGCTATACTCACCCTATGACCAGCCGATCCTGCTGGAAAAAATAGATGGGGGAGTCTCGCAATGAACGATGTGATGGAAAAGCCAACAACCACCAGTCATGGTTACGGCATCAACGATATTAAGGATCGTTTCCCGCCGGTGCATGGCAAGCTGTGTGCTCTTGGCACCAAAACGTTGCCCGGCCTGCCGATTGTCAACGAACGCGGCATGGAGGTGTAGTCATGGTTGCATTTTCATTCCAGGATAAGCTGATGCTGCAAACCAACTATGGTGTGGTGCTGTGCCATTCGGAAACCGACGATGGCGAGGCGTTTTTCCACTACGTGATGGCGCATCGTAAAAACATTGAGAAAATGCACCGCGATCAGCAACGCGGCGCAGATGTTGACTTTGAATCGTATGGTGAAATTCTGCTGTCGGGTTGGGGGGAAAACCCGCCAGCAGAATACGAATTGATTATATCGGAGTATTTCCAGACAGGCGAAGCGTCGTAATGACGCGCTCCAGGGCCGCCAGCACAGCCTGCTGCCGGATTTCCTGCCTGTTTCCGCTGAACTGGTGACGCGATGCGCCCGTAATGTTCGCGGTACCTACTCCGATAAAGACCAGCCCGACCGGTTTATGTGCAGTTCCACCGGTCGGGCCGGCGATTCCGGTGATCGACACCGCGACATCGGCTCCCGCTTCTTTCCTTGCCCCTTCCGCCATTTCTTGTGCAACCTCGCCACTGACCGCCCCGTGCGCGGCAAGGGTTGCTTCGCGCACACCCAGTAATTCCATTTTGGCGCTGTTGGCATAGCTGATGATGCCGCGCTCGAATACCGCCGATGAGCCGGAAATATCGGTGATCGCCGCCGCGACCAGCCCGCCGGTGCAGGATTCAGCGGTGGTGATGGTCAGGCCGCGTTCCGTGAGCAGCGTTACCAATTCCTGTGCTAGTGCGGTTGCAGCCATGCCATGACCTGCTGGTAGAGTGGAGGGTTGATCGAGGCGAGCGCCGCCATGATGCCGACCGGGTAGAGCGCGGCCAGCACATCGTCGAACATGACGCCGAACCCGCCTTTTATTTTCTTATCAGCCACCGACACCGGCCATGGCTTCACCACGTCGAACACGCGGAATACCAGAAATCCCGTAAGGTAGGATTGCCATGAAAACGGCATCAGCGCGAGCAGCATGCAGATGGCGGCCGCTTCGTCGATCACGATCTCGCCGGGGTCTTCTTTTCCCGTTTCGGCAACGTAACGATCCGAAGCGACGACGCCCAGCGCAAACAGGAAACACCCGGCGATGGTGAGTGCAAAATCACCCATGGAATATTGTACTGCGAAGGCAAAGGGCAGGGTGGCAAGCGTGCCCCACGTGCCGCGCAGGAACGGGAATTTTCCACTGACGCCAAACCAGCTAACGGTCAGCCACACCCACGGTTTCATGCCGACCTCGGCAATCTTACCGTCGCCACGGCCTGGGCGGCAATGCCTTCACCGCGCCCGATGAAGCCAAGTTTTTCGGTGGTGGTGGCCTTGATGCTGACGCGATCCTTCGGGAGTTTCAGCAATTGCGCGATATGGCGCTGCATCGCCTCGCGGTGTGGCGAAATTTTTGGGCGCTCGCAGATGAGCGTTAGGTCGAGATGTACGATTTCGCCGCCGCGTTGCATCAGCAGCTCAAAGGCGTGCAGGAGAAAACGCTCGGAATCAGCACCTTTCCACTGCCGGTCGTCGGGCGGAAAATGGCTGCCAATGTCCCCGGCGGCAAGCGTTCCCAGAATCGCATCGACGATCGCGTGCAGGCCGACATCGGCATCGGAATGGCCTTCGAGGTAATAGCTGGAAGGAATCTGGATGCCGCCGATTTTGATCGTTTGGTTGGCCACCGGCGTGTCGATGTCATGCAGCTTGAGTGCATGCACATCATAGCCCATGGCGGTGCGTGTTTCCGATTGTTGCGCGAGCTGTTCCATAAAACGAGTCATATCCGATGATGTGGTGATTTTAAAGTTATTCGCATCGCCATCAACGCGGGCGACCGGTTTCCCGAGATGTTCGAACAGCGCCGCATCGTCGGTGAACGACTGGCCGGCGAGTTGCTGGTGGACGGCAAGCAGCGCTGGGTAGGAGAACCCTTGCGGCGTTTGCACCGCATGCAGGCTGGTGCGGTCGGTAGTGGCGCGCACCATGTCACCCTCGACCCGTTTCAGCGTGTCGGCGACGGCAAGCGTCGGGATCACGGCATCGTGCGATTCCAGCGCCGCTAGCACCCGGCTGATCAGCGCATGGGTGACGCCCGGGCGCGCCGCATCATGCACCAGCACGCGGGTGGGCGAGACGTGCTGCAGGCTTTCCAAACCGAGGCGTACTGACTCCTGCCGCGTTGCCCCGCCGACCACCAGCGGGAACAGGGTGATGCCCTGCATGGCGTTGCGGTACAGCCCGTGATGCTCGCGTTTCACCACCACCCGCACGCCGTCGATGCCCGGATGGCTGAGAAACTGGCTAACCGTGTGTGCAAGCAGTGCTTTCCCCCCGATTTCCTGATAGGGTTTGGGCAGGCTGCCGCCAAACCGTTCGCTGTTTCCGGCGGCGACAATGAGCGCGATGGTCGGATTTGCCATGAAAGCCTTGTATTTTCTTGCAAAATGAGTTAAAGAACCGCGAGTTTAACGGCAACCGCGCCAGAGTACAATTGAAATGACAACGCTTCAACCCATCCAGATCGACAATGTGACGATTGATAGCCCGGTCATCCTCGCGCCGATGACGGGCGTGTCGGATTTGCCGTTTCGCAGGCTGGTGAAGCGTTTCGGCGCGGGGCTGGTGGTGAGCGAAATGATCGCCAGCCGTGCCATGCTGATTGATAACCACAACAACCAGCGCATGACCAGCTTCCTGCCGGAAGAATTTCCGTTTGCGATGCAGCTTGCCGGCTGCGACCCGGAGATTATGGCCGAAGCCGCCAAGCTGAACGAGGATAAGGGCGCGCAGATTATTGATATAAACTTCGGCTGCCCGGTGAAGAAGGTGGTGAACAGCTATGCCGGCTCCGCGCTGATGCGCGATGAATGCCTCGCCGGTAAAATCCTTGAAGCGGTCGTGAAGGCGGTGAAGGTTCCGGTGACACTCAAGATGCGGATGGGCTGGGATCACGCGAGCCTGAACGCGCCGAAAATCGCCAAGATGGCCGAGGAAACCGGCATCAAGATGATTACCGTGCATGGGCGCACGCGCTGCCAGATGTATAAAGGTTCCGCCGACTGGAATTTTATCCGCACGGTGAAAGAGGCGGTGAGCCTGCCGGTGATTGCCAATGGCGATATTGTGGATTTTGAAAGCGGTGCCATGGCACTTGCCCAATCCGGCGCGGATGGGCTGATGGTGGGGCGCGGAGCCTATGGCCGCCCGTGGTTTATTTCCCAGCTTGCCCATTTCCTGAAAACCGGTGAGAAAATGGATGCGCCGCCGCTTACAGTGCAGCGCGACGTGGTACTCGAACATTATGACCATATGCTATCGCATTATGGCGTGGCTAACGGTGTGATGGTCGCCCGCAAACATATTGGCTGGTATTCCTCTGGCCTACATGATTCCGCGGCGTTCCGCCAGAAAGTCAACACCCTCACTAACCCCGCCGACGTTACCCAAGCCATCACCGAATATTATGACCTCGTCCTTAACAAAGCTGGCCAATGCCTCGCTATTGCAGCGTGAGGCCGGGCTACTAGATGCCGTTCCGCTCCTGGTGGCGATTGTGTCATCGGGGAAACTACAGCCGGTGAACAAAGCCGCGCAGGAATTCTGGGGCGCCAAGCCGCAGGCGGTGGATCCGGTGCTGGCGGCGCTGGTGGCGCGGGTGGAGGATAGTGGCGAGGGGGTGACGGCGCATGACCTTTCGCTGATACGCAACCTGCAGGAATATCGCGTGACGGTGCATATTATTCCGATGGAAGACGGCATCCTGCTCACCATGGATTTGAAAGGCCGGCCGCATGCTCCTGCCGCTTCGGCGTGGAAACAGGAAATCACCCGTGCCGCCGGGGTAATGGCGGCAATGATGGCGCATGAGGTGAAAAACCCGCTCTCGTCCATCCGCGGTGCCGCGCAATTGTTACGCAGCACGGTGGCTGAAAGCGAGCAGCCGCTTGCCGATTTGATCTGCGATGAGACGCTCCGCATCCGCGACCTGCTCGACCAGATGGAAATTTTTTCCGACGAGCGTCAATTGGAACTGGTGCCGCTCAATATCCACGAGGTGCTGCAATATAGCATGCGGGTCGCCAAGGCCGGGTTTGCCGGGCATGTGCAATTTGTCGAGAAATACGACCCGTCACTGCCCGATGCGCTGTCGCACCGCGACATGCTGGTGCAGCTCTTCCTCAACATTATCAAGAACGCTTCGGAAGCGATGCATGATGTGCCGAATGCGACCATCACCCTTTCCACCTCTTACCAGAGCGGCCTACGGATGACCGACAAGAAATTGCCGCTTACGGTCACGATTTCCGATAACGGCCACGGCATCCCGGAGGATATTCGCAAAAAACTGTTCGAGCCGCTTGTATCCAGTAAATCGAAAGGCCGCGGGCTTGGGCTTGCTGTGGTCACAAAAATCGCCGCCGATATCGGAGCCGTGGTGGAATGCGACGAACCCGACAAACATCCCGGCGCCAGCTTCACGATTCGCCTGCCCTGTGTATAGGTGACACGGTAGTTTATACTTTCAAGGCAATAGGATAGATCGACTTGCCTAAATTTTGAGCATTCATCTGGCGTTGCAGCATAAATTACGCTATAACCACCCCCATGTCCGCCACCATCCTTATCGCCGATGACGATAAATCGATCTGTACCGTGCTTTCGCATGCGATGACGCGCAAAGGCTGGCGGCCGGTCGCCGTGCATGACGGAGAGGCGCTGCTTCGGCTCGCCGAGCGTGGTGACGGCGATGTGGTGATTACCGACGTACGCATGCCGGTGGGTGCGGCGGGGAAAGACGGCCTCGACTTGCTGCCGGCCTTGCAGCGTATCCGTCCTGAATTACCGGTGATTGTGATTTCGGCACAGAACACCCTGATGACGGCCGTGCGTGCTAACCAGGTCGGTGCCTATGAATATTTGCCGAAGCCGTTCGATCTCGATGCGCTGGTGGCGCATGTTGAAAAATCGTTGGAGAAAAAAGCTGCCGCCATGCCGGTGGCCGCGAAGTCGGATGACCAGGAACATTTCATCGGCACGTCGCCCGCTGTCCAGGATATTTACCGGCAGATAGCACGACTGGTCGACAATGATTTGACTGTCACCATCATCGGCGAATCGGGCACCGGCAAGGAACTCATCGCCCGCGCGCTGCACAATCTCGGCAAGCGCAAACAGGCCGCGTTCGTTGCCATCAACATGGCGGCGATTCCGCGTGAACTGGTGGAAAGTGAACTGTTCGGTTATGAAAAAGGTGCCTTCACCGGTGCCGCGCAACGTAAATCCGGCAAGTTCGAGCAGGCTGAAGGCGGCACGCTATTCCTCGACGAAATCGGCGACATGCCGATGGACGCGCAAACCAAATTGCTGCGTGTGCTGCAGCAGGGTGAATATTCAAGCGTCGGTGGCAGCAAGACGCATAAAACCAATGTGCGGATTGTTTGCGCCACCCACCGCGACCTAGCGCAGCTCGTCAAGTCGGGCGATTTCCGCGAAGATTTGTATTACCGGTTGCAGGTGGTGCCGCTGTCAATTCCGCCGCTGCGTGAACGCAAGGAAGATATTCGCCCGCTCGCTGAATTTTTCCTGAAGAAAGCATCCGATAAAGGCCTGCCGGTTAAAATACTGAGTGGCGACGCGCTGGCGATGATGATGGATTACGCGTGGCCGGGCAACGTGCGCGAACTGGAGCATATGATGTACCGCCTGTCGGCGCTTGGCTCCGGCGATACGATCAGCGCGCAGGCGGTCGCGCAGCATATCCGGCATGGGCGCGACGGCGCCGAAGGCGCGCAGGCGACCACCATGGAGCAGGACATACGCTCGCACCTGAGGCATTATTTCAGCGCGCATGGCGAGGGGGAGCTGCCGCCTGTGGGGTTGTATGACCGTATCCTGCCGTTGCTTGAGCGGCCACTGCTTGAAATGACCCTGCTTGCCACCGACGGCAACCAGGTGAAAGCGGCGCAGGTGCTTGGCATCAACCGCAACACGCTTAGGAAAAAAATCCAGGAACTGCAGATCGACGTGGAGCAGCTTACCGGAGATAACGCGTGAGCCGGTTGCGCGGGATCATCGCCCGCAACCTGCTGCCTATCATCATTGCGCTGGCGGTGATTTCCGCCGGTCTCACCTATTTCACCATTGCCGGCAGCGACGCGCCGATGGGATTAAAGCCCCGCCGCGTCATCAACGTGTTGGCGCTGAACGCCGGGTTGATCGGCCTGCTGATATTGCTGATCGGGCGGCGTATTTACCGGCTCTGGGCATCGCTGCGCGTTGGGTCGCTCGGTTCCAAGCTCCAGACCCGCGTCGTGCTGATGTTCAGCATGGTGACGATTTTCCCGACGCTGGTCGTGTCGATATTCGCCGCGCTGTTTTTTAATTTCGGCATCCAGACATGGTTCAACGACCGGGTGCAAACGGCCGTCGAGGAATCGTTGGCGGTGGCGCAGGCGTATCTCAATGAGCATAAGGAAAACGTGCGCGGCGATGCGATCGCCATGGCCGAGGATATTAATTCCGTAGCCGGAATGGCTCTCTCCAATCCGCCGGAGTTCAACCGTTTCGTGGCTACCCAGACGACGTTGCGGGTGCTGACCGAATCGGTGGTGATTTACCGCAACCGCATCATCGCGCAGGGCAAGCTCAGTTTTGCGCTCGCGTTTGAAAGCGTGCCGCAGGAATCGCTGGAGCGTGCCAGCCATGGCGAGGTGGTCATCTCGACCGACGACGACGATAAAATACGCGCCCTCATTAAGATATCGGCACTGCCGGATTGCTACCTGATTATCGGGCGGCTGGTCGACAGCAAGGTGCTCGGCCACATGGATGCGACGCAAGGGGCGGTGACCGAATACCGGGCGCTGAAATCCAATCTTGGCCGCTTGCAGCTGGCCTTTTCCCTGGTGTTCATCGCACTTGCCATGCTGCTGCTTCTGACCGCCATCTGGTATGGCATGGCGTTCGCTTCCAAGCTCACCACGCCGATTGCGCGGCTTATGCAGGTGGCGGAGCGGGTGCGCGGCGGCGATTATGGTGCGCGGGTGACCGACGACATCGGCAATGACGAAATGGGCAGCCTGGCGCGCACCTTCAATCGCATGACCGAACAATTGGAATCTCAGCGCGGTGAACTGATCCTTGCCAACCGTCAGCTCGATGAACGTCGCCGCTTTTCGGAGGCGGTGCTTTCCGGGGTATCTGCCGGGGTGATTGCGCTGAATGCCGACCGTAACATCAAACTCATCAACCGTTCGTCGGTAGCGATTTTCACTAAGATCGATCTTGTCCTTTCCGGTGAGAAACCGATTGCAGAATGGCTGCCTGGTATTGGCGATCTGCTGGCTGAGGCCGAAACGCTTCAGGGCGAGGTCGCGCAAAGCACCATCAACCTCGCCAATGGCGAAAAGAACCTGACCCTGCATGTGCGGGTAACGGCGGAGAAAAAAGACGGCCAGCTTGAGGGCTATATTGTGACGTTTGACGACATTACGCTGCTGGTTTCCGCGCAGCGTAATGCCGCGTGGGCGGATGTGGCGCGGCGGGTGGCGCATGAGATTAAGAATCCACTCACCCCGATCCAGCTCTCTGCCGAACGACTCAAGAAAAAATACATGAAATTCATCACCGAGGATTCGGAAAACTATACGCGGTACCTCGATACCATCACCAAGCATGTCGGCGATATCGGCAGGATGGTGGAAGAATTCGTCGCCTTCGCACGGATGCCGACCGCGCGGTTTGTCACGGAAGATCTGGCCTCGATCGTGCGGAAATCCGTGTTTTCTTCACAAGTGGCATTCCCAACTATTGCACTGGAGTTGCAATTACCGCAAGGTGGGGTGCCGTTTGAGTGTGACGAGCGGCAAATGACCCAGGTGCTGACAAACCTGGTCAAAAATGCAGCGGAATCCATTGAATCGCGCCCGGATCCGGCAGAGCAGGGGAGAATCCATGTCGAATTGAGGCAGGAAAACGGCACCATCCTGCTTTTGGTTAAAGATAATGGCATCGGTTTTCCGGATGACGACGCGGGTAAAATGCTGGAGCCGTATGTCACGACCCGCAGCAAGGGCACCGGGCTTGGGCTTGCCATCGTCAAGAAAATCGTCGATGACCATAATGGATTGTTATTCATAGAAAATAATCCTGACTGTGGCGCAAAAGTTACGCTTTCCTTTTCGCGTTAATGTGATATATATGCACCATATGTCACCCCATCAGCACAGGTACATCACCCCATGACCGCAGATATTTTGATTGTAGACGACGAAGCCGATATTCGTGGCCTGATTGCCGACATTCTGGGAGATGCTAAATACAACACCCGCACCGCTTCTAACAGCGACGAAGCCTTCAAGGCGATCGCCCAGCGCGTACCCTCCGCCCTTATTCTTGATATATGGCTGCAAGGCAGCGAGCAGGATGGCCTTGGTATCCTCGAAATGGTGCAGAAAAAATACCCGCTGCTGCCGGTTGTCATGATTTCCGGCCATGGCAATATCGAAACCGCCGTTTCGTCGATCAAAATGGGAGCCTACGATTTTATCGAGAAACCTTTCAAGGAAGATCGGTTGCTGCTGGTGGTCGCCCGCGCGCTCGAACACTATCAGCTCAAAGCCGAGAACATGGAGCTCAAAACCCGTGGCACCTATGAAATGCAGATTAACGGCAACTCGTCGGGTGTGCAGCAGGTTCGCACGACCATTGATAAAGTTGCCCCAACGTCGAGCCGCGTCCTGATTACCGGTGCTCCGGGTACCGGCAAGGAAATGGTGGCGCGGCTGATTCATGCCAAATCGGCGCGCGCCAGCGGCCAGTTCGTGGTGATGAATGCGGCGGGACTTACGCCCGACCGGGTGGAAGCCGAGCTGTTCGGCATCGAAGATAGCAACCCCACCGGCGGTGCCGAGAAACTCGGCCTGTTCGAGCGGGCGCATAATGGCACGCTCTATATCGATGAAGTCGCCGACATGCCGCTGGAAACGCAAGGCAAAGTATTGCGGGCGTTGCAGGAACAGAAATTTACCCGCGTGCGCGGCAACAAGCAGGTGGAAGTGGATGTGCGGGTGATTGCCGCCAGCAACCGCGAGCTCGAACAGGAAATTGCCGCCGGCCGCTTCCGCGAGGATTTATATTACCGCCTGAACGTGGTGCCGATCCGGTTGCCGAGCCTTCGTGATCGCCGCGAAGATATCCCGGATCTTTGCCGCCACTTCCTGAAGCGTGCCGCTGACGCTGCCGGTGTGCAGGTGCGCGAGCTTTCCGCCGAAGCGATGGCGATGCTGCAAAGCTATGGCTGGCCGGGTAATGTGCGCCAGCTGCGTAATATGATGGAGTGGCTGCTGATTATGGCGGCCGCAGGGAAAGATGCGATCCGCGCTGAGGAGTTGCCGCCCGAAATCCTGACCTCGAACCCGATTCTTTCGCGCCCGGAAACCAACGCCGATATCATGTCGATGGCGCTGCGCGAAGCCCGGGAGTTGTTCGAGAAGCAATATCTCGCCGCGCAAATCGACCGGTTCGGCGGCAATATTTCCAAAACCTCAAGCTTCGTCGGCATGGAACGCAGCGCGCTTCACCGCAAACTCAAAATGCTCGGCCTGCATTCTGGCGATGCGGCGTAGGCGGGTTTCTTGACGCAACGCGCCACCATACTCACCATCACACAGGCTGCAAACATTTTGGAATGTGAGCCCCATAAAGTTGCAAGGTTGTGTGAGAGTGGTGCATTGAGGCACGAAAAAATCGGGGATACGTACTATGTTTATGCCGATGCTGTTCTGGAGCGATTGCTGCAAAGTAGTCCCGAAGATTCCCAGCGGGTGGTGGCAAGAGCGCGTGTGAGTAAATATGTGCCAGGTTTGCTCGAATCTTGGGATCAGATGAGTGTGGTCAGCCACACTGTTGTCGCGGCCTTGCCCGAAGATGTGCCTCAAGAAAACGGGTGGGCGCCGACGGTGAAAGAAAAGAAGGGTTCCGTACTCTACATGTATGGCCTATCGACAAGCGTTGGCAATCTGCGATTGGAAGGTGTAGAGGGAGCCGTGAAGTACAATACCTCTAAGGCATCATTCCGGGGAAACTCAGTTTCCGCAGATGTTATAGTAATCGATGCGCGGGCGCTGGATGCTGAAACTGTCCTCCACTACATCACCCAGGCCAAGCAACATAAGCCAGACCGCAAACTATTTGTCGTATGCGCGGACAACGATCAGCGGGATTACAAAAAAATGGGCGTGAACGAGGTGTTTACCAGTGACGGCCTTCGGTACATGGTTGACGATATCAACACCGCCCTTGCGGCGGTGGTGCAGCGATGATGTTTTAGTGCGATGAAAAGTGAGAAGCTGGAATGCAAGAAGCGCACGGAAATAGTCGCGTTGCTGCGCCTTATTCATGATAATCCCGGGGTGAGTATGAGCGCCATATGTGAGGCGGTGACGAGTATAGCCCATTCTACAATCTTAACCCGGTTAAATAGGTGCCAAACGGACGGTGTTGTGGAGTTTGACCGGGGTTCAGGCAGTTTTCGCTATTATCGTTTGACAGAAGAGTTCTCGCGCGCGCTCTCCAAAGATGGCGACGAAATAACCGACCAGTTAATTGCGGACGTGTATGATGACTTTATGAAACAACATCGTGATCGTCCGATTGCCTGAGGGCATTATTTTAACTACCATACAAGGCGATGACCCGCACCTTCCTCATCCACCCGCAATTTAAACGCCACGCAAAAGATCATCTGCGCGACGGCGAAGCGATGCTCGAAGAAGGCATGGGGCTTGCCGCTGCGATTGATTTGGAGATTGCCGGTTCGGCGATTGTGACCATCGCAGAAGCCAAGCCATCCACTCTCATGGGCAGCGGGAAGGTAGAAGAGCTGGCCGAGCACATCAAAAACGCAGAAGCCGAATTGGTGGTGATCAATGACGCGCTCTCGCCGGTGCAGCAACGCAACCTGGAGAAGGCGTGGGCGTGCAAGGTGATCGACCGCACGGCGCTGATTCTTGAAATCTTTGGCGCCCGCGCCCGCACGCATGAGGGCAAATTACAAGTGGAACTCGCGGCGCTCAATTACCAGAAATCGCGGCTGGTACGAAGCTGGACGCATCTTGAGCGCCAGCGCGGCGGCTTCGGATTCCTTGGCGGCCCCGGTGAATCACAAATCGAAATTGACCGGCGGCTCATCCGTGACCGCATTGCAAAAATTAAAAACCAGCTCACGCAGGTGACGCGCACCCGTGAGCTGCACCGCAAGGTGCGCCGTGACACGCCGTATCCGGTGGTAGCTCTGGTCGGCTATACCAACGCCGGGAAATCGACCCTGTTCAACCGCCTTACAGGTGCGAGCGTGATGGCGATGGATAAATTGTTTGCCACCCTCGATCCAACCATGCGCGGGGTGACATTGTCGGGTGGCCAGAAAATCATTCTCTCCGACACGGTAGGGTTTGTTTCCAACCTGCCGACGGAGCTGGTGGCTGCCTTCCGCGCCACACTTGAGGAAGTGCTGGAGGCCGATCTGCTCGTGCATGTGCGCGACGTCGCCCATCCCGATTCCGAAGCGCAGAAGCGCGATGTGGAGCAGGTGCTGCGGCGGTTGTTCGGCAGCGACGCTGTGCCTGACAATGTGATCGAAGTCGCCAACAAGATCGACCGGCTCGATGCCGGCGCCCGGGCATCGCTTGCTGCGCGTGGCGCACATGCTGTGTCAGCCCTTACCGGTGAGGGCGTGGATGCGCTATGTGATACGGTATCGACCCTGTTACGCGATCTTTACTTAGAGGAAATCTCCGTGACCCTGCCGCTTGCCGACGGCAAGGCGCTTGCCTGGATGCATGCACATGCTACAGTAGGAAAACAAACGGTGGATGACGATGAAACCATTACACTTCATGTGCACATTTCCAAAGAAAACCTTGCTCGCTTTCGCCAGCGTTTTACTGTGTAGCGCACCGGCGCAGGCGCTTTCCAGCCTGACCATCCTGGCCGACAACAGCGCAAGCATTGCCGTTTCCAAGCTCGCCCGCGATTATGCGCGGCAGCAGAATATCAGCGTGACGACTTCCTATACCGACCGGCGGGAGCAGGTGCTGCAAATCCAGGAGGGGGCGGCGGCCGATGTGCTGATTACTTCGGATGCGCGGTGGATCGAGGATTTGCAGACGCAGGGGCTGATCGATATTTATTCTAAAATGGAGTTTGGTCGCGGGCGCATGGCGCTGGTGGGGCCGGCATCGTCGGATATTACCCTGAAGCTGACCAATAACTTCATGGCGGCGCCGCTGGTGCATGCGATGAATTCCGAACCGCTGCTCCTGATCGGAAATCCTGAATATGTGCCGGAAGGAAAATTCGCGCGCGAATCACTGCGTAGTGTCGGCGCGCTCGATGTGCTGGAGCCGTATACCCTCTACCTGAAAAGCATGGATGAGATGATCGAGCAGGTGACGACACGCGGTGCATTCACCGTCATGCTCTACGCGCAGGCGCTGCTCCTGGAGGATGCCAAGGTGGTGGATGTGTTCTCAGAATCCGGCCATAGTCCGATCATGTATTATGCGGTGGTGGTCGCTGGCGATAATATGGAAGCGGCGCGCCATTTCATGGTGTTCCTGGCAAGCACACCTGCGCGCAATATCATCCGCAATTCCGGCATGCTTTAGCATTCGGTGCCTGTAGAGGATTTTTTACAACGGCCAGCGGGCACGGGGCTCGAAATCCATGCCGTCGACCATTCTTTGCCCGAAACGTTCCACGCCCGCCCAGGCGATCATGGCGGCGTTGTCGGTGCAGAGTTTGATGGGCGGTGCCACCAACTCCATGCCATATTCCGCCAGTAACCCGGTGAGGGATGCCCGCACTGTTTGATTGGCTGCAACACCCCCGGCGAGGACAAATTGCGCGCTATCCGGGTGTTGCGATTTGAATATGGCGATGGCGTTTTTTGCGCGGTCGATGAGCGCATCACAGGCAGTGCGCTGAAACGATGCGCAAATGTCTTCTTTGCGGGCACCGGGAAGTGCTAATCGTACGGCAGTTTTTAGGCCGGAGAAGGAGAGGTCGCACCCCTCGCGGCCTTTCATCGGAACCGGGAAGTCGAAGGCGTTTGGATTTCCCGCTTTCGCCAGTATTTCCACCGCCGGGCCGCCGGGCTGCGGCAGGCCAAGCATCTTCGCCACCTTGTCGAAGGCTTCGCCGAGTGCGTCATCCACCGTGCCGCCAAGCAGGGTATAATTCCCAACCCCAAGCACGATCAGGAACTGGCAATGCCCACCGGAGGCGAGCAGCATTAAATACGGAAATGCGACATCGTTAGTTAGGCGGACAGTAAGCGCGTGGCCTTCCAGATGGTTCACGGCGATGAAGGGTTTGTCATGCACGCTGGCGATGGCTTTCGCGGTCATGACGCCGACAATGACGCCGCCGATGAGGCCGGGTCCGCCGGTCACGGCGATGGCGTCGAGATCGGAAAAACTACAGTTGGCGGTTTTCAACGCCTCGTCAATGATGCGCTCAATGCTTTCCATATGGGCGCGCGCGGCGATTTCGGGCACGACGCCGCCGTAAGCTGCATGTTCCGCTAGTTGCGAAAGCACAATGTTGGCGCGAATCTCGCGGCTACTTGTCACAATTGCGGCGGCAGTTTCGTCGCAGCTGGTTTCAATGCCTAGTATGGTTGTCATGGCGCCAGATATATAGTAATCATCCAATCATGACCATCAAAATAGCCACCCGAAAGAGTCCGCTGGCCTTGGCGCAGGCCAAGGAAGTCTCTACCTTGCTTGGCGGCGGCGAGCTGGTTGCGATGACCACCAGCGGCGATGCATTCCTTAGCCAGCCCCTGTCGGAGCTTGGGGGCAAGGGGTTGTTCACCAAAGAGCTGGAAGAGGCGTTGCTTGCGGGTGCGGTGGATATTGCGGTGCATTCACTGAAAGACATGCCAACCGTACTGCCGGATGGGCTGGTGATTGCCTGTGTGCTGCCGCGTGAAGATGTGCGCGATGTGCTGATCTGCAAAACCGCCGCACGCATTACCGACCTGCCGCGTGGCGGGAAATTCGGCACATCGTCACTTCGGCGGGCAGCACAGGTACTGCACCTGCGTCCTGACCTTGAAATCGTTCCCCTGCGCGGCAACGTGCAGACCCGTATCGACAAAATCGAGGGCGGAATTGCCGACGCCACGATGCTCGCACGCGCAGGCCTGAATCGGCTGCATATTCACGACATCACCGCGCACACCATTCCGGTTACGGAATGTTTGCCGGCGGTGGCGCAGGGCGCGATCGGCATCGAATGCCGGGCGAACGATGCAGCGACGCTCAAAATGCTGGCGGCAATCAACTGTGCTGCGACCATGGCGGCGGTCACCTGCGAGCGCGCCTTCCTGCGTGTGCTCGACGGCTCCTGCCGCACGCCGATTGCTGGCTATGCGCGCATTGAGGATGGGGTGTTGCAATTTAATGGCCTGATCGCCAGCCCCGACGGGCGCGATGTCAAACGCACCCATATCGCAGGCGACCCAAAGGATGCAGAAATGCTGGGGAAAGAAGCGGGCGAAACGTTACGCCGACTCTAATTCTTTTTTCTTGG
Organism: uncultured Rickettsiales bacterium; assembly: GCA_964518725.1. Classification (GTDB taxonomy): domain Bacteria; phylum Pseudomonadota; class Alphaproteobacteria; order Rickettsiales; family SXRF01; genus JANRKF01. The sequence continues at coordinate 41,325 of CAZFKP010000004.1, read as the reverse complement.
ATTTCTTCTCGGTGACTTCTGGCTCGTCGGTTTTGAACAGCTTCATTACTTCTTTTACCAGGCTCTTCACTTCACCAGCCGCGGCGCTGTTGGGATCCACCTCGGTCGCTGCGCGGCCTTCCAGCAGCGACGAGGCAAACAACACGCGGTTGCCGAGCGTGGTTTCGGCGAGGCAATCAAGGTCATCGGCAATTTTCGCCGCGAGCTTGGAATTGGCCGACACGCGGTTGAGCAATACTCTCACCGGCACGCGCTCGGCTTTGGCTAGTTCAAGCGTCGGTTTGGTCGCCCATAAATCGGTCGGGCTTGGCTGCACCGGGATGAGGATGAGATCGGCGGCGCGGATCGCCGTGCGCGCTTCGGTCTCGGTGTGGGGTGGAGAATCGATGATAATGAAGTCGCATTGTTTCCTCATGCGCGACACTTCGCTTGCCACGCGCCATCCGGAAACCGCCATGTGTGTGAGCCCGGTATAGCCTTCGCCGAATCGCTTTTCGCGGATGGAATGCCAGTAGCTCAGGCTGCCTTGCGGGTCGATGTCAAGCACTGCCACGCGGTTGCCCTTCTGTGCAAGCGCTACGGCCAGATGCACGGCTACCGTGGTTTTCCCGGCTCCGCCTTTTTGTTGTGCAATAGTGATGACTTTTGACATAGGCTTGCTCCCTTAGGTTTTTTGCAGCATACTCTGCCGGTTATTCTAGACAACCGTATGTAGTAGTAAAGCGATAAAACACCACATGATACAGCATTCCCAAATCGAAACAGCCGCCGCATTGTTGCGTGCCGGCAAGCTGGTCGCCTTCCCCACCGAAACGGTGTACGGGCTGGGTGCCAATGCACTCGATGATGCGGCGGTGGCGCGAATCTACGCAGCGAAACAACGGCCGCAATTCAATCCGCTCATCACCCATGTGTCCGATGCTGCGACAGCGTTTCTACACGGGAAATTCAATCCGGATGCGGAACGGTTGATGGCGGCGTTCTGGCCGGGTGCGCTCACCATCATCCTGCCGCGACGCGACGATTGCCAGCTATCACTGCTGGTTGGCGCTGGTCTGGATTGCATTGCGTTGCGTGCGCCGGATCATCCGTTGGCGCAGGCATTGCTCGCCGCAAGCGGCTTGCCGCTTGCGGCACCGAGCGCGAACCGTTCCGGCCGCGTCAGCCCGACATTGGCACGCCATGTGGAAGAAGAGCTCGGCGACAAGTTGGCGATGATTCTTGATGGCGGGGCGTGCTCGGTGGGGATTGAATCGACGGTGCTCGATCTGTCGGGCAATGCACCGGTGATTTTGCGTCCGGGGAGCGTGACGAAGGCGATGATCGAAGGGGTTATCGGCGCCGTGCGGCTATCGGGTGACGGGGCGATCAAATCCCCCGGCATGTTAGAAAGCCATTATGCGCCGAATGCGATCGTGCGCTTGAATGCGGAAAATGCGGAAGCGGGAGAAACGCTGCTCGCATTTGGCAGTGCCGAGGGCGACTTGAATTTAAGCAAAAACGGCGACCTCACCGAGGCCGCCGCTAATTTATTTGCGATGTTACGCGTGCTGGATAAAACCGCCACCCGCATTGCCGTCTCGCCCATCCCGATGGAAGGACTGGGCATTGCGATCAATGACCGGTTGCAGCGTGCTGCTGTTCGTTAAGTTGTCCCCGGTGCGGCCTGCTGGCCGCCCCATGGGACGCGCTCAAGGCTGGTTCGCGCTCCTGCGCTCTCATGACATCGCGCTGCGCCAGGCAGCGCTACTTCCGTAATGCAGGCTCATGGTTATCGCCGCCGCACGCGGCGATAACGTGATGCGAATGCAGCAGCATGAGCCAGTCATGAAGCAACTTAAAGATTTTTCTCAGCAAATTCCCAATTTACCAGATGATCGAGGTAGGCCGTGACGAAATCCGGGCGGCGGTTCTGGTAGTCGAGATAGTAGGCGTGCTCCCACACATCAATGGTGAGGAGTGCTTTTTCGCCATGCGCCATCGGCAGGTCGGCGTTGCCGGTTTTGGTGACTTTGAGTTTGCCATCCTTGCCAACGACGAGCCATGCCCAGCCGCTGCCAAATTGGGTGGCGGCAGCTTGCTTGAAGGCATCCTTGAACGCGTCAAAGGAACCAAAGTCAGCGGTGATTTTCTCGGCGATTTTTCCTGTGGGTGCACCACCGCCATTCGGTTTCATCGAATGCCAGAAGAAGGTATGGTTCCAGACCTGCGCGGCATTGTTGAAGATACCGGCCTTGCTCGCGTCGCTCGCTGACTCCATGATGATGTCCTCGAGCGATTTTCCGGCCAGCGGCGTGTCTTTGATCAGGTTATTCAGGTTGGTGACGTAAGCATTATGGTGCTTCGCATGGTGGAACGAAAAGGTGTTGGCGCTCATGTGCGGTTCAAGCGCATTCGTTGCGTAAGGCAGTTCGGGAAGGGTGAAGGTCATAATTGTCTCCTTGGTTGGTGTGGCGGCGGCAACGTTACGTGCAACGCCACCCGCGGTGATGAAAGCGGCCGTGAGTATCTTGCAGAAATCACGCCTTGTCGTATGCATGGGGTCAGATGTAGGATGTTTTCATGGAAGATTCAACCTCCGATCCGATTCAATACTGTAAAAACCTTATCAAGACGCATGATTACCCGCGCTACTTGCAATGCGCGTTTGCGCCGGAGGCGATTCCTTACTATGCGCTTGATGCCGAACTGAAGCATATCCACCAGCATGTCAGCGAGGAAATGATCGGTCATATACGTTATGCGTGGTGGCGCGAATCGCTCGATGCGCTGGCGGAGGGCAAGCCGCGTCAGCATCCGGTGCTTGTGGCGCTTGCGGATGGCGGCATTGCGCCTGCGACGCTTACAGCGCTGGTGGATCGCTACCGCGAGGCATGGCCGGAGATGCCTGAAAATCCGCCGGAATTGACGGTTGATAACGTGTGTTGGCAGAGGGCGGAGAGCATCATCGCCCGCCATCGGGCAAATTATGGCAACAAGCGCCGTTTATGGCTGGTTATCCGGCTGTTTTTCGCCTAAGCCATGCAAAATTTGCAGTAGCCATAGTGGTTAACGATGTTAATATATTGGCATGGAAACACCTGCCGATATTAATGTTTTGACCGCTGTTCCGCCGCCGGAATATATCGTGGCAGTTTCGGATTTGCACATCGGCGCCAAAGTCAGTCGGTTTGAGAAGAAAAAAATCCAACGCGTGTTTGACCTTGCCAAGTCGCGTGCACAGCATGTGGTGTTGAATGGCGATATTTTTGAGTTGCTCGATGAATACCATAAAGGCAAAAAACATGTAAAGCTTGCCATCGACCATGCGATTGAAAAGCTCATCGACTGGATAGAGCACGCGCCTGCCAATTGCCGGTTTCACTACGTGCTTGGCAACCACGAAAATGTTCCCGGGTTCCGCGAACGCCTCGACATGTTGCAACAGCAATTTCCTGACCAGTTTGAATGGCATCCAGAAGCGATCATGGTTGGCGACACGTTGTTTACCCACGGTGATTTGCAGGGGCGCGGGCAGACCGATAAGATCCGTCCGAAAAAACCGCACGGTAAAGATAATTTCCCCGGACATACGTGGATCGCCAGCGCGGTTGAGGGTACGCCGCGCCTCATGACATATATCAAGAAGAAAGCCGCGCCGGAAGTGACCGCGCACTGTGTAAGCGATTCGTTGCTCGATCGTGCCGATAAGGGCAGCCGCTTTGAGGCCGGGCAATATAAAAAAGAAGACCAGCTATTTCATGTGCTGGTTGATGGTGCGCCGCAACTGCTTACCAACGCCTTGTTCTCGCGGGTCAAGCATGTGTGTTTCGGGCATACGCATGTCAAATTCTCATCGCATGAGATCAACGGCGTATGCTACCACAATACCGGCGGCGTGACCAAGGGGTTCGACAATAAACGGCGCGAGCTCGGCTTCATTGCCGCCGAAATCGACCACGCCGGACAGACGCACGACCTGGTTCCCTACCACCAATATATTGTCGACCCGACGCGCAGCTGGGAAGCCTACGCCAGGCTGCTTGGTCGGGGTGGCGGTTACAAGCAGTTCAGGGATGAATTCGCTGCTGTTCACAAGCGGTAAGCCACTGCCGGCAATCATGCAGCGCCCGCCCGCACATGGCGGCTGCGCGTTTGTCCTTGCTGATTTTCATCGGCGGAAATAATCCGAAATTCACATTCATCGGTTGGAAGGTTTTGGCATCCGCTCCGCCGGTGATGTGCGAAAGCAGCGCGCCCATGGCAGTGGTTGGGGGTGGCGCGGTAATGGTGCGTCCGGCGATTTCATCGGCGAGGAATCGACCGGCCATCAGGCCGACGCTGGCGCTTTCCACATAACCTTCGCAGCCGGTGATCTGTCCGGCGAAGCGGATGTGCGGCGCGGTTTTTAAACGAAGTGCGCCATCGAGCAGGATGGGCGAATTGATGAAGGTGTTGCGGTGCAGGCCGCCGAGGCGTGCGAACTCGGCGTTTTCCAATCCGGGAATGGTGCGGAAGATTTCCTGTTGTGCGCCGTACTTGAGCTTGGTTTGAAAGCCGACCATATTATAGAGCGTGCCGAGCTTGTTATCCTGTCGTAGCTGTACCACGGCGTATGGCTTCTCCGGCGAGTGCGGATTGGTGAGGCCGACGGGTTTCATCGGCCCGAAGGCAAGGGTTTCCTTGCCGCGTGAGGCCATCACTTCGATTGGTAGGCAGCCTTCAAAATAAGGTGTGTTGGTTTCCCATTCCTTGAAATCGGTTTTCTCGCCGCCGTTCAGCGCATCAATGAAGGCGTAATATTGATCCTTGGTCATCGGGCAGTTGATGTAGTCTTTGCCATCCCCTTTATCGTAGCGCGACTGGAACCATGCCTTCTCCATATCGATCGATTCACGGGTGACAATCGGCGCGATGGCATCGAAGAAGGCAAGATACTCCTGTCCGGTATGGGCGAGGATGGCCTGAGAGAGTGCGGGAGAGGTGAGGGGGCCGGTGGCGATGATGGTGTGGCCTTCGATCGGCAGCGTGGAAATTTCTTCGTAGGCAAAGGTGATGCGCGGATGGTTTTTGAGTTTCTCGGTGACGGCGGCGGCGAACATTTCCCGATCCACCGCAAGCGCTCCGCCGGCGGGGACTTTATGAATATCCGCCATCGCCATAATCAGGGAATTGCACAAGCGCATTTCCTGATGGAGCAGGCCGACGGCATTGCGCGTGTGGTCGTCCGAACGAAACGAATTGGAGCACACCAGCTCGGCGCAATCGGCGGTTTTGTGCGCTTCGGTCGCCTTGATGCCGCGCATTTCGTGCAGCACCACGTCAATGCCCATCTCCGCCAATTGCCATGCTGCCTCACTGCCAGCGAGTCCGGCGCCGATCACGTGGACGTCAGTCATTGAGGATTTCCAGAGCCTGCCGGTGTAAATCGATATTGGCGGCCGCAAGCACAGTGCCATTCGAGGCAATGGTGATGGCGCTGCCCTGCCAATCGGTGATGACACCGCCAGCCGCTTGCACCACCGGCGCAAGCGCGCAGAAATCATAGGGTTTTAAGCCTGCTTCGGCAATGACATGAATGCGTCCGTCGGCGAGCTTGCCGAATAAAAAACCATCCCCGCCATGGACGGTTCCGCCGCAATGATGCGCGAGGTGCCGGAATTTTTTTTCTTCGCTTTCGGTAAAATACGTTACCGACGTGGCGGCGAGCAATGCATCGGAAAGCTTCATAGCGTCTGGCTGCGACGGCTTCAATCGTGTGCTGACCCAGCGCTCACGCAATACCGGCTGGTCGATGATGCCGAGGATGGGAACGCCATTTTTGCACAGCGCCACCAGTGTGGTGAAGGTGGGAATGCCGGCGATGAAGGCGCTGGTGCCGTCGATCGGGTCGATGACCCACTGGTAGGTGGAAGTGGGGTTGATGCGCCCATGCTCTTCGCCAAAAACGCCATGATCTGGGAATTGTCTGGTGATCATCGCGCTGATGGCCGCCTCGATGGCCTTATCGGTTTCGGTGACGGCGCTCCTGTCCGCTTTCCGGGAGATGGTGTGCCCGCCCAGGACGGCCTCGCGTGCCATCTGCCCGGCGCAATCGGCCAGTGTTTCTGCAAATGGGGTGAGTTCTGTGGCTTCCATGACAAACGTTTCTATGTTAGGGATGGACTATGACAGATGAACACACCAACATTCAAGCATTTCTACGCGACTACCCCTGCGAGGCGGCAGCGTTGCCCGCGATCCGCAAGGCCGGGCTGGTGCCGTTTATGCGCCACCCGCTGCGTTACATGATGATGATGCCGGTGGCGGAAAAGCCCGACCTCGGCTTGCCGGAATTCCAGATTTGCAAGGGTACGCGCATGTTTCTGCAGAATGGTGTCTGGCGCGATATGCGCGGCGACGTGCCCGAGGACGCGGTTCTGGAAACCCTACCGGAAACGGCGCTGCGTGAGGCGACCGAGGAACTCGGCCTCAAAGTGGACAACATCGCGGCGACCGTTGCCCTTGGCGAATATCGCTTTACCTCGGCGACTAACCGCAAGGAAATCGCTATGTGGCTACTGGCGGCAGAAATGAAAGAAGCGGAGGATTTCCTGCCGATGCAGCAGGTTGCCACCAGCACCCATGCGCGCCGCTGGTTCACGCTGGCTGAGTTCCGGCAGGAAGGGCGGCCTGACCATGCCCATATATTGGGGTTGGTGGAAGAAAGGCTCGGCACATGCGTATAACCGAAAAAAATACCCCGTTTTCCAATCCGCTGATCCATTCCAGCAGCCTTTATCTGCGCCAGCATTCGAAGAACCCGGTCTACTGGTATCCATGGGGTGAACAGGCGCTCCGCCGCGCTCGCGAGGAGGACAAGCCCATCTTGCTGTCGATCGGCTATTCCACGTGCTACTGGTGCCATGTGATGGAGCGCGAAGTGTTCGAGAACCTCTCCATCGCCTCGCAGATGAACCGCTTTTTTATCAACATCAAAGTCGACCGCGAAGAGCATCCGCAGATCGACGACATCTACATGCATGCCCGCCAGATCATGACCCACGAGGGCGGCTGGCCGAACAATGTGTTCCTCACACCCGACCTGAAGCCGTTTTATGCTGGCGGCACCTATGGCGCGACGGAAAATTACGGCAAGCCATCCTTCCCCAAGCTGATTGATTGGCTGCATTCTGCGTGGGAAACTGACCGCGAAAACGTCTTGAAGATCGCCGACGAAACCACGGAGATGTTGCGGCATTTCATGGTGGCTAAACCGCCATCGCAGACGGTTGCGGATTTTTCACCGATGATTGCGGCGGCGCATGCGGCACTGAAGAAACAGCATGATGTGCAGTCGGGCGGATTCTACCAGTCACCCAAATTCCCGCACGAAAATTACCTGCAATTCCTGCTCGCGCATCATGAGGCAACCGGCGACGGCGACTCGCTCGACATGGCGGCGTTCAGCCTTGGCCGGATGGCGGCGGGCGGCATTAACGACCAGGTTGGCTGCGGATTCCATCGCTACGCCGTCGATCGCGACTGGCTGGTGCCGCACTTTGAAAAAATGCTCTATACGCAGGCGTTGCTCGCACGTTGCTACACCGATGCGGCGCGGCTCACCGGCAACCCGTACTTTGCCGATGTTGCAAAAAGCATCTGCGATTTCACCATCGGCATCCTGCGTGACCACAAGGGCGGATTTTTCACCGCCGTCGATGCTGAAAACGATGAGGTGGAAGGCGCCTATTATGCGTGGAACCCGAAAGAAATTGAGAGCCTCCTGACCGAAGATGAATTGGCTTTTTTTCTACACCATTATGGTATCGCCGAGATTCCGAACTTCCCCGGCCACAAACATCCTGATGGGGATGTGTTGATCGCCCGCATGCCGCTCTACCAGGCGGCGCTGGCGCAGAAGCTGCCCTATGAACAGATCGCTGCCATGTCCGGTGCGGTGATGAACAAGCTGCTCGCGGCGCGCAACAAACGCGCTGCCCCGGCGCTTGATGATAAAATCATCGTGGCGTGGAACGGGTTGATGATCGATGCGCTGGCGCATGCCGGGCAGGTATTTTCCAACCGGGCATACATCGAACATGCACGGCGGGCGGCGGATTATCTGCTGCGTCATGCGGTTGGCGAGGATGGTGGGTTGCAGCGCTGCATTATTCATGGGCGTGCGGGACAGCCGGCGACGCTTGAGGATTATGCCTATTTTATTCGCGGGCTGCTGGCGGTACACCGGGCGAGCGGCGATCGTGAAATGCTGGCTGCAGCGCGTTACCTAATGACCAAAGCGGAAAGCCTGTTTGGCGATAACGGGCAGCCGGGATTGTTTGCAACGCAGGCCTTGGACACAATGGTGGTGCGGGCAAAAAACGGCGAGGATGCAACCTTGCCCAATCCCAACGCGGTGATGGCTGAAAATTATCTGGCATTTGCGGCGCTCGACCATGACGCCGCCGCTACTCACAAAGCGCGCGCCATCGTGCAATTTTTCCTGGGCGGTGAAAACAAGGTCTGGGTTGAATACGCTGCGATGCTGCGGGTGGCGATGCAGTTGCAGGAGGCTCCGATTGTGATGCTTCAGGCAGTGCGGCAGGTGCCGCAGGGCGGAGGAGTTGGCGTAGAGATCACGCTCGATATCAAGGCCGGGTGGTATCTCCAGCCCGCGCAAGAACATCAACCCGACGGCATGGCGACACGGATTTCCATCCCATCTGCTGGTGCGGTGCTTCGTAGCTGCCGCTTCCCGGAACCGACCCGCCATGCTGACGGAAGGCTGGTGTATGAAGGGCGCATCCGGATTGCCGCACAGGTGGAATTCCTTGAGAACGCCGCGCCGGAGATTGTGCTGGCGCTGTACTATTATCCCTGCACCGAGGGCGCATGCCTTGGCGAACGTATCGAGGTGATCCATGTTTAGAACGGTATGGATCGGTGTGTGGGCGTGCATGGCAGCGCTTCCGGCGCAGGCGCAGGTGGATACGGATTTTCCGGGGATGCATGTGATGTTCGTGCTCGATAGCTCGGGTTCGATGTGGGGGCAGCAGGATGGTCGCCCCAAACTGGAAGCAAGCAGGGAGGTGATAGAGTCGTCGCTTTCCAGCATGCCGCCGGGGGCGAAGGCAGGGCTGCTCGCTTTTGGCCATCGCCGCAAAAACGATTGCAGCGACGTTGAACTACTGTCGCCGGTTGGTGCGAACGACCCGCAGGCCATTATCGGCATCGCGACAGCGCTGAAACCGAAAGGTATCAGCCCGATTGCGGCGGCCTTGCAGCAGGCGGGTGATGTTCTGAAGCCGCTGAATGGCGGGAAAATGATTTTTCTGATTTCCGATGGCGGAGAGGAATGCGGCGGCGATCCGTGCGCCGTGACAAGGAAACTAGCCGAAGACGGCCTGATCGTGCGCGTGAACGTGGTTGGGTTCAACATGTCCGACGATGCGCGCAAGGAGCTGCAATGTATTGCCAAGGAGGGAGCCGGGCGGTTGTTTGAAGTGACCGACAAAGTATCCCTCTACCGCGTGATGGAAGAAGTCCGCAAGGAGGTGGAGACATTCCCTGAATTGCTGGTAAATCCACCAGAGCCGGTTGTTGAAGAGGCTGCCCCTGAGCTGTCGAATTTGTTGTTGACGGGTGATGGCGTAATGGTGGCGGAAGCTAGCGCGCCCGGCTGGGAAAAGACAATTTCTGGCAGTGATGGCGCATATCTGTGGACGTGGGCGGGGCAGGAGGTGGTTTTCGCGCTGAAGGATAAAAAATCGGCCACGGTCTCCCGCTTTGCCATCGGCGTGCCGCGGCCTGCACCACAGAATCTAAAGAGTTTTGCGCTTTACGCGTCGGATGTTTCGGCCGAAGGCCCGTTCCAGTTGATTGGACGGTACGATGTTTCCAACGCGTCCCGGAAATCGGTCTACCAGGAGTTCAATTTCCCCCCGGCGACACTGCGTTACCTTAAGTTCAAGCCTCTCTCCAACCACGGCTACCCGCTGGAAGGCTGGGGAGATACACAAATATTCCAACTCAAACTCTTTGGAAGTTACATTGAAAAATGACTTGGCACAGCACCGCAAATTTTCCATAGTAAGCGTATAAAAAATAGGGAAGACAGATGCGACGTTCAACAAGTTGGTATGCGCTTGCAGCGGTTTCGGTACTCAGTGCCTGCAATTCATCGGCACCGCCACCGGGCGTGAAGATTGGCAAGCCGTACAGCATCAATGGCCGCACTTATTATCCTGCCTATGACGCAAGCTATGACGAAACCGGCATTGCCTCGTGGTATGGTCCGGGGTTCCACGGCAAGCGCACCGCCAATGGTGAGGTCTTCAATAAATATGACCTAACGGCCGCACACCCGACGTTGCCGATGCCGTCGCTGGTGCGGGTGACCAACCTGGAAAACGGCAAATCGCTGATCGTGAGAATTAACGATCGCGGGCCGTTTGCCTCCAACCGCCTCATCGACCTTTCCAAAGTGTCGGCGCAAAAGCTCGGCATCACCGGGCTTGCCAAGGTGCGGGTGCAATATCTTGCTAAAGAATCCGAGCAATACATTGCCGCCGTTGCTGAAGGCCGCCGGATTGATATCGCGGCTCTTAACGAGCAGGCGGAGTCAGAAAAAAACACATCGATCCTGGCAGCGACCGCACCTTCCGAGCAGTCGTTTATTATCGAATCAACCGAAAACCAGACGCGTCCGGGTGATACGGTGGCCAATGCCGCGCCGATTGTTTCGGTGAGTAATGCCGACTTACCCTCGGCAGAGAAGAAACCGCGCGGTGGGTTGATTATCCGCGATGCACAGGCGGATGAAATCGGCCATGAGGTGGTGTTGAAATCGCCGAACATCCAGCCAGTGCCGGAAGTGGAAAATGAAAACATCGTGCAGGTGCCGGAGGCGAAACGCACTACGACCAATGCTACGGCCATGGTGAGCGGCAGCTACTATGTGCAGGTTGGATCGTTCAGCCAGCAGGCGAATGCCGATAGCATGCAGCGTGCGATTGAATCCGTTGCGCCATCGAGCGTGGCGCGGGTGGATATTAATGGAGCGGTATGGTGGCGGTTGCGCGCCGGGCCGTTTGTGACGTCCGAGGATGCCGCCCAGGCGCTTGATAAAATCCGCAGCCTCGGCGCGCCGGATGCAAGGGTGATGAAATTATGACACGCACCTTGTATTCTGCATTGCTGATCTCGACGTTGCTGGTAGTGCCAGCGCAGGCGATCGAAACAACCGCGAAACATGCCTATCTGATGGATGCCACCACCGGCGCGGTGCTGCTCGATAAGGAAGGCGCGGTGCCGATGGTGCCGTCGTCGATGAGCAAGTTGATGACGATCTACATTACCTTCAGCCGCCTGAAAGAGGGGCGGATGGCTATGGATGATGTGTTGACCGTGAGCGAGAAGGCATGGCGCATGCAGGGCTCAAAAATGTTTGTGCCGATCAACCAGCAAGTGAGCGTCAATGATTTGCTGCACGGGGTGATCGTGCAATCGGGGAATGATGCGTGTGTGGTGCTGGCGGAAGGCATTGCCGGCAGCGAGGAAGCCTTTGTTGCCGAGATGAATGAGACGGCGAAAAAGCTGGGGCTTGAACATAGCCGTTTCGTCAACGCGACCGGCTGGCCGGACGAAGGACACGTGATGTCGGCCAAAGACCTGGCGGTGCTTGCTCAGCGCATCATCAACGATTTTCCGGAATATTACCCCCTCTTTTCGGTCAAGGAATTCACCTACAACAATATCACGCAATATAACCGTGATCGGTTGCTGGGGAACGATATCGGCACGGATGGGCTGAAAACCGGCCATACGGATGTGGCGGGCTATGGCATCACCCTGTCGGCCAAGCAGGATGACCGCCGGCTGATCCTCGTCATCAATGGGCTGGAAAGCGATAATGCACGGGTGAGCGAAGGCGACATGTTGTTGCGTTGGGGGTTCCGTGAATTTGCCAATAAAAAGCTGGTGGGTGCAGGCAAGGAAGTTGGCCGCGCCGCCGTGTGGTTCGGCACGCAGAGTGATGTGCCGCTGGTCGCTGAAAAGGATGTGGTGGTGACGCTCCCGGCCGGTGCCAAGGACGGCATCAGCTACACGCTCACCTATGAGGGGCCGCTCGTGCCGCCCATTGCCAAGGGCGCGCATGTTGCAGACCTGATGGTTGAGATTCCCGACCATGCTCCGCAAACCATTCCGCTGGCGGCGGCGGAGGATGTGGGCAAGCTTTCCGGCGTGGCGAAAACATGGGCGGTGATCCGCTATTACCTCGGCGGTAAATAAGCTGTGGCAGGCCGCTTCATCACCATTGAAGGCGGTGAGGGCGGCGGCAAATCGACGCAGCTACGCTTGCTTGCCGAAGTGCTGGTGGCAAACAATATTCCACATGTGATGACCCGCGAACCAGGCGGTGAGGAGGGCGCCGAGGCTATCCGCACCTTGCTGGTGACGGGCGATAAACACCGCTGGGATGCGCTGGCGGAGACCCTGCTGTTTTCTGCTGCGCGGGTGCAACATGTGAAGCGGTTCATCGAGCCGGCGCTCGCCGAAGGGAAGTGGGTGGTGTGTGACCGGTTTGTTGATTCCACCCGTGTTTACCAAGGGGTGGCCAAGCATATTTCCCGTGATTATATTGATGCGCTGCATGCCATGACCCTTGGTAATACGCTGCCGGATATAACCTTTATCCTCGATATTGACCCGGCGGCAGGGCTTGCCCGCACCAAGGGGCGGCACGGCGATGAAACGCGTTTTGAGGGTATGGAGCTGGCCTTCCACCAGCAGGTGCGGGCGGGGTTCCTGGAAATCGCCCGGCGGGAACCGGCGCGTTGCTGTGTGATCGATGCCAGCCAGGAACCGGAACGGGTGCACGCCGCTATCCTTCGCCGTCTTGGGCTTTAGGGTTGTGATTGTCATAAAAACTTCATCTTGCGGCACCCGCGGGTATGGTAGAATAAGGCGTGAAATCAGGAGTTATGGCGGTGGCTGGCATTGAAAAATCCGAAGGTTTTCTGGGATCCCTCAGGGAAGGGTTCGTCGATCTTTTAAAAGGCGGCAGTGATCCGCTCAAGCTCATCAAAGAAGCGCTTGACGGCATCAGCCTGGATGGCGTCAACGGAATCCTTGGCCGGGTCTTTGGTGCTAAAACCGAGCATCTGTATGCTTCCGACCGACCTTCTGGCGATGCGTATGGTCAGCGTGAACTTGAGAATATAGAGGATGTTGGGGATAAGGCGGCGGGGGTTGTGTCGGTGCAGGCAAAGGCGCCCGATCTCGCTGCGATCGCCGCCCAGCAGGCCAACCCGAATATTGCGTTGGATAAACAGTACAGCACGTTCTCGGGCGACCTGCCGGGTGTAACCCAGAACATTCCTGCTACCGTCCAGTCACGCGGCCAGGAAATCGTTTCCTAATAGCAAAAAGCTTACACAACAAAAACTCCGCCCGGTTGATTTCCCGGCGGGTTTTTTGTTGGTGTGAGCCCTGAGATTATTAGCCGAGGATGATGCCGTTTTGGATTGCGCCGCCGGGAATGCCATTCGGGCGATCAACGCCTGCAACGCTTGGGAGCGGGGTGCCGTTCTGAACGGCGAGCATGGCAGGGAATGTATCGATATTGTTGTGCGTCACGGTTGCACCCGTATGCACTTCGGTTGCTTTTCCGCCTTTGCAGCATACTCCACAAAACGTCACCATAATTTTTCCTTACCCGGAACACAGCTGTTTTTCATGATTTCACTATAACCGTTTTCGGTAAGCTTGTGCATGACAGTTTTGTGAACAATGCTGCCGGTGGAGAATGACAATTTGATGACAGGCGAAAAAAACATACAATCAGCTGATTTATAATGATTTATTATTGACTGGTTGAATCTGGCGCGTCTGCTTGAGACTCGCCTGACACAAAAAGCGTCGCTGGGTCGGTTTGGTACATTTCGGCAACTTTGAGGGTGATATCATCCGGAGGCGACTTGCCTTTGCCGGAAACGATGATTTCCCCATAAGGCGCAAACTCATACAGATTGAGGGTTCCGTCCTTCTGCGCGGCCAAAAATGCCTGATATTTGCTTGGCTTAATCGCAGCGTATAACCAGAATGAACCGCCGTCTTCCATCAGCCCGTAAATCAGCACGATGGTGCGGGTGTTCAGGTCTTTGTTCTGATCGGTGGTTTCCGTCATAATCCTCGTTTATGCCGCTTGACTGCTACTGCTGCCAAGCAAGTTACGCATCACATATTGCAGAATACCGCCATTTTCGTAATAGGCAAGCTCATCCAGCGTGTCGATGCGGCAGAGCAGGGGCACCACCTGCTTGGAGCCGTCCTTGCGGGTGATGTGCATATCCACCTTCATGCGCGGTTGGATGCCAGCTGAAAGCCCGGTGAGGCTGATGGTTTCGTCGCCGGTGAGACCTAGCGTTTTGCGGTCAATATTGCCGTGGAAGGTGAGCGGAAGGATGCCCATGCCGACGAGGTTGGAGCGGTGGATACGCTCAAAACTTTCGGCGATCACTGCTTTCACACCAAGCAACATGGTGCCTTTTGCCGCCCAGTCACGCGAGCTTCCGGTTCCGTATTCCTTGCCAGCGATGACGACTAGTTTGGTGCCGTCGGCCTTATATTTCATCGCGGCATCGTAGATGCTCATCTTCTCACCTTTGTACAAAGTATCGCCGCCTTCTTCGCCGCCGAGCATTTCGTTCTTGATGCGGATGTTGGCAAAGGTGCCGCGCATCATCACATCGTGGCTGCCGCGGCGTGCGCCGTAGGAGTTATAGTCTGCCGGTTGCACGCCATGTTCAGCGAGGTATTTTGCAGCGGGCGATGTTTTAGAAATATTACCTGCGGGCGAAATATGGTCGGTAGTGATCGAGTCGCCGAATAGGCCGAGGATTTTTGCATCCATGATGTCGCCTGCCGCCGCGCCGGCGCTTTTGCTCATGCCTTCAAAATAGGGTGGGTTCTGGATGTAGGTCGATTTTCCTGGCCAGCCATAGGTTTTACCGCCGGTGGTTTTGATGGCTTGCCATGCTTTATCGCCCGCGAACACGTCGGCATATTTGGCGCGGAACATTTTCTCGGTCACGCATTTCATCACCACGTCGGCCACTTCTTTGTTCGATGGCCAGATGTCTTTTAAATAAACAGGCTTGCCGTCTTTGCTGGTGCCGATCGCGTCTTTGGTGATGTCGATATTCATGCTGCCGGCCAGTGCGTATGCCACCACCAGCGGTGGGCTGGCGAGGTAGTTTGCTTTTACCAGCGGGTGCACGCGGCCTTCAAAGTTGCGGTTGCCGGAGAGCACCGAGGCCACGACAAGGCCTTGCTCTTTAATGGCGTTCTCAAATTCGTCTTTCAGCGGTCCGGAATTACCGATGCAGGTGGTGCAACCATAGCCGACCAGATTGAAGCCGATGCTGTCGAGTGATTTATCGAGGCCGCTTGCTGCGAGATACTCGGTCACCACTTTCGAGCCGGGCGCGAGCGAAGTTTTGACCCATGGTTTTGGGGTGAGGCCGAGTGCTTGGGCTTTTTGCGCCACGAGACCGGCGGCCATCATCACATATGGGTTGCTGGTATTGGTGCAGCTGGTAATCGCGGCGATCACCACGCTGCCATGGCCGAGCTTATCGGTCGGCAGAGGTGAGTGCGCGGTTTTTTTGTCTTTGTCCAATTCGGCCAGGCCGTTTTCAAACGAGGATTTTGCGTCTTTCAGCAGCACCTTGTCCTGCGGGCGTTTGGGGCCAGCGAGGCATGGCTCAACGCTGCTCATATCCAGTTCGAGCGTATCGGTGAATACTGGGTCGGCATAGGAGGCGTCGCGCCACATGCCTTGGGCTTTCGCATAAGCTTCAACCAGCGCAATGCGATCCGCATCGCGGCCGGTGAGTTTCAGGTAATTGATGGTTTCCGAGTCAATTGGGAAGATACCGCAGGTCGCGCCATATTCCGGCGCCATGTTCGCAATCGTTGCGCGGTCGGCGAGTGGAAGTGAATCCAACCCACTACCATAAAATTCCACAAATTTACCGACCACGCCTTTTTTACGCAGCATCTGGGTGACGGTAAGTACGAGGTCAGTCGCCGTCGTGCCTTCTTTGAGTTTGCCGGTGAGTTTAAACCCAATCACTTCCGGAATGAGCATCGAGACAGGCTGGCCGAGCATCGCTGCTTCGGCTTCAATGCCGCCTACGCCCCAGCCGAGCACGCCAAGACCGTTCACCATGGTGGTGTGCGAATCGGTGCCCACGCAGGTATCAGGATAAGCAACGCCATCTTGCACCCAGACCGCTTGCGCCAGATTTTCCAAATTCACCTGGTGGCAGATGCCCGTTCCCGGAGGCACGACGCGGAAATTATTGAAAGCATTTTGTCCCCATTTTAGAAATTCGTAGCGCTCTTTATTGCGCTCCATTTCGAGTTTTACGTTGTCTTCAAATGCATGCGCGGTGCCGTAATTATCCACCATCACCGAGTGGTCGATGACGAGGTCAACGGGGGCAAGCGGGTTGATTTTTTCCGCGTCGCCGCCGAGCTTGGTCATGGCGTCGCGCATGGCGGCCAAATCGACTACGGCAGGGACGCCGGTAAAATCCTGCATCAGCACGCGGGCGGGGCGGTAGGCAATTTCGCGCTCGGAATTTTTATTGGCAAGCCAGGTGCTGAAAGCTTCGATATCTTCCGCTGAAACCGACACATCGTCTTCATAACGCAGCAGGTTTTCCAGCAGCACTTTCAGCGAATAGGGAAGGCGAGACAAATCGCCGAGCTTTTTATAGGCGGCAGGCAGGCTGTAATAGTTGTATTTTTTTCCAGCCGCCTCAATCGAGCTTTCTGCGCCAAACGAATTCTTGCTCTTGTGTTTCATCGAAATCCCCCTAGATTCAAAAATATAAAGGTCTAATCTACTGATTATTCGTTAAATGTTCGTTTATGCTCATCGCCGAAGATATTGCCTGTGTACTGGGGGAACGTACCATTTTCAAACGGTTAGGCTTTTGCCTGCAGCCGGGAGCCTTATTATTACTCAAAGGCGCCAACGGTTCCGGGAAAACCAGCCTTATCAGGATATTGAGCGGGGCGCTTCCCCCGGAGGCAGGCAACGTATCGTGGGATGGCAAGCCGATCCGTAATAATCCGGAGTTTAAGCGCGAACTGATGCTGGTTGGCCATAAATCCGCTGTGAAGCTTGATGCGACCGTGCGCGAAAACCTCGATTTCTGGGGCAAGATGTATGGCAGCGAGATGCTTACCGGCGCCGCCATGCGGTTTTACGATCTTGAGCGGTTTGCCGATACGCCTGCCCGCGAATTGTCGGCGGGGTGGCAGCGACGGGTGGCGCTTGCCCGGCTGATCGTTGTGCCGTGCAGGCTCTGGATGCTCGACGAGCCGACCAATTTCCTGGATGAGGAGGCAGTGATCCTGACCGCAAGCTTGATCGAGACGCGGGTGAAGCAGGGCGGTATCGTGATTATCGCCTCGCATATCATGCAGTCGGCGGTGGCGTCGCACACATTAAACATGGAGGATTTTCATGTTTAGCCTTGTTCTCTCCCAAACCATCAGGCTGGCATTCCGCAAGGGGGGTGGTGCGATGGGTTGCCTCGCATTTTACATTATCGTCTTCACCCTGTTTGCCTTTGCGCTTTCGCCGGAAGCGATGGAGCAGTATGCACTTTCGGTCATGGTGGTGGCACTGGTGCTGGCAAGTGTTACGGCGCAGCCGCTCATTTTCGAGCAGGATTATGAGGATGGGACGATGGAGCAATATGTGCTGAAAGCCCCGGCGCTGGAGCTGGTCGTGCTGGCGAAACTCATCGGCCAGTGGGTGGTGCAGCTCATGCCAATATTGCTGACTCTGCCGTTGCTGTCGATGATGGCCGGACTTGACCGGCCGCAGGCCGCCGATGTCATGATGCGGATGGTGCTGCTCTCGCCCGGCATTGCCGCGGTTAGCATCCTCACGGCGGCGTTCACGCTCGGCAGCCGCCGCGGTGGGTTGCTGCCTGCGCTCATCAGCCTGCCGCTCTTGATGCCGCTGGTTATTTTCGCAAGTTCTGTCGGCGGCGCGGGCGAGATATTATTGCTTGCAGCGGCATCGCTCGCCAGTGTGCCGTTTAGCTGTTATGTATCGGCTTCGGTACTGAAGCTTACCTAAGGGAATGGATTCCCGTCTACGCGGGGATGGCAATAATCGTTATGAGAGGCGAGGAGCGCCGAACCAGCCCTGAGCTCGCTTCATGGGGCGCGCAGCAGCGCGCACCGGAAGCCACTCAAAGACTACTCCATATATTGCCCGCCGTTGACCGAGAGTGTTTCGCCGGTAATGAAGGCCGCGCCGTCGGCCGCTAAGAACACCACGCACCGCGCCACTTCTTCCGGCTCGCCGAGACGACCGACTGGAATGCCGGCAACGATTTGTTTCATAACGTCTTCCTTGATCGACTTCACCATGTCGGTGGCGATGTAGCCCGGCGCCACCGCGTTCACCGTGATGCCCTTGGCGGCGGATTCGCGTGCGAGCGCTTTGGTGAAACCGAAGATACCGGCTTTGGCCGCCGCATAGTTGGTCTGGCCGAACTGGCCGAGCTGGCCGTTCATCGAGCTGATATTGATGATGCGGCCGAAGCTGCGTTCGCGCATCGATTCAATCACTGCACGCGACATATAGAAGCAGCTGTTCAAATCGGTGATGACCACTTCGCGCCATTTTTGCTCATCCATTTTATGCATGGCGGTGTCACGCGTGATGCCCGCGTTATTCACCAGCACATCGACCGACCCGCCCATTTTTTCAACGACGGCTTTCACGCCGGTTTGGCATTCGGTGAAATCCGCGATGTTGAATTTGAAGGTTTCAATGCCGGTTTCTGCTTTGAATTTAGCCGCTGCTTCATCGTTGCCCGCATAGTTCGCGGCCACTTTATAGTCGGCGTTTTTCAGGCCGATGGAGATGGCCGCGCCGATACCTCGGGTGCCGCCGGTTACTAAAGCAATTCGTTGTGTCATTTCTTTCTGTCCTTCAGGTTTAATTAATCACGTTCCAAGCACATGGCAACGCCCATGCCGCCACCGATGCACAGTGTCGCGATGCCTTTCTTGGCGTCGCGGCGGTTCATTTCATAGAGCAGGCCAGTGAGCACGCGCGCGCCGGATGCGCCGACCGGATGGCCGAGGGCGATCGCGCCGCCGTTTACGTTCACCTTGCTTAAATCCCAGCCCATCTCCTTGTTCACCGCGATGGCTTGTGCGGCGAAGGCTTCGTTCGCTTCGATGAGATCGAGGTCTTCATGCTTCCAGCCAGCTTTGGCGAGCGCTTTTTTGGACGCGTAAATCGGACCCAGACCCATGATCGCCGGGTCTAGCCCCGCATGCGCCCAGCTCTTGATGGTGGCCAGCGGTTTCAGGCCGCGCTTGGTGGCTTCACCGCGTGTCATCACCATCACGACTGCTGCGCCGTCATTGATGCCGGATGCATTGCCCGCGGTCACCGTGCCTTCTTTGTCAAACGCAGGGCGGAGTTTGGCGAGGCCTTCGATGGTGGTGTCGGCGCGCGGGCCTTCATCGTTTTCCACCACCGTGTCGCCTTTTTTGCCTTTGATGGTGACCGGTACGATTTCGTCTTTGAATGTTCCGGCTTTAATGGCCGCCGACGCTTTCAGTTGCGAAGCAAGTGCGAACTCGTCCTGCTCCTGGCGGGTGAGGCCGAATTCTTTCGCGACGTTTTCCGCCGTCACACCCATATGGATATTGTGGAACGGATCGACGAGCGCGTCATACAGCATGGTATCCACCATGGTGGCGCTGCCCATTTTCGTGCCGTTTCTCATTGGGATGGCGTGCGGCGATTGGCTCATGCTTTCCTGCCCACCGGCAATCACGATATCGGAATCGCCGGTTTTTACCGCCTGGTAGGCGAGACACACAGCGCGAAGGCCGGAGCCGCACAACTGGTTCATGCCCCATGCCGGGGTTTCTTTCGGGATGCCTGCGTCGAGCATGGCACGGCGAGCCGGATTCGGGCCGCAATGCGCGGTCAGGATTTGGCCGAGAATGACTTCTGAAATCGCTTCGCCTTCCACCTTGGTGCGTGCGAGCAATTCCTTGATCGCAATCGCACCCAGCGCATGCGCTGGCAATGATGAGAGCGAGCCGTTGAAGGTACCGATGGGTGTGCGTACCGCGCCGACGATGACAATGTCCTGATCTGAGGCCATAGAGTTCTCCTGTATTTTAGGTTGCGAGTGCTACATAGGTAGCCGCGTGCAAAATGTCCAGAGTTATTCGCCATTTTTGCTGCGTTGCAGCATCGCCCGTGCGGCTTTCTCGCATGCGGAAACAATCTCGCCATAGTAAAATGCATAGAGCGCCGGCGTGGTGATTCGCACGGCCTGATGTCCCCATTTCACCACCTGTTGCGGCACGCGGGCAACGGCTTCGATGCAGGCGACGGCCTCTTCTTCTCTCGGATTGTTGCGGCGGTAGACATCGGCCTGCGGATCAAGATTGGCGAGCATGTCGGAGAAGAATGTTTGCAGCAGCATGCAGGGATAGATATCGCGTTGCAGGCGTGGCAGGGCGCTGTGGCTGCGCTTTTTCATGAGCAGCCTGAAAAGCTGCCAGCCGAGCTTGGTGCTGCACCAGACGAACACCGAGCGCCAGCTCCGCACCTCCATTTTGCGGTAAAACTGCAAATGCCGCTCCCATTCGGCGATGCGGTTCAGGCCAAGCCGCTGGCATTCCGACCATGTGTGTTCGGTGGTGGCGATGTCGGCCAACCGCCCGGCACCGGCTTTCGGGCTTGGTTCGCGTTGCCAGTCCGTTGCGGAATAACGTCCGATCCACTGGCCGTTCGCGCCGCGCACCATGTCGCCATTATGGCCGGTTTCCTGGGCGGCGATAATCATGAAGCGGGCGAGTGCTGCCGAGCCATCTCCAGAATGACGGAACTCTTTTTCCTCAAGGAACGGGTGTCCGCCGCAGGAAACGTAGACGGCGTTTTCACCGCCGCCCGCGGCTTGTAGCCCGCTATTCTCACCGGCTTGCTCCCAGCGCGCCACATCCATTACCTCGCCCACGGACTGGCCGAAGGAAATAAATATCTCTGCGCCTTCCAGATGGATAAGCCGGATTACGGGCAGCTCATTGCAGAGCACCAGCGCCCGCGCCATCATGGTTTCGGTGCGCGGTTTTACCGGGTGACGCCGAGCCATATCCTGGGTGGCTTTTTCGAGGTAATTGGTTACCAGCGTTCGTGCCGCGGCGTTATTGTGGCGTTTGGAAAGCATTGCCAGCAAGCGTGATTGCAGCAAGGCGCGTAGATTCGGCGTGTTCAGTTCGCGCATGGAGATCGTGATGTCAATCCGTTCTTCCGGCACCAGCAGTCGCACGAAATTCGATTCCGTATCAGCATCGAGCCGCATTTTCCCCGACGTGATGATGGCTTGTGCCAGTGCCTCCTGTTCCGGCGGAAGTTTCCGGTGCAGCGTGTATTTTTTATGCAGGACATCGTACACGGATTTATGCATCACGACCCCCGTTGCAGCCATTCTACCAGCGGTAGCCAGCATTCGGTTCGAGCGCGGGAGCCGACGATCATGCCGACATGACCGGAGCCGGGATGGACGAGATGGGCGTGGGGCATGGCCTGTGCTAGCGCCATCGCGCAATCATACGGCACGACATGATCCTGTTTCGGAATGGCGATAAAGGTTGGCTGCTTCACTTTGCGTGCGCTTATTTTTTTGCCGTTCACCACCCACTCCTCGCGCTGCAAATCATTGCGTTGTGCCCAACCGACCAGGCAATCCTGTGCGACGCCGCTGGTCATCGCTACGCCGTCATTCACCCAATGTTCAAGCGCGATGAAATCTTTGGCTGCCCGCGATTCGCTGTCGAGCGAAAGGAAGCGCCGGAATTTTTGTTCAAACACGAATGGATCGGTCAGGTAAAATAATGCCTGGATGATTTCGGCGGGCAGAGTGTCTTTCTGTGCCAGGATGTCGTCCAGCCGTTCCTGCCACGGCGCGTTCATGATGAACGGCGAAAATTCCTTGCAATGAAAATCCCACGGTGTGGCAAACAGGGCAAGCTTATCCACTTTTTTCGGGCGGAGTTGTGCCGCCGCGATCGCCAGCACACCGCCCATGCAGTAGCCGCCGAGCGATACTGGCTGGCCGGAAGTCTGGTGGATAAAATCGATGGCCGGCAGCAATATGTCGGTGACGTAATCGCCGGCACCGAACGTTTCCTCCATTGCGCCGGGCGTTCCCCAGTCAAGCACTAGCGGGTAGACGCCCTGTGAGGCGAGGAACCGCAGCAGGCTACGGTCTTTCTGCAGGTCGAGGACATAGTAACGGTTGATGAGCGAGGGGACAAACAGCATGACACTGTGACAATCATCGCCGGCCTGATGGCCGTAATCGAGCAGCCGCGCATTTCCGTGTTGCCAGATACAGGGTGCTTCCGGCATGTCGCGGACATATTCGGTGGCGGCGTAACGTTGGACGGCGAGCAACAGCTCACTGCTGCGGTTTTTTGCTTCGTGGTGCAGTTTTTCGTGCAGCTTTTTTTGGTGCAGCTTTTTTTTCAGTGGCTTTTTCAAGGGCAGCAAGCCGTCGTTCGCACATTGCAAGGCGGTAGGCCAGCTGAGTGTGTACATCAGCGTCAGCGCCAGATGCATGGGCAGGGTTGGAAGGTTGAGCGGTGGCTGCATAGGGCATTTTCATGGATTCGATCATTTCCAGCATAGACTGAATAAATTGTTTGTCACTAATGACGCTGGCCATCTGGCGTTGCCATAAGTCCATGAATTCTTTGGCCATATGCTGGTACGAGCTGTTGGGCATAGGATTAAACGATTGCGGTGAGGGAGCCGAAGTGCTACCATAAACACCTATCCGCATGTTAATCAATGGATTTTCTTATGCCATCAACTGAAAAAAAGAAACCCGTCATTATCAAGAAATACGCCAACCGCCGGTTGTATGATACTGAAACCAGCGCCTACATTACGCTGGAGGATTTATGCAAACGTGTGAAGTCCGGCAAGGATTTTGTGGTGGTTGACGCCAAAACCGGTCAGGATTTGACCCGCCAGGTGCTGGCGCAGATCATTTTCGAGCAGGAAACCAAGGGTTTTACCATGTTGCCGACCGATTTCCTGCGGAATGTCATCCAGTTTTACGATCATGGCATGCAGGATGTGATGGGGAATTACCTTGAAGCCAGCATGCAGGGGTTTGTGGCCAATCAGGATCGCCTGAAATCCATGTTCGGTAAGATGGGGGAGATGTCGCCGTTTAAAATGGGCGCACTTGGGAAAATGGGCAATCCGTTTGAGGAAATCGCCAAGCAGAACGTTGCTCTTTTTGAAAAAACCATGAGCATGTTCACGCCGTTTTCGACAATGTTTGCGGGGGTGGATGAAAAGGAAGAGAAAAAGAAATAACCGGTTCGGATTTTTGTTATAAAAAGGCTGTGATGCCAGATGATTCAAGATTGTCTCGCCTTGAGTTTGCCTACGCTTTTAAAGCAGGCTTGGAAGCGCAAAAAAAAGATGCGGCGGGAATGAATGCAAAATGGCTTGCTGTGCTGGAAGTCATTTATGATGGCGCCGCCTATCCCGTCTGGGATGACGACCAAAAAGCGCTTGCCGGGCTTGCCGCCGTTCAATCGTTCCTTGTAAAACTAGATCGATGGGGTCATTCGGAATCGGCGTGGGACAGGATGGATCCCTCGCATGGTGGGGCGGCTTTGGCAAAACGCTCCTTATCAGGTGCTGATTCGCGCATCGATCTTCCAAAATTCAATGATGTGGAGAAATTTGCCGTCAGCCGATATTATTTGCCTGAGTACGTTCGTCAGCAACTTGATGAGTTGGATGAACTACAGCTCGGTCGGCGGCGGTTTATGTGCGTCTTGGTTGGCATTGGGGCGGCGGGTGCAACGGCGGCGGTGTCGCCACCGTTGGTTGCCGGGTATCATCATACTTTTGGAAAACCCGATTTAAAACCGGGACAGGTGGATGAGATGAGGCGAAAGGAAGAGGAAGAAGAAGGTTCTGGAGCGGTGCAAATAGACGCGCAGAACGCACTCGCCGAAGCACGCAAACAGCGCGAGGACGCCGACCTTTCCCGCACCGCGGAAATGATGCAGAAATGGCAGGAGGATAGCAAGATTGGCGCGGTGGGTAATGTGACCTCTGCGGTCGGCGGGGTGGTCGCTCTGGCATGTTTAGGCAGCCTGGTGATAATGAACACTGAGGAGCATCTGGAGCCGTTGCGTGCAGCAGAGAGGCAAGCCAGGCCAGGTCGAAAGAGCCTGCATCGCGCCATGCAAGCTGTTCTTGGACATCTGGAACAGGGCATCGATCCGCTGCTTGAGCGCATTGCACGGAAGGAATTTGTCCCACCACGTCGCACCGGTCCAGGGGTTAGCTAGCGCTATTCAAGCTCGTCGATCATTCCCGAAATAATATCGAGGCCCTGCTGCCAGAAGGCGGGCTTGGAGGCGTCTAATCCAAACGGCGCGAGCAGTTCCTTGTGGCGCAGCGTGCCGCCAGCTTCCAGCATCGCGAGATATTTTTTCTCGAAGTCTTTTACCTTGCCGCTTTGATAAACCGCATAGAGTGAGTTCACCAGGCAGTCGCCGAACGCATAAGCATACACATAAAACGGCGAGTGGATGAAGTGGGGAATGTAGCTCCAGAAATATTGGTAATCGCCACCGAGATTGAGCGCAGGTCCAAGGCTTTCACGCTGCACGTCGAGCCATATCTGGCCGATCTGGTCAGTGGTGAGTTCGCTTTTGCGGCGCTGGCCATGGACGCGACGCTCGAATTCGCAGAAGGCAATCTGGCGAACGACCGTATTCAGCATATCTTCCACTTTTGCTGCGATCAGGCGTTGCTTGCGTTTGGCGTCTTTTTCGCGGCGGAGCATTTCCTGAAAGGTGAGTTGCTCGCCGAACACGGAAGCGGTTTCCGCCAGTGTCAACGGTGTATCGGCCATGAGCGGCCCTTGCTTGTTGGAAAGCACCTGGTGCACGCCATGGCCAAGTTCATGCGCCAGCGTCATCACATCGCGTGATTTGCCCATGAAATTGACGAGCAGGTACGGATGCACGCTTGGAACAGTTGGGTGTGCAAAGGCTCCCGGGGTTTTTCCGGGCGTCACCGCCGCGTCGATCCATGGTTTATCGAAAAAAACTTTTCCATGTTTTGCAAGCGTCGGCGAGAAGCTCGCATAAGATGAGAGCACCAGCTCTTTCGCTTCATCCCAGCCCCATTTCTTATCATCATCGCCGGGAAGCGGGGCGTTGCGATCCCAGAATTCAAGATGCTTCTTGCCGAGCCATTTTGCTTTGAGTTTATAGTAGCGGTGCGAGAGTTGCGGGTAGGATTTCTGCACGGCGGAGATCAGCGCATCGGCAACATTGTCTTCGATGCAGTTGCTTAAATTGCGCGAGGAAATCGGTTGTTTAAAGCCACGCCAGTTATCCTCAATCTCTTTATCCTTTGCCAGCGTGTTGGTGACGAGGGTAAAGAGCGGTGCATTTTTTTTGAACACCTCGCCGATGACTTTCGCGGCTTTTTCGCGCACCTTACCGTCTTTGCTGGAAAGAAATTCAAAAATCTGCGGCTCGTTCAGCTCTTTTCCTTCATACGGAAAGCGAAGTCCAGCAATGGTCTCATCGAACAGCCGGTTCCATGCGGCACGACCCGCCACCTGTTTTTCCAGTAGAAGTTTTTCGATTTCGTCGGAGAGCTGATACGGTTTGAAGCTGCGGATATCGCGAATCCACGAACCGTATTTTTTGAGCGCTGGGGTTTTCAGTTTTTCTTTCATCTGTGCGTCCGACAGCTTGTTGATGTCGAGCGTGAAAAACAGCACCAGCGAGGAGAGGGTAGTGAGTTTCTCGCTGGTATTCTGGTAGAACTGTGCGATTTTCGGGTCTTGCATGTTTTTCGCAAACATCAGGCTGGCGTAGGAACCGAGCTTGCCCATTACATCCTGCAGCGCTTCATATTCCGCAATGGCCTTGGCAAGCGATGTGCCGCTCATTTTGGCGACTTTTCCCTGATAGGATTTTTTAAATGCTGCACATAGTTTTTCGGCGCGTGCCACATCCTGCGCTACGGTTTTGGCGCCGATGTTCGCATAAAAATCCGAAAGATTCCACTCAGGAAGTTTTGTCGCCGCTTGTTGTTTCTTGCTCATTGATTGCTCTCTCATTAAAAATAAATAGTCCCATAAAATCTTTTTCCAGCAGCGTTGCCAATGGCAGTTTTCCGATCATCCAGCCGCCGTTTTTTGCGCGCTCGATGGTGATAATCGCCTGCTTGTGTGTTGCCATGTCGGTGCCCATCATATCATTCAGCAGGGCGGCGGCCTCGGCCTGCCGGTCTTTCACAATCCACCCGCTTTTCAGGAATTCTGAGGGGTTAGCGATTTCAACGACGATCTCGCCGTAGGGTGCATCATCAAGGTCAAAATGCACGGCGCCGTTTGCAGCTATTTTGACGTTGCCGTCGGTGAGCAGTGAATGTTCAATGGTCAGTACCGAAGCGTCGGTTGCTCCGCTGATGTTGCGCTGTTCTTTCATCATCCATGCGGCGGTGAGGCTGTAGGCTGGCGCGTTGCCCGTTGCATTGTGGTAGCCTAGATTATCGAGAGTGATGGTGCCTTTGCTCTCAATCACATCGGACGCCCGTTGCGACGCGTCGAAACGAATGTCGCTGCTTATGATATTCCACCTTCCGCGGTCGCCCTGAATACTAACACCGCTCGACGTTGCCTTGATACTGGTCTTATGTTGCGGTTCCGAGAAGGTGATGTCCGCGATAACGGGTGTGGTTAGCGCAACGGTCATGGAGCGTTTGGGATCCAGCGTGTTGATGCGAACATCGCCGGGAATGATGAGCCGGTGCTTACTGCCTTCGCCATTGTTGGCGGCTTTGTAGTTGACCACGTAGTGGATAGGCTTCAGTGGTTCGAGGGTGGCAAGCAATTCGCTGCTCAGGATGATGTTGACCACATCGCCGAGGCGCATGTGAAGGCGCGTGCCGTTCGTGCGATCGGGCAGGAGGTCAAGGGTTTCGGTGGAGAGGCCAACGCGCTTTCCACCCTGCCATTGCTGGTAGATGAAATCAAACGAGGGGTTCATGACGCGCGCCCATTTATCGTAGGCGAACCCGTGGATATCGACGGTGCTGTACTGCAGCCTTGCTTCCTTGCCTCGCCTGCTTGCCTCGCTGGAAAAGTGAGTGTCTAGTTCGGAAAGAATGCGTTCGGCACTGCTGCTCGACAGGCTGGGAGCGCCGCCGAAAAGCACGGTGTACAGCGCGAGGAGTATGGCGCTTCCGCCAAAGAGCCGGCTAGCAAGCGGGGATTGGTGGCGTTTCATGTCAATCCTGCAACAGGTTGGTTTTCCAGCGCTTATACCACAGGCGACACTAATATACCAACCGAAATCAAAGCATTAAGTCGATGGCGATGGGCACGTGGTCCGAGGGGCTTTCCCAATCACGGGCGTCAGCCAGCGTATGGTAGCCGGTAAGCGATGCCACCAGTGGCGGCGTGACCCAAATATGGTCGAGCCGCCGTCCGCGGTTGGAGGCTTTCCAGTCGCGGTTGCGGTAGCTCCACCAGCTATAGAGCTTTTCCGTTCCGGGTGTGAAGTGCCGTGCGGTGTCGCACCAGCCGATCGTTTGTTGCAGTGCGTTCAGGCGTTCCACTTCCGCTGGGGTGTGGCTTACGACATTCAGCAGTTGCTTGTGCGACCACACGTCATGCTCCAGTGGTGCGATATTGAAATCGCCGACTGCGATCATGCGCTGGCGGGTTTTATATTCACGTCTTGCCCAATCCTGCATTTCCTCGACGAAGCGGAGCTTTGCGCCATAGGCCGGGTTCTCAACCGGATCGGGAATGTCGCCGCCTGCGGGGATGTAGAAATTATGGAGTACCGTGCCGTCCGGCAGCAGGGCGCCGATGTGGCGGCGGTGGTCGAGCCCGGCAAAATCGAGGGTGGATTTTTCGGCCAGCGGAACTTTGGAGAGGGTGGCAACGCCGTTATAACTTTTCTGGCCAGAAAAAATCACATGCGGGAAGCCGAGGCTCACCAGATCGGCATGCGGAAACGATCCATCTTCGACCTTGGTTTCCTGCAGGCAGATGATATCAGGATTCCATTGCTCCACTAATTTTTTCAGTAACGGAAGGCGCAGGCGTACTGAATTAATGTTCCAGGAAACGATTTTCATGGGAGCTGGATACCAGCTTCTGACCGTGAGGCAATGTAAAAAAAGGGGCTGGCTTACGCCAACCCCCAAGTTTCGCAGGACGTTTACAAATGGTATGGCACATGCCACACCGAAACATTGAATATGGTAACAAGTCCTGTGCCAAGCGATGAATCATTGAATAACAGTTGGTTGTGGTTTTGTGGCGGAAGAATTGTGCTGAAAAAATAGGCAGACGTGATTTTTTGTGATGATTTTTTTTGCAAGCCATGCGCGAGGGGCATGTCACAAAAGCTTCATATGTTTTTATGGGTGGAATTCGGTACACTCGAGCATGGAGTAGTTTAACAGGCGCAGTGCTTTAATATTATGAAAGACAACAACGAAACAACACATTCAGCATCCGATGGTTCGTCGCGCCGGGCACGCGGACGCCGTGATTCGTGGGCGGCCGAAATTATTACCGGTGTTTCTTCGGTGCTCCTGGGTAGCCTTACCGCGTGGCAAACCATTCTTTCGGAGTCTTATTCAAACTTTACGGCCATGGATCTGGTGGATGACATTAAGAAAAAATTCCGCGACGATTTTGGCCCGCAGCATGTCGAGAAGTTGAAAGCGCGTGGTTACACCAGCGAGGAGTCGTTCAATATCATTGTCAAAAATAATAAGGATTATAACAAGGCCATTGCCGAACGTTTCCAGGAGGCCGGGTTTGGAAAATTCTCCAAACGCATGGAGCTGCTCAGTTCGCACGAAAAATGGAAGATTGCCCTGACGTCATTGGCCGTTACAGGTGTTACGCTGGGCTCGTTGCTGCTGTTGACCAAGGATTTATTCAGTGAGAAGAAAGAAGCAAGTGAGCCGGATGCTGAGAAATTACTGGCTCCGCGCCACGAATCGTTTGTGCAGGCGGAGCAGGATCGGCAAGCGAGTGCACCTTCCGCGTCGCTTTCAGCATAACGTTCTGGCAAATAAGGCCATGTTTTTTTAACTTTACCCCTTCCATGACAGTGCGCGTATGTGTCATCATAGCTCTATGGACAACAGAATAGATATCATTATCACTGGCGGCGGCCTGGTCGGCATGAGCATGGCGGTTGCGCTGGCGCGCACTGGTCTGCGCGTCACGGTGCTGGAGCGCACGTCCCTGCCGGCGCAGCTTGAGCCGAGTTTCGATGGGCGCGTGAGCGCCATTGCGCTTGGATCGGCGCGATTGCTATCGGCGATTGGCGTGTGGGACGCGATGCTGCCGCACGCCGAACCGATTCAGGATATTCGCGTGTCGGACGGTGACTCGCCGTTTTTTGTGCACTACGACCACCGCGATATTGGCAACGAACCGTTTGGTTACATCGTCGAAAATCGTTATACGCGCCACGTATTGCACGAAGCTGCACGTGCTTTGCCAACACTGCACCTTGTCGAGCAGGCACATATCAGCGGCTTTCGTGCCGATGAGAAACAGGCGGTGGTAACGCTTGCCGATGGGCGTGAATTTGTTGCTGCGCTGGTGTTGGCGGCGGATGGAAAATATTCTGCGCTGCGTGAATTCGCTGGCATCGGCCTCACCCAGCATGATTACAAACAGACGGCGATTGTCTGCACCATCGCCCATGAACAACCTCACCATGGTCTTGCCCAGGAACGTTTCCTGCCGGCTGGGCCCTTTGCGGTGCTGCCGATGACCGGCCAGCGTTCGTCGCTCGTATGGGTGGAGCCGAACGACCGCGTATCGCTCTACATGGAATTACCGAAAGAAGAATGCGAGCAGGAAATTACCGAGCGTGTCGGCACCTACCTCGGCGCCATCACGATTGCCGGTGAGCGGTTTGTCTATCCGCTCTCATTCGCGCATGCCAACCGGTATGTTTCCACCCGCCTTGGGCTGATCGGCGATGCGGCGCACGCGATCCACCCGATTGCCGGGCAGGGGGTGAATCTCGGCTTCCGCGACGTGGCAGTGCTTGCAGAATTGATCCGCAAGCAATCCGATGCCGGCGGTGATCTCGGGTCGGAGGAACTGCTTGCCCATTACCAGCGTTGGCGGCGGTTCGACAATGTGTCGATGCTTGGTGTAACCGATGGGCTTAACCATCTGTTTTGCAGCAGCCTGCTACCGGTGAAGGTTGCGCGTGGCCTTGGGCTGTGGGGTGTGAACCGTCTGCCCGGGCTCAAAAAATTCCTGATGAAACATGCGATGGGGCTGGTTGGCGATCTGCCGGAGAGCTTCAAGAAGGCCGGCTAGCTTTCCAGTTTCCGCGCCTCATCGACCAGCATGACCGGGATGCCCTCGCGGATTGGATAGGCGAGTTTGGCCTCTTTGCTGATAAGTTCCTGGCGCACTTCGTCATATTGCAGCGCTGACTTAGTCAGCGGGCAGACCAACAAATCAAGCAACGCCTTGTCGATAATGGTCATGATAACTCCTTGTAAGCTCCAGAAATACTAGCATTTAACCGCATGTAAAGTAAAGCTTGCAAATGAAACGAAAATACTTATATTCACGTTCCTCCGTCGGGTTTTAACAAACCGCGTTTGTGAGTCGAGCGGGCGTAGCTCAGGGGTAGAGTGCAACCTTGCCAAGGTTGATGTCGAGAGTTCGAATCTCTTCGCCCGCTCCAATTTCTTAAGGCCTGTCGCTATCATGAAAACAGTGCAAACCGCGAGGCTGATCTCCCTAAGTATACGGCTCTGGAAGCATTTTATCCGGCAGCATCGCCATTCGCTTCTGATGATTTTTGTGTTGCTGGTGGTTTCATCGGCGGCGACCAGCGCGCAGCCGCTGCTTATCCAGCAAGCCTTCGACGAGATTTTCAAACAGAAGAACATCACGGCGCTGGTGGTGGTGCCGCTTTTGATTATTATCGTGTTTAGCGTGCAGGCTGCGACGCTGTATGCCTCGAATTATATGATGGGGAAAGTTACCAACCGGCTGATCGCCGACATGCGTAAGGCGCTGTTCTCGCATATCATTGACAACGAGCTGGAATTTTACAGCGCGCACGATTCCGGAAATATCTCATCGCGGTTGGTATCAGAGATCATTCACATCTCCTACGCGATTTCCAATTTCTTCAATGCGTGGGGGCGTCAGCTTATTACCTCGATCGGGCTGCTGGGCGTAATGCTGTACCAGAGCGTGGAACTCACGGTTGTGTCGCTGGTCGGTTTCGGTATTGCGTTCATGCCGCTGCGGCGCATTACCGTGCGGCTTAAAAAACTCAACCGGCAGGTCAATGACCGCAACGCGCATTTCAACACGCGGCTGATCGAGAGCCTGACTGGTATCCGCACGGTCAAGGCTTTCCGTAAGGAAGCGTTCGAGATTGAAAAACTCTCCGGCTACATTGACGAGGTGGAGGCGTTCTCAACCAAGACCAACATGGTGTCGCTCCTCAGTGTGCCGCTGATACAGATTATCGGCGGGGTATCGCTGGCGTTTGTCATCTGGTTCGGCGGCAACGAGCTGATCCAGGGGCGGATGACTGAAGGCAACCTGGTTGCCTTTATTTCATCGCTGATGATGTTCACCCGCCCAGTGCGGAGCCTGTCCAATTCCGGCGGGGTGATGGTGAAGGGGTATGTCGCGGCTGAGCGCTATTTCGATATGCTCGATACCAAGCCACACTATATCAGCCGTGAGCATGGCGCGGCATTGCAGGTCAGCCGGGCGCAGGTCGTCTTCGATGCGGTGGGGTTTGCTTATCCGAACGGCATGCAGGCGATTCACGATATCTCGGTTACGTTTGAGGCGGGTAAGAAGACTGCGCTGGTCGGCCATTCCGGCAGCGGCAAGAGCACCATCTTCAACCTGATCATGAAATTTTATGAGCCGACGTCCGGGAGCGTGCTGATCGACGGGCAGAAGCTTTCCGCGTGCAGCATCGACTCGGTGCGCGAACATCTGGCGCTGGTGTCGCAGGATATTTTTATTTTTGACGATACGGTAATGAATAATATCGGCTACGGGCGCGACGGCGCGACGGCGGATGAAATCATGGAAGCAGCGAAAGCGGCGCGGTGCCATGAGTTTATCATGCAGTTGCCGCAAGGCTATGACACGCGGCTAGGGTATGCTGGGGAGACGCTTTCCGGCGGGCAGAAGCAGCGCGTTGCGATTGCGCGTGCGTTCCTGCGTAATGCGCCGATCCTGCTGATGGACGAGGCGACCTCGGCACTTGATCCCAAGACCGAAGCTGACATCCAGGAATCGCTCGACCGCCTGAGTAAAGGCCGCACGACCATCGTGATTGCCCACCGCTTATCGACGGTGGTGAATGCCGATACGATGATCCTGATGCATGAGGGCGGGGTGGCGGCGACTGGAACGCATGCCCAGCTCATGGCCGAATCGGCGCTCTACCGCAACCATTTCGGGCTATGAGGGGGCGCGTGCGATGACCACCGCCATGGTGCTGAATATCGCGCAGGCGCGGGTACTTGCCAAGAGCAGCCAGCCACTGGATGTGGTGGTGTCATGTTGCCCCAATGCCACCTATTTTCTAAAGGATCGTGGTTATCATGTCGTCTCGACCGTTGATATTTACCGTGCATGGTCGCATGCGCGGGTGGTCGTGCTGGCCGAACGCGATACGCGGCGCATTGTCGAGGCGGCGACGCAACAATATCACTTAAACGCACTTGAGGCAGAAAGCCTGGCGACGCTTGTCCATAATTTCCTGTGCTGCACCTACCACCTGCATTTCTGCTTCCGGGCGCTGCGTTCCGGCGGTGGGCAATTTTTCTGGGTGCGTGGCAAGCGGCTGGCAGGGGGCGATTACGATACGATGTTCACATCGCTTGCCGGGCAAGTGGCGCCGGATATCCTGTCCTATGCCAACACCCGTTACTCGGCGGCACATTATCTGCTTGCGAGCACGTACAATGTTATCGTCGGGTTCTTTGTCGGGCGTAGCCGTCGCCTCAAAGTCATGGATTACGGTGATGAGCTGCCCAAGCGGGTGATTCGCGCTATGATTGAATGTGGCGAGCATCCGATTGCGTTCCACACTCGCAACGTATCGAAAACCATGTGGAAGACGACCAGCTTTTTTATCAAGTCGCTGCGGCGCCTGGCGACGACGAAGGATGACGGAAAGCCGGTTTATATTTTCCGTGCGGCATGGCCTCGTCGGTATCGGGAGGTCATTGCGCCGTTTATCGTTCCGGATTTGTTTGCCCGCGCCATGCACCCTGCCGTGCAGGCGATGGTGGCGCTTTACCTGCCGTTTATTCGTACCGAGCTGGCGCTTGGGCAGCGGATCGTCCGCCGTTTCCAGCCGGATGTTGCGGTGTCCGAACATGCCAACTATCCGCATGTGCTTGGGGGGCTTGCCGAGCTGCACGCGCTTGGTGGCAAGCATGCGATGATTAATCACGGCACCCACACCGTGCAGCATGGAGCCATTTCGCGGTTGGCCACCTTGTCGTGGGGCGCCAAACAACACCTCATCACGCCCTACACCACGCACGCGCTTCCGAAGTCGCCGCTGACGGCGGCGCTCTATCCCGAAATTCGCAACGATACGAATTACACACTCACCCGCATCAACGTGTATGGGAAAGTTGCCAATCAGGCAGCGGCGGATGGGAAGTTTGTCATTCTGCAAGCCGGGAATTACACGGATGCGTTCCACCATGTGCCGTGGTGCAAGGAAACCGCCGATGAATACTTGCTCGCCATTCTTGAGCTGGTTGAGGAAGTTGGCAAGCTCGATAACGTCGAGCTGATCATCAAACTCAAGAATAAAAAATCCGCCACGCACCAGAAAATCGTCGAGGCACATATTGCCAAGCTCGGCATCAGTGACAAGGTGCGGGTCGATACCACCAGCCGTTTCCCGGAGCTGATGGCGCGCACACATTTGATGGTGTGCAACTTGTCCGGCACGATCGAGGAGGCGCTCGCCAACCATATCCCGGTCATGATTCATACTTACCGCAAAACCTATTTCCATATCGACCCGCAGGTGGTAGCGGACTCGACGGCAGATGGGCTTGCGCCGGCCTACCTTGTAAAACAGCGCGAGGATATCGGCCGGATCATCACCCGGTTATCGGCTCGCTGCGCCGGGCTGCACGATCCGGCGCTTTTTGCCCGTGTCGCCTGGCAGGAAAATGAATTGACTTCCATGCGCGAGTTTGCGAAGGATTTGGTGAATTCCACCCGCCGGAGATGGTAGCACAATGTCCGCAGAAATGATTCGTATCTTTGTTGGTTATGACAACCGTATCCCGGTAGCGTTCCAGACGCTGGTGCACTCCATCACTCAGCGCAGCTCGGTGCCTGTGACGGTGTGCCCGATCAATCTGACCAACATCAAAGGCATCTTTCACCGCGAGGCGAACAGCCTGCAATCGACTGAATTTTCATTCTCACGATTCCTGACGCCGTACCTTTCAAGCTATGAGGGTTGGTCGATTTTCATGGATAATGACATCATCCTGCTTGATGACATTGCCAAGCTGTGGGCGTTGCGTGATGATAAGTATTCGGTGATGTGCGTGCAGCATGACCACGCGCCGTCGGAAAAGAAAAAGTTCATGGGTGCGGTGCAAACTTCGTATGAAAAGAAAAACTGGTCGAGCGTTATCCTGTTCAATAACGCCAAATGCAAGGCGCTGACACCGGACTATGTCAACACGGCGAGCGGGCTCGAACTGCACCAGTTTAAATGGCTGGGCGATGATATGCTGATCGGCGCACTGCCGCTCGAATGGAATTATCTCGCGGCCTATAACGATACGCACGAAGCGCCGGTTTCCAAGCCCGCGCTTATCCACTACACGATCGGCGGGCCGTTTTACCCCGAGTTTGCCGATACGGAATATGCACAAGAGTGGTTTGCTGAGTTCGCCGGGGCAAATTACTGCAAGGAAGCGGATGTGTTTGCTCTTGCCGATACGGCAAAGAAAAAATTATCCTGAACAGCTAAACCGCGAACACCGCGTTGTGCGTTACGTCATCGGGGCGTTTGCCGCGTGCAATTTCAAGATTGCCGCTTGCCGTATAATGCACATGGTCGAGCTTGTATCCGAACTGGCCGAGGAACAGGATCACGTCGGCTTTCTGGCCGGGATTGATTTCCACCTGGATGCTTTTAGGTTTGCCGGAGGAAGCCAGTAGCTTCGACATGCCTTTCAGGATTTTCAGTTCATTGCCATCAACATCGATCTTCACATGGTTCGGCAGCGGCACCGCCCGTTTCCACACCAGCTCATCGAGCGTGACAGAGTAGACGATTTCCTGAAGCTTCGGCGTGAACTCGCCTTTTTCCGGATGCATGGTGTGACCGAGTTGCGACATTGACGAGCCGGAATCGAAATAGGCATAGTTCATGGTGCTGACGTCGCTGGTGTCGCTGAGCGGCACCGAAATCGGGAAGATACAATCCAGCAAATTGTTGGCGGAAATGTTTTCCATCAGGTTCACGAAGGTGAATTTGTGCGGCTCGAACGCGTAGGTTTTGATGCTCCGCCCGAGCTTGCCGGCATAGAGCGAGTACAGTCCGATATTGGCGCCGATGTCGAACAGCACGTCGCCTTCCTGAAGGAAATTATCAAGCCACGCCAGCGTCCCTTCTTCCTTGGTAAAGAAGGTGACGCAGCGGTAATATTCGGTGCGGTTGGTGGGATGGAAATAATAATCCGTGCCGTTGTTTTTAACTGTCATGCGGTAGGTGGCCAGCTTTCTGAGCGCGAACGACCATTTAAGCAGCATTTTGGCGATGCGCGATTTCCGCTGTCCGCGTGTGAAGGTAGCGCGGATCATGTGATATTCTCGATGTTGATCGTGACGGTTTTCCGCAAGGCTTCGTGCGGGCCGGTCATCGGCATAACTGAATGCCACGAGTTGTAGGTTTTGATGAACAGCACCGCCTGGTTCGGCACGAAGGGGAAAGATTTCAGGCGTTTTACCTCCTCGAACGGTCGCTGGCCTTCGAGGCAGAAAATATGTTCTTTTTTCTTGGTGGTGAGTACATCGGTGCCGCCGCCCCATTCTTCTTTCCATTCATTGTCGCCAATGAAGGAAAGCACGAGCGTCACCAGCTTTTCCGATTTGTCGGTATGCGGCAGGATATGGCCGCCGTCGGCACGCATGACCGAATATTCAAACCGGCTGCGGAGCATGCGTTTGTTGGCAATCCGCCAGATAGGTCCGCGCCGTTTCCTGCCGACATTGCCGGTGTAGATGAAGCGGCGCACATTAAGGTCGATCTCATGGTCGCGCAGGAACGAGAACACCTGCTGCACGAACGGCTTGCTTTTGATGGTGTGGTAGAACTCGCGCCATGCCTCATGTTTCTTAAGGTAATCGTAATAGAGGTTCGCGTGGTTCATTTCAGCGAGGGAGTATTTCGCGCCAAGCCCCTTGATGAAGCGGAATAATTCGATCGGGGGATAGGATTCCTGCAGTGCCGTGTATATGTCTGCGTCGATAAAATTCGGGATATAACAAATCGGGTAGGGTTCGTAATCGAACTGTGCGTTCTGGAAATTGAAGGTTATCATGGTAACTTGCGCGATATGTTAAATAATGGCATGGTGCGTGGCGATAGTATTAAACGTAATGATTTTGGCAAGCAATGAGTTTTGGCGCCCTTACCATCGTCACCGTGACACATAATAGTAGTGCGGTGATTCCTGCCATGCTTACTTCACTCGATACCGACGCTGCGGTGCTGGTGGTCGATAATGGCAGCACGGACGACACGGTTGCGAAAGCGTCATCCTTTGCGCGCGTGCGTGTTATCCGTAGCGACAACGTTGGCTATGGGCGCGGTGCTAACCTGGGGTTCCGTGAGGTGCAAACACCCTATGTGTTGCTGGTGAATCCCGATGTGGTGTTTTCACCGGGGGCGGTTGCACGGATGCTTGATGTGATGGTGCGTCATCCCGAAATCGGCATGCTTGGCGCCAACATGTTTTCAGTCGATGCGGCAGGTAACAAATCCTACAGCAAGCGCTACCAGCCGGACGCAGAGGGGCTGGCGACGGTGGAGTGGATTGTCGGCGCGCTGATGCTGATTCGGATGGAGGCGTTGCAGAGGGTAGGGATGTTTGATGAAAATATTTTCCTGTTTTACGAGGAAACCGATTTATGTAAACGCTTCCATGATGCGGGCTACCGTTTGGCCATTGCATGTGACGCAGAGGCGCGGCACGAGGCGGGAAGCTCAAGCCCGCCAAGTCTGCGGGTCATCAAAATCAAATCATGGCATGCGGCGTGGTCGAAGGCCTATTACTACCGCAAGCATTTTTCCGGTGTGTTGTACGCCAAGAAATGCATTACTAAACTCACCACTTCCGTATTCCGAATTGCCAAGGCGCTGTTGTTTTGCGATCTGCGCCGCGCCACTCAAAACTTTTATGAATTGCGGGGTGTGCTTGCTTACATGCGCGGCATGACTGCATTCGAGCAGGGGGTGGGCAGGTTGACATGAGAATTTTGCTGGTAGGGAACGGAAATTTCAGGCATCGCGGCGGGCGTTATTATGATCAGGCGCCGAAGCTTGCAAACGGTCTTATCCGCTCAGGCCACCATGTCTATTTTCTCAGCGACCGTGACCAGCCCTATTCCATCAGCCAGTTCGCTACGCCGGGTATCTATGGCACAAAGGCGCACAAGGCAAAACATGTTGGCCGCGTCTTTCTTGATGTGTGCCGGAATTTCAAGCCGGAGTTGATCGTGCTTGTGCATGCGGATCTATTGCCGCTGCAGGCGCTGTTTGATGCACGCGCGTTGTTGCCGAAGGTGAAAATCGCCCAGTTCAATGTCGATATCATCTTCAACCAGCACAACGTTGCCAATATCACCGCTAAGCTCGATGCGGTCGATGCAACCTTCATTACCACGGCGGGGGAGGGGCTTAAGAAATTCTCCCGTGCCGGCAAGCGCGTGTCCTATATTCCGAACATCGTCGATTCTTCAATGGAGTGGCCGAAATGTTTTGAGCGTTCCGATCAGCCGCACGACGTGTTCTGGGCGCTGCGCGCTGTCCGTGGCTCGGTGGAAGGGGATCGCCGAATTGATTACCCGCTTTATCTTGAAGCCAATGGTATTGATATTGATTACTACGGCATGAACGGCAAGCCGCTTTTATATGACGCGCGTTATTTCGAGGCGATTGCCAATGCCCGGATGGGTATCAATATCAGCCAGATATGGACGCGCGGCTGTTATGAAAAAGCGGCGGATGAAAATCTCTACCTCTATTCGTCCGACCGGATTTCCCACTATATGGGCAGTGGGTTGCTGACCTTCATCACTCGCGACCATCGACTCGAAGAGCTGTTTGTTGAGAATGTCGATGCGGTTTATTTCGATTCCAAGGAAGAGCTGCTTGATAAGGTGCGCTATTATAAGCAGCACGACGATACCCGTAAGGCGGTTGCGCGTGCCGGGTGGGAAAAAGCCCACACGCATTATAATGAGCGGCTGATTGCCAGCTATGTGGTTGAGGCTGCGTTGGGGCAACCATTCTCCCATGATTACCGTTGGCCGACCGAGAGCTGGTAGTCCCCCACCGCTGCGCCAATCCTTGAAAAGCACCAAACCGTCATCAAATTGACATATTCTTCCGCTATAATAATTAAAATCAATTATTATTCAGCAGTCTATTGTGTAACTATATATTAATATATACACCATATAGTACTAATATAGATTTATTTTTCTATGCGGCGTGGCGATGTCGTGCCGACACTAAAAATAACGGGGGTTATTATGAAAAAGATATTTGTTTTATCAATGGTTGTAGCTGCTTTATTTGCGACAGCCGCGTCCGCAGCCGTCGTGGATCCCATGGCGACTTTCGGGGCGAAGACCACCAGCCCGGGAACGGTGCCAACCTGCCCACCACCGATGGTGCTGGATCCTGTTACTCTTACTTGTAAGAGCACCAGCGACCCCGGGTGCGTCGCCCCCGCTGGCAGGGTAAACGGTTTGTGTGTAATCAATCCGCCCATTCCGCCTTGTTACAGCCCGAATGTGACTTGTATGGAAGGTAAAAAGAAGGGGCAATGTGTTTCTGTGTCTGTCTGCCAGCAAGCGGCGCACGGTATTGATGACGGCGGTTCCTGCCAAACAACCAAAAAAACAATCGCGTGTGGCAATGGTGGCACCCAGACTAAAACCTGCACGGTTTGTACTGGACAATCAGAAACATGCACTACCAGTGCTTGTGTGGTGCCAACGAATTGTCAGGATGGCTACGTTAAAAATGATGCCGGCATCTGCGTTCCTAAGGGGCCAACCTGCCCAACCGGCCAGACTTATAACCAGTCGCTCGGCAAATGCGTGCCGATTTCCTGCCCCACCGGCTATTATTTGAATGA
>CAZFKP010000004.1:0-1675 GCA_964518725.1 uncultured Rickettsiales bacterium | reverse complement strand
AAATGCGTGCCGATTTCCTGCCCCACCGGCTATTATTTGAATGAGTTTGGCGTGTGTGTGTTGAAACCAAACGATTGCCCGGTCGGTCGGGTCTATAACGCGGCGACGGGTAAATGTGAGTCTTCAAAGCAAATTCAGGGTGTCTTCAGGCGATAGCCTGGATTCGCTCTGCTCTTTGAGTTGTTATAAAAGCTTCATATAAATGTCACGGAATTGTCACATTTTACCTTTACAGTGTTTGTGTGAGCCGCATCTGGGATAATTGGGGGAAATTATGAAACGTCTTTATATTTATTTTGCAGCCATCGCACTTTGTATGAGCGCCACAGCACCGGCCAAAGCTGGCCTACTTGATGTATTGCGTGACGGGATTAAGCCGCCGGTGGTTTGCGTGCCGCCTCAGGTGCTTGAGGGCGCGAAATGCATCACTCCTTCCGCTGCCGCCACCGCCCCAAGATGCGATAGGGTGGCGGGGTCGGATTCCATCTGCCTTGTTACCTCCGCCTGTAACACGCAGGTCATGTGCCTGAAGGGCGCGCTGAAAGGCAAATGCGGCACGTATAATACGTGCAAAGCCAGTGCCGATGCCGGCCCGGTCTGCACCAAGCATAACATCACGCAAAGATGCACCACATCAAACGGTCAGGCGGGTACGTTCACCCGCACCAGCACAGTTTGCGACGGCGTGACCACCGGCACCACCGACAGCCCCTGCGTGGCCACTCCGGTCACTTGCACCTCGCCGAAAGTGCGTGATCCGAATACCAACACCTGCATAATCCCCCCGGTCACCTGTACGCCACCCAAGGTGGTTGTTAACGGACAATGTGTAATGCCCGTTGAAGATTGTCCCGATGGGTGGGTTAGGAACGCGCAAGGACAATGCGTGACCCCCCCCAACACCAGCGGCTGCGCTCCGCAAGGAACGGCATTTAGCTCCACCACGTATTGCGTTATTAATCCCAGCGTGTGTTCCCACCCTGCAACGGGAGAATGCAACCCCCTAAGGTCTGGCGGCTTGAAGTGCGGCAGCGCCTTCGATTGTAAGAACGCTGGTATTGGTATCGGCGGCGGCGGTGGTGGTGGTAGCGGCTGCACACCAAGCAGCGATATAGTGGCATGCACGGCCGCCAACGGCCAGCCCGGCACCGCTATCAACAACTGCACCTGCAGCGTGAGCGGCGTGAAATCCTGCACCCCCGGCCAATGCACCGCCACCCCATGCCCATCCGGCACCACCTGGAACGCCACCGCAAGACAATGCGTCAAAAATGGCGGCGGCGGTGGAGATGGTGGCGATGAAGATGGTGGCAAGTGTTCAGGCTTTAACGTTAGTGCTGCGTATGTAGAAGACAACAGAGGCGATAAAGTTACCAGATTTTATTACGACGGCCGGAGTGTAACTGTTAGTCGGGTAATTAGTGATTGTCCAAGTCTTGTTGGGGGTGCCAGAGCTGTCTTTGAGGCAGCACAAGAATTAAACCCTACATTAAGATCTTTGATTTCTCAGTGTGGTGGAATATCTAAAGTGCATGGAAAAGTTGAAATACTAAGAGCTCGTATTACCTGCGGGTTCTAATCCCATAGCCAAATCACTCCAACCCCGGGGCAGGCTCAAAACCTGCCCCGTTTCTTCTTCATCTCCCCCGGCACTTATCCTCCCTCTCCCCCACGG
>CAZFKP010000003.1:76519-103256 GCA_964518725.1 uncultured Rickettsiales bacterium | reverse complement strand
GCTGCCGCCATCGGTTCCTCGATCAGGTACACTTCCCTTGCGCCAGCATTTTCCGCTGCCTCTTGAATCGCCCGGCGCTCGACCGGCGTCGAGCCACTTGGCACACAGATGATAATCATCGGGCGAGGTTTGATGAACGAATTGGAATTATGCACCTTACGGATGAAATATTCGATCATCTGCTCGGCGGATTGGAAATCGGCGATGACGCCATCTTTCAGCGGGCGTATCGCTTCCACTTTCGCAGGCGTTCTGCCCAGCATCAGCTTCGCTTCATTGCCGAACGCGAACGGCTCCATGCGGCCGCGATTATCTTTCCGCGCCACCACCGACGGCTCGTTCAGCACAATCCCGCGCCCTTTGACATAAACCAGCGTGTTGGCAGTGCCGAGATCGATCGCCATATCCGACGACATCATACTGAAAAACTTCTT
Source organism: uncultured Rickettsiales bacterium (assembly GCA_964518725.1). Classification (GTDB taxonomy): domain Bacteria; phylum Pseudomonadota; class Alphaproteobacteria; order Rickettsiales; family SXRF01; genus JANRKF01. Next base: position 102,822 of record CAZFKP010000003.1, on the reverse strand, counting down.
AAACATCATGATTCCTTGGTTCAGGGAGTGTGGGGTTCACCTGCTGTTTTAATACCACCACCCGATAAGGCAAGGGATGATTTACCCTTGCCAACGGCACTCGCTTACTGCTCGCCCCAAAGGCATGGCTCAGGGTCTGGTTCCGGTTTCTGCCGTCACCTAACGCACAGTAACAACAACGCAGCAGATGGCTTACACAGCCTTCTTGGCTTTGGTTGTCTTTTCGATCGTCAATGCATCCGTCACCAGTGACTTTTGTTCTTTCTCATGGATCTTGAGGTAGCCGCAAGCAGGCGACGCGGCAGCCGGGCGCCCCGAATAGGCAAGGCGGGATTTATTCCCAAGCGACTCCATCACCTCCTCAACCAGCTCGCGCACGAAGCTGAAGGCACCCATATTGCGCGGCTCTTCCTGGCACCAGAGAATCTCGGCGTTTTTATACCGCGCCAGCTCCGCTTTCAGCTCCTTGGCGGGGAAGGGGTAATATTGCTCCATGCGAATAATCGCAACGTCGGTAATCTTACCCGCCGCACGCGCTTCGTAAAGATCGTAGTAAACCTTGCCGGAGCAAATCACGACACGGGTGACTTTATCGTCTTTCACCAGCGTTTCGGTTTCGGGAATGATGCGCTTGAAATGCGTGCCTTTTCCCATGTCGGCCAGGCTCGAAGTAGCGAGTTTGTGGCGCAGCAGTGATTTCGGCGTCATGATAACGAGCGGCTTGCGGAAATTGCGCTTCAGCTGCCGGCGCAATATGTGGAAATAGTTGGCCGGGGTCGTGCAATTCGCCACGATCATGTTATCTTCGGCGCACGACTGCAAATAACGCTCCAGCCGCGCCGAGCTATGCTCCGGTCCTTGGCCTTCATACCCATGCGGCAGCAGCATCACCAACCCCGACATACGGAGCCATTTGACTTCCGCCGAGGTGATGAACTGGTCGATAATCACCTGCGCGCCATTGGCAAAATCGCCGAACTGCGCCTCCCACAAGGTAAGCGAATTGGGCTGGGCAAGGCTGTAACCATACTCAAACCCAAGGATGGCAAACTCAGAAAGCGACGAGTCGATCACTTCGTAATTCGCCTGTTTGCCGCCAAGGTTATTGAGTGGAATATAGCGCTCCTCGGTGTCCTGGTCGACCAGGACCGAATGGCGCTGCGAAAACGTTCCGCGACCCGAGTCCTGACCGGAAAGACGGATGCCGTGACCTTCTTTCAACAACGCGCCGTAAGCCAGCGCCTCACCGGTTGCCCAGTCGATGCCGACACCGTCTTCCATCATCTTCTTTTTCGCTTCAAGCTGGCGCGCGATTTTGGGGTTGACCTTGATCGATTCCGGATTTTTGGACAGCGCGAGGCCAATCTCTTTCAACAGCTTTACATCCACCCCGGTGTCACCGTCCGGATGCTCGCCGGTGGGCTTGGAAAGCCCGCTCCACTGGCCTTCCAGCCAGTCCGCCTTGTTGGGTTTGAAATTCTTTGCCACATCATATTGCTGCTCAAAGAAGCTTTTAAACTCGGCATATTTCGAGTCTACATCAGCTTCGGAAATCGTGCCCTCGGCCACCAGCTTATCGGAATAGAGCCGCCCAGGTAGCGGCTTCTTGGCGATCTCGCGGTACATAATCGGCTGGGTGAATGCCGGTTCGTCCGATTCGTTATGACCATATTTGCGATAGCAAATAATATCGACCACCGCATCGCGCTTGAACTCCTGACGGAATTCTGCCGCCAAACGGCAGACATACGCCACCGACTCCGGATCATCGGCATTGGCGTGGAAAATCGGCGCCTGCACCATTTTCGCAACGTCGGTCGGGTACGGCGTAAAGCGCGAATATTTCGGGCTGGTAGTGAAGCCAATCTGGTTGTTGACAATGATGTGGATCGAGCCGCCCGTGCGGTAACCACGCAACTCCGACAGCGACAACACTTCCGGCACCGAGCCTTGTCCGGCAAACGCCGCATCGCCGTGCAGCATCACGCCCAGCACAGAATTTTTTTCTTCCACATCGCCACGAATATCGAGCTTGGCGCGCACCTTGCCGACCACCACAGGATTCACGGCCTCAAGGTGCGAGGGGTTAGCGAGCAGTGACAAATGCACCTTTCCATAGGGCGTATCGCGATCCGACGAGGTGCCGAGGTGGTATTTCACGTCCCCCGAACTGGCCACCCATTCCGGGAAATCGACATTGCCGGAAAACAGCGAAAGCAGCTCTGAGTAGGGCTTGCCAAGCGTCTTGGTCAGCACGTTCATACGCCCGCGGTGCGGCATGCCGATGATGATTTCCTTCACCCCACGCGACGAAGCGGTGGCAATAATTTCCTCCAACCCGGCAAGCATCACGTCGCCGCCCTGCACCGAGAAGCGCTTGGTGCTGGTATATTTCACCTGCAGGAATTGCTCGAACGATTCGACCTCGACCATCGTGTTCCAGATATTCTTTTTTTCTTCCGCCGTCAGGTGTGCACCGCGATCCCCCTCGATACGCTTCTGTATCCAGGCCTTCTGCGCCGGATCCATGATATGCATGAACTCCACGCCGATATTACCGCAATAAGTCTGGCGCAGGATGGTGAGAATCTGGCGGAGCGTCGCCTTCTGGATACCGAGCGAACCGTCGAGGAAAATCTCGCGATCCATATCGGCCGTTGAAAACCCATAGGTTTCAGGATCAAGCTCGGCATGGTAATCATTCACCTCAATGCCCAGCGGATCGAGGTTGGCGATCAAATGCCCGCGCACACGGTACGCCCGCACCATCATGATCGCACGGATCGAATCGTGCGCGAATGCCTCAACGGCGGCACTGTCAATCGCCGCCGATTGCGCGCTTGGTTTTTTCTTGGTGTCCTTCGGCGCCTCTGACGCATCCACCATCCCGATCACCTTGCTTTTTACCGCCGCCCAGCTCGCACCGCGCTTGGCGGATGACGTGCCGCTCGACGCATCGCGGAAAAATTCGCGCCACGAAACATCAACACTCATCGGGTCTTGCAAATAACGCTCGTACAACTCTTCGATGAACACGGCGTTCTGGGTAGCGAAAGGGGTGGTTTCGGAAAAGAAGCTGGTATTGCTCATAGCAATTCTCGGTTGGGTGAAGGGAGGGAATCTGTAGGCCAGAACACCCATTTTTTCAAGAAAAACTTAAAATTTCATGTATGTCAAAACAAGCGTTTGGTGCGGATGTGCAACAAATCCGACGCCCAGCTCACCACCAGATACACCGCGCCACCTGCCACCGACAGGACGATCAGCGACGTAAAGCGCTGCCATTGCTCGCCCACCAGCCACGGAGAGAGGGCCGATTCGCCAATGGTTAACGCCACGACCATCAGCGCGCTGGCGATCAGCATCTTGCCAATGTCGCATTTCAGGGCAGGGTCAATGCGAATCCAGTCGCGCTTCTTAAGCGCCGAAAACATCAGCGCCACATTTACCCAGCCGGAAATACTGGTGGCCATCGCCATGCCAACATGACGGAAGCTTCCCATCAGGAGCAGATTGAAAGCAAGGTTCACGACGATACAAAACGTTGCGATTTTAAACGGCGTCTTCGTGTCCTGGTTGGCATAAAAACACGGCGCCAGAATCTTGATCAGGATAAAAGCGGGAAGCCCCATCGCAAACGCTGCGAGCGCCGGGGTCGTCGCCGCCGTCTCGGCCGCGCCGAATGCCCCGCGCTCGAACATCACCCGGATGATCGGCTCGGCAAGCGCCACCAGCGCAATCGCCGCCGGGATGCTCATGAACAGCGAAAACCCGATCGCCCGATTCTGGCTATGAAACGCCGCCTCTTTCTCCCCCATGCGTATCTGCCGAGAGAGCAGCGGCAACAACGCCGTACCCACCGCAATGCCGATAATAGCCAGCGGCAGCTCGTTGATGCGATCGGCGTAGTACAAGTACGACACGCCGCTATCGAACTGCGAGGCGATGATGAGGTCGATGAATAAATTGATTTGTGCTACCCCAGCACCGAGCGCCGCCGGGCCGATTAAGAGCAAAAGTTTTTTGACGTCCGGTGTCAGCTTTGGTTTCACCAGACGCGGCAGCAACCCCTGCTTCGCACAGAAATAAACCAGCCATAACCACTGCACCACCCCAGCGACAAAGACCGCCACCGCCAGCGCATGCGCCATGGTCTGGGTAACGTCCTGAATAAAAAATGGCACAACAATGAGCGACAAATTCATCAGAATCGGCGTAGCGGCAACGGCGGCAAATTTCTGCGAACTGTTGAGGATGCCCCCCAGGAGCGACACCAGAGAAATAAAAATAATATACGGCATGGTGATGCGGGTGAGCGCAACGGTGAGGGAAAATTTATCCGGGTCGTCAGCAAAACCGGGGGCTAAAACAAACATCAGCCACGGCATACAGGCGATAAATACCCCGGTAACAATGAATAAAATGACGAGCAGCAGCGACATCGCCTCCGAAGCAAAGCGCGTGGCTTTTTCCTGACCGTCGGCAGCGACACTGCCGGCATAAAGCGGCACGAACGCCGCGTTAAATGCGCCCTCAGCGAATAAACGTCGCAGGAAATTCGGCAGCTTGAACGCCACGAAAAACGCATCCGATAAGAAACTCGCGCCCAGGCTCGACGCAATGGTGATATCGCGCACAAAACCCAGCACGCGGGAAACAAGCGTATAAATACCAATCGTTGCCGAGGATTTGATCAGTGACACAAGATCAGGAAGCCATCTCCGTCAGCTCTTTTTCAACCACCGGGCCGGCCGAGGTATCATTGGCTGCGGAAAGCGCATTGTCAGCGGACTCGGATTCGTCCGCATCGTCATCCTGCACACGGCGCGACTGGGCGATTTTTTCATCCACCGCCGGGATGCGGAGCGTTTTGAGCAAATCGCGCACTTCCTGACGCGCCGCAATGTGGGATAGCGAGAGGCCGCCCTTGGCATTGGACTCCATAATGTCGAGCACCGTGAGGCCTTGGAGGAACATTTCGCGGAAAATCACCCGTTCAGAGAAGCCGGGCGCGACACGGAAGCCAATGCGGCGGGACAGCTCGCCGGTCACCTGCGTCATGAAGCGTTTGTTTTTCGCATCAATGTTGGAAAGGCGGTTCCGCATGACAATCCACTCGATCGAGCCGCCGTCACGCTTAGCACGCAGCAATTTCTGCTCCCATACCATTTCGGAATAAATCGACGGCTTGATGATTTTGAGCGTATGGCCGTCCACCGTGGCCAGCACGTCAAGATCGACGAACGAGTCATTGATCGGGGTGATGACCGTATCGGCATGCCCGTGCGCGAGGCGAGCAAGGTAGGTGTCAGAACCGGGGCTGTCGATGACGATAAAATCGTTGGCAGCCGAAAGCTTGGCAATTGCCGCCATGAACCGCTCGCGCTCATCTTCTTCGGCTTCCTGCACGATATTGAACGGACTTTTCGGCAGCACCATATGCTGCGGCGTCGGCAGCGGAACATTCTCTTTAAGCGCCGTCTGGCGGCGATTTTCGATATAGCGCGAGAGCGAGCGCTGCCGGGCGTCTAGATCCATGCTGCCAACGTTAAACCCAAGGCGCATCAGCGAAATGATAATGTGCATGCCAGTGGTGGTTTTGCCGGAACCGCCTTTTTCGTTACCGAGCACGATAATATGGGCACGCCCGGCAGGCATAAACTCGTCATCCATTGAAAAAACCGGCTGATTCATGGAACCCTCGTACCTGTCATTTATGTTATTTTCCGGCCATCATAAGCCGCAAATGACAAAACGCAACCATAAGATTAGGCGCCTTTGATAAAAAAATACGCGGTCATGGTGCACGCAATCACCACCACCAATCGCCGTACTTTTTCGGGCTGCACCTTAAGCGCCAGCCGCGTGCCGACATAGCCGCCCACCACGCCGCCCGCGATCAGCGCTGGCGCCGCCGCCCACAGCACCGAACCCGAGGCGACGAACATCACCATTGCCACCGCGTTAATCGCGCTACCAAGCACAGTTTTCAGTCCGTTCATCTCATGCATCTGCTGATGACCGATCAATTGCAGCAGCGCGAGCATCAGGATGCCGATTCCGGCACCGAAATAACCGCCATACACCGCGATCGCCAGCATGCCGCCATAGACAACAAGCGGCGGCGCCACCGCATGCTCCTTGTGGAGTAATGTTAACACGCGGCGGCCAAACGTGAACACAAGCGTCGCCGCCAGCAGCAGCCACGGCACCAGCCGCGCAAACGTCTCTTCCGGGAAATGCAGCAGCGCCCACGCTCCCACCGCGCTGCCGATCACGCAGAACACGAGCAGTTTTTTCAGTGTCGCCACCGGCGTTTTCACCTCCCGCCAATAGGCATAAGAACTCGCCACACTGCCCGGCCACAGGGCAATCGTGCACATGACATTCGCGGCCACCGCCGGCATGCCGCCAACCATCAACACCGGGAACAATAAAAACGACCCGCCTCCCGCTACCGAATTAATCGCCGCGCCCACCGCCGCCGTGGAGAAAAGCAACAGCGGCTGGAGAATGTCGATCATACCGGCAGGATCCCGCGCTATTCGATTTCAGCGCTCGGCCCAAGCCGGTGCGCTGGCGCCGAGACCGGCACCCCCAGGCTATCGCAGAGCTCGCATAACAATCCTACAGACTGCCGAAAAAGAGCGCCCTCCTGATCTTCTTTTGGCACTTGTCGCCGCTCATAGGCCGCAAATGCCCTCAAGAAATCCGCATCATCTTCCAAATCTGCACATTCCTTCGGTGCCGACTGCCGGAGCATCGGAATCATGAGAACCGCTGCCGGCGGAAGTGTTTCACCCGCCTCCAGGCGCTTGGCCATAAACAATACATGCCGCGCCACACCGGCACTCAAATCCTCCGTCACATCGGCAGCAATGGCGGGTAAAACATGATTGACCCCATCGGCAACAATAGCTTTCGTGTCATCGGCAGCCAGCGTATCCGCGCCAATGCTGCCATTTCCCACCCCTTCGATCAACCGGCGAAAGCGGGTGGCCTGCGTAAGCTGCTCTTGCTCCACATCACTAAGCGCCGCATCCTCCGCGCCCACATCACGACCAGAGCTATACTCTTCCCTCGCTTGCAACGGATGGATAAACCTCCGCATCAGCTCCATGAAATCAAACGTGTCGCCGTGCATTCCCTCCACTTTTAACGATAGGAGCTCCTCCACAATCGCATGTGGCGGACGTTTAAAATTTCCGGGGTCGATGGCCGCCATGCCTGCCTCCTAATAAATCGGGAATTTCGCGCAGAGCGCTTTTACTCGCTCCGCCACGGCTTTTTCCGCGGTGCTGTTATCGCCCTTCGCCACGCCGTCGAGCACATCGCCGATCATATGGCCAATTTGCTTGAACTCCTCGACACCAAAACCGCGTGTCGTGCCCGCAGGGGTGCCCAAACGGATGCCGCTGGTAATTGCTGGTTTTTCAGGGTCAAACGGAATGGCATTTTTATTGCAGGTAAGCCCGGCGCGCTCCAGCGATTCTTCCGCCGCCTTGCCGGTCACGCCTTTCGGGCGCAGATCGACCAGCATCAAATGACAATCCGTGCCGCCGCTGACAATGGCGCACCCACGCTCAACCAGTGCCGCCGCCAGCGCCCGCGCATTATCCAGCACTTGCTTGCCGTAGGCTTTAAACTCCGGCTGCAGCGCTTCACCAAAGGCGACCGCTTTCGCAGCGATCACGTGCATGAGCGGTCCGCCCTGAATGCCTGGGAAAATCGCCGAGTTAAATTTCTTGCCGAGCTCCTCGTCATTGGAAAGGATCAACCCGGAACGTGGCCCGCGCAGCGTTTTGTGCGTCGTCGTCGTCGTCACATGGGCATGCGGGATGGGCGAGGGGTAGACACCCGCCGCGATCAACCCGGCATAATGCGCCATATCCACCATGAAATACGCCCCGACCTTATCGGCGATTGCCCGGAAGCGGGCAAAATCGATGACACGCGGATAGGCCGAGCCGCCAGCAATAATCATTTTCGGCTGGTGGGTTTCGGCAAGCTTTTCTACCTCATCATAATCAATCAGGCAATCATCCTTGCGTACACCGTATTGCACGGCGTTGAACCATTTGCCGGATTGGTTGGGCGCCGCGCCGTGGGTTAAATGCCCACCCGCCGCCAGCGACATGCCCATGAACGTATCGCCAGGCTTGAGCAGCGCCATAAACACCGCCTGATTCGCCTGCGAGCCGGAATGCGGCTGCACGTTGGCGTAGGAACAGCCAAATAGCTGCTTGGCGCGGTCAATGGCGAGCTGTTCGGTTTTATCCACTGCTTCGCATCCGCCGTAATAGCGCTTACCGGGATAGCCCTCGGCATATTTATTGGTGAGCACACTGCCCTGCGCTTCGAGCACCGCGCGGGAGACGATGTTTTCCGACGCGATCAGCTCGATCTGCGTTTGCTCACGGAGCATTTCTTCTTCAATCGTGTGAAGCAGTGCCGGATCGGTTTGCGCGAGGCTGGCAGAGAAAAATTTGTTGGTCATAGGGGCATCTTTCTTTTGGGCTAACATTCTATCCTCATTACGATTACGTATCCATTTTTTCTACACGCCCTGCATGTCTGCCACCCTCAAACCCGGTGGCAAGGAAGGTGGCGAGAATTTCTTTGGCGCACCCCGCGTCAGTGATGCGCTCGCCAAGGCAGAGAACATTCGCATCATTGTGCTGGCGAGCAAGCTCAGCATCTTCGACCGTGCGACACAGCGCAGCACGAACGCCTTTCACCCGGTTGGCCGCCATCGACATGCCAATACCAGAACCGCAGATCAATATGCCACGTCGCTTGCTTCCGCCAACAACCCATGCGCTTAGCTGGCGGGCATAATCCGGATAGTCGACCGAGTCGCGGCTATGCGACCCTAAATCTTCGGGCAATATTCCGTGCGCGAGCAGGTCGGCTTTTAGCGCGTCTTTCAGCGCAACCCCGGCATGGTCGGAGGCAATAGCAATGGTCTCAGGCATGCGAAAACTATAGATAAGCCGCGCCGTGGCCGCAACTTAAATAATATGTAATAAAAATCATATGGTTTCTTTATAGCCTTCACGCTAGATTGCAGCCATCCGGAGCAGTGCACTGCATCCCGGGAAATTTGCACCACACTCCCAAGGAGGTTTTATGAGATCGACCATCACAACACTCACATTGAGCATTGCCGTACTGTCACTCGTTGCCGCGACTGACAGCATAGCGCGTGAACGCCACGCCACCATTACCGGCGCAAACGGTAAAACCGTCAGCCGCACCGTGAACCGCACCTACGACCCTGCGACCGGCACTGTGCATCGCAGTGTCACCGGCGTAGATGGCAAAACCCGTGAATCCGCCACCACCCGCGTGAGAAACGCAGATGGTAGCGTCACCCACACCACCACCGGCACCGGCCCGAACGGCCAGGCCTATAGCCGCACTGCCACCAACAAGGTCGATCCTGCAACCGGCACGCTCACCCGTACGGTCACTGGCCCGGGCGGCAAAACCCGTAGCGGCACCGCCACCGTGACCAGCGAACCCGCTACCGCCCAATAAGCGAGCACGCGACAACAACACCGCTCACCCTCACCGGTGGGCGGTGTTTTTTTATACACATGCTTTGTGGATGGTGGTGACCCCTACGGGAATCGAACCCGTGTTACCGCCGTGAAAGGGCGATGTCCTAACCGCTAGACGAAGGAGTCATCTGAAAGGGAGGGTAGTTCAAGCAAAAGCGCGGCTCGAAGTCAACAGGAAAGTGCGGCAGATAGGCTCTGTGCGGAAAGAATGCTTGCTTTATGGCACGGATTGCCTACACATTGGCGCGCACCAAGCATTACAGACAGGTTTCCATGCTCGCCATGCAATATACGATCCCGCTGCCGCCAGGCTACGATGCCGCCAACATCCGCGAACGGGTTGCCCTGCGTAGCCGCCTGTTCGACGGGCATTCCGGGCTGGTACACAAATCGTTCCTCTATAACGACAAGGAAAAACTCTACGCCCCGTTCTACGTGTGGAAAGACGTGGTAGAAGCGCGCGATTTCCTGATGGACGATTTGTTCAAGGGCGTGATCGAGGCCTTCAGCCGCCACCGTGTACGAAGCTGGTTTGTGCTGCAATTGGGCTATGGCAACAAAGAAGTCGTCCCCACCTATGCGCTCCGCGAAAGCGACATGATCGCCCCGGAAGAGCGGATTGACCGCTACGTGAATGCCGAAAAATCACACCAGGAAGCGCTGCTTTCAAACCCAGATCTCTACATGCACGTGATCGCCATGGACGCCGACCGCTGGGAAATACTCCGCTTCAGCCTCTGGAAAGACAAGGAATCCGCCGAGCGCTCCGCCTGCGATTCATACCTTGAGTTTGACGTATTGCACGTTACCGAAGAACAGGAAACGAACTAATACCCGCCGGAGCTCGGCTTCCTGCCGGGGGCGACCGTGCCACTGCTGTCCCCCTTGCTGAAGCGCCCGACATTGCCGAGCACCTGTTCGACAAACCCAAGCGTATGGCCCTCGGTTGGCGTTTCACGCTTGACGTTTTTTATCTCCTGTGCCTGATCCTGCGCGTAATGTTCCACCTTCGTAACGATCCCATTCGCATCGAATTCAATGCGCGTAATATCCTGATCCACCGATTCCGGAGCCAGGAACGCCACCGTTTCCTTGCGGTTGTTGATATAGTACCAGGTCTCATCGCCAAAACTCGACTGCGAGGAGGGCGAGCCGAACTGGTCGACCACCTCCTCCCGGCCGGTCTGGCCAACAACAATCTTGCCGGCAAAATCCACCTGCTTGACGTAGCCGCGATTATCCACCTTGGGCGAACAGGCGGCAAGGGCGCAGAAAATCAAGGTAAATAGCTGTTTTTTCATAATAAATTCTGTGTTACTCGCGGCACGATAAACCAAGCGCGGCGAAAAAGCAAATAATCTTGCGATCCCGGGCGCTTTTTACTTTGAAATTTTCATTCGTTAACGATACAAACTTAGCCGTGACAACGAGGGGAAAACGCCATGGGCATTATGCCGGATAGCTGGATCCGCGAACACGCGGCCAAGGGAATGATCGAACCGTATGTAGAAAACCTCCAGCGCGAGGGGGTGATTTCGTACGGCGTATCGAGCTACGGCTACGATGCGCGTGTTTCCGATGAGTTCAAAATTTTCACCAACGTCGATTCCGCCATTGTCGATCCCAAATCCTTCGACCAGAAAGGCTTCGTCGACCGCAAAACCGAGTGCTGCATCATCCCGCCAAACAGCTTCGCACTCGCCCGCACGGTGGAATATTTCCGCATTCCGCGCGATGTGCTGGTGGTGTGTGTCGGAAAATCCACCTATGCGCGCTGTGGCATCATCGTGAACGTCACGCCGCTGGAGCCGGAATGGGAAGGGCATGTGACGCTGGAGTTTTCCAACACCACGCCACTGCCGGCCAAAATCTACGCCAACGAAGGCGCCTGCCAGTTCCTGTTTTTAAAAGGCGACTCGGTGTGCCAGACGTCCTACGGCGACCGCAAGGGCAAATACCAGGGGCAAAAGGGCGTGACCCTGCCGCGGATTGAGTCTATCAAAAAAGGAGCCGCATGATGAGTAATACAGAAACCGCCACCGCAGAAAAGCCAAAATACGCCCCGCTTCCCGAAGAAGATGGGGCGGCCTACACAGCACGGCTCAAGACCATTAAAGCACCAAACACTATTGTCCTGAAAGCGGCCAACATTGTCGCCAGAGCAATGGAATTGGGGGTCTACAACCCTCGAAATGAAACAATGGAAGATTTTGGCACTGCGATAAACCGTATCGCTTCGGGGCTAAAAGTCTATGACAGCCTCGCTGAAATCACCACCGTGGATGATGAGGTTTTTACAACCGCCGCAAAAGCTGCATCGAGAATCGTTGAAAGCAGACTAAAATCCGTGCCGGGTGCGGCAACTATCCCAAGGGATGTCAAACAAAAGGTTATGGATAGGGCAATGGCCGGGGCGAAAGATACGATCATGACGGGAGCGTCAGGCTTAGCCCTGCAGGCCATCCAACCAGCGATTACGGACACGTGGTCTATGCTTAAAGATATCGAAGGCCTGACTGGCGACAATGTTCCCGCCAGCACGGTCGTCAATGCGTTTAAAGAGGATGGGAAACCAACGCCGCTTTCCAGATTAGTGAAGGAGATTGATGAGTTGCGGGGTGTTTGCCGCAAGGTAACTCACCGATAACATGACTATGCAGAAACTCCTCATCACCGGCGGGAATAAACTTTCAGGCAGCGTAAATATCAGCGGCGCGAAGAATGCTGCCCTGCCGCTGATGGCGGCGAGCCTGCTCACCGACGAGACGCTCACCCTTTCCAACATCCCCGACCTCGCCGATGTGAAGACGCTCGCCAAGCTCCTCGAACAACATGGCGTCACCATCCATCACAGCGACAACGCGATGGTGCTGAACGCCCGCGCCGTCGACAACTTCACCGCGCCTTACGAACTGGTACGCACCATGCGCGCCAGCGTGTTGGTGCTGGGGCCGCTGCTCGCCCGTTTCGGCAAGGCTCGCGTCTCGCTACCCGGTGGCTGCGCCATCGGCACACGGCCGATCGACCTGCACCTGAAGGCGCTCGAAAAAATGGGTGCGGTCATCGAGCTCGCCGAAGGCTATATCGACGCCCATGTGAACGGCCGCCTGAAAAGCGCCGAGATCACGTTCGAGAAAGTTTCCGTCGGCGCCACGGAAAACATCCTGATGGCGGCAAGCCTCGCCGAGGGTGAAACCGTCCTGAAAAATGCCGCGCGCGAGCCGGAAGTCTGTGACCTTGCCCGCTGCCTGCAAGCGATGGGCGCGAGAATCGACGGGATCGGCACCGATGAAATCCGCATCCAAGGCGCAACCTCGCTACATGGCGCCTTCCATACCGTCATCGCCGACCGCATTGAGGCCGGAAGCTTCGCCGCCGCTGCAGCCGCCACCGGCGGGTTGCTGGAGCTGGTCGGCGTAACGCCAGAACTGCTCGGCAACGTCATCGACAAGTTCGAGGCGGCAGGCGTGACCTTCACTGATACCGGACGCGGCCTGCTGGTCGAGCGCAAGGGCACCGTCCACGGCGTGGATATCATGACCCAGCCCTTCCCCGGCTACCCCACCGACATGCAAGCGCAGATGATGGCGATGCTTTCGATCGCCGATGGCGCCAGCATGATGACTGAAACAATTTTTGAAAACCGCTACATGCATGTGCCCGAACTCTGCCGCATGGGCGCCAACATCGTCGTACACGGGTCTTCCGCCATGATCCGCGGCGTGAAAAGCTTGCGGGGCGCCGAGGTGATGGCAACCGACCTGCGCGCATCGCTATCGCTCGTCATCGCGGCGCTGGTGGCGGAAGGCGAAACCACCATCCATCGCATCTACCACCTCGATCGCGGCTATGAAAAACTCGAAGAAAAACTCCGTGCCTGCGGTGCGACCATCGAGCGGGTGCGGGAACGCGACCACACCGCTGCCGCCGAGGCCGCGTAATGCAACTCGCCGCGCCGCTTACCATCGCCGTACCCAAAGGGCGTATCCTTTCCGAATTGCACCCGCTGCTGCGCGCCGTCGGCATTATTCCGGAAGAAGCATTCTTTGACGAAAATTCCCGGCAGCTGACCTTCGAGTGCAAAGGCGCACCAATCCAGCTGATCCGCGTCCGCTCGTTCGACGTGCCGACCTTTGTTGCCTTCGGCGGCGCCCATGTCGGCGTGGCCGGCAGCGATGTGCTGATGGAATTCAATTATGACGATATTTACCAGCCACTCGACTTGAAGATCGGTCGCTGCCGCTTAAGCGTCGCCGTACAACGCAAGGATGAGGCGCGGCTGAAGCGCGAGCACGCAAGCCATGTGCGGATCGCCACCAAGTACCCGAACCTCACACGAAATTATTTTGCCAATCTTGGCATCCAGGCCGAATGCATCAAGCTCTCCGGCGCCATGGAACTAGCGCCGGGACTCGGGCTTGCCAGTCGCATCGTTGACCTGGTAAGCAGCGGCCAGACGCTCGCCGCCAACGGCCTGGTCGAAAGTGAAACCATCGCCGACGTGTCGTCGCGGCTAATCATCAACCGCTCCACATTCAAAACCCGCAGCGAAGAAATGAACGCGCTGATTGCCGCCTTCCGCGAGGCTGTGGATGGCGCGTAGACTTTCCACGTCCGACCCCGGGTTTGAGCAAGCACTACGTGCGCTGCTTGCCGCACGGGAAGATGGTGACGGGAATGTGGCAGCATCAGTTGCAACGATTATCGCAACCATCCGCAACGGCGGTGACGCAGCCCTGATCGACTATACCACCCAGTTCGACCGCCATACGCCGGACGCCGGATCACTTGCCGTCAGCGACCGCGAAATTGCCAATGGCCTGAGCCTGTGTGCGCCCGAACTCATCAAGTCGCTCCGCATGGCCGCCACACGCATCCGCGCCTACAGCGAAAAACAACTGCCTGCCAATCTCGAATATGTCGATGAATCTGGCACCACCCTCGGCCACCGCTGGAATGCCATCGACGCGGTCGGCCTCTATGTTCCAGGCGGCACGGCGGCCTATCCAAGCTCGGTATTGATGAATGCCATTCCCGCCACCGTCGCCGGAGTGAAACGCCTTGCCATGGTGGTGCCCTGTCCGGACGGGGCGCTGAACCCGGCTGTGCTCGCCGCAGCACACGTGGCTGGCATTGATGAAATTTATAAAATCGGCGGCGCGCAGGCTATTGCCGCACTCGCTTACGGAACAGAAACGATTTCTCCGGTTGATAAGATCGTGGGGCCAGGCAACGCCTATGTCGCCGAGGCCAAGCGGCAGGTGTTCGGCACCGTCGGCATCGACATGATCGCAGGCCCTTCGGAAATACTGGTGCTCGCCGATAGTAAAAGCAACCCGGCATGGGTCGCCGCCGATTTATTGTCGCAAGCCGAGCATGACCCACTCGCCCAATCCATCCTTATCACCGACAGTGCCGTCTTTGGCGCAAGCGTTGCCAGCGCAGTCGAGGCCACCCTTGCAACCCTGCCACGCCAGACCATCGCCCGCGCCTCGTGGGAACGGTATGGCGCCATTATCACCGTGAAGAACTGGGACGAGGGCTGCGCGATTGCCAACGCCGTCGCCGCCGAACATATCGAAATCATGACCGAAAACGCACCCGCGCTGGCAGAGAACATCCGCCACGCCGGTGCCATCTTTATCGGCCGACACACACCCGAAGCGGCAGGCGATTACATTGCTGGACCTTCGCACGTACTGCCCACGTCACGCACCGCACGCTTTTCTTCCGGCCTATCAGTGTTTGATTTTTTAAAACGCAGTTCTATCATTTCCTGCACGCCGGAATCATTTGAATCGATCCGCCCTTATGGTGAGGTGCTGGCGCATACCGAGGGACTCGGGGCACACGAGCTCTCGCTGTCCATCCGCAAGCCATGATACCGGCCGAACGCATCCGCGCCATCCGCTTGGAAGAAGGCAGCAAGAAAATCCGCTCCACCGAAGCAGAGCATGAGCGCAACGTCGCCATCGCCGACCTGCTGGATGACAATGTGTTCGACCCGGTGGAGCTGGAATGCGGCCCCTATGATGTGGTGCTTCGGATCGAGGACAACCGGCTTATTTTTGACATCAGCGCCGATGAAGAAGACAAGCACAGCCGCGTGAGCCTGCCAATATCGCCGATGCGTGGCATCATCCGCGACTATTTCCTGATCTGCGAAAGCTATTATGACGCCCTCAAAAACACCAGCTGCGGCAAGATTGAAGCGATCGACATGGGGCGGCGCGGCATCCACAACGAGGGGGCGGAAATCCTGAAAACCATGCTGGAAGCCAGAATATCTACCGATCTGGCCACCGCCCGGCGTCTATTTACTCTTGTTTGCGTTTTGCATCTTAAATGATATAACCCCCATCAATCCACTCTTACACAGGACACCCATGGCTAAAGAAGAATTACTCGAATTTTCCGGCATCGTAATGGAGCTGCTGCCCAACGCGACCTTCCGCGTGAAACTGGAAAACGGCCACATCATTATCGCGCACACTTCCGGCAAGATGCGTAAGAACCGCATCCGTGTACTGGCTGGCGATAAGGTGATGGTGGAAATGACCCCCTACGACCTGACCAAGGGCCGCGTGAAATTCCGCGAGAAATAGCATGCAAAAGCCAGCGCTGATTCTGGCTTCCGCATCCCCCAGGCGTCTTGCGCTGCTGGCAGCGATTGGCATCACGCCCTTGCACGTGCTGCCGGCAAACATCGACGAAACTCCACTGAAGAATGAGCCGCCGCACCTTTATGCCAAACGCGTAGCCTGCGCCAAGGCCGCACACATTGCAGCGTCCCACCCCGATGCCGTCATCCTCGCCGCCGATACGGTGGTCGCCTGCGGCAAACGCATCCTGCCAAAGGCCAACGACGAGCGGGCGGGGCGTGCCTGCCTCACGCTCCTTTCCGGGAAGCGCCACCGTGTCTATACGGCGGTCGTCGTGCAGCACTCAGGGAAAATCACCACCCGCACCGACATGACCGTGGTGCAGTTTGCGCGACTTACCGGGCGCGACATCGAACATTATATCGCCAGCAACGAATGGCAGGGCAAGGCCGGGGGTTATGCCATCCAGGGCCTCGCCGAAGCCTTTATCCCGCGCATTAATGGTTCGGTTTCCAATGTGATTGGGCTGCCGCTCGCCACCACCCGCAACCTGCTGAAACAGGCGGGAATCGCCGCATGGTAGCGCATGTTTCGACGGTCGCCTTCGAGGGCACCCGCATCGTCCCGATCGACGTGCAGGTACAACTCTCCGGCGGGCTTCCAGCGTTTACGGTAGTCGGCCTCCCTGACAAGGCGGTGGCCGAATCACGCGAGCGGGTGCGGGCAGCCATCCACGCCATCGGCCTATCGCTGCCGCCCAAACGCATCACCGTCAACCTTTCCCCCGCCGACATCACCAAAGAAGGCAGCCATTTCGACCTGCCGATTGCCATCGGGCTGCTGATGGCGATGGGCGTACTGCCGGAAGATGCGGTGGCAAATTACGTCGCGCTCGGCGAGCTGTCGCTCGATGGCACGCTCCTGCCGGTCGCCGGAATCCTTCCCAGCGCCATCTATGCTGGCGGCGAAGACAAGGGGCTTATCTGCCCGGAAGCGTGCGGGTCGGAAGCGGCATGGTCGGGACTTGAAATGATTGTCGCCGCACCGCACCTACTGTCCCTCATCAATCACATGAAAGGCTCGCAGCAATTGCCGCGCCCGGAAAGCAAGATCGCTAGCGGCACCCCGCGCCATACCGACATGCGCGAGCTGCGCGGCCAGCACACGGCGCGGCGGGCGCTCGAAGTCGCTGCCGCTGGTGGACATAATTTGCTCATGTGCGGCCCGCCCGGCGCTGGAAAATCGATGCTCGCCTCCTGCCTCCCCGGCATCCTGCCGCCGATGGACGCCGCCGAGGTGTTGGAAACCAGCATGGTCGCAAGCATCGCCGGAAAGCTTGAAGGCGGCAAATTAAGCCACCACCGCCCGTTCCGCGACCCGCACCATTCTGCCTCGCAAGCCGCCATGGTCGGCGGCGGCAAACGGGCGCTGCCCGGTGAAATTTCTCTCGCCCACCACGGCGTATTGTTCCTCGACGAGCTGCCGGAATTCCCCCGCGCCGTGCTCGAATCGCTCCGCCAGCCGCTGGAAACCGGAACGATTTCGGTGGCTCGTGTTGCCGCCCACGTGACCTACCCGGCACGTTTCCAACTGGTTGCTGCGATGAATCCTTGCCGCTGCGGTTATATTTCCGATGCCACCCGCGCCTGCAACAAGGCACCGCGCTGCGCGATGGACTACCAGTCGAAACTCTCAGGCCCTCTGCTTGACCGCTTCGACATGATGGTCGATGTACCCGAGGTGCCGACACTCGATATGCTGGCAAGCGCACCAGGAGAGTCAACCGCCGCCGTCGCCAACCGGGTCGCAGCCGCCCGCAATCGCCAGAAGGCGCGTTTTGAAGCAATGAAACTACCGCTGCGGATCAATGCCGAGCTGCAGGGCGATGTATTGCAACAGCTGGTAAAACTCGGCAGCGACGCCAATGGCCTGCTTGAACAAGCCACCGCGAAAATGCGCCTGTCCATGCGCGGCTATACAAGGGTGTTGCGCGTCGCCCGCACCATTGCCGATTTGGCGGGCAGCGAAACGGTCGAATCCGCACACGTAGGTGAGGCGCTTTCCTACCGCCAGCATGTCCTTGGACAAGAAAATGCCTAGAAATCACTATATTTAGAATAATTGCCTGAAATTAACCCCTTATTATCTAAATCTTGTTAGGATTGAGCCCTCTAAGTCCATATTTTGAGGATCGACTATGAAATGCCCTTACTGCGGCCATGCCGATACACAGGTAAAAGATTCCCGCCCGAGTGAGGATGGCCTCACTATCCGCCGCCGCCGTTTCTGCCCGGAATGCAACTCGCGCTTCACCACCTTCGAGCGCGTGCAACTGCGCGAACTGACCCTGGTGAAAAAGAATGGCGAGCGCCGCATCTTCGACCGCGACAAACTCTTGCGTTCCATCCAGATTGCCACCAGAAAACGTCCGGTCACCGCTGACCAGGTTGACCAGCTCGTGACCCGCGTTACCCAGAAGCTTGAAAGCATGGGCGAGGCCGAAATACCCACCAACATGGTCGGCAAGGTCGTCATGGATGAGCTAAAGGGCGTCGATACGGTTGCCTATATCCGTTTCGCCTCCGTCTACCGCGATTTCCGCGAAGCCAAAGATTTCGAGGATATCGTCGAAGAGCTGGGCGAACACGGCGAATAGCTGGCGCTTCGCCTCACCGGGTGCTAAAACCGCATCATGTCACATTATTTCATGCAGCACGCGCTGGAGCTGGCGCAGACGACCCTTGGCCAGACCTGGCCGAACCCCGCCGTGGGGGCGGTGGTAGTGCAGGGCGATGTCATTGTTGGTGAAGGAGCAACGGCCAAAGGCGGCAGGCCTCACGCTGAAATTATCGCGCTAGCACAGGCCGGGGACAAGGCGAAAGGAGCGACGCTTTACGTCACTCTTGAGCCGTGCAGCCACCATGGAAAGACACCACCCTGCACCGATTCCATCATCGGTGCCGGAATCCGGGAATGCATCATCGCCTGCCGTGACCCGAACCCGAAAGTAAACGGGCAGGGCAGCGCCCAATTACGCACCGCCGGCATCATCGTGCAGGAAATGAACCTGGCGGAAGCACGAGAAATAAATCGCGGATTTTTCTCGGTCATCGAAAAACAGCGCCCCTTTATCGCTATGAAAATCGCCGCTTCCCGCGATGGAAAGATCGCCGTCACACCCGGAGTGCGTACCGACATTACCGGAGCCGAAGCACGCGAGCACGGCCAAGCATTGCGGGCACAATTCGACGCCATCCTGACCGGCATTGGCACCGTGCTTGCCGACGATCCGCTGCTTACGGTGAGGATTCCCGGGCAGGAACACCGCTCACCGGTGCGCGTGGTGCTGGATTCGCACGGACGCTTACCCGCAGCCGCAAGAATTCATCCTTGCTGGGTCTATGCGCGCGAAGACGATGTGATCGCCAACCTCTCTGAACGTGGCATCACCCGACTGCTCATCGAAGCCGGGCAGGGGGTGAACACATACTTCATCGAAAGCGGGCTGGTTGACCGCATCTACTGGTATGAAGCACCACACCTTGCCCTGGAGGAAGGCCTGGCGGTGTTTGCCACAACCAACCCGCTCGCCGGTTGGCAGCAGGTGGGGGATGTGCTAGTGCTGGGCAACGACACACTCCGCATTCTTGAAAGGCCATCATAGTGTTCACCGGCGTTATCCACCATTTCGGCACCATCATTGCCTGCGAAAAATCGGGCGACTGGCGCATCACCGTCGCCCACGATTTACCGGAAGCGGATCTCCGCATCGGTGATTCGATTGCCTGCAACGGCGCTTGCCTCACGGTTATTGAGAAAACACCGGGACATTTCGCCGCCACCCTCTCGGCCGAAACCCTTGCCTGCACCGCACCACGCTGGAACCTAGGCGAACGCTTGCACCTGGAACGCAGCCTGCGCCTCGGTGAAACACTCGATGGCCACATGGTTTCCGGTCATGTCGATGGGCTGGCGACACTACGCGCTATCACGGCCCATGCCGATTCGCGCGTGCTGGAACTCGAAGCCCCCGAAGCGTTTTCCCGCTTCATTGCCGCCAAAGGATCGGTGACGCTTAACGGCGTATCGCTCACCGTCAACCAGGTCGCTGGGAATCGCTTCTTTGTTAACATCATCCCACACACTTGGGGCGTTACAAACTTCCATGCCCGCACAGTTGGTGATACACTCAATCTCGAGATTGATCTCATCGCACGCTACGTCGCACGTTTACTAGGAAAATAACCATGGCTCTTGACCCGCTCGATCCTCTTTTGTTCGATACCCAGCTTACCGATGAAGAACGCATGGTGGCGGCAAGCGCCCGCGCCTATGCACGCGAGAAGCTCTTCCCGCGCATCATCGAGGCCAACCGTCATGAACAATTTGACACCGCAATCATGCAGGAAATGGGGGGGCTCGGACTGTTCGGCGTCACTATCGAGGGCTACGGCTGCGCCGGGCTCAACAATGTCGCAAGCGGCCTGATCTGTAAGGAAATCGAATGGGTGGATTCCGGTTATCGGTCGGCAATGAGCGTGCAATCTTCGCTGGTCATGCACCCGATTCACGCGTTCGGGTCGGACACTCAGAAAGAAAAATATCTGCCGAAACTGGCAAAGGGCGAGCTGATCGGCTGCTTCGGCCTCACCGAGCCTGACCATGGCTCCGACCCCGGCAGCATGATTACCCGCGCCACCAGAACAAGCGGCGGCTATCGTTTAAGCGGTGCCAAGAACTGGATCACCAATTCACCGATAGCGGATGTGTTCGTAGTTTGGGCGAAGGTCTTTGGTGACAAGACCATTCCCGACGGCACCATCAAGGGATTTATCCTGGAGAAGGGCATGAAGGGTCTTACCGCGCCCAAGCTTGAGGGGAAATTCTCCCTGCGCGCCAGCGCCACCGGCATGATTATGATGAGCGATGTCGATGTACCGGAAGACGCCATGCTCCCGGGCGTGGCCGGCCTCAAAGGGCCGTTCTCCTGCCTCAACAAGGCACGCTACGGCATCGGCTGGGGGGCGCTCGGCGCGGCACAATTCTGTTATGAAGCGGCGCGCAATTACACCATGGAACGCAAACAGTTCGGGAAGCCCTTGGCCGCTAACCAGCTTATCCAGAAGAAACTCGCTGATATGATGGTCGATATCGCCTTCGGGCTGCAAGCCTGCCTGCGTGTTGGCCGCCTGATGGATGAGGGCAATTCCGCTAACGAAATGATTTCGATGATCAAGCGCAACAATGCCGGAAAAGCGCTCGACATCGCAAGACAAGCCCGCGACATGCACGGCGGCAACGGCATCTCCGATGAATACCACGTCATCCGCCATGTGATGAACCTAGAAAGCGTCAATACCTATGAGGGCACGCACGATATCCACGCCCTAATCCTCGGCCGTGCGATTACCGGGTTGCAGGCTTTTTCAGGCGACTAGCCATGAAGAAGATCGCATCACTGCTCATGTTGCTGGCAATGCTGATAGGAGCGATGGGGTATTACTATGTCAGTCAGGGAAAGAAGCGTGCGGTACAGGCCTCGCTCATGCAATTTGCCAATGCCGTGACGACGAAGGATCGTGCAAAGGTAAGCGCCGCCCTTGCCGAACTTCTCACCGATGATGCCAAAATCCACCTCACGGTTCATTTCTTTTCCATCGGCAATACCCGCCCGGCAATGGATGAGCATTTCGACAAAGCCAAGTTCATCACCTTCATTGACAATATCCTCTACAGCCTCACCGATTATAGCTACACGCCCTCGCTCCAAACGCTTGACGATACGACGGGTGCAGTCACCTTTACCTCTGCCGAATGGGCGGACGGCGCGAATATGATGGGCGGTGTCAGCGTCAATATGCGCTACAGCTCGAACAGTGAATGCACCGGGGTTGTGGTGTTTGAGAATGAAACAACGCGGCTCAAGCAAGCCGATTGCAAGCTACAGTTCCGGCAGGTTCCAAAGCCGGGGCAGGAAAGCAAATTTCTGAACAAGAATGGCTTGTTGGATTTATTGGGAACTCGCTAGCGCGTGCGCGGCCTAGTAATCACCGTTACTGAATATCCGCTTAATCCAAGATAGAACGAACAAAGCGACGAGGATGTAAATCCCCGCCATGACATAATCCTGGGTCGTCACCGGATGGGTGAGCTGGCGCCACACCTCTGCGGAACGCGGCAGGCTGTCTGGAAAGATTCCTGCCAAGGACACCGGATCAGGCCGCTTTTTTCTTAAGCAGCTCGGCCATGGTGCGGCCAAGTGCTGCCGGGGAGTCCGACACCATGATGCCCGCCGATTTCATGGCTTCGATCTTGTCTTCCGCACCACCCTTGCCACCCGAAACGATAGCGCCGGCATGGCCCATGCGGCGGCCTGGAGGCGCCGTGCGCCCGGCGATAAAGCCGACCACTGGTTTCTTGATTTTCTGGGATTTCAGGAAATCTGCTGCCTGCTCTTCCGCATCGCCGCCAATTTCGCCGATCATGACGATAGCCTGAGTTTCATCATCATGCAGGAACAAATCCAGCACATCAATGAAGTTCGTGCCGTTGACCGGATCGCCGCCGATACCCACGCAGGTCGACTGACCGAAACCTTCGGCGGAAGTTTGCGCGACCGCCTCATAGGTGAGGGTGCCGGAGCGCGACACGATGCCGATCGTACCTTTTTTATGGATATGGCCGGGCATGATGCCGATTTTGCATTCTTCCGGCGTGATAACGCCGGGACAGTTCGGGCCGACCAGGCGGGTATTGCTACCGGAAAGTGCGCGCTTCACCTTTACCATGTCGAGCACCGGAATACCTTCGGTGATGCAGATGACGAGTTCAATCTTGGCGTCAATCGCCTCCAGAATCGCATCCGCGGCGAATTTCGGCGGCACGTAAATCACCGAAGCATTGGCATCGGTTTTTGCTTTGGCCTCTTCCACCGTGTCGAACACCGGCAGGTTGATATGCATCGTGCCGCCCTTGCCGGGAGTGACGCCGCCGACCATCTTGGTGCCGTAGGCCACGGCCTGCTCGGAGTGATAGGTTCCCTCACGGCCAGTGAAGCCCTGACAGATGACTTTGGTATTTTTGTTGATGAGGATGCTCATATTATGCTGCCTTCTTTTTCACTGCGCCGACGATCTTTTCTGCTGCGTCGGCAAGGTTATCGGCTGGAGTGATCGCAAGGCCGGAGGAGGCGAGCATTTTCTTGCCCAGCTCCACATTGGTGCCTTCCAAGCGCACCACCAGCGGGATGTTGAGATTCACTTCTTTCGCCGCCGAGATAATGCCTTCGGCGATAATATCGCAACGCATGATGCCGCCGAAAATATTCACGAGGATACCCTTCACGTTCGGGTCGGACAAAATTAGCTTGAACGCTTCGCCGACTTTCTCTTTGGTCGCACCGCCACCCACGTCGAGGAAGTTGGCCGGTGCCGAACCATAGAGCTGGATGATGTCCATCGTCGCCATGGCAAGGCCGGCGCCGTTGACCATACAGCCAATATTGCCGTCCATTTTCACGTAGGACAGGCCGAATTTCGCAGCTTTCTGCTCCAGCGGGTCTTCCTCATCGGGATCGCGCAGCGTGATGATGTCGGGATGGCGGAACAGCGCATTCTCATCGAAATTGAATTTCGCATCGAGCGCCACCAGCTCGCCGCCATCGGTAATGACCAGCGGATTGATTTCTACCTGGCTCGCATCGGTATCAACAAAGCATTCATAAATCGCGTTGATGAACTGCTCAAACTTGCCGTGCAGCTCTTTCGGGATTTTAAGGCCGAATGCCAGCTTGCGCCCATGATGCGGCTGGATGCCGGCAGCCGGGTCGATCGACAGTTTAATCAGTTTCTCCGGGTGCGACGCCGCCACTTCCTCGATATCCATGCCGCCTTCGGTGGAGGCGATAAAAGTGATGCGCGAAGTGGCGCGATCGACCACGAGCGAGAGATAGAGTTCTTTTTTGATGCCGGTGCCTTCTTCAACATACACACGGCGCACCAAGCGGCCTTCCGGCCCGGTTTGATGAGTAACCAGCGTCACGCCCAACATGTTCTTGGAAAGAGTTTCGACTTCTTCAAGCGTTTTGGCGAGCTTCACCCCACCCGCCTTGCCACGGCCACCGGCATGAATCTGCGCTTTCACCACCCAGAGCTTGCCGCCAAGGTTCTGCGCGCCAGCCACCGCCTCTTTCGGCGTATAGGCCACATGACCCTTCGGGACGGGAACCTTGTATTTCGCCAGCACTTGCTTGGCTTGGTATTCATGGATATTCATTTTCTTATACTCCTTCTAATCGCGATTGCGAGTAGGGTTGGCGTGGCGGCTACGAGCAGTCGCGCACTTACAATTTAATTCCTTCACACAAGCCTTTGACCGCAGCCACCGACTTGTCGAACATCGCTTTCTCCTCCGAACTGAGGGAGATTTCAACCACTTTTTCTACGCCGCCCGCGCCAATCACAGCAGGAACGCCAACATAGAGGTCTTTCACACCGAATTCACCATTCAGGTGCGCGGCTACCGGCAGGATGCGTTTTTTATCATAAATATAGGCTTCCGCCATGCGGATAGCGGAGGCAGCCGGCGCATAAAACGCCGAGCCGGTTTTCAGCAGATTCACGATTTCCGCACCGCCATCACGTGTGCGCTGCACGATCTTATCGAGCGCATCCTGCTTGATCCAGCCTTGCTTCACCAGCTCTGGCAGGGGAATGCCGGAAATCGTCGTGTAACCCACGACTGGCACCATCGTATCGCCATGGCCGCCAAGCACGAAGGCATTGATATCGGAAATCGAAACGCCCAGCGCTTCCGAAAGGAAGAAGGCAAAGCGCGAGCTATCGAGCACGCCCGCCATGCCCACCACTTTATTCGCTGGCAGGCCGGAAACTTTCTGCATCACATACACCATCGCATCAAGCGGGTTGGTGATGACGATCACAAACGCGTTCGGCGCATGTTTCTTGATGTTCTCGCCGACGGTTTTGATGATACCGGTATTGATGGCAACCAGATCGTCGCGGCTCATACCCGGTTTGCGCGGCACACCCGCGGTGACGATCACCACATCCGAACCCGCGATATCGGCGTAATCGTTAGTGCCCTTGAGGTGCACGTCATGACCATCAACGGCGGAGCTTTGAGAAATATCAAGCGCCTTTCCCTGTGGCAGGCCTTCGGCGATATCGAACAACACCACATCGCCCAAATTCTTCGTTTCGCACAGGTGCGCGAGCGTTCCACCGATCATCCCCGCGCCAATCAGCGCGATTTTCTTACGTGCAGCCATAACCACTCCCTTTTCTTAAAAATGAAGCACCCACTATAGGTGTAGCTCTTTAAGACTAGGTTAATAGCGTAAGTTATCTTTCGAGACAACCCGTCGATACGTAATTAATTAACTAATAATTTCCCAGCTTCCATCTGGTTGCATGCACGCCCTGCCGTAGGTTTGCTGGTAGGCACCGCCAATTGTCGCCCGGGTATAATATTCCCGGCAATACCGATCGCCATCGTTTGAAATCAGGCGGCCATTGTCATTATTGATATAAATCACCTGCGGAGCGGACACGGGCGGCGCATAATAACGACGATGGGTGTAGGAAGGGCTTGACCCAAAATTAAAGCTCACCACCGTGCGAGGCCTGTGACCCTCGTGGTGATGGCGATCCCAATTGCGGTGATAACCATGGCGGTCATGGCCGCGATGGTGCGGATCCGCCAGCGCCGAGTCAAGCTGCAACGCAATCACGGCAATTGCAAGTAAGGATTGTTTCAACATAAAGTCTCCTCCAATGTGTAAGGAGACACTAGCAGACCGTTTATTACCGTCAGGCAAACTGGGAATTACGAGTTTGTAATCCTATCCCCGGTTCATTTTTTCGAAGAATTCGGCGTTGGTTTTGGTTTCCTGGAGTTTTTCCAGCAGGAATTCGATGCCGTCCATCGGTCCCATCGGGTTCAGGATTTTCCGCATCACCCACATTTTCGTAAGCGTCGCCTTATCCACCAGCAGGTCTTCTTTACGCGTGCCGGATTTGGTGATGTCGATGGCCGGGAAGGTGCGTTTATCGGCCAGTTTGCGGTCGAGGATGATTTCACAGTTACCGGTACCTTTGAATTCCTCGAAGATCACCTC
>CAZFKP010000003.1:0-76509 GCA_964518725.1 uncultured Rickettsiales bacterium | reverse complement strand
GTCCATGCGGCTGCCGGTTTCGATGAGAGCGGTCGCGATAATGGTGAGCGAACCGCCGAACTCGATATTACGCGCCGCGCCGAAGAAACGTTTCGGGCGTTGCAATGCGTTGGCATCCACGCCGCCCGTCAGCACCTTGCCGGAGCTTGGCACCACGGTGTTGTAAGCACGCGCAAGGCGGGTGATGGAATCGAGCAGGATCACCACATCTTTTTTATGCTCCACCAGTTTTTTGGCTTTTTCGATCACCATTTCAGCGAGCTGCACGTGGCGGGTTGCCGGTTCATCGAAGGTGCTTGACACCACTTCGCCTTTCACCGTGCGCTGCATGTCGGTCACCTCTTCCGGGCGCTCGTCAATGAGCAGTACGATGAGGAAGGCATCGGGATGGTTGGCGGTGATCGAATGGGCGATATTCTGCAGGTACACCGTTTTACCGGTGCGCGGCGGAGCCACAATCAGCGCCCGCTGGCCAAACCCAATCGGCGCCACAATATCGGCAACACGCATGGAAAGGTCGGTGGTCACTTCTTTTTTCTTGGATCTAGCCGAGCCTTCGGACACCGGCGCGGCGGGCGCGGCCTTTTCCGTCATCTCCACTTCGAGCTTGATGCGGCGCTCCGGATACAGCGGGGTCAGGTTGTCGAAATTGATGCGATGGCGAACCGCTTCCGGATCGTCATAATTGATGGTGTTGACCTTGGTGAGTGCGAAATAACGTTCGCCTTCCTTCGGTGCGCGAATTTCGCCGGACACCGTATCGCCGGTACGCAGGGAAAATTTACGCACCTGTGTCGGCGATACATAGATATCGTCCGACCCTGCAAGGTAGTTCGCGAGCGGCGAACGCAGGAACCCGAACCCGTCCTGCAAAATCTCGACCACGCCTTCGCCGGTGATGATTTCGCCTTTTTCCGCCTGTTTTTTCAGAATGGCGAACACCATCTCCTGTTTGAGCATGGTGGAAGCATCTTCCACGTGGTTGGCTTCGGCAAGCGCCAGCAATTCGTTAGCGTTTTTCAGCTTAAGATCTTGTAATTTCATATAATGGATAAACAGATGGTTGATTGGAAAATTGAGGGGGGATTTTTTTGAAGCGGCACAGAAAGGAGGAGATACGCGCCCACTTTAATATGGTACGACTAACCCATTGCGTCACGGAAGTCAATATATTTAAGAAAATTTCACGGCTCACCCCTTGCGTGACACACGGGGCGGGGCTAGAGTGAAGCTTGAACCCACCCAATCAGCGCAACACGCCATGCAATCCGTCCTCCTTTCCGCTACTCCTGAAACGCTGCTTTCCGCCGACAGCGAATCGCTGCATTTCCGGCAAGCGCCCTGCAATATCGACGCGGAGCAGGCACTGCTCGGCGCGCTGCTGGTCAATAATGAGGCGATGCAGCATCTGGGCGACCAGCTTCGACCAGAGCATTTCTACGAGCCGCTGCACGGGCGGATTTTCGACGCCATCCAAAAATTCAACAATCGTGGCCAGATCGCCAACCCCGTCACCCTCAAGCACTTCTTCGACCAGGATGAGGCGCTCGCCGATATTGGCGGGGGCGCCTACCTTACCAAGCTTGCCGGCCTTGCCATCATGGTCATCAACATCAGCGATTACAGCCAGATGATTTACGACCTTGCACTCAAGCGCCAGCTGGTGGCGATCGGTGAAGAGGTGGTCAACGTCGCCTACGAACACCAGATCGACATTCCGGCTGGCACCCAGATTGAAGCGGCGGAACAAAAGCTGTTCAACCTCTCGGTTGAGGGCACCGGCGACCGCGGATTCCGAGCCATTAAACATTCGCTCATTGGCGCCATCAAGCAAGCCGAACACGCCTTTAAACACGACGGCGTCGTCGGGGTTTCGACCGGCCTTCTCGACCTTGATAAGATGCTGGGCGGGTTGCAGCGCTCCGACCTGCTGATCCTGGCCGGGCGTCCGTCCATGGGTAAAACCGCCCTTGCGGTCAACGTCGCCTATAATGCCTGCAAGTTTTTAAGCGAGCAGGCCGCCTCCAAGGGACAAGATGCCAAAGACGCAGGCAGCGTCGGGTTTTTCTCGCTCGAAATGTCCGCCGAACAACTCTGCACGAGGATGCTATCGAGCGCCAGCAAACTCAATTCGTCTTCCATTTTCAAAGGCACTATTTCCGGCGAAGAGTTTAACCACCTCGTCCGCACCAGTAATGAAATGGCCGCCATGCCGTTTTTCATCGACGACACCCCAGCGCTCTCCATCGCCGGACTCCGCACCCGCGCCCGCCGCTTAAAGCGCATGCATAACTTAAAGCTTCTGGTGGTCGATTACCTGCAGCTCCTGCGCGGCAGCA
This sequence comes from uncultured Rickettsiales bacterium, assembly GCA_964518725.1. Taxonomy (GTDB): domain Bacteria; phylum Pseudomonadota; class Alphaproteobacteria; order Rickettsiales; family SXRF01; genus JANRKF01. Next base: position 74,170 of record CAZFKP010000003.1, on the reverse strand, counting down.
ACCTGCGTGCAAGCGATGGCCGCGTGCAGGAAGTGTCCGAAATCACCCAGGGCCTGAAAGCCATCGCCAAGGAGCTGGATATTCCGGTGGTGGCGCTGTCACAGCTATCGCGTGCAGTGGAACAGCGCCCTGACAAGCGCCCACAACTTTCGGATTTACGCGAATCCGGATCGATCGAACAGGATGCCGACGTGGTGATGTTCATCTACCGCGAGGAATATTATTTAAGCCGTGAAGAACCGCCGATGGACAAGGCCGATCAATACGCCAAGTGGCAAGCCGACATGGATCGCGCCATGAACGTCGCCGAAGTTATCATCGCCAAGCACAGGAACGGCCCGATCGGCAACGTGAAACTCCGCTTTGACGCCAACCTCACACAATTCGACAATCTCGATACGCACCATGCCTAACGCGACTCTTTCCGTCAATCTCGCCGCTCTGCGTGCGAATTACCGTTTGCTGCGTGAGCGTCACGCCAAGAAAAATATCGCAAGCGTAGTAAAGGCGAATGCTTACGGGCTGGGGATTGCCGAAGTCAGCAAAGCGCTGGCCAAAGAAGGGTGCGGATTGTTTTTTGTTGCCACACTGGAGGAGGCAGTTGAACTGCGCGGCATTCTTCCCAGAGCCGACATCGCCGTCTTTAATGGCATATTCAAAGGCGAGGAAAGAACCTTCACGACAAACGCTATTCTGCCGGTGGTAAACAGCAATGAGCAGCTGGAAATAATCCGTAATCCCAACGTTCCCACTCAGGATTTTATCCTGCATGTCGATACCGGCATGACGCGCCTGGGAATTTCCACAATCAACGCAGGAACGCCGCGACCACGTATGCTGATGAGCCATCTTGCCTGCGCCAGCGACCCGGAACACCCCAAAAACGCCGAACAACTCGCACGCCTGAAAGAAGCGGCGCGGTACCTGCCCGGCACGCCGGTAAGCTTCGTCAATTCGTCCGGGCACTTCCTGCCGCCGGAATATCACTTCGATATCGGCCGCCCCGGCTGCGCGCTTTATGGCATCAACCCCACCGAGGGCAATAACCCGATGCAACATGTAGCAACACTCTCCGCCCCGATCCTGCAGATACGCGAATTGGATCGCGATGAAACGGTGGGCTATGGCGCGACGTTCAGCGCCCCGCGCGGAAGCCGCATTGCCATCGTTGGACTGGGGTATGCCGACGGCTATTTCCGCCTGCTGAGCAACGAAGGGTCTGCCTTTGTCGCCGGCCATAAAGTCCCCGTCGTGGGGCGCGTATCCATGGATATGGTCGCGCTCGACGTAACGATGATCCCCGATAAGCTGCTTGGCACGCACCACCGCGCCGAATTTATCAACGAACTCCAGCCAGTCGATGTCATCGCCCAGCAATGCGGCACCATCGGCTATGAAATCTTCACCCGTATCGGCAGACGGGTACAACGCGCCTACACCGCCTGAATTTCTCGCGTTGCAACTTTCCTATCCTTTCGTTATGGTCGTCTCTATGAATTTTCTTGCACCCATTGGCCGTTTTTTCCTGGGCTTCCTGGAAGCAACCGGCAGGCTTTCTCTGTTCATCTGGTCGGCCTTCAGCGGCCTGCTGCAACCGCCGTTTTATTTTAAGCAATTGCGCAAGCAGCTGATTGAAATCGGCTATTACTCGCTGCCGGTGGTGGGCATGACCGCCATGTTCACCGGTGCGGCATTGGCGTTGCAAACCTATTCCGGCTTCTCGCGCTTTAATGCTGAAAGCTCGATTGCGATTGTCGTGGTGCTCGCCATCACCCGCGAGTTGGGGCCGGTGATGGCCGGGCTTATGGTCGCCGGCCGCATCGGCGCTGCTTACGCCGCCGAGATCGGCACCATGCGCGTTACCGAACAGATCGACGCACTCACCACCCTGTCCACCGACCCGCACAAATATCTTGTGCTGCCGCGGCTGATCGCCGGGCTTGCCATGCTTCCCTGCCTGGTCGCCGTCGGCGATATTATCGGTGTGTTTGGCGGCTACCTCGTCTCGATCCACGAGCTGGGCTTCTCACCCGCGCCTTATCTGAAAAGCACCTTTGAATATCTGGAAACCAAAGACGTCGTCTCCGGCCTGGTCAAGGCATCGGCGTTCGGATTCATCATTTCATTGATGGGCTGCTACCACGGGTTCCACTCCAAAGGCGGCGCGCAGGGCGTCGGTGCGGCCACGACCCACGCGGTGGTCTCTGCCTCCATCCTGATTCTACTTTCCAACTATTTCCTCACTGCCGTGTTCTTTGCCAAATGACGACACCTAAAATAGAAATCAGCGGGCTTTACAAATCCTTCGGCAACAAGAAAGTGCTGGACGGGATTGATCTTGTCATTCCCAAAGGAGAATCGCTGGTGGTAATCGGCGGATCAGGCAGCGGCAAATCGGTGCTCATCAAATGCATCCTCGGCATCATCACGCCGGATAAGGGCAGCATCAAAATCGACGGTGAAGAAGTCACCAAGCTCTCCCGCCGCGAGCGCCAGGAAGTGATGCGGAAGTTCGGCATGCTGTTCCAAGGCGGCGCACTGTTCGACTCGCTGCCGGTATGGGAAAACATCTCGTTTGCATTGCTGCAAAACCACCAGATCAACCGAGGCGAGGCCAAAGAGCTCGCCATCACTAAATTACAGCAGGTAGGCTTGAATGCCGATGTTGCAAACCTCTCGCCATCCGAACTTTCCGGCGGCATGCAAAAACGTGTCGCGCTCGCCCGCGCCATCGCCGCCAACCCGGAGATTATTTTCTTCGACGAACCAACCACGGGCTTAGATCCGATCATGGCGGATGTCATCAACCAGCTAATTGTTAAATGCACGAAGGAACTGGGCGCCACCACACTCACCATCACCCACGACATGGCCAGCGTCCGCCGCATCGCCCACCGCGTAACCATGATTTACCAGGGCAAGCTGATCTGGGCTGGCGAAATACGCGAGATCGAGCGCAGTGGCAACGAGTATGTCGACCAGTTCATCCATGGCCGCGCCGAAGGGCCGATTCAGGTTGGCGTTAAATGAAATGAATGGAAAAATTAAATCCACTCAAATTGGACGTTGTGGCGAGCTGCTTGTACAACAAAGGTTATTGTTTTACGGAATAGAATCCTCTTCACTAACAACTGATTCGGGAATTGATTTAGTTGCATATTCTGTAAGCAAAAAAGCTGCTTTTACAATTCAAGTTAAATCTAATTTTCAGCCTAAAAAAGGCGGGGGCAAAGGCCCCCTTAACCTTGGATTCGATTTTCCAAAAAATCCTACTGCTGATATACTAGCATTTGTAGATCTTTCCAGGAATAAGGTTTGGTTGATGCCTTATAGAGATGCTGTTGCTTGTGCTCGGCAAAACTCCAAGGGGAAAGTGAAATTCTATTTTTATACAGATCCTAATTACTTCTCTAAGAGAATTAAAAATGAAAAGGATTTTGAACAATTTCTATTAGAAAAACAAATCAAGGTTTTGTTCTAACTCGCTAGGCTGAGGCGGATGCGAAGGAAAGGGCGCGCGCAGAACCGGAGTGTAGCGGAGCTACATGAGGATTCGAGCACGAACTTTTCAAGCAAGCCGTCCAGCCTAGTAGAGTTAGCTCAGTGCCCCGTGGCAGTGCTTGAATTTTTTGCCCGACCCACACGGGCAGGGGTCGTTCCGCCCCACCTTGTCGAAAAGTGCCGGGTCGGAGGCTTCATCGCTGCGGATCATTTTCTTGGGTGCAGAGGGCATGGCAATTCCCTGCGGCGAATCGACATGGATTTCCAGATGCGCCAGGCGGCTCACCGTCAATTCGCGCAAATGATGCAGCATCTGCTCGAACAGCGAGAAGGCCTCCTGCTTATATTCGTTCAGCGGATCGCGCTGGCCAAAGCCGCGCAAATGGATGCCCTGGCGCAGATGATCGAGCGACAGCAGGTGATCTTTCCATAGCTGGTCGAGCGTTTGCAGCAACACGCGCTTTTCCGCCATCTTCATCAGCGGTTCACCGTATTTAACAAACTTGGCGGTGTACATTTCATCAATGGCTTTTTTCATACGCTCGGAAATTTCGGCATCGGCAATGCCTTCTTCCGCCGCCCATTCGACAACCGGCAAATGCAATCCGTAAATGCGAAACACTTCTTTCTCAAGATCAGCGGTCTGCCACTGCTCGGCGTAGGAGCGGGCAGGCACATAGGTCGTCACCAAATGGTCGCTGATTTCATCAAACATCGCAACGACCGTCTCGCTAACATCCGCGGCCTCCATCAGCTCAATGCGCTGCTCGTAAATCACCTTGCGCTGGTCGTTCATCACGTCGTCATATTTGAGCAGGTTCTTGCGGATTTCGTAGTTGCGTGCCTCAACCTTCTGTTGCGCCCGCTCAATCGCCTTGGTCATCCACGGGTGGAAAATCGCCTCGTCTTCTTTCATGCCGAGTTTTTGCAGCAGCCCGTCAATGCGTTCCGACCCAAAAATCCGCATGAGGTCATCTTCCAGCGACAGGAAGAATTTCGACGCCCCCGGATCGCCCTGGCGGCCGGAGCGGCCACGCAGCTGGTTGTCGATCCGCCGCGATTCATGGCGTTCGGTGCCGATCACGTACAGCCCACCCGCCTGCTTCACCTCTTCCTTCGCCGCTTCATCGGCACCGCCGAGCTTAATGTCCGTACCGCGCCCGGCCATGTTGGTGGCAATGGTGACCGCGCCCGGCCGCCCGGCCTGCGCGATAATGCTCGCCTCCTGCTCGTGGTAGCGGGCGTTCAGCACCTGGTGCTCGATCTTTTCTTTTTTGAGCAGCCTGGAGAGGTACTCCGATTTTTCAATCGACACCGTGCCCACCAATATGGGCTGCTGCCGCTCATGAGCAACCGCAATTTCCTTGATGATGGCGCGGTATTTTTCTTCCGCCGTGCGGTAAATCTCATCCTGAGAATCGCTGCGCGCCACCGGCACGTTAGTGGGTATCTCGATCACTTCCAGCTTGTAAATATCATGAAATTCGCCCGCCTCGGTCATCGCCGTGCCGGTCATGCCCGAAAGCTTCGGATACATGCGGAACAGGTTCTGGAACGTGATCGAGGCCAGCGTCTGGTTCTCGTTCTGGATGGCAACGCCTTCTTTGGCTTCAAGAGCCTGGTGCAGCCCCTCGGAGTAGCGCCGCCCCTCCATCATCCGCCCGGTGAATTCATCAATGATGATGAGCTTGTTGTCTTTGACGATGTAATCGACATCCTTGGAAAACAGCGTGTGGGCTTTGAGCGCCTGGTTGACGTGGTGCACCAGCGAGACATTGTGGATGTCATACATCGAGGATTGCTCCGGCATCAACCCGGCCTTGACCATCTCCTCTTCGACATGCTGCACACCCGCCTCGGTGAGGGAAACGCTGCGCTGTTTTTCTTCCTTGTCGTAATGCTCGGGCTTTACATGTCGCACCACCCGATCGACCTGGTTATAGAGCTCGGAATTATCTTCGGTCGGCCCGGAAATAATCAGCGGGGTGCGCGCCTCGTCAATCAGGATGGAGTCCACCTCATCGACAATCGCATAATGAAACGGCCGGTGCACCATCGTTTCGCGGGCGAATTTCATGTTATCGCGCAGGTAATCGAAACCCAGCTCATTATTGGTGCCGTAGGTAATATCGCACGCATACGCCGCTTGCCGCTCATCATCCTCAAGACCGCCCGTGATGCACCCAACCGTGAGGCCGAGGAAACGATGGAGCTTGCCCATCCACTCCGAGTCGCGCTTGGCGAGGTAGTCGTTCACCGTCACCACATGTACGCCGTTACCGGACAGGGCGTTGAGGTAGGCCGCCAGGGTACAGACCAGCGTCTTGCCTTCCCCGGTTTTCATTTCCGCGATCATGCCCTTGTGAAGCACCATGCCACCGACCAGCTGCACGTCGAAATGGCGCATGCCGAGCACGCGACGCCCCGCCTCACGCACCGTGGCAAAGGCATCGACCAGCAGCTGGTCGAGTGTTTCGCCGCCGGCATGGCGCTCGCGCAGCCACTGAGTGCGCCCCGCCAGTTCGTCGTCGGAGAGGCGCTGCAATTGCGGCTCCAAAGAATTGATCTTGGCGACAAGAGGCTGTAGGGATTTGATAAACCGGTCGTTGGACGACCCAAAAAGTGCTTTGAGTAACATGGCGTTTCCTGAAGATGATGCAGTGACATAGGCACAAAACACCGCGAAGTCAACGGCAGGCTTGCAGAAGCGCCGAGAATATGGCATAAGCCAAGAGCTTTTAACCCATCCGCTTTTAAAGGATTTTTATGCCCTCGCTCCGTACTGCACTGCTGGCTGCCGCTGTTGTGTTCTCCACCGCCGCATTGGCGGCCGGTGATTATGTGATTGTAAAATATAACAACGATGAAATCCGGCTATCGGAAGTGCTCGACACCTGGAAGAACCTGTTCCCCGGCGGAAACTCGCCGGATTTCAAAAGCTTCGATGAAAACATCCGCCAGAACGTGCTGCGGGGCATCGTGTCGGAAAAGCTCCTGTACAAGGAGGCGCTGAAGGCTGGCTATGACAAGAACCCGACGGTTAAAAAGCGTATGGAAGATATGCAGAAACAGATCGTCATCCAAAGTTACATGGAATCAAAGGCGAAAGACCTCGTGACCGATGCCGAACTGAAAAAAGCCTATGACCAGAAAGTCAGGGAAAGTAGCGGCGCCGAAGAAGTGAAGGCGCGCCACATACTGGTGAAAACCGAAGAAGAGGCAAAAAAAATCGCTGAACAACTGAAAAAAGGCGACGATTTCGAGAAAATTGCCCGCGAGCAATCGACCGATAAAGGATCAGGAGCGCAAGGCGGCGATTTGGGCTGGTTCACCAAGGATAAAATGGTGGCTGAATTTGCCGATGCCGCATTCGCCCTGAAAAAAGGTGAGGTTTCTGCCCCGGTGAAATCCGGCTTTGGCTGGCACATCATCAAGCTTGAAGACCGTCGCGCCGTCAAGCCCGCAAGCTTCGAGGAATCGAAAGAAGAGCTGAAAGGCGAGGTGTCGGAAAAAGTGGTGGAAGATTATTTGTCCTCGCTGCTCAAAGCGGCAAGCGTCAAATATTATGACGAGAACGGCAAGGAGCTGCCGTTCGACGCCAGCGCCAAGCCCGTACCTGCTGGCGGTGGCGACCAACATTAATCATGACGCCCTCGCCGCTTGCCCCCGCGACCTACCCCTCGCTGCCGCCGATACGCGGCGTGCGACTGGCTGCGGGCGCAGCCGGAATCCGCTACAAGAATCGCGATGACGTGCTGCTTGCCACCTTTGATGAAGGAACCACCGTCGCAGGCGTTTTCACGCGCTCACTCACCGCATCCGCCCCAGTGCTCGCCTGCCGCGAAGCGCTAAAGAGCGGTACATCGCGGGTGCTCATCGTGAATTCCGGTAACTCGAACGCCTTCACCGGCAGGGTGGGGGAGGCCTCGGTAGCACGGATAGTCGAGCAATGCACCAGCCTTTTCGGCTGCGCTAAAAACGAGGTCTTCACGGCCTCTACCGGCGTAATCGGGGAGCGCCTACCGGACGAGAAGATCACCGCCTGCCTTTCCGGCCTCAAGGAAGCGCTGCGCGACACAAGTTGGGAGCAGGCCGCGCGCGCCATCATGACCACCGACACCTACCCCAAGATGGCAACACGCACGGCAACCATCGGCGGCACCACCGTCACCATCAACGGCATCGCCAAGGGATCAGGCATGATTGCCCCCGACATGGCAACCATGCTTGCATTCGTGTTTACCGATGCCGCGATTCCCGCCGCCACATTACAGGCTTTGCTTACCGAGACGAATGAAACAACCTTCAACGCCATTACGGTTGATGGCGACACCTCGACCAGCGACACGCTGCTTCTTTTTGCCACCGACAAGGCAGGCAATGACCCCAGGGCAGACATCAGCGGATTCAAACAGGCACTGCACGATGTGCTACATGAGCTGGCGCTGCATGTTGCTAAAGACGGCGAGGGAGCGGAAAAACTCATCACCATTACGGTTAATGGCGCTGCTTCGGAGAAAGCCGCGCGCACCATCGCCATGTCAATTGCCAACTCGCCGCTGGTCAAAACCGCCATCGCCGCCGCCGATGCCAATTGGGGGCGCATCGTCATGGCCGTCGGCAAGGCGGGGGAAGCAGCAAACCGTGACACGCTCTCGATCAACATCGGCGGGGTAAGCGTCGCCAAAAACGGTGAGGCCGACCCCAGCTACAACGAATCACAAATCTCTGCCCACATGCAGGGCAGGGATATCCGTATTGCGGTCGATGTAGGCGTCGGCACGGGAAGCTTCACCGTGTATACCTGCGACCTCACGCACCGTTATATCGACATCAACGGCAGCTATCGCACATGAAAACGCTGCTTGTCGTCTGTGCCGCGCTTCTGAATGAACGGGGCGAAGCGCTGCTCGCCCAGCGCCCGGAAGGAAAGCGCCTCGCCGGAAAATGGGAATTCCCCGGTGGCAAAGTGGAGCAGGATGAGTCACCGGAAGATGCGCTCGTCCGGGAAATTCGCGAAGAGCTGGATATTAAAATTTTGGCTACGGACTGCGAAGCCTTCTGGTTCCTGTCACACAACTACATGGCTGATTTCGGGTTTCACCTCCTGATGCCGGTGTATGTGGTGCGCCGCTGGCAGGGCACCCCGCGCGCGGTCGAACACGCGGCCATCTGCTGGGAAAAACCCCGCGACATGCACAGGCTCGACATGATTGAAGCCGACGCGGAACTCGTCCAAAAACTAATCGCTGAGGTTGCTTAAATTGACCACGCCGCTGCCGCGACGTGCCGGCTGCTGTTGCGATGCATGCGGCTTCCACGCCGTCAGAGTTAACAGGTCAAACGTTGCCTTCACCCGCCCGTCCTGGGTTGAATAACGATCCATGTAAATATCCGCCATCCGCATCATGAGCGAGCATGGTGTAAAGCCTTTCCGGCTGCCAACCAGTGCGTTGGATTGCCCCATATTGCGAAGGTCGTGTAGCAGTTTAAGCGGGTGCATATAATGCGCCTCGACGCGCTCGACATCCGCCACCGGAAGCGCAAACCCGGCACGCTGCAACAACGCCCCGGCATCACGTATATCGACAAACGGCGAGACACGCGGACTGATCCCGCCCGCCATTTCTATTTCCGCAGCCTCAAAACTTTGCCGAAGTTCGAACAGGGTTTCGCCGCCGGGCATCATACCTAAAAACAATCCGTCCGGTTTCAGAACCCGCCGGATCTGGATCAGCATGCCGGGCAGATCATTCACCCAATGCAGATTGCCGCACGCGACGACCAGGTCGAACCGGTTTTCTTCAAATGGAAGGGTTTCCTCGTCGCCCAGAGCTGCAATACCCCGAACACCGGCAGAGGCTGGCGCATAATTCTTGAGTAACCCTTCCGAGCCGATTTCCAGCACCGACGGAAACTCCCGGTTGATATCCTGCAGCCGGTCAGCAAGGCGCTCAAGCATCTCGCGCAGCAGAAAATATTCCGGCGCACGGGCAGCCCGACGGCGATGCATCTGCACCCGGTTGCGGTCAAAAATAAGGTGGTTCGGCGGCTCCATGTCGTGTAGCAATAGACTATGCGTACGCGCCTGCTCAACCTGTTTTTTCCGCCGCAGTGCCTGGCGTGTGACACGCTGGTGCCAACCCACGGCACGCTATGCCCCGACTGCTGGGGCAACATTCCGTTTATCAGCGCCCCACAATGCGCCTGCTGCGGCCTGCCGCTCGAATTCGCCGTCGACGAGCAAACGCTCTGCGGCGATTGCTTGCGGGAGCATCCACCCTTTTCCCGCGCACGCGCCACGTTTGTGTATAACGAGCATAGCCGGACGCTGATCCTGAAGCTTAAATACCAGGATCATGCCTACCTCGCCTCCGTGTTCGGCAACTGGCTTAAAAGCGCTGGGGCAGAGCTGATCGCCGCCTCTGATCTCATCATCCCGGTGCCGCTGCATTACTGGCGCATGGTGCGCCGGCGCTACAACCAGTCGGCGCTGCTCGCCGGCACCGTCGCTGCCCATTCAAGTTTACCCCTACTACTGGACGGACTCACCCGCATCCGTTATACGCCGCAACAAACCGGGCTGACGCGAACGCAGCGGGAGAAAAATGTGAAGGGCGCCTTCCGCGTTCCCGAAAGACACCGCGCCGCAATCAAGGGAAAATCCATCCTGCTGATCGACGATGTGATGACGACGGGGGCAACCATCCATGCCTGTACCTATACGCTGCTGAAGGCTGGGGCATCTCAGGTGAATGTGCTGACGCTGGCGCGGAGGGCGAATTAAAGCCCTCGTGATGTGAGGCAAGTAGCGCCGAACCAGCCTTGAGCGTCGCGCCATGCGAGCAACAGCTTGTCGCGCAGCGGGCACACTAAATATTAAAATACTTCGCCTGCGGATGATGAACAACTATCGCCGAAGTCGATTGTTCGGGATGCAGCTGGTATTCATCAGACAGCTCGATGCCAATCTTGCCGGCTCCTAACAACCTCAACAATATTTCCTGATCTTCCAGCCGCGGGCAGGCGGGGTAGCCGAAGGAATAGCGCGAACCGCGATAGCCCTGCTTCAAGAGTTTCTTCATATCACGCTCATCCTCGTGGCCGAAACCAAGCTCGGCGCGGATGCGCTTATGCATATATTCGGCGCTCGCTTCGGCAATCTCCACCCCCAGCCCATGTAAATACAGATAATCCTGATAGCGGTTATTATTGAACCAGTCGCGCGCCACATCGGCCACCTTCTGCCCGGCCGTCACCACCTGCATGGCCAGCACGTCACGCTCGCCACTATCCACGTCACGAAAGAAATCGGCAATGCAGATGCCGCCTTCTTTATCCTGTCGGGGCAGTGCAAGGCGCCCGATTTCTTTTGCACCTGATTCATCGAAAAGAATGAGGTCGTTTTTTTCAGCCGCCACCTTAAAATAGCCGTACGCCGCCTTGGGCTGCAGAATATCCTCGCGCTCGCATTCTTCGAGCAGGCGCTTCAGGATCGGCCGCACTTCGCTATCCACCCATTTCCAATACTCATCCAGCGTTTTGCCTGCCTTCTTGAAACCCCAGTGGAACGTGAACAGCATCTGGTCATTCAGGTACGGGATCAGCGCCTTCACCGGCAGCGAATCAATGATGCGCGCACCCCAGAAAGGCGGGGTCGGTACATCCGCTTGTTCGGCCAACTCCGCCCGCTTGAGCTTGATCGCCTCGACATCGACCGGCCGCAAGTCGCTTTTGTTAATCAGCGCCTGCCCAGCTTCTTCGTTCTGGCTCCAGCGCTGTTTGGCTTTGGCATTTGCCGGCTTGTTGTGCTTGCGTTTTCTGACCTCCTCAAGATACGCATCGAACTGCTTGTCAGCAACCTTGTTCATGAGGTCGAGCCCGTCAAACGCATCTTGTGCATACGCCACCCGCCCCGCACCATAGGCCGCGACACAATCCTCCTCGACATACGCGCGTGTGAGCGCTGCACCACCAAGCAGCACCGGAATATCGTAGCCAAGCGTTGTCAGCTCCTCCAGATTTTCGCGCATCACCACGGTGGATTTTACCAGCAGGCCGGATAGCCCCACCGCATCCGGCTTGTGTTCGGAAATGGCGGTGATAATGTTCGCGATCGGCTGCTTGATGCCGAGGTTGATTACTTTATAGCCGTTATTGGTGAGGATGATGTCGACTAAGTTCTTGCCGATATCGTGCACGTCGCCTTTCACCGTTGCCAGCACAATCGTGCCTTTTTCCTGCCCTGCGACTTTTTCCATGAACTGCTCAAGGTAGGCGACCGCCCGCTTCATCGTCTCCGCCGATTGCAGCACAAACGGCAATTGCATCTTGCCCGCGCCGAACAACTCGCCCACCACTTTCATCCCTGCGAGTAAAATATCGTTGATGATGGCAAGCGGCGCATGAATTTTCATGGCTTCGGCAAGGTCTTCCTCTAACCCCTTTTTGTCGCCATCGACAATGCGATCTTTGAGCACCTGCTCGATCGTATCGGCGCGTTGCTTCTTTGTTGAGGCCGCCGCCGTTTTGCCCTCAAACAGCGCAATAAAATATTGCAGCGGATCATACGGATCGTCCGCCGTACCTGCGGGTTTCGGCGGAATGTAGGCGTCTTCGGTCATACCGGGCGCACAACCACCAGAACCACGATGGCGATTAAAAGCGCCGTCGGCACCTCATTCAGGATTCGGTAATAGCGCGTTGTTTTTGTGTTTTTGTCATTGGCAAACTGACGACGGTGGCGCGCAAGCAGCGCATGGCAAATTTGCATGCCGACCAGCATCGTGAATTTCCAGTGCATCCACGTGCCGTTGACCGAATCCATGGCGTTGGTGTAATACACGAGCCACAGGCCAGCACCCCACGCGACAATCATCGCCGGGTTGATAATGAGCCTGAGTAGACGTCGCTCCATGACCTTGAATAACTCAGACGCTTCTGACCCAACCATGACTTGCGTGTGGTAAACATAAAGCCGTGGCAAATAAAGCATGCCCGCCATCCAGGCGATCACCGCAATGATGTGGAGCGCTTTTATCCAGTGGTAAAGTGAATCGATCATAGCTTATCCCTTGCAGGGGCAGCCGCCAAACTGTCTGAGGCAGAAACGCTGACCCGAGTCGGAACTTATACCAGTAGATTCGCTGTTGGACACCACAATTTCAGCCAGCGCATCAATAAAGAACTGCTCTGTCGATAATGCCGGAACCCTTTGATATGAAGGTATTTCAAGACGCTCCGCCAACGCCCGGTAATCAATATCAAGCTCAACGAGTGTTTCAGAATGCTCCGATACAAAGGCTATCGGCACAATCACAATCGGTTTTTTATCCTCCGCCGCACGCGCAATCTCCTCCTCCGTGGAAGGGCTGATCCACTTCATCGGGCCGACGCGGCTCTGATAGCAAACACTGTAATCGAGATCGTCGACCGCCATGATTTGTGCAATGGCCGCCGCCGTTTTTTCAATCTGGTACTGGTAAGGATCGCCCTCAATAATCACTTTTTCCGGTAAGCCATGTGCGGAAAAAAGAACCCTCGGTTTTCCAAATTCTGCTGCCTTCCAGTAATATTCCCGCACCTGCTTGGCGTGAGATGCTATAAAGCTTCGCTGCGTCGGGTAACAACAGATTTTACTGGTTGGTGCCTTCAAGCCAATTTTATCGCATTGCTTTTCCCAATCTTCAAATGAGGAGGCGGTAGTGGTGGTTGAAAATTGCGGGTAAAGTGGCAAAAGGATTATATGATCCGGCTGGTGCGCCTGGATATTTTTAGCGACTGCCGTGCTCATCGGATGCCAATAGCGCATACTGACAAATACCTTATAGTCGCCGCTTGATTTGAGCCGATCTTCCAGCGCCTTCGCCTGTTGCTGGGTTTGTTCAAGGATCGGTGACTTTCCACCGATTTGCTGGTAAATGCGCGCCGATTTTTTTGCGCGCTTATTAGCAATTAATGTAGCAACCAGCCAACGCAATGGCTGCGGAAGCTGAATAATCGCCTTATCGTGAAACAGGTTGAATAAAAACGGCTTCACCGCTTTTAAATCATCTGGCCCGCCAAGATTAAATAAGACAACCGCATATTTTTTCATAGCTGCGCTTTTATCATGTCACTTACCGCTTGTACATGGTCGATCGGCGTGTGTGGTAATATCCCGTGCGCCAGATTGAAAATAAATGGCGTGCCTGCGAATTTTTCCAACAGCCGTTTCGTTTCCTGTAATGCCAGGTTTTTATCCTCAGCGAGAATCTGTGAATCAAGGTTGCCTTGTAAGAGACAATGTTTCTGAACACTATTTTTTGCAAAATCCAGCGTCACGGAACAATCAAAACTCACCGCATCCACCCCTGTCTTTTCCGCATAATGCGCCAGTTTCTGACCACACAGGCGCGGAAACCCTATGATTGGTACATTCGGGTAACGCTGTTTGATTTCCTGAACGATCGCTGTTGTCGGAACCATCACATAGCGCTCGAATTCAACCTCCGACAAGACGCCCGACCACGAATCAAAAATCTGTATAACATTCGCACCAGCATCAATCTGGTAAATAGCATGCTGGGCAACTGCGTGGATTAGCGTCTGCGTCAGTAGTGAAAATGCATCTGGTTGGTGTAGGGGAAAACTGCGGGCACCTGAAAAATCCCGCGAACTTTTTCCCTGAAGCATATAACAGGCAAGTGTCCACGGAGCACCGCAAAACCCGATGAGCGCTTTGTCAGCAGGAAGCGCCTTTCGCGTCATCTTGAGTGCGTCATAAACAGGAAAAAGCTTTTCCTTAATATCCATTTTACTAAGTGTAATAACCTCTTTGTGGCTGGCAAGCGGCGATAGCACAGGGCCTATATTTTCCTGAAACGTAACGTTCATGCCAAGCGCATCAGGAATGACCAAAATATCTGAAAAGATAATCGCAGCACTCATACCAAATCTTGAAATAGGTTGTAGTGTCACCTCGCAAGCAGCCTCCGGTGTGTAACAAAAATTCAGGAAGTCCCGGAAATTTTTACGTACTTCCTTATATTCCGGCAAATATCTTCCTGCCTGGCGCATGAACCAGAAAGGCACGGACGGAGAAGGGTTCTGAAAAGCATCGATCAATAACATAATAAGTAATATAAAAAGGTGGTAGTGATAGTAGGATAGTTCAAAAATGGGGATAGAATATCATACACGAGCTTATCCACGAAGAAAGAGCCTATCCATCGTGATGGGATAACCAAGAATAGGATAAACTAAAACAATAAAATACAACAAAAAAGAAACAGGTGAAAAGTGAGGATGACAGAAAAAAATAACGGGTTTACAAAGGGTACGGGAACGATATCCACGTGTGGAGAAGAAAGGTACAATCTTCGCGTAACATAGGAGGTTATCCACATATGCTATCGTTCACATCTTACCCATCTCATTATCCACAGGCTTTTTCATGAAACGGTTTAATCTGCACTTAGTTTCTGACTCGACGGGAGAAACGGTTGGTAGTGTCGCTCGGGCGGCACTGGTGCAATTTGAGAATGTTGAGCCGGAAGAATTCAGCTGGACGCTCGTACGATCAAAGTCGCAATTGGAAAAAGTGATTGAAGGACTTGCTGAAAATCCGGGGCCGGTGATGTATACGCTGGTCGACACGACGCTTCGCGACCAGCTCAAAATGGAGTGCGCCCGCCGCGGCCTTCCATGCATCGCGGTGATCGCCGGTGTTGTGTCGGAGCTTTCTGCCTATCTTGGCGAGGAGACACACGCATCGCCCGGTAAGCAGCACGAGCTGAACGAAGAATATTTTACTCGTGTGGACGCAATTAATTATGCGCTAGCGCACGATGATGGACAGGGGCATTGGGAGCTGGAGGATGCGGACATTGTGCTGGTTGGCGTGTCGCGCACGTCGAAATCCCCGACCTGTGTCTATCTGGCGTATAAGGGGTTTAAAAGCGCCAACATTCCGTTCGTGCTTGATTGTCCGCTGCCGCCAGCCCTTGAAACATTAAAGAAGCCGCTGGTGGTTGGGCTCACGATCAACCCCGAGCGGTTGCTCGCCATTCGCAAGACGCGGCTTCAGTCCATCAATCAGGAGGCCGATACCAATTATGTTGATATGGAATATATGCAGCGCGAAATTTCCGAATCGCGCAAGCTCTTCCAGAAACATCATTGGCCGGTGATCGATGTGACCAAGCGCTCGGTAGAAGAAACCGCGGCAACCATTGCACAGTATTTCAAGAAACACCAAGAAAAGCTGGAGAAGCTGGCATGATCCGGGCCGGGGTCGTCGGCCATCCCGTGGCTCACAGCCTGTCGCCCAAAATGCATGGGTACTGGTTGACGCTCCATGGAATTGACGGCGAGTATAAGCCGTACGATGTGGCGCCGGAAGCGTTGGAGCGCTTCATAAAAACGCTACCGGAGAGACGGTTTGCGGGGTGCAACATCACCATTCCACATAAAGGAATGGCACTAAAGCTTGTTGACCGTGTCGATGATCTCGCCGTTGCGGTGGGGGCGGTGAACACAGTCATCGTCGAGGGCGGCCAGACGGTTGGTACCAATACCGACGTGGCCGGGTTCTACGAAAACGTCAAGCCGCATCTTGGCGCAACGCGCAGGGCGGTGGTGCTCGGAGCGGGCGGTGCAGCCCGGGCGGTGGTGGTTGCGCTCCGGCAGCTCGGATTTTCCAATATCGTCATCACGAATCGCTCGCGTGATAAGGCCGAAGCGATTGCTGGCGAGCAGGGGCTTGAGGTTGCCGCATGGGAGGATCGCTCGGGTGTGCTGGAGGGAGCTGACCTGCTGGTGAATACGACAAGCCTTGGCCTTGCGGGAAAACCGCCGCTTGAAATTTCGCTGGAAGCGCTGCCGGTGTCTGCACTTGTCACTGATATTATTTATGCGCCACTCGATACGCCGTTATTGCTGGCGGCGCGGACGCGTGGCAACCCGGTGGTCGATGGGCTGGGCATGTTGCTGCACCAGGCGGCGCCGGGGTTCGCCGCATGGTTTGGGGTGATGCCGGAAGTGACAAACGATCTGCGCCAGCATATACTTGCCCCATGATTGTTATTGGTCTTACAGGCGGCATCGGCATGGGCAAAAGTACGATTGCCCGGCAATGCCGTTTGCTTGGCGCAAGGATTATTAATGCGGACGATATTGTGCATGGCCTGATGCAACCGGGAGGTGGTGCGTTTGCAGCCGTTGCCCGGGAATTCCCGGAAGCCCTGGAGCGCGGCGCGATCAATCGCGGAGGGTTGGGGGACATCGTGTTTTCTGACGAGAAAAGATTGCGTCGCCTTGAGTCCATTCTTCACCCGCTGGTTATCCGAGCTGAAGAAAAATATGTGGCGGGTCTGCAGCGCAAGGGCGCCAGGATTCTTGTGATGGATATTCCCCTGCTTTTTGAAACCGGTGGCGAGCGCCGCATGGATTTAACATTGGTTGCCACCGCCCCGGCATTCCTCCAGGCGCAGCGCGTGCTTGCCCGCCCCGGGATGACAAAGAAAAAATACGCCTCTATACTGGCTAAGCAAATGCCGGACGCAGAAAAACGCCGCAGGGCGGACGCAATTGTGCACACGGGACTTGGCAAAGCCGCGAGCATGCGGCAAATAAAGATACTATTTTCTTTGCTGCGGGCACCCCATGAAACGTGAAATCGTACTCGATACTGAAACGACCGGGCTTGATCCTTCGGGCGGGCACCGGGTTATTGAAATCGGTTGCGTTGAGTTGCAAGATGGCTTGCGTAGCGGCAAGGTGTTTCACACCTACCTCAACCCGGGGCGCGACGTTCCGGAGGAAGCGGTACGGGTGCATGGGATTTCTACGAATTTTTTGAAGGATAAACCGATCTTTGCAGAGAAGGTCGAGGATTTCCTGGAGTTTATCGCAGATGCTCCGCTGGTCATCCATAATGCGGCATTTGATATGAAGTTCATCAATTTTGAACTCTCACAGCTTGGCTACTCCGCCATTCCAATGGAGCGCGCGCTGGATACGGTGCTGATTGCCCGCAAAAAATTCCCCGGATCTCCGGCAAGCCTGGATGCATTGTGCAAGCGCTTTTCGATCGATTTAAGCGGGCGCGAAAAACATGGCGCGCTGTTGGATGCTGAGCTGCTGGCGGATGTGTATCTCGAGCTTTTGGGCGGCAGGCAGGTGACCATCAGTCTGGATGTCGCGGCGCCAGACGTTGGGCGGCCTATGGTGGCTGAGCAAAATGATATCGCGCTTCCTCCAAGGGCTTTCCCGGTTAGCCCAGAAGAACAGGAAGCACACGCTACAATGCTTGCAAAACTCAAGAACCCGCTGTGGGAAGCAGCCTGATCTATCGTGTTCCGGGCAATAAAAAAGGGCTCTCCGAAGAGAGCCCTTTTTTCGTTGTTCCTGCAGCTTCTTATTTCACGAAGTTGAGGAAGATTTCAACGCGACGGTCTTCAGACAGGCAGGAGATTTGCTCTGCCGTTGCCTTCACGCCATCGGTGTAACCGCAATTGGTCACAGGTTTGCTTTCGCCGAGAGCCTCAACTTTTACCTTACGGGTTTTCAGGCCTTTGGTTGCGAGGTACGACTTAACGGTCTGAGCGCGTTTCAGCGACAGGCGTTTGTTGTACGAGGCGTTGCCAACAACGTCAGCATAGCCGGTCAGGTCAACGTTCTCGACTTCTTTCGAAGAAACGATGATTTTGCTCAATTCGTCGAGTTTCGCTTTTTCTTTCGCGTTCAGGGTCGATTTGTTGAAATCGAAGTAAACGTTGCGCCACTCTTTCGACAGGTTACGCAGGTCTGGTTTCCCCATCTGGCCGGTGCACTCATCGTTGGCCGAGGTGAAGGTCGATACAACACAGTTGTTGAAGGTGTTGCGAACGATGTTAGCGTCGCTATTTACCACGACGCGTGGGTAGCCGTCAGCAAATGCAGCAGGTGCAATCAGCGCACCAATCAGTGCAAGCTTCGTAATATTTTTAACGTTAATCATGGGCGTTGTCCTTATAAAGTAGTTAGTTTTTCCAGCGAACGAAGTATAACATTCTGATTTGCGAAACTAATTCAAAACCGTCGGTAACGCAATCCCCAATTTTGCCGGGAGCGGGGTAGTATGGTGTGGCGATATATATATGTGTATCAATATATTACCTCATATTCCCCGGGAAATCGCTGCGAATCTACCTATGAATTTATCGCACTGATGCCGAAAAGCCACATCAATTGGTGGTTGGTTCACCGGCGCGCTGGCGATTGCGCGCATATAATTGTTGAAAATCAATGGGATCAAGCATTAGTGGCGGAAACCCGCCATCACGTGTGACATCGGAAATAACCCGGCGCAAGAACGGAAACAGCAAAAACGGAGCGTCAACCAGCAGAATCCTCTCCAAATGTTCTTCCGGAATGTTGGTCACCTGAAACACGCCAGCGTAGGCAAGCTCGACAAGGAACATCGTGTTGCTTTCAGCTGATGCGCGCGCAGAAAGCATTACCAACACCTCATAGACGTCATCCTGCAGTTTTTGCGCTTTCAAGTCGACGCCGACATCAATGGTTGGGCGCTGCGTATTGGCAAACAGGCTCTGTGGCGCATGCGGGTTCTCGAACGACAGATCTTTAACATATTGTGTACGGATTTGCATCGAGGGAGTGGCATTTGCGGGTTGTTCTTGCTCGGCCATGAGGTGAGTCCTGTTTCACTAGAGGTTGTGCGAAGGCGAATACCCATATACAAAAAACGCCAGAAGGTCATCATTTATTTAAAAATGCAGGTGGTTATGGATCATTTTCCCTATGCAGACATTGTTATTCTGGCGCTGATTGCTGGTTTTATCTTACTCAGGCTACGCAGCGTCCTTGGGCAGAAAACCGGTGAAGAAAATCAGCAGTTCTTCAAGCGTGAGCCCCTGGAGCGTGATTCTGCGCGGGATAATGAGTCGGTTGTGCAAATCAGCGGCAAGGCATTAAAGCAAAAACCGGCGGACGAGACCGACGTATATCTGCAGGCGTTGTCCGACCGGGCGGTCGCTGCGACCCTGGCCGATATTAAGAAAGTTGACACACAATTCACTGCCACAGGATTCCTGCAGGGCGCAAAAATGGCGTATGAAATGGTATTTGATGCGTTTGCCAAGGGCGACCAAAAGACCCTTGAGATGTTGCTGGATAAACCATTGTATGAGACATTCGCACGTGAAATCAGCGCGCGCGACTCCGTTCCCAACAAAACGGAAATCACGCTGGTATCGGTCAAGGCTAAAGACATTGTTGAGGCAACGCTTATGGGCACTCGGGCACGGTTGGCGGTGAAGTTCGATACTGAGCAGGTTGCGGTGGTGAAGGATGCGGAGGGTAAGATCGTCGAAGGCGATGCCTCCGAAGCCCATCCGATGGACGATGAATGGGTATTCGAGCGCGACGTGTCGAACAAGAACCCCAATTGGAAAATTATTGAAACATGAGTTGGCGGTGTTTTTTCCCGATCGCCGCCATATTGCTGCTTTCTGGTTGCGGCATGTTTGAGCGCTCGGATCATTTTGAGTCCCGTGAAATCACCTTTGCCGACCTTGCCGGTTGGGAAAACGACAACCACGCCGAAGCGCTCGCCGCATTCAGGAAATCCTGTGCGATTCTTGCAGCAAAACCTCGCCCGGCAACCAAGGGCAGCGGCATTGCAATCTCTGCTGCCACCTGGGAGCACTTGTGCGAAAAATCCGAACACGCTGCTTCGGCTAAACAGTTCTTCGAAGAAAATTTCACGCCCTACCGCATTGCCAACAATGGCTCGGAGCGCGGCCTGTTCACTGGGTACTATGAGCCGCTGCTTTATGGCAGCGTGAAGAAGCACGGAGATTTTATCTACCCTGTCTATGCACCGCCTGCGGGGCTTGCAGGTAAGAAGCCGTACCTTACCCGGGAAGAAATTGATCGCGGGGCGCTCGCGGGGAAGGGGCTTGAAATCGCCTGGGTGGATGATCCGGTAATGCTGTTTTTCATGCACATTCAGGGAAGCGGACGCATTCGGTTGAATAATGGCAGAGAGTTCATCGCCGCCTATGCTGACCAGAACGGCCACCCCTATGTAACGCTCGGAAAGCTCATGGCCGATGAGGGGTTGCTGCCAAAAGACAAAATTAATTTCTTCACGATCCGCCAATGGCTATACGATCACAAGAGCAGAGCCTTTGAGATGATGCAGAAAAACCCTTCCTATGTGTTTTTCAAGCGGCAGGACACGCTCGACGTTGTTGGCGCGATCGCTGCGCCGCTCACGGCAAAACGTACGCTGGCGGTGGATAATAAATATATTCCCTACGGCTTGCCGCTGTATCTCGAAACAACGCTGCCGGATTTACCCGGTGTGCCTTCGCATCCGTTCCAGCGCCTGATGGTGGCGCAGGATACGGGGGGCGCGATTCGCAAACCGGTGCGCGGCGATGTGTTTTTCGGCCATGGGCAGGAGGCTGAATATCTGGCGGGGTTCATGAAGCAGCAAGGGCAATATGCACTGCTGTTGCCGAAAGAGTAAATGGCCAGGCGCACGCTGACCGATGAGGAAAAGGCGCTGCTCAAAGCTGCCATGCGCGACGTGACGCCGCTTAATAAGACGGTTGTGCAAGACAGCGCGCTGCCGCCATCGCCGCCAGCATCACCCGTGAAGCGGCGAGCGGTAATGCCTGTTTCACCCCCTCCGGCGAAGGTGGGGGTGGATACGCCGACGATGGCGAGGGTGAGGCGGGGAGAATATAAAATAGAGGCGCGGCTTGACCTGCACGGCATGACGCTGGATGTCGCGCACCAGCAATTGCAGGAGTTTGTCGAAACAAGCTATCATGCCCGCAAACGTTGTGTGCTCGTCATTACCGGCAAGGGCGGCAGGGAAGAAGGCCGGCTGCAGCAGGAGGTGCCGCGCTGGCTCGCATTTTCACAGTTGAGCCGGATGATCCTTATGGTATCCTCAGCACAACCCAAACATGGCGGCGACGGAGCGCTCTACCTATTACTCAAGCGAAGAAAATCATGAAACAGGCCTGGCAGGAAAAACCGCATATTCTGGTGGTGGATGATGATGACCGCCTCCGCAATTTGCTCAAGCGCTATCTGGGGGAGCAGGGGTTTATCGTCACCGTGGCAGGCGATACGGACGCTGCCCGGAGCCTTCACCGCTGGTTCGTGTTCGACCTGATGATCCTCGACGTGATGATGCCGGGTCAGACCGGCACACAGTGGTTGAAACAGGAAGATGTTGCCACCCCGGTACTGATGCTTTCGGCGTTGGGCGAGGCAACGGATCGGATCGCCGGCCTGGAGGTGGGCGCGGAAGATTACCTGAGCAAGCCGTTTGAGCCGCATGAGCTGGTGCTGCGTATCCGTGCGATCCTTCGCCGTACCGGTGAGCAGAAAGAGCGAAATAAGTGGTTGGGTTTTGGAGAATACCGTTTTGATGTTGCATCCGGCCAGTTGCGGCGCGGCGCGGATGTCGTCAACCTTACCTCCAGCGAAACCGAACTTCTCAGGATGCTAGCGGCGAACGCCTCGAAGCCGGTAACGCGGGAAGCGCTGGCGCGGCTCCTGCCCGAAGGCAGCAACGAGCGCAGCGTGGATGTTCAGATGTCGCGCCTGCGTAAGAAAATCGAAAGTAACGAGGGTCGGCCAGCCTATTTGCAGACGGTGCGTGGTGCGGGGTATGTTCTTTATGTGGATTAAGCGCTTTCTTCCTAAAAGCCTGTTCGGACGGTCGCTGCTGATCCTAGTGGTGCCGACAATCCTGATCCAGGTGCTGATGGCCTATGTATTTTATGATCGCCACTGGCAAAGCGTCACGCGCTACATGTCCAGCGCGCTTGCGGGTGAGACGGCGTATCTGGTTGGCCAGCTGCGGGATGCGCCGGCTAAACAAAAATCGCAGGTGGTGCATGATTTTGAAGCGGCGACTCGGCTGGATGTAACGTTGATGGCTGAGTCGGCGTTTGATCCGCGCCTTGCGACGGGTGAGTTCGCCACCTACCAAGCATTCCTCAGGCAGAAAATCCGCGAGCCGTTCACTGTGCGCCGCATTGCCGGTGCCGATACCATTGACGTGCGGATCAGGCTTGCCGGCCAGGTGCTCAATATTCAAACAACCGCCAAACGCCTGGAGAGCCCGACGACCAATATATTCCTGTTGTGGATGGTTGGTTCATCCGGGCTCTTCCTGATGATTGCGATTTTCTTCCTGCGTAACCAGCTGCGACCGATCAGCCGGTTGGCGCAGGCGGCGGATAGTTTTGGCCGGGGTATCGATATGCCGGATTTCCGGCCGCAGGGCGCGACCGAAGTGCGGATGGCGGCGCGGGCGTTTATCACCATGCGTGAACGGATCAAGCGCCAGATCCGTACCCGTACCGACATGCTTTCCGGCATCTCGCATGATTTGCGTACACCGCTTACCCGCATCAAGCTGCAGCTTGCGATGATCGGGGATGGCGACGTGGCACGCGAGCTTGGCGATGATGTCCAGCAGATGGAATATATGATTACCGAATATCTTGATTTCGCCCGTGGCGAAGGCGGTGAAGATGCTGTGCCGGTCGCCTTGCAGGGGTTGCTTGCGGATGTTGTTGCCGATTATGTGCGCGCTGGCCACCCTGTGAGCTACGTGCCGTGCGAGCCGTTGGAGCTGGAGCTACGCCCCATGGCATTCCGCCGCGTGCTCACCAACGTGCTCGACAATGCCCTGCGTTATGGCAAGTGCGCGCAGATGACCTACATGGGTGATGCGGGCGCAGTGCGTATTGTGGTGGATGATGAAGGGAAGGGCATCCCCGAAGATATGCGTGAAGAAGTGTTCCGCGCCTTCACCCGCCTCGATACATCGCGTAACAGTAAAACGGGTGGAGTTGGGCTTGGGCTTACTATCGCCCGCGATATCGTACAGGCGCATGGCGGCAGCATCGTGCTCGCCGAAAGCCCGCAGCGCGGCCTTAGAGTGATTATCACCTTACCCCGAAAGAAAGACTAATGGCAATTTTCCTGTTTCGTTTCTGGCCGGTTCTGCTCCCGCTTCTGGTCTATGGCGTATGGATGATGTATGTGCGCCGCAGCGCGCTTAAGCGTGGCGATCCTGCCCCGCATTTTCGCGAAGGCCCGTGGTTCTGGGCAGTAGTCACAAGCCTAGTTCTCGGCATTGTGATCTTGCTCGCAACCGGCCTCAGCCATGGCGAGAACAAGGGCGACTATGTCCCCCCACATATGGAAAATGGTGAAATTGTGCCGGGGCGCGTCCAGCCATGAAGCTCGCTGCCGCATGGCTTGATTGGCCGGAAGTAAAAACCGTAACCTCGGTCTTTGCCGCCGCCGGATATGATCTGCGTTTTGTCGGCGGTGCGGTGCGCGATACGATTCTTGGTCGCGAGGTGCGGGAGCTGGATGCGGCGAGCAACGCCCGGCCGCAGCAAATGCTGGCGCTGCTTGAAGCTGCCGGGCTTCGCGCTATTCCGACCGGTATTGAGCATGGCACCGTCACCGTCGCCATTGGCGGGCGCAACATTGAAATTACTACCCTTCGCAAGGATGTGGCAACCGATGGCCGCCATGCCGAAGTCGCTTTCGGCACGAGCTGGGAAGAGGATGCTGCGCGCCGGGATTTTACTATGAACGCGCTCTACCTCGCGGCGGATGGAACGCTCTATGATTTTGTCGGCGGGCTTGCTGACTGTAACACCCGCACGGTTAAGTTTATTGGCGATCCGACCGCGCGCATCCGGGAAGATTATTTGCGTATCCTGCGTTATTTTCGTTTTGTAGCAACGCTCGGGAATCACCGTTTCGATGAGGCGGCGCTGGTGGCATGCGCTGCCAATAAAGAGGGTATCAATCGGCTTTCCGGCGAGCGTATCGCGCAGGAATTATTGAAGCTGCTGGCGGCGGATGAGAGCTATCCCTGCCTGGACAAAATGCAGCAACACGGCCTGTTGGACAAGATTTTCCCCGGTGTTCATGTGGATGCAGCGCGGGTTGCCGTGCTTGATCGTCTGCACGCCGAGCCGCTGCTGAAGCTTGCTGCGCTTCTGGGTGATGCAGCGCATGTCGCACCCGTTGCGGCGCGGCTGAAGCTCTCCTCAAAACAGTCAAAATTACTGGCCTGCTGGCTTGGGCATTGCGGTGCCATGTCGCTCTCCATGGAGCCGTGTGATTATAGAAAACTCATCCGCGCCATCGGTAACGAAGCGTTTGTGAGTGCCGCCAAATTATTCGTTGCGCTTTCGGGAAAATCGCCCGAGGCGCTCGCGCCGTTTTCCGCCATGGCCGCGTGGCAGGCGCCGGAATTCCCGGTGACGGCAAAAGACCTGCTGGCGCGGGGCTACACCGAGGGGAAAGCACTTGGCGATAAGCTAAGGGAGCTAGAGAAGATATGGGAAGAAAGCGGCTACGCTGTATCAAAGAAAGAACTCATCGCGCCTATTGAAACAGTGGCAGGAAAATAATAAACGCATTGCCGCTATTCGTATAGGCTCCATCTGGCCATCCGCCGCTTTGGCAGCCACCGCCAATGTAGTTTGATTCGGCTATCTGAACCTTGCCGGTATAGGGCTTGCCGTCATCATATTTGACATCAAACAGGCGTATGGTTGCACAATCAAAGACGCTTGCGCTAAGGGTAATACCGCCACCATTTGCCTCACCACCATAAAATCTAATGATGTTTTTATTACACTGGCTGGGCGCATAGGCCATTCCTCCAATGGAGGTGCTGTTACAGATGGAGGAGCCGTTACCATCAACGTAATGCATCGTGTACCCTGCCGATGGGAAGCGCGACTGTGGAATATTAAATCCCGGTACATAAGCGGAGTTTCCGTTATTGGTTAGGTGGTGGTGTCGCCTACATTGGGCAGCGGGGCAATCATCTCCGCGCGCTGGAGGTGGGTAAAAAAGAAAACCCTTCGTGTGGATAGAGTGCGAAAATCCGGTCATTTCCATCGCCATTGCCAACAGATGTAAAGAACGAGGTGGCTTTCAGGCAATCTCCGGGCAGGCAGGCATATTTCATTTTGAAGGCATTGACGGCGGACTCCAGCCCTTCTTTTTCGCTGACGATGGAGCGCAGCAGGTAGTTCTTAATCATCGTCTGGCCAACGACGACTGTGCCCACCAGCAAGCCGATAATGACCAGCACTATCGATAACTCTACCAGGGTAAAACCGGACAAATTCCTCGGTCTACCCGGCGTCGCTGGCATCTTTTTCATCCACCGGCACTTCTTCCAGCGCATAGCCGGCAGAGCGCACGGTGCGGATGAGGTCGGGCTGCTTGCCGTCATAGTCGAGCCCCTTACGCAGGCGGCGCACATGCACATCCACTGTCCGCAGTTCCACATAAATATCGTGCCCCCACACTGCGTCGAGCAATTGCTCGCGGGAGAACACTCTGCCCGGATGCTCCATGAAATAACGCAGCAGCGAGAACTCTGTTGGACTCAGGTGAATCTCCGTCGTGCCGCGGGTCACCTTATGGCCGGTGACATCCATCTTAATGTCGGCGAAGCTCATCAGTTTCTCCGAGAGCGCCGGACGGAACCGCCGGAAAATAGCGCGGATGCGGGCGACCAGCTCGGCAGGGGAAAACGGTTTCACGATATAATCGTCCGCCCCGGCATCCAGGCCGCGAATGCGGTCGGATTCCTCGCCGCGTGCCGACAGCATGATGATGGGGATACCTTTCGTGTCGGTTGACCAGCGGAGCTGCTTGCAGATGTCGATGCCCGACATGCTGGGCAGCATCCAGTCGAGCACAATCACGTCCGGCTTGTATTCTTTCACCATGGTCACGGCTTCTTCGCCGTCGCCGGTGGAATAGACACGGAAGCCCTCGCGCTCAAGGTTATAGCGCAACAACGTCACAATCGCGACTTCATCTTCAACAATCAGAACAGACGTTTCCAAGCGGGAACCCTAATTTGATTTACGTTTACGGTTCATTACACTAGCATGGCGCCAGAATTGTGCAAGAGGTCTAAATCATGAATCCCAACCTGCGTTTTGCCCTGGATATGGGGCCGTTGCTGGTCTTTTTTCTCGCCTATCGCTTCGCCGGGCTAATGGCGGCTACCGCCACATTGATTGTCGTGACTATCCTCTCGCTTGCTGTCACATATAAGGTGGAGAAGAAGCTCTCGCCAATGCCGCTTGTCTCTGGCATTGCCGTGGCGTTCTTCGGGGGGCTGACCTTGTGGCTCAACGATGAGACGTTTATTAAAGTCAAGCCGACGCTGGTCAATTTGCTGTTCGCGGCCATCCTGCTTGGTGGCTTGTATTTTAAGCGGCCGATGCTCAAATATGTGCTGCAAAGCGCGGTGCAAATGCAGGACGATGGCTGGTCGATCCTGACGCGGCGCTGGGGATTATTTTTTATCTTCCTGGCGGGATTGAACGAGGTGATATGGCGGAATTTCCCTACCGATTTCTGGGTAAATTTTAAAGTGTTCGGCATGTTTACGCTTACCATGCTTTTTATGTTCAGCCAGTTTCCGTTGATAAAAAAATATTTGATTGAAGGGGTGTCCAGCAGTGAGTGAGCAGGCAGATGGGTTAACAATTACGCTGTCACGTTTGCAGTTTCTGAGCCTTGCGTTCGTGGGGCTCTTTGCCCTGATACTGATCAATGCCTCGGTGATGGAAGACCCCTACATCACCTACCGTATTGTCGATAATTTCATCCATGGTGATGGGTTGCGCTGGAGTGTTGACGAGCGTGTACAGCCGTCCACCTCGCCCTTGTGGATGCTGGTGCACATTCCTTTTTATTTTGTGTGGCAGAATATTTATGTCATCACCTTGCTGCTTTCGCTGCTGTGTGCTTTCGGCGCGGTGGTGATTCCGCTCTACACGTTCCGGCGCCCTGTGCTCGCTGTCGCTGGCCTGTTTATCTTGCCGCTCGCGCTTTCGGATGCCTTTGTTAAATACTCCACTTCGGGGTTTGAGAACAGCCTGCAGCACCTTTTGTTTGCATGGTTCGGCTGGGTGCTGCTGCGCGCACAGCCGCGCTATTTTTGGTTCTTGCTGACATGTTCTGTGTCACTCAGCATGGTCAACCGGTTCGACGCACTGATCCTTTATGCGCCGATCGGCGCCTATTTGCTCTGCACCCGGTTTCGTGTCATTCGCTGGTGGCAGGCCTGTATTGGCGCGCTTCCGATCGTGCTGTGGGAGTTGT
This sequence comes from uncultured Rickettsiales bacterium, assembly GCA_964518725.1. Lineage (GTDB taxonomy): Bacteria > Pseudomonadota > Alphaproteobacteria > Rickettsiales > SXRF01 > JANRKF01. The sequence continues at coordinate 46,486 of CAZFKP010000003.1, read as the reverse complement.
TCAGCCTGTTCTATTATGGCGCGCTGTTTGCAAATTCGAAATACGCCAAACTTAATACTGACATCAGCGATTCCGAATATCTGCGTTTGGGAATTGGTTATTTGCGTAACATTGTGGTGGTGGATTTTATTTCAGCGCTGAGCCTTTTTCTTGTCGTTGCTTCCATCCCGGTGCTTGTGTGGTTTTATAAAAAAGGATCACGCGCAGAAGACAGGGATCGGTTCGCGATCTTTGCCTGTCTTGCGGCTGGCATTCTCGGTTACACGATATATGTAGCTTATATCGGAGGCACGTACCTTGGTGGAAGGCTGTTATCTTTGCCGGTCTACGCATCCCTCTGGATGATGCTCGGGCTGGCCGACCGCCCGATCCGCTGCCGCACGCTTGCCGGTCTTGCGTTGGTACTGGTTGCGCTCAAGCTGTGTCACCCGGATCCGGATGAGATACGCAAGCAGTGCGGCGAGTGTTTCATCGGCATCAACATGCCAAAGGACGAAGAGAAAATCTATTTGGCCGACTATCTGAGCGGCACGACCGAACCCCCGGCACCGCGCGTGAACAGCTGGTACCGGAGCCCAACGGTTGCCGGATCGATTGGCAGGTGGGCGTATGCCATGAAACCGGAAATAAAAATCGTCGATTATATCGCGATTGGCGATCCGCTGCTCGCCCGGCTTCCGTGCAATATCACCCGCCTGGGAACCATCGGGATTCTGCCGCGCGATATTCCCGAAGGCTATTTGCATTTCCTGAAAACCGGTGACATGAGCCAGATGGATTCCGATCTCGCCGCCTATTACTCCAAGCTGCGGTTGATTATTTCCGGTGAATTATGGAGCATGGAGCGCATCAAAGAAATATTCCGCTTCAACCGTGGTGATTATGACATCTACCGCGACCGCTACGTAGAAAAAATGAAGGCGGCTAAACACGCAGCGCCCTGAACCCGATATCGCGGCGGCAGAATCCTTCCGGCCAGTCGATCATATCGACGGCTTGGTAAGCGCGTGACTGCGCTTCCTGGATGGTGGCTCCAAGAGCCGTCACGCCGAGCACGCGGCCGCCGTTTGCCACAATTTTTCCGTCTTTTACCGCCGTCCCGGCATGGAAAACTTTGACATTTGGCAGTGCGCCCGCTTTTCCCAGCCCGCCGATCTCCGAGCCCTTTTCATAATATCCGGGATAGCCTTGTGTCGCCATGACCACGCAGCATGCTGCGTCACGACTGAAGCGTATGTCCGCTTGCGATAACTTCCCGGTCGCACAGGCATGAAGTGTCTGGTACAGGTCGCCTTCAAAGCGCATCATCAGGCTCTGGGTTTCCGGATCGCCGAACCGGACGTTATACTCAAGCAGCTTCACGCCGCTGCCGGTAAGCATCAAACCGGCGAACAGCACGCCGCGAAAATCCGCACCCTCTTGTTTCATAGCGGAGACGGTTGGCAATATAATTTTTTCCATCACCTCGGCGCGGATGGCATTGGCCATGATTGGCGGCGGACTATAGGTTCCCATGCCGCCGGTATTGGGGCCTTTGTCACCGTCATAGGCGCGCTTGTGATCCTGTGCGAATCCGAACTCGATGGCGGTCTCGCCATCCGAAAGCGCAAAGAAACTCACCTCTTCGCCGTCCAGGAATTCTTCGATCACCACGCGTTCACCGCCGGAGATTTTCCCGGAAAACATGGCGTCAACAGCATTCATGGCTTCTTTTTCTGTCTCGGCGATCACCACGCCTTTGCCGGCGGCAAGCCCGTCCGCTTTCACGACGATGGGATAGGATTTTCCACTCAGGAATTGCTTTGCCGTCGCCGCATTCTCAAAAAACCCGTAAGCGGCTGTCGGGATGTTATATTTCTGGCAAAGGTTTTTCATGAAGCCTTTTGAAGCCTCAAGCTGCGCGGCGTGTTGCGAGGGGCCGAACACGACAATCCCGGCTTCCTCCAGGTCATCGGCAAGCCCATCGACCAGCGGCTGCTCGGCACCGATCACCACCAGGTCAATCGCGGTATTTTTACAGAATGCAATGATGGCATCGTGCCCGGAAAGTGTTACGCACGCAACATCTTGCGCGATGCCGCCATTGCCCGGCGAACAATAAACGTCGTCCACCTGCGGCGATTGTTTCAGGCGCCAGCACAGCGCATGTTCGCGCCCGCCGCTGCCGATCACCAGAACTTTTTTCATTCGACTTTCCCCTGAATGTGCTAATGGTTTCCTATGACAGAAAGCGCCCCCGACTTCAACCATAACGAGATCATCTACAGCGTTAGCGAGGTGTCGTACGCCATTAAGCGCATGGTGGAAGACCGCTTTGGAGCTGTAAAGCTGCGCGGGGAAATCACCGGGTATAAGCTTGCAAGCTCCGGCCACGCTTATTTCCGCCTGAAAGATGACGGGGCAGTCATCGATGCGGTGATGTGGCGGGGGACGTTATCCAAGCTGCCGCTTGCGCCTGAAGACGGGTTGGAAATCGTTGCCAGCGGCAAACTTACCACTTATCCGGGGAAATCCTCCTACCAGATTGTCGTGGATTTCATGGAACCGGCGGGTGCCGGTGCGCTGATGGCGCTGCTTGAAAAGCGCCGCGCCATGCTGGAAGCGGAGGGTTTGTTTGCCGCCGCCCGCAAAAAGAAATTGCCCTATATGCCGCAGGTGGTCGGGGTGATTACTTCACCGACTGGTGCGGTGATTCGGGATATATTGCATCGCATCTCCGATCGCTTCCCTTGCCATGTCATTGTCTGGCCGGTGGCGGTTCAGGGGGAGGGAGCTGCCGAACAAATCGTCGCTGCAATAAACGGCTTCAATTCCCTGGCGCCCAATGCCCGATGCCCAATTCCTGACCTGCTTATTGTTGCGCGCGGCGGGGGAAGCCTCGAAGATTTATGGGCGTTCAATGAAGAAATTGTGGTGCGTGCCGCCGCCGCATCGGCAATCCCATTGATTTCTGCTGTCGGACATGAAACCGACACGACGCTGATTGATTATGCATCAGATGTGCGGGCACCGACCCCAACGGCGGCGGCGGAAATGGCGGTGCCGGTGCTGGCAGAGCTTCGCCTTGCCATCGCCCAGATGGAAGCGCGCCTGCATTCCGGCATGACCCGGCAATTACAGGAACGTGGCGAGCGCCTGTTGGGGTTGGCGCGCGGCCTTCCGAAACCGCAGCAGCTATTGCAGTTTGCGACCCAGCGGCTGGACGATATTACGGGGCGTTTGCAGCAGGCGCTGCCGGTATTTATCGAGCGCAAATCCCAGCAATGGCAATTGGCGGTGCGCGGCCTTTCCGCTCAGCCGATCTTGCGCGAAATTGAGCAGCATGCTGCCCGGCTGGAAGATTATGTGCCGCGGCTGCATGCCGGCATGGTGCGCCGCCTGCAGCGTGCAGAGGAAAAGATTGCCGCACTGGCGGGCGTTCTCGAACAGATGAATGTGCAGCGCATTCTGGAGCGTGGATTTGTGCTGGTGCGCGATCGTACCGGGAGGCTTGCAACGACTTTGGCGTCAGCAGAAAAACACAAAGAGCTGCAATTACAATTTGCCGACGGCACGATCACCGTCAGGCCAGGCGGCTGATTATTTCGGCCAGCGCCGATGCACCCAGAACCATTGTTCCGGAGTTTCGCGGATCCACGATTCCAGCATCGCATTAATCGCCGTCATGGTCGCAAGCACATCCCGCTTATGGTCGCCGGTTTTTTCCACCCCCAGCGGTGGATAGATAATGCTGTGGAAATGTGCGCCTTGGGTGCGGATGACCCGTGCCGGAATGATTGGTATATCGTATTTAAGCGCGATTTCTGCAATGGCGGGCGAGGTCATGGCGTCGCGCCCGAAAAACGGTACCGGAATGCCGTTGTTGGTTTTCTGGTCGACCAGCAGTGCCACCGCCCCGCCGCGCTTGAGCGAGCCAAGTATCTTCACCCCGCCCCGCGCCCCCTTGGCGATCAGCTCGTTTGTATGCACCTTCCGCAGCTCTGCGATCATCCCGTCAACATACGGATTGTTGGTTTTGCGGTAGACGACGGAGAGGTCGACATCGCGTCTGTGTGCGATTGGGCAGAGCAGCTCCCAGTTGCCGAGATGGCCGGAGAAAAAGAACGCTGCCTGGCCGGGCTTGGGCAAATGCTCTGCGCCGGTAACGGTAAGCCGCGACGGCAGCCGTGATGGCAGCGATGGGTACTCTGCCCCGACGCGCCCCAGATGTTCCCACATCCGCATGGTGGTGGTTTGGATGGCGCGTTCCGTCCAGTCGGGGAATACCATCCGCAGGTTTTTTTTAGCGGTTCCATGCGCCGAGAAAAATGGGCCAATCATTTGCCCCAACGCCCCGCCGATGGTTGATGCAATATCGAGTGGCAGTATTCGAAACAGGCCGAACAGTGCTGCCAGCAACCATGCTTCGATCCGGTATTGGAGCGTCTTCATCGAAGCCCCGCTATGTAATCAATCTGTGCTGCAAGTATGTCCGGATTGCGGAAGGAAAGTTCAATATCCACCACCACGACCTTGTCTTTAAAGCCACGTGGCAGGCGGACAAAATCTTTGCGCGTCGTCACCAGATACGCCTTTTCGTTGGAGGCAATGTGCGCGAGTGGCAGAAGCGTTTCGTGCCGGTAATGTGCGTGGTCGGCGAAGGATTTGAACGCAACGATGCGGGCGCCGAGCGCCGATAGGGTGGACTGGAATTTTTCAGGGAACGCAATGCCGCAAAAGGCAACCACCTTCTGTCCGCGCAAGCGCTCTGCAAGCCCCACGACTTGCGTGCGGGCAAGTAGTAGCGGAGTATCCTTGGGTACGGAAGGCAAGGTTGCCGCCGGGTTGATAACGATCACCGAGTGCGCGCGCTTTACCGCCATGACGAACCGTTCGCGCAGCGGCCCCGCCGGTAGCAAGAATCCGTTGCCAAAACCGACCGTGCCGTCCACCACCAGGAACGAAAAATCCTTGAAGATTTTTTTGTTCTGGAACCCGTCATCGAAAATCAGCAACTTCGCGCCATTGGCAATGGCGTAGTTCGCTGCTTGTAGCCTGTCCTTGCCGACGACGGTTGGCAATATTTGTGCAAGCAGCAGCGGCTCATCGCCCACCTCGTAGCTGCGGTGCTTTTCCGCATTCACCAGCACCGGTGTGGTTATTGCGCTTCCATAGCCGCGGCTGACATAAAACGCGGTGACATTCTTTTCTTTTAGCAGCGCGCCGATATGCAGCGCCAACGGCGTTTTTCCGGATCCGCCCGCCGTGACGTTGCCGATGCACACGACCGGTACAGGCAATTTTACCTGCACGGTGAAGGCGCGCTTGAGCAGGTAGCATGCTTCATACACAAGCGATAGCGGCAACAGCATCTTGGCGCGTGTCGAACGGGTTTTCCAGAAGAGGGGCGTCATCATTGGGCAAGCACCGGTGCGAACATGTCTAGGATCATTTGACCCGTTCCGGATTTCTGTTCAACGAATAATTTTGCACTGGCCTGCATGGTATGGCGCAAATCCGGGTTTGCCAGCAGCGTTCCGGTGGTGGCGCTAAGCTGTGCTTCGTTATCGACGCGCTTCACTGCTTTGGCTGCCAGCATCTCCTGGTAAACCTCCTGGAAGTTATGGGTGTGTGAACCGCTGATGATCGCACAGGCAAGGTGCGCCGGCTCCAGCGGGTTTTGGCCGCCATGCGCTACCAGCGAGCCGCCCATGAACACCACATCGCACAGCCGGTAAAACAGGCCGAGTTCACCGAGCGTATCGGCGATGTAAAACGCGGTATTTTCGGTGACGGGTTGGCGCAGGCTGCGCTGCGCTGTTGCACCGTAGGCCGCTAATTCACGCGCGATGTCGCCGCCGCGTTCCGGGTGGCGCGGCACGATGATGGTGAGCAGTGAAGGGTGTATTTGCGCGAGGTCGCGGTGGGCTCTGGCCGCCATCAGCTCCTCGCTGGGGTGGGTGCTGGCGGCAAGCCATACGGTTCTCCCGGCAATCATCTGCCGCAAGGCAAGAAGCGCACCTTCGTTGCATGGCAGTGTGGGGGCGTCGTATTTCAGGTTGCCGGAGGTGATGACCTGCGACGCGCCAAGCTCCCGCAAACGCGCCGCGTCCTGTTCGCTTTGTGCGAAGCAGAGATAAAACGCCGAAAGCATCTGGTGGGCGGCATGGTGATATTTTTTCCAGAAATAGAAACTTCGCTCCGACATGCGGGCGTTGATAAGCGCCATCAGGCAATAGTAGCGCCTGCCGGCATCAATCAGGTTTGGCCATAGTTCGGATTCAACGAACCACACCACATCAGGCAGCCAGTGACGAATGAAACGCTCAGTAGCTTCCGGAGTGTCAACCGGCGCGTAGTGATGGATAACACCGGCGGGCAGCCGTTTCTTCATAAGCGCCGCCGATGTTACAGTGCCGGTCGTCAGCAGGATATGCAGCAGCGGGAATTTTTTCTTGAGCTGCTGGATCAGTGAGAGCACCGAATTCGCTTCACCGACACTCGCAGCATGAATCCACAGCAACGTGCCAGGTGGCCGGCCATAACTTGTGCGGCCAAAACGCTCGCCAATGCGTCCGGCATCTTCTTTGCCACGCAGCTTCCGCACATGCAGCCAGAGCGGGACAAGCGGGGCAAGAAGGGTGGTGGCGAATTTATAGTAGTTGAGCATCGGCATGTTCCGTAAGCCTGTTCATGGCTTGTTCAATCGCGATCCGCGCCTCTTCGTCGGATTGTTCTTTGTGTACCACAATCGGCTCCCCAACACAAAATCTTATCCGCGAGAAGGGCAGCGCCAGCATGAACCGATCCCAGCTCTTGGCGCGCGTGTGGCGGCGTGACGAAAAAACAACCGGCAGGATGGGCTTGCCCGAAAGCTTGGCGGCGCTCGCCACACCGGACGCCGCTACTTGGTGAGGTCCACGGGGGCCATCGGGGGTGATCGCCACATTATCCCCTGCCCGCAAGACGCGCAGCATGCTCATCAGCGCTTCGCGGCCTTTGCGGCTGGTGGAGCCGGCGATGGTTTCAAGTGAGAATTCCCGCATCACATCGGAAATGAGCACGCCGTCGCGGTGCAGCGAGATTAATACGTGCATCTGGCGCGAGGGTGGACAAATGCATGGCATCATCATCATCCGCCCGTGCCAGAAAGCAAAAATAGCGTTGTCATCGCCCCGCATATAGCGCGTGGAAGCATCGGGGATATCGAACTCCTTCCGGGCAGTCAGGAATACCAGCCGTATGTATAACGCCAGCATGCGTACCAGCGTGCGGTGAGCCATGCGCGATCGCAGGATGTTCCTAAGCGTTCGCATGATGCTGCTCGGAATAAAGCTGGTAATAGGCGCCGCGTTTTTCAAGCAGGCGTGCGTGCGTGCCGTGTTCGATTGCCTTGCCGCCTTCAATGACGTAAATAATATCGGCGCCGACAATGGTCGTCAGCCGGTGGGCGATGACCAGGCAGGTGCGCCCCTGCATCAGCTTGCCAAGCGCCTGCTGGATGATGCGCTCCGATTCGTTGTCTAGCGATGAGGTTGCTTCGTCAAGCAGCAGGATGGGCGCGTTTTTCAGCATGGCGCGTGCGATCGAAATGCGTTGCCGCTGCCCGCCGGAAAGGCGGGTGCCGTGGGCGCCGATCATGGTATCGTATCCTTGTGGCAATTGGTCGATGAAGCTGTCGGCGGCCGCGAAAATGGCGGCCTGCACGATATCTTCCCTGCTAGCGCCTTCGCGTCCGTAGGCAATATTTGCGGCTACCGTATCGTCAAACAGCATCGACTCTTGCGGAACAAAGGCCATCGCACCCCGCAACGATTCAAGCGTCACGTCCCGGATGTCCTGGTCATCCACGGTAATACTCCCCGCCTGCACATCCTGAAAGCGCATGAGCAGGTTCATGATGGTGGACTTGCCGCCGCCGGACAGCCCGACGAGCGCCACGGTTTTTCCGGCCGGGATGGTGATGTCCACCCCATGTACGCCGCGCCCGCCATGTGGGTAAGCAAAATGAACATTGTTAAAAACGATCGTGCCTTCGCGCACAGAAAGCGTGGTTGCACCGGGCTTGTCGGCGATGGAGGGTGGTATATCGAGCAGGCTGAAGAAACGCCCGGCGGCGGTAAGCCCTTCCTGCAGGACGCCGCTCAAGCCGGCGATCGACCGCACCGGTTTATAGGCCATTAGGAACGCGGCTACGAACGAGAAGAATGCCCCGGGAGTAATTTCCCCTTCTAGCACCTGATAGCCGCCATACCAGATGACGAGCGCAATCGAAATGCTGCCGAGAATTTCCATCAGTGGTGTGGCCGCTGCCTGCACCCGTGCCGATTGGTAGTAGCTCTTGAACAGCTGCTCGATGATGGCGGCGGCGCGTTTTGATTCGAATTCTTCCCGGTTGTAGGATTTTACCGTCCGAACACTGTGGAAGACCTCGTCCAGCGAAGCGGTGAAATCACCGAGCTGGACTTGTACCTTGTCGGTGAACCGGCGCATTTTCTTGCTGAGCAGGATAAGCGGATAAAACGCGATCGGGAAAACGCTGAGCGCAATCATGGCCAGCTCGTGGTTCTGGTAAAACATGATGCCGATCAGAAACACGACAGAAAAACTGTCTTTTGCCATGGCAGTCAGCACATTGGAGAATGCCGTACGCATCAGCATAATATCATTGGTGAAGCGTGAAATCAGGCGGCCGGATGAATGTTCCTGGAACAGGCCGACATCACTTTTCATCAGATGGTCGAACATCCGCATCTGCATGTCGGCAATCAGGCGCTGGCCGATAAAACGCATGCACAGCGAATTCCCGTAATGAGCGGCGGCGCCGACAATTGAAATGGAAAGAATGGCAAGTGGAATAATCCGCAACATGGATTTGTCTTTTTCGATAAAGATCATATCGAGGGCGGGCTGCATCATCCACGTATTGGCCGAGACGCTTGCCGCGATCGCCACCATGCAAAAAATCGTGATCCAGAACACGCGCATATGTGGCCGGATATGCTCCCGCATCAACCGCCGAATAATCGTCGTGCTGCTTAGTGGCTTCATATCAGGTGCCCGCAATCGCCATGCCGTCAACCAGTAGGGATGGCGCATTGGTGGAGTAGTCAAACATCAGGTCATTGGCGGGCACCAGCCGCGCAAACATGTCGCGCAGATGTCCGGCAAGGGTGATTTCCGCGACCGCAGACGTGACCTCGCCGTTTTCGATCAGGAAGCCCGATGCGCCCTGGCTGTAATCGCCGGTGACGATGTTGGTGCCGCCGCCGAACGTTTCGGTAATCAGCAGCCCGCGCTTGATGCCGCCGATGAGTGCCTGCGGGGTTTCCCTGCCTGCCTCAAGGTAGAGGTTGGTCGAAGAAGGCGAAGGCGGCGAGCCCATGCCGCGGCTCGCATGGCCGGTGGTGGCAAGGCCGAGCGCCGCGGCACTCCGCACATCCAGCAGCCATGATGTGAGCATGCCGTCGTCGACCGGCAAGAGCCGCTTGGTCGCCACGCCTTCGCTATCAAATGGTTTGGACGCAAGGCCGCGTATCCGGCGCGGGTCATCGACGATCCGGATTCCCGGCGCAAAAATACGTTCGCCCATCGCACCGCGCAGAAAGCTTGAGCCGCGCACGATATTCTGGCCGTTCAGTGCGGATGACAACGCGGAGACCAGTTGCCTGCTTACCCTCCGGTCGTAGATAACAGGCAGGGTGGCGCTGGCAATTTTTTTTGGGTGCAGTCGGGCAACGGCGCGCTTGCCAGCGGATTCTCCAATCTGCTTCGCGGTTTTCAAATCGCCGCGGTGGCGGGCGGTGGAGAAATCATAATCGCGCTGCATGTCGACTCCGTGGCCGGCAAGCACGGATGCTGAAAGCGAGGAATGGCTGGCTTCATAGTGGTTGGCGAAGCGCACTGCGCCATCATAGGCGATTGCCAGCCCGATCATGCTCCGGCTGTAACCGGCGTCAGCGCCTTCGGAATTGGTAACGCCTGCCACCGCCAGTGCTTGGGTTTCCGCTTCCTGTGCCTGTGTAAACAGCCATTCAATTGTCGGTTCGCTCGCCTCACATAACTCCAGATCGGGAGCCGCCGACGGGTAAAGTGTCGCATCGGCGAGCCGTGAAAGCGGATCGGGGGGGGTTGCCCGTGCCATGGACACGGCGGATTCGGCAAGGTTTTTTAGGGAGGCAGGAGATATATCAGTAGACGATACAATGGCTTGGCTGTCTCCGACAAACACACGCAACGTCACCGCCCTGCTTTCGGAGCGTTCAAGCCCCTCAAGCGCGCCTTTGCGGCAGCTGAGGCTGACGTCGACCGTATTGAACCAGAGCGCATCGGCCTTGCTCGCGCCGAGCGACAGCGAGGTTTGCAGCAACGTTTCCAGGGTGGTATGCCAGTCATTCATTGGTTTCCTGCCTAAAGGAAAATGGCTTCATAGGCAATGGTTTGCAGCAGAATACTTAAGTTTCTCAAATAACGTTAATTTTAAGTTGTAGTTTTAGGTTGTATTTCGGTTATAATGTCCACTACGAGCGTTTTGGGGGATTCTAATGGACGAAATGGCAGGTCAATCGCGGCCGAAAGTGCACCGCTTACCGCAACATCAGGAAAAAGACAGCGAACTATACGTATCGCGCACGGTTTTGGTTGTCTGTCTGTCATTGTTGCTGGCGGCGGTCATTCCGGCGCTGTGGTCGTTTTCCAAGATCGACAAGCAAAGAGTGGCCGATACGATTACACCGGAGCAGGCGCAGCTTCTTTCGCCGACGGCTGACCCGGCTTCGGAAAGCTTGATTGTGCACGATGACAAGGGGCAGATGGTCGGGCAATTGGCGAAAATGCCAGCCGATAAAGAGCGCGGCGCGATTAATTCCATGTCGAAAGTCGATAAGAACATCGGAAAAGAATTAATGAACATCATCAGCAAAGAGTAGCGGCATGCGTATCCTGCTGGGATTATTGGCGGCGATGGTGATGGCGATGCCGGTGTGGGCTGCGGCAAAGAAAACGCCACCCGCGCCAGCCAGCGTCACGATGGTGATGGGGCAGGCCACGGCCACCTATTACGCCTTTGGGCGCGACATGAAAGCGTACATGCAAAACAAGCAGCTCACGCTCGATGTCAGGGAATCGGAAGGCTCGGTCGATAATATCAAGCGCATCAACAATCCGTCAAAACTTACCGTTGGTTTAGTGCAGTCGGATGTGCTCGGTTTCTTGAGCCGTTCGCACAACAACCAATCCAAGCAGATCGTTTCGCACCTGCGGGTTTTGTTCCCGCTTTACCATGAAGAGGTGCACGTGCTGGCACGCCGGGAAATCGAAGATTTCAGGGAACTGCAGGGCAAGAAAGTCGCGGTTGGTGAAGAAGGTAGCGGACATATGCTGACTGCTGTCAATCTATTCGCTATGGAGCAAATCGTGCCATCCGACATCAAGAAAATATCGCCCGAAGAAGGCGTAGTTGAAGTTTTAAAGGGCGATCTTGACGCGGTGATTTTTGTTGGTGGCAAGCCGGTAAAAATATTCAAAAACATGGAAGACCTGACCAAGCCGGAATACCAGAAATTCTCGCTGTTGCTCCAGAATGTGCATTTCCTGCCGCTCAACAATGCCAAATTCTATCAGGAATATGAACCGGCTGAAATCACGCCGCGCGACTATAGCTTCGTAAAATCCACGGTGCCGACTATTTCGGTGCAGGCGGTGCTGGTATCATATGACGCGGAATCCTCCAAAAGCAAGGCGGAGAAACGTCGCTGCGATCAGCTCAGGATATTTGCGAAGGCGCTGCGTGGCGCGCTTCCGGAGCTGCGGGCTTCAGGCCATCCTAAATGGCAGGAAGTGGATCTTTCGGGCGATGTTATCGGCTGGAAGAAAGATGCCTGTGTCCGCGGATGAAAACCTTAGAGATGCCCGCGTTTAATTTTCTTGGCTTCTAGGTAGGCTTCGCTGTGCGGTGTGCTATGCACATGGAGCGGCAGGCGCTCAGTCACGCGGATACCGGCATGGTCGAAGGCCTTGAGCTTATCCGGATTATTGGTGAGCAGCCGGATGTGTGATTGCCCCATGGCGCTCAAGATCGCGCACGCGATTGCAAAGTCGCGCTCATCTTCCTCGAAGCCGAGCTGCCGGTTGGCGGCGAACGTATCCATGCCTCGTTCTTGCAGCGCATAGGCGCGGAGTTTGCTACTGATGCCGATGCCGCGGCCTTCCTGATGCAGGTACAACAGGATGCCAGATGCGGCCTCTTTTATCTGTGCGAGTGCCAATTGCAATTGGCCGCCGCAATCGCAGCGCATGCTGCCGAGCAGGTCGCCGGTCACGCAGGAAGAGTGAACACGCACCAGCGGCGGCGTGGCGGTGGGCAGGGTGCCGATGACCAGTGCCAGGTGTACCCCGCCATCATAACGCGTGCGGAAGCTGGTCAGGGTTGATTGTTCGGCGCCTTCTATGGGCAGCAGCACGGTTTCGCCGCGGATGACTTCAATTGGGGGCTGGCTTAACAGCGCGGCAATATCGAGGGCAAATCCATCGGCCATGAGTGGGGCGCCTGGGAGCCAGATCAATGCCGGGAGCAACCCCGCCTGTTTTGCCAAGGTGACGAGCGAGCCAGCGAACGGTGCCGTTGGGAGTGGTCGGACAGGCGATGTCGGGTCAGGGGTGCCGGTAACCAGCGCCAATATGTCGGTGTATTTCATCCCGCCAACGTCGAGCATGCCGCCGCCGTTTGCAGAGACACCAAGAATATCGGCGCGGGTGGCGGAGACGATCAATTGCGGCGAATAAGGCGTGAGCGCTGCCCACTCTGCATCATCTAGAAATTCAACCGGGAACACGCACCCCAGCGGCGTTTTGCCGTCCACCAGGCGGAAACCCACCTGTAACTGCAGCTCGCGAACCGCGCGTGCGCGCTCAAGCGTCTGTGATATCGCCAGCGTATCCACTGTGGATGACCCCTTGTTAAAGAAGCGGTTGTTTACTACAATCCCGCAGAGAATGGTAGGGAAAATCAGCATTTCATGGCGCATCTAGTCATTATTTCCACGGAAAAACCGCTGCGCGAGGCGCTTTCGGACATTGTAAGCCGTGAACTGGCCGCTCAGGTGACGGCGATGGAGACGTCGGAACCGCTTGCACAGATGCCAAGGGAGCAGGTTGACCTGGTCATCACAACCGGTGGTTTTGGCGGACAGGAAGCATGGCCAGTCCTGCAATTAATCCCAGGGGAGCCACGAAAAATGGCGGCGATTCTTGCGGAGGCGGTTTCGCGCATGGCCGACAAGCACCACTTGCCGCTAGCGCTCACCGAGACCATCTACCTTCATGATAAACCAAGGAAACTAGAGCGATCCGACACCGGCACCTCATTGGAGCTGACCGAAAAAGAACAGGCGCTGCTGCTTTTTGTCAAATCGGAGGGCGAGGCGAGCCGCGAAGATATATTGAAACATGTCTGGGGGATGGCGCCGGACGTAACCACCCATACGCTTGATACCCACCTTTACCGGTTGCGGCAAAAATGGCGGGAACTCGCCGAAACTGATTGCATTATTGCCACCGAAGGTGGATATCGCTGGTATGATGGCGAACAGTAAACCCCCCCTTATCGGCCTTTCCCGCGACGAGCTGCAGGCACTCCTTGTCCAGCATGGATTCCAGAAATTCCGTGCCGGCCAGGTATGGAGTTGGATCTACGCGCACGGCTCCCGCGAATTTTCCGAGATGTCCTCCATCTCTAAAGATCAGCAAAAGCGCATGGACGAATTTTTTAGCATCGCCCGTCCGAACGTTCCCACCGACCTCACCTCTTTTGATGGCACGCGCAAATGGCTGGTAGAATTTCCTGATGGCAACAAGGTAGAGACGGTATTTATTCCAGAAGAAGATCGTGGTGCGCTGTGCGTTTCATCGCAAGTTGGGTGCACGCTTTCTTGCAGCTTCTGCCACACCGGCACCATGCCGCTTGTGCGTAATTTGAGCGCTGGCGACATCGTCAACCAGGTGTTGATCGCCCGCGATGGCCTCGGTGAGTGGGATAAACCGCGTGCTGGCGAAGGCGCACCCAAGACGTCATCCCGTGATGTGAGCGCAGCAGCGCGAATCAGCCGTGAGCATACCTCAGGGGACGAGCAGCAGGCGAGTACCGGAGGCAACAAGATCATGACCAACATCGTGATGATGGGCATGGGCGAGCCGCTCTACAATTACGAGAATGTTGCCAAGGCGCTGACGATTATCATGGACGGTGAGGGTATCGCCATTTCCAAGCGGCGCATTACGTTGTCCACTTCCGGCGTGGTGCCGATGATTGAGAAATGCGGCGCGGAGCTGGGGGTGAACCTTGCGATTAGCCTGCATGCCGTGCGCGATGACCTGAGGAATGAGCTGGTGCCGCTCAATAAAAAATACCCAATCAAAGAGCTGCTGGAAGCATGCCGCAATTACCCGGCGGCGAGCAATGCGCGGCGCATCACGTTTGAATATGTGATGCTGAAAGATGTGAACGATTCCGATGCCGACGCGCATGAGCTGTGCCGCCTGCTGAAGGGGATTCACGCCAAGGTGAATTTGATTCCGTGGAACCCATGGCCAGGTGCGATCTACCAGACTTCCAGCCGCAACCGCCAGCACGCCTTTGCCAAAATCGTCAACGACGCCGGCTATTCTTCACCGATCCGCGCCACTCGCGGGCAGGATATTTACGCGGCATGCGGCCAGCTTAAAAGCGATTCCGAGCGGAAAAAGGGCGAAAAGGTGAAATTGTAATGCGCTGGCTGCTGGTGGCTACATTGTTCGCGACGATATTTTTTCTGCTCCAGCCGCGACTGGATATAGCCTTGTCAATGCCGTTCGCTGAATTTGGCGGCACTCATGGGTTTGTGGCGTTTGAGCGCCATCCGGTGGTGTATGGCATTTACCGCTGGGTCAAACATATTTCCGCTTTATATATCGCATTGTTCCTGATGGCGGGTCTTTACAAGCTATGTTGCGGCAGCAGGGTTGTTTCATGGCGTGCGTGGTGGTTTCTCGGGCTAGTACTGCTGGTTGGTTCCTATGGTGCCGTGAACCTTGTCAGCAAGGAAATGGTGGATCGTCCGCGTCCGCGCAGCATCGTCGAGTTTGGCGGCACGATGGAATATGTCGCGCCGCTCCACGTTGGAAGCCGGGAAGGGAAATCCTTCCTGTCCGGCCATGCCAGTGCCGGGTTTTATGTCGTTGCGTTTGCCATGCTGATCCGGCAGCGGAAATGGCGCGTGGCGGTGTATGGGTTCGGCCTGTTTCTGGGCGCAGCCATCGGCGCTGTGCGTGTAATAGCAGGTGGGCATTTTGTCAGCGATATTGTCTTTTCTGGTATTATCATGCTATGGACGATACACGCGCTGGCATACATTATCCTGCGCGCTGCGCCGACAATAGCAAAGGAGCCGCCATGCGAAAAATAGTCACCTCGGGAATGATTGGCAACGGCCTCGAATGGTATGATTATGCGCTGTATGGTCAGGTGGCTTGGCTGCTTTCCTCGCTGTTTTTTCCATCCGATGATGCGGTGGTGCAGATGCTTGCCGTTTATGGCGTGTTTGCGGCGGGCTTCGTGGTGCGCCCGGCCGGTGCTGTTTTCTTCGGCTGGCTTGGCGACCGGTATGGCCGCCGCGTTTCGATGGTGGCGGCCATTCTGATGATGGCGATTCCCACCGGCATGATCGGTCTGCTGCCTACCTATGCTGAGATCGGCATTGCCGCGCCGATATTGCTGACGATCATCCGCCTGTTGCAGGGCATGTCGCTGGGCGGCGAATTTTCCGGGTCGATTGCCTACATCGTCGAGCATGCGCCGCCGCGCCGCCGTGGCTTGGCCGGTGCTGCGCCGCTGGTGTCGATGATGCTCGGGTTTCTTTTGGGCCTGGCGGTCGTCAAGTCGATGATTGCACTGATGGGGCAGGAGGCATTTGAGGCCTGGGGCTGGCGCCTGCCATTCCTCTTTGGCATCGTCATCGGGCTGGTTGGGTTTTACATCCGCAGCCATTGTAGCGAAAGCCCTGTCTATGAAAAAGCAAAGCTGGACGGTGCCATTTCCTCGCGCCCGGTGCGGCAGGCATTTGCGGCGCACCGCTGGCAAATGGTGCAGGGGTTCGCTATTTATATCACCGTCACCATGCCGTTTTACCTGACCACGGTTTATTTTATCGGCCTGTCGAAGACCCACCTTGGGCTTCCTGCCGATCAGGCGCTGATGTTCAGCGTCTACAACATGCTGGCGCTTCTGGTGGCGATGCCGTTTTCGGCGTGGCTGTCGGATTATATTGGCCGGAAGAAAATCATGGTTGCGAGCGCAATTGTCATGATGCTGAGTGTCTATCCGCTCTTCAGCCTGATGGTGGTGGGCGCGCCGCCGGTGACGATTGCGCTGGTGCAGCTTGTCTTTTCCCTGATGCTTGGCATCTATGTCGGGCCGGTGGCGGCAGTGTTGGTCGAGTTGTTCCCTACCTCGGTGCGCTTTTCCGGAATGGCGATTACGTACAATCTCTGCGCGGCGCTGTTCGGCGGCACCTCGCCGATGGTGTGCGAATGGCTGATCGGAACGTTTGGTGACGCGCGCGCCATTGCGTATTATGTGATTGCCGGTTGCCTTGCCTCGCTTGTGGCCTTTGCATTCTACCACGATCGCTATCAGGAATCGCTGTAGGGCGGCTAATCCACCCAGCCGAACTTTTCTTTGATGTGGTCGGGCAGCAAGAAAGAAAAATGTTTCTGGAACTTTTCCGGCATCACATCGCGCCACTCATTGGTCAGGCCTTTGCGTAAATGATAGTCGGTTCCTTCCTGAATCTTGGTCGCCTGTTCGTAATCGAAATATGCTTCCGGCGCGCCGTAATAGTCGAGATATTCCTGGATAAATTTTTCTTTGTTCTCGACAAATTTATAGAATACTGAAAAATGAATCGGCAATTCCTTGGCGGCATCTACCCATCCATTTAGCCAGTCGATATAATCGGTGTAAATTCCAGATAGTGCCTGAAGCTGGGTCTCAATGTTGTGGGTACCGAAACCCGACTGTGAGATTTCCGGCGCCTGATCCGGATAGGATTGTTTGTGGTGGATGGTCGAAATAATCGCCTGCCGCGGGTCGCGGACGTGGACGATGATTTTGTCGATACCCGATTCTTTCAGGCTAATAATATTCTGTTGGCTGGGGGACAGGTGCGTTGTGTAGCACGCACCGCCGCGGGCATAATCCTGTATCCACGACGGAATGACCTGATAATCCACAAAGGAATACGCGAAACTCGGCAGGCCAAACCCAGAATTAAAAATATTGCTGATTGAAATCGAAGCGGACTTTCCTTGTGTTATCAGCACGACACTCGGCAGTCCTTTCGCGATGTTTTCTTCTCGTATTTGCGTAAAGCGCTCGGTTAGCTCGGCGTCGCCATAATACATCAGGTTCATGTTTGGGTGATCCGGCAGGATATGGTTTAACCATCGGCAAAGCGGACTGATGTTGTTGGTGATGCGGACGGTGGCGACCAGCTGGGCGCTGGCTTGGGTGGTGAAATAGCGGTACGCACACCTGGGCTGTGCTTGCAGCGCTTCCATAAACGCCTGGTAGGCGAGGCCGTAATTTGTGTCGGCATAGGCGCGCTCGAAGCGTGTGAAGCAGGCTTCCACAAATGGGGTTGCGATGTATTGTATGTAGCTCGGGTTCATCGTATAACTTTCGCGAATAATGCCATGTAGAACATCCCCTGCGGCAAAATGCAACCGGATCAAATATAGCGCGCACACATCACCAAATACCCGATTTCAAGAAATAGCGCGGCATAGTGCAGCGAATAGTGGGTTTCAGT
This sequence comes from uncultured Rickettsiales bacterium, assembly GCA_964518725.1. Taxonomy (GTDB): domain Bacteria; phylum Pseudomonadota; class Alphaproteobacteria; order Rickettsiales; family SXRF01; genus JANRKF01. The sequence continues at coordinate 28,664 of CAZFKP010000003.1, read as the reverse complement.
GAATTGTGACCGGCAGAGCAGCAGGTATTTTATGGCATGGAATGCGATAACCAGTGGGATCAGGATATTGTTCCCAAATTCCATCGGGTTTTCCCCAAGGGAGTTTTTAATCAGGAAGAGCGGCGAGGCATACGTCATGGCGGCGTTAAACAGCTCTGGCATTGGCACAAAATAACCGGCGGCGATAGCCGCCAACTCGCTTACGATCATCAGGAATACTAAAATGGTCGACATTCCATGAACATACACAACAATTCCGACCGTTCAACCTATGTATCACGCCGTGGCGGGCACCCCTTTGCTGGTGGAATATTCGAAATGATATTCCTGCGAGGGGTGGACGATTTTATACGCGGCGTGGGCGGCTTGCGCCGCTTCGGCAAAGCCGGAGAGAATGAGTTTCAGCTTGCCTTCATACGTGGCGATGTCGCCGATGGCAAAGATGCCTTGGGTCGAGGTTTCGCACGCCGGCAAGGCGACGCTGATATGGTTCTGGCTTAAATTCAGCCCCCATTCGGCGATTGGCCCCAACTCCATCGACAGTCCGAAAAATGGCAGCAGGACGTCCGCCTCCAGTGTGCGCTTTTCGCCTTCCAGGGTTGCGACTGTAACGCCGGTAAGCTGCCCATCGGCACCGCTAAGCCCATCGAGCTGGTAGGGGATCACCAGTTCGATTTTTCCTGTAGCCGCAAGTTGTTCAAGCTTTGCTGCTGATTCCGGCGCGCAGCGGAATTTGGGGCGCCGATGCACCACATAAATTTTTTCAGCGAGTTCCGAAAGTGAAATCGCCCAGTCGACCGCAGAATCCCCGCCGCCGGCGATGACTACTTTTTTGCCGCGGAACGCTTCGCGTTTGGCCACCATATAAAACACGCTTTTGCCCTCATAGGCTTCTAGCCCTTCAAGCGGCGGCCGGTTGGGGCCGAACGCTCCGCACCCGGCGGCGACGATAATGGCCTTGCAGCGTATTTCGGTTCCGTGCGACGTTGTAACGATCCATTGGCCGCTGTTGCCGCTCACCTTTTCGACACGCTGGCCGAGATGGTAGGTAGGGGCAAAGGGAGCGGCCTGTTCGGCAAGCCTGTCGATCAGTTCTTGTGCCAAAATGGAAGGGTAGCCCGGAATGTCGTAAATCGGTTTTTCCGGATACATGGCCGAGCACTGACCGCCGACCGCTTCCAGCGTATCGACGACGTGGCAGGCCATTTTCATCATCCCGGCTTCAAACACGGCAAACAGGCCGACCGGCCCTGCGCCGATGATGCAAATATCGGTATCAACATGGTTCATCCTTGCTCTATTAGCGAAAAACTAATGAAAAAGTAAGGGTTTTTTGTTAGCATGGGCATTCAACGTATTTATCCTAAGGAGCTCCCTATGCCCAACGCTGTCATCGTCGCTTATGCCCGTTCTGCGTTTACGCTGGCAAACAAAGGTGAGCTTGCCAAGGTGCGGCCAGATGATCTCCTGTCCGATGTCATCAAGGGTCTGCTGGCCAGGCAGCCGGTGAATGGTGCCGATATCGAAGACGTGCTGGTCGGGTGTGCGTTCCCTGAAGGCGAGCAGGGTTTCAATATTGCCCGTAACGTTTCGTTCATGGCGGGGATTCCGCTTTCTGCAGGTGGCGCGACCCTCAACCGCTTCTGCGGCTCGTCCATGGAAACCATCCATATGGCCGCTGGGAAAATCGCCTGTGGGGCGGGCGAGCTGTTTATCTGTGCCGGGGTTGAGTCGATGTCGCGCATCCCGATGGGTGGGTTTAACCTCAGCCCGAACCCGAAACTCTACGAAGACATGCCGGGTGCCTACATGGCCATGGGCTTAACTGCTGAGAATGTCTGCGTGAAACACCATATTTCCCGCGCCGACCAGGAAAGATTCGCCCTCGAATCCCATCAGAAGGCGGCCAAAGCTGACCTTGCCGGGGAAATCATCCCGATCAGCCGCAAGGGCATCGTCGTCGATAGGGATGGGTGCGTCCGTGCCGATACATCGCTTGAGAAAATGGCGACGCTGGCGCCGGCATTTGATATGAACGGCACGGTGACGGCGGCGACGTCGTCGCCTATGACCGACGGTGCAGCAGCAGTCATTGTTGCCAGCGAAGACTACGCGAAAAAACACAACCTGCCGATTCTCGCCCGCATTAAAAGCTTCGCCGTTTCGGGCATTGCGCCGGAAATTATGGGGCTTGGACCGGTGGAGGCTGCGAAGAAGGCGCTGGCGCGTGCCGGGCTTAGCTTGGCCGACATGGACATTATCGAGCTGAATGAAGCGTTTGCCGCACAGGCACTGGGGGTCATCAAAGAACTTGGAATGGATACGGCAAAGCTCAATCTCGATGGCGGCGCCATTGCCATTGGCCATCCGCTCGGCGCATCCGGTGCGCGCATTACCGGCAAAGCGGCGCAGTTACTCGCCAGGAACGGGAAAAAATATGCGCTAGCTACCATGTGTATCGGTGGCGGGCAGGGCATTGCAACGGTTCTGGAGACAGTTTGATCCACACCCCTTGGTTGTGACAAGTTTGTAACAGTTGCCATTAAAACGCTGAGGCGTATCGACAATCCATTTACAGCAAGAAGGCACTCACATATAGAGGACGCTGTAACGTCTTTGTAAAGGATTCCACCTATGCGTCTATTAACTCTCTGCGCCGCTAGCTTTTCCGCAATCATGGCTGCTTCTGCCGCGCAGGCCGGCATGCTGGATTTCACGCCAGATCCTTCCCGTGTCCTGTCCGACCCGACCTACCTGCCGATGAAAGGCAAGTTCTCCGCTGAAACCGGCTATAGCTATAGCCACAACCAAAACACATCGTATACAGTGAGCACCGGCGCGGAAAAAGGGGACAGCACGAGCAAGTCGCATGTGGTTGACCAGTCGATCGCCTATGGTTTGCTTGATACGCTGACGCTGCGTGCGGACATGAGCTATACTCCGGAAGCAAAAACCGGAACCAATAACGTAACGGGAACCCGCGTTGTTCGTAGCCGCGAAGGCTTCAGCAACCCGAATTTCGGCATTACCTACCGCGCATTTGAGCAAGCAAGTTCCTCGCCTGTAACTCTCGACCTCAGCGCTGATTATGCTCCCGATGCTATTGATGCAGAGCGTGCGCGCAATGGTCTGGATACTGGCTCGGTGGCACTCGGTGGCGACGTTGCTACGCTGGGCACGCAGCTTTCTTATAAAACCCGCTCGTTCACAATTGCAGGTCTTGCCGGGGTAAGCTATTATGGCGATGCCGAACTTGAGGTGAATAACACCACCACAGTGATCGATACTGATTCTTACTGGGGGTTCTATGTTGGTGCTAAGACTCAAACCCGCCTGACCGATCGCTTTTCGCTCGATTTGAATGCGCGTTATGATGCGGCGACCGATACCGATATCACTAACGTAAAAACGGGCATCACCTCTAACCGCGATCAGGGTGATTCGGTTGATTTCGGCATTGGCCTTAACTACGATGTTATCCCAGGCCGTCTGGTGGCGAATCTGAGCTACAACTACACTCTGATTGATGACACGACGAATACCTTTGCCGTGTCGGCGAGCGATACGCGTGCTGAGAGTGATTTCTCCCAGACGTTTGGTGCCCGCCTGAAATACGCGTTCTAGGCTTCAGCTAAAGAATTTGTAAAAAACCCCTTGTGAAAACAAGGGGTTTTTTATTGTGCATTGCGAAGAATTTATTTCCTTAACCCATCCTTAAGCCGCCGATGTTACCCTATAAATATTAGTATCTTAGGCAGCGGGGAAAAATGACCACCATTAAAAAAGTAGCGGTACTCGGTTCAGGCGTCATGGGTAGCGGCATTGCCGCGCAAATCGCCAATGCGGGCATCCCGGTGGTGCTGCTTGATATCGTTGCGAAAGAAGGCGGCAAAAACGCCCTGACCGAGAAAGCGGTGGAGCGGCAGCTGGCAAGCAAGCCCCCCGGTTTTGTGCATAAGAAGGCCGCGAAACTCATCACCTGCGGAAATTTCGATGATGATTTGAAAAAGCTCGCCGATTGCGACCTCATTATTGAGGCGGTGCTTGAGCGCCTCGACATTAAACACGATGTCTATAAAAAAATCGACGCGGTAAGGAAGGCCGGTTCAATCGTTGCTTCCAATACGTCGACCTTGCCGCTTGCCCAGCTCACCGACGGCATGGGCGAGAAATTTGCCTCTGAGTTCATGATTACCCACTTCTTCAATCCACCGCGCTTCATGCGCTTGTTGGAGGTGGTGCAGGGAAAAGTGAGTGACGAAAAATTCAGGCATGTATGCGACTTTGGCGACCGGAATTTAGGCAAAACCATTGTCGTATGTAAAGACACGCCGGGCTTCATCGCCAACCGCATCGGCGTGTACTGGATGATGCTAGCGTTATTGGAAGCCATGCGCCTGGGCGTCACCGTGCCGCAAGCTGATGCGATTATGGGGCGCCCGGTGGGTATTCCAAAAACTGGCGTATTCGGCTTGTTCGACCTGATTGGCATCGACCTCATGCCGCTGATTGCCAAATCATTGCTCGTGAGCCTGCCGGATGGCGATGCGTTCAAGGCACTTTACCAGGAGCCGGAACTGGTGAAGAAAATGATCGCGGACGGTTATACTGGACGTAAGGGCAAGGGTGGTTTCTACCGCATCAACAAAGAAGGTGGTGGCAAAATCAAAGAAGTGATCGACCTCAAAACCGGCGAGTATGCACCGGCGTCTGGCAAAGGTACGCTTGAGAGCATCGATGCGGCGAAGGGCGGTCTGGGTGCGCTCTTCACCCACAAGGACATCGGTGGCGAGTATGTGCGTGCGGTGATGATCCCGTTCCTGCATTATACGGCGTCGCTGGTGCCGGAGATTGCGGATGATATTACGGCCATCGATGAGGCCATGAAGAAAGGCTATAGCTGGAAATACGGCCCGTTTGAAATGATCGACAAGTTGGGCGTGGATGTCGTCATCGAGCAATTCAAAGCGGCAGATCTTTCCATTCCGCCGATTCTTGAAAAAGCTGCGGGAAGCACGCTTTACAAAATAGAAAACGGCAAGCGCGAGTCCATTGCCATTACCGGAAAATATACGGTGATTGTGCCGCCCGAAGGTTCGCTTATGCTTGGCGATATCAAGCTTATGGCCAAACCGGTGCTTAAAAATGCTTCGGCGTCGCTGTGGGATATTGGAGATGGCATTGCTTGCCTCGAACTCACCTCAAAAATGAACTCGATTGATCCGGATATTCTTGCGATGATTAATCAATCGGTGGAGCTGGTGAAAAAAGATTTCAAAGGTCTGGTTGTCGGCAATGACGCCGATAATTTCTCGGTCGGCGCCAATCTTGGATTTGTCTTGCTGGCGGCAAACATTGCGGCATGGGGGCAAATTGCCGATGTCATCAGGGGTGGTCAGAATGCGATGATGGCGCTGAAATACGCTCCTTTCCCGGTGGTCTCTTCACTCTCTGGCATGGCGCTTGGCGGTGGGTGTGAGTTGGTGCTGCACAGCAATGCGGTGCAGGCGCACATGGAATGTTATCCCGGCCTTGTGGAAGTCGGTGTCGGTTTGATCCCGGCATGGGGTGGATGCAAGGAAATGTTGTTGCGCCACTTGGGCGAGAAAGATGGGCCGAAAAGCATGCTTGGTGGGCTGATGGCGACCGGGGGTGCGATGCCGGTGATCAGCAAGGTATTTGAAATGATCGCCACCGCCAAAGTTTCTGGTTCGGCGGAAGAGGCCAAAGACCTGAAAATCTTGCGCGAAGATGACGGTATTTCCATGAGCCGCGCCCGTGTGCTCGCCGATGCGAAGGCGCGCTGCATTGCCATGGCGGCGACCTACACCGTGCCCGAACAGGCGGTGCTGCATTTGCCGGGTGGAACGGCGCGTGTTGCCTTGTCGATGGCGGTTGATGGCTTCGCAGCGGCAGGTAAGGCCACGCCGCACGATGTGGTGATCTGCAAGCGCCTCGCCTATGTACTTTCCGGTGGCGATACCGATATTTCCGAGCCGGTCACCGAGCAACAGCTTCTTGATCTCGAGTTTGAGGTGTTCATGGAAATGGTCAAACACCCGGCGAGCCTCGCCCGCATCGAACACATGCTGAATACGGGCAAGCCGCTGCGGAATTAGTTGCTGGTTGATGGTTGATGGTGTAGGGAACTACCAGCTATCAACCATCAATTATCAACCTTATGCGCTATTTCTATCTTTCCCACATCGTCACCGTTATTGGCTTACTTCTCGCCTATGAATGGGCGGGCTTGCCTGGCTTAGGCATTGCCACCTTGCTGATGGTGATGGAAATCACCCTTTCGTTTGATAACGCGGTAGTGAATGCCAGCGTGCTGAAACATATGAGCGAGCTGTGGCAGAAGCGGTTCCTCACCTGGGGGATTTTGATCGCGGTTTTTGGCATGCGGCTGTTGTTTCCCATCGTGATCGTCGCGCTGGCCACTGGGCTTGGCCTGGTGGAGGTCACGCAGCTCGCGCTGGATAACCCGGAAGAATATTCCCGCCACGTGCTGGCTTCGCATGTGCAGATTGGCTCCTTCGGCGGCATGTTTCTGCTGATGGTTTTTTTGCATTTTGTGATGGACGAAACCAAGGATTTGCATTGGATCGGTTTTATTGAGCGGAAGCTCGCCCGGCTCGGCAAGCTGGAATCGGCGCAGGTGGTCGTGGCGCTGCTGGTGCTGTTAGCTCTTTCACATTTTTTGCCAGAAGAAGAACAAACCGGCGCTTGGGTGGCCGGTGTGGTGGGCGTGGTGCTGTATGTAATGGTAAAAAGCATCACGGCACTCTGCGGCGGCGGGGAAGATGCCGCGCATGGAGCCACCAAAACGGTGGGCTATTCCGGCTTCATGGGGTTTATGTATTTGCAGCTGCTGGATGCGTCCTTTTCGCTGGACGGCGTCATCGGCGCATTCGCCATGAGCAAGGACATCATCATCATCATGCTGGGGCTGGGTATCGGGGCGATGTTCGTGCGCTCGCTCACCGTCTATCTGGTAAAAAAAGGCACGCTCTCGGAATATATTTATCTGGAGCACGGGGCGCATTACGGCATCGGCGCGCTGGCGCTCATCATGCTCATCAGCATGTTGGTGCATGTGCCGGAATTCATCACGGGGTTGATTGGCTTGAGCTTTATTTTGCTGGCGCTGTGGTCCAGTGTGCTGCATCGCCGGAAGCTTGCCACAACCCATTGATTTTGCAGTGCAGCATCAAAGAATTTAACCAAATCTTAGGCGGTGTTTGATAGAATGATTAGCTGAAGAAAGGTTTCAAACCATGCCCAGCTACAAAGCTCCCATCCGTGATTTCCAGTTTGTCCTGAACGAATATCTGAACGTTTCGCAATACGCGAATGTGAATGGCTTCGCTGACGCCAAACCGGATTTGATCGACCCGATTCTGGAAGCTGCCGCCCAGCTCTGCGAGGAGGTGCTATTCCCGCTGAATGAAACCGGCGATAAGCAGGGGCTGAAATATGAAAACGGTAAAGTCATCATGCCGGATGGTTTCAAGGAAGCCTACACGCTTTACCGTGAATCCGGCTGGCCGGGCTTTACGTGTGATACGAAATATGGCGGCCAGGGGCTGCCGGACGTGCTCAACATGCCGCTCATGGAAATGGTCTGCTCGGCGAATCTTTCCTTCGGGCTAACGCCGGGGCTTTCCCACGGCGCGTATAACGCCATCATGCTGCATGCGTCAGATGAGATAAAACAAAAATACCTGCCCAAGATGGTCTCGGGTGAGTGGTCCGGCGTGATGTGCCTCACCGAGCCGCAAGCCGGCACCGATCTTGGCCTGGTGCGAACCAGAGCCGAACCGAATGGCGATGGTTCCTATTCGCTTCACGGCAACAAGATTTTTATTTCCTCCGGCGAACATGAGTTGACGGAGAATATCGTGCATCTGATCCTGGCGCGCCTGCCGGATGCGCCGAAGGGCACCAAAGGGATCAGCCTATTCATCGCCAGCAAATACGACATCAACCCCGACGGCTCGATCGGAAGCCCAAGCGGCATACGCTGCGACGGCATCGAGCATAAAATGGGGTTACACGCATCGCCAACCTGCCAGATATCCTTCAACGGTTGCAAGGCCTGGCTGGTCGGCGAACCACATAAAGGCATGCGCGCCATGTTCACCATGATGAACGCGGCGCGGTTATATGTTGGCGTGCAGGGGTTGGGTGTGGCCGAGGTGGCGTATCAAAATGCACTTTCTTACAGTAAAGAGCGCCTGCAGATGCGTGCGCTGACCGGCGCAAAAGAACCGGAAAAAGCGGCGGATCCGATTATTGTGCACCCCGACGTGCGCCGCATGTTGCTGACGCAAAAAGCGTTCTGCGAAGGCGCCCGGGCGCTGGCCATGGAGATGGCGCTGAAAATCGACCTGGCGCACTGCCATACCGATCCGAAAGTCAAAGAGGCGTCGGATGATTTCGTGCAGCTCATGACGCCCATTTGCAAATCGTACCTCACCGATGGCGGGTTCGAGATGAGTAGCCTTGGCCTGCAATGTTTCGGCGGCTATGGCTACATCAAAGAATACGGGGCCGAGCAATATGTGCGCGACGCCCGTATCACCATGATTTACGAAGGCACAAACGGCGTGCAGGCGCTGGATTTGATTGGCCGCAAGCTGCCCCACAGCGCCGGGAAATATCTGCGCAGCTTCTTTCACCCGGCGGATGCGTTTGTCGAAAAACATAAAGACAACGCGGCGATGAAAGAGTTTGTAAAGCCACTCAAAAAGAATCTGGAATATCTGCAGCAAGCGACGCTCTATATCGCCACCGCAGGGCTTGCCAACCCGAACGATGCGGCGGCTGGCGCGGTGGATTATCAGCGCATGTTCGCCCTGGTGTTCATGGCCTATGTCTGGGCGCGGCAGGCGGAAATTGCGCTGGCCAAACTCGGAACATTGGGAGGCCAGCAGGCCGACTCAGCCCTGAGCGGGGCCTCATCGCGCGAGCAGCAGGCGAGTGCGGGAGGCGACTTAAAATTCTACGAAGATAAACTGGCCACCGCCCGCTTCTTCATGGCCAAAATTCTGCCGCAAGCTTCCGCGCACTTGCAAATCATCGTGAGTGGCAGCAAAAGCGTGATGGCCGAGGCGATTTAGCGAAAATCCGGCGCAGAAGGTGGAGCTTTTTCTCCTTCGCGTGAGAGGAGTCGGGTCAGATATGCACGGTCACGCTGACGTTGCTCCAGGCGTACTTGCGCTTCGTGCAGCAGGGGCAAAGCTTCGGGGCGGTTGAATGTATGCGTATCCTCATGCGCGAGGGTGTTATGGACAGCCCAGGCACTGCATGGAACGGAAGCGATCAGGGCGAGGTAATCGCAGGTGCGGCTATCGAGCGAAGCAGCCTCCTGAGCTTGTCGTACGGTTTCTTCTGTGTGCGCTTGCCAGCGCGCCGCGATGGCCGGATGGCTGTGCTGCAATTGCCGGGCGCGCGCCTGTATCTCCTCGACATAAGCCCGGATCCAGGTTTGGCGAACATTATCACTCATTCCCAGCGCCTCCAGCGCTAATATTGCCGCAGTGCCAAGGTGGGGCAGCTTGCGTAAATAGGAAACTTCGGGTGAAATTTTCTGCTCATGCTTCACCTCCAGGGCAATGTCCGCCAGTGCCCCCGCCACTGAGAGCGCGGCTGCTGGAAAAAATCTTGGGCGTAATGCAAAAACTCTCTGTCTCTATCCAAGGCCAGCAGACCCTCCATTACTTGCGCTGCCATCGGCATGCCCTGCCGGCACAGTGCCGCTAATTTGCGGAATAATGAACGTGTCGCTTCGGCATCGCCCGCGGGAAATGGTAGTGCGATATCGGGTGCCGGCACCGCGGGTGTCTGGCCGCGTAGTTCGCATTCGATGGGAAGTACGCGGGCCATCAAGATTTCACGCAGTGCGGGTGTGGATTCCGGGTGCTGATGAAATGCCGCGGCAATGCCTTGTCCGATTAAATGCGAGAGAAAGAAAGCTGCCCCCGATCGTACTGCATACAGCGCCCCGATACTGAATAGCAATGATCCGGGGGTTGATTTAACGGCATCTTCCAAAGACTTTGCTACCTCAGCATGCATTTGCTCAAGTTTTGGGTCGCCTGGCATTTGAGTTTGAAGTTCCTGCTCTAACCAGCGCAGCGCTTCGATACGTGCCTTTGGAGGAATTGCTTCATGAATGCCTTCTTCCACCGCTTCAGGAATCGTCCTGAAATAAAGGAAGGCGAGCCCTAACCCGATGGCTCCGTCTCTCAACATTTCCCGTCGGCTTAACTGGCGGCCGGCATGCTGCCAAATGGCGTCGATCGTTCCATCATCCCACTGGCTTGGCGGCTGTTTTGACCATTCACCCCAGGGAGGCGCCGATATCGCGCCGCTACTCATCTCGGCTACGGTAGGAATACTGTTGCGGCGCAAAGACCCGACGATATCCGGAAAAAGCGCTTGCAATGCAATGAGCTCAGCCGGGGTGAAATCCTCCGGCTTGATAGCGGTATCATTGCGTGATGAATGCCCATCCATGCCGGTATATTATAAAACATTAATTAATATTGTAAATTTGGCATTTAACCCCGCGCTTGGTCAGCCTTGTCCGCCCCTGCTTTTCTATGGAGTTCTTTCAAGAGAACTTCGCGTCTATGGCTGGGGGGTTCCAACCTGGTTTCTGCAGCGTGGATGGGGGGAATGGCTTCCGGGTGGGAAAGCTGAGCCGTGCGAGAACCATTAATGCGTTGGCTCTCTATCCATGCCAAGTAAGAAACCGTCGGCAGTGCGGCAATATCTGTTAAGGTATCTGCGCTAAGGGGCACCCTGTTTGCATGTTCCAGGTGAACTTTCTCAAGATGTTGCTGCCAGCGTGCGTCGATCTCCGGGTGGTTTCTGCCCAGCATGATGCGGTGCCTCTCTATCTCGTCGCTATATTGCTTCAGCCAGTGCTCTTTGTGGGCGATGTGCATCCCCAGAAATTCGAAGGCCAATAATAGAGGAATACCCGCAACCTTAGGAGAAAAGGCGGCCTTCTTCGCCGGGCTTCCATGCTTATATTTCACTTCTTGCGCAATGTCTTGCAGCGTGGTGTTCCAGGCGCCTGGCGGGCTGCTTAGCAAATCCACCGCGCATTGCACGAATGTTGCGCCGTCTTCGATGCGCAGCATGCCTTCGATGGTGCCGGCGGTAAGCGGCATGGCTTGGGCGCTCCAGCCCGCCATTTTTTTAAAGATAGGCCTCAGAGAATCCGCCGTTGCATCATCATAGGGCGGGCCTTTGCCAGCGATGGTGGGTGACGAAGCATCGTCAGTTGATATATCCAGCTTCTGCTGCATTGCCATTTCAACGGGAAGCAGCTGGGCAATCAATGATTCCCGTAAATGCGCGGGGGGCGGAGGAGCATCGGGCCCGCAATAAACCTCTGCAAGGGTTTTCCCCATAGCATTGATTATCCCCCAATAGATAAATACCCTCGTGACCGCTAAGATTCTGGGGAGCCAATCGGGTTCCGTATCATTCTGTAGGTTTTCTATCTCAGTGTCGAGCTTTTGCAATAAATGTTCAAGGGTTCTATCACCGGGAATGGGGTGATCGGTCAGATCTTGTTTAAGCCATGAAAGCGCTTCAATGGAAGCATCTTTCAAGGAGGCGTTTTTTATCCTGTCATCAAGCCCAGGCTTGATGCCATTATATAAAGAAATACCCGCCATTACGCAGAGCGCATTAAAGAGCATACTGCGGCGGGTGATTTCTGATGTGCCCGGGTGCTCAGAAATTTTTTGGATGGTTTTCTCGTCCCACTGCTCGGGCGGCGTGCCAAACTTTTCTTCCCAGAAACCCATCTGCGTGGGCAAGTATGCCATCCTCGCGCCAATTTGCGGAAATAATGAGCGCAGAGCCATCACGTCCGCCCAGGTTAATTGGCCGATTACGTCCGCATCAGATTGTGCGCCTTCATTGGCGTTAGATTCCCCCATCGCACGAGAAGAATATAACAATTATTAATAAAAGCAAGGGGTATTGGCCTTCATTCCGGCGGCAGAACATCCACCTTCGGGGTGCCGGAAATGCTGTGATACAGATGCGTCATCACTGCGATGCCCCAGAAGGGGGCGAATAAGTTAAGCACCGGAATGGTCGCCAGAATCGTGAGCAGCACGCCGCCGGAAAAAACGATGCGGCTTTGTTTTTTCCGCAGCGCCAGCGCTTCCGGCAGCGGGCGGTAACGCCGCGCCACCATCACAAAAAACTCCTTGCCGAGCAAATGGCCGTTTAACACATAAAAAATTACCTGGCCGATGACCGGAACCAAGTAAAGCGGCAGCGCCAGAATATTAAGGCTCACCGCCATCAAGCTGAAGCGCACGTCATGCCGGAATTCCGGCCAGAATGGCGGGTCAATCGGTGCCGCTGCTGGATAATCCCGCGCTTCGATGAGGCTGGCAATGCGGTTATCAAAGAAATTGACGAAGATGGGCATGATGCCGGGGAAGAGGAAATAAGCGAGCAGTGTTGCGCCCATGCCGGAAAGCCACGACCACAGAGCGGAATCGCCGCTCCCCTGCACGAATGCGTGGACGATGGTGGTGACAAGCAACACAAAGCAGGTAAGTGTTGCCAACGCGAACAGCACGGAGCGGATAAACACTCCAAACATGCCCGGCGCGACGATGGAGCCGCCTGCCCGGAAAGCCGCATGGATTAAACGTTCCATAATATTCCTCCTTAGTAGGCGTTGAAGCGCTGGCCGGTTTCGGTTAGGCCAGGATCTGCGAGTTTCAGGAAAAATTTTGTGAGCGATTCCGGCAAGGGAAGCGACTCGGGGTTCTCCCCGGGGAAGGCCTGGGCGCGCATGCGGGTGCGGGTGCGGCCGGGGTCGAACAGGTTGGCGCGGATCGTGCTTTTCTCGTTTTCTGCGGCATAGGTTGTGACCATGCTTTCAAGCGCGGCCTTGCTGACGGTGTAGGCCCCCCAATAGGGTGATGTCCGCTGCGTTACTCCGGAGGTGACAAAAATGGCGCGGCCAGCAGGTGATGCCCGCAGCAGGTCGTCCATCGTGCGGAGCAGGTGGAAATTAGCGTGCAGGTTGGTGTCGATAGTCTTGTGCCATTCGTTCGGGTCGCTGTGATGCATTGGGGTGATTTCGCCGAGGATGGCGGCGTTGCCCACCAGCACGTCGAGCCGCCCGAAACGCTCACGCACCATGGCAGCAAGCTGGTCAATTTTCGGGAATTCGGTGAGGTCGAGCTGCACCATCGTAGCGCTACCCCCTTCGGCTTGGATGGTATCGTGCAGTCTTTCTAAATCCTTGCCATTGCGTGCAACGGCAATCACGTGCATGCCGTTATCTATGAAGGATTTCGCCACGGCCTCGCCAATGCCGCGCGATGCCCCGGTGATAAGGGCTATGCGTTTGTCGTGCATGGCGCGTCGGGGAACAGGTCTTTTTGCGAATGGTTTTTGCTGTTCTCAAAATCGGTCAGGGCAATTGGGTAATTGCCGGAGAAGCAGGCGTCGCAATATTGCGGGGCGCTAGCGCTGCGTGTAATGCCGGAAACCGCGCGGTACAACCCCTCAATCGAGACGAATGCAAGGCTATCGACGTTGATGAGCTTGGCCATTTCAGCGACGGTGTGTTTGGCGGCAAGTAACTGGTCGCGGGTTGGAGTGTCGACGCCGTAAAAACACGAGTGGGTGGTTGGCGGGCTTGCAATCCGCATGTGCACTTCTTTCGCGCCGCCTTCGCGCACCATGTTGACGATTTTCTTTGAGGTGGTGCCGCGCACGATCGAGTCATCGACCAAGATCACCCGTTTCCCGGCGAGCATGGCGCGGTTGCCGTTATGCTTGAGTTTCACGCCGAGGTGGCGCACGTGGTCGGAGGGCTCGATAAATGTTCTGCCGATATAATGATTGCGGATGATGCCCAGCTCGAACGGAATGCCCGACGCCGTGGCGTAGCCCAGGGCGGAGGGAATGCCGGAGTCGGGCACCGGCACCACCACATCGGCGGCAATGGCGGCTTCGCGGGCGAGTTCGGCGCCGATGCGCTTGCGGGTTTCATACACGTTCATGCCTTCGCTCACGGAATCGGGGCGGGAGAAATACACATATTCAAAAATGCAGAAACGCTTGGGAACTTTGGTGAATGGATGGATTGAGCGCATGCCGGAGGCACTAACGATAACGATTTCGCCCGGTTCGACATCGCGCACATATTCGGCACCGACAATGTCGAGCGCACAGGTTTCCGAGGCAAAAATAATCGCATCCCCCAGCCTGCCGATCACCAGCGGGCGGACGCCCAGTGGGTCGCGGACGCCGATGAGCTGGTCGGCCGTCATGACGACGAGCGAATACGCACCCTCTACACGGGAAAGCGCGTCGAACAGGCGGTCTTCGACGGAAGACTGTTTGGACAATGCTATCAAGTGCACAATTACTTCTGTATCCGACGTTGATTGGAACAGGCAGCCAATATCGATGAGCTGCTTCCTGAGCGTCATAGCATTGGTGAGGTTGCCGTTATGTGCGACGGCTAGGCCACCGAAAGAAAAATCCCCATAGAGCGGCTGGACATTGCGCAGCAACGTATCGCCGGTAGTGGAGTAGCGGTTGTGGCCGATAGCGGAGGCGCCTTTCAGTTTGCTGATGATCTCCGCCGAGTTGAAATTATCGCCTACGAGGCCGAGAGCGCGGTGGGAATAAAACTGCTCGCCGTCGAAACTGACGATGCCGGCCGCTTCCTGGCCGCGATGTTGTAGTGCATGCAGTCCCAGTGCGGTGCAGGCGCTGGCATCGGCACCGCCGTAAATACCAAACACACCGCATTCTTCATGGAACGCGTCGGCGCGCAACTCTTCGGTTTCACTCATCATAACTGTTTCTCGTGCCGGCTGGTTTGTTAGTGGTTGTGGGCTTTTCTGTGCCCCTATCGCCAAAAGGATTGTAGACTTTACCGATACCGCCGCCGTTATTTTCTTGCTCGACGATACGCTTATTGAGCGAAGAAATTTCGCGCAAATATTTGGGCGAAATCTTTGCGACGATGATGGCGCCGTTTTCAACATGGGGAAGGGTTTTGGCGGTTTCTATTGCCTTCGGGTAATCGCCCTCCGGGAGCACAATGGTCATGAGAAAAAACCCCGCCGAGATCAGGAATGCACCACGCAGGATGCCGAAAAAAAACCCGAGCCAGTTATCGAGCAGCCCGACATCGGTGCCGGATTTGATGAATTTAAGGATGGCTGAATTGAGCAGTGAAAACCCAACGAGCGCCACGATATAGATTCCAAGCGTCGAGAATCCGGCGGCGACGACGGCGCTTTTGAATTTCGGTTGCAGCTGTTCAGCAAGGGACGGGAAGAAATACAGTGTGACCACGCCGGCCATCACCCACGCCGAGAGCGAAAGTACCTCGCGTACGAAGCCACGGAAAAAGGCTAGCGCGCACGAAAGCCCCATCACCCCGATGACGACTGCGTCAAATACATTCAGGCTTGTTTCGATCATACGATACTCAGTAATTGTTGCACCGAATCTAGCGGTTTTGTGGCGATGGTCAAACCTTTCTGTTGGTGGGAGGCAGGAATAAACGCAGCGCTGAAACCAAGCTTTTCCGCCTCGCGCAGCCGCAGCTCCATCCGTGCTACACCGCGCACCTCGCCGGAAAGGCCGATCTCGCCGAACATCACGCTGCCGGCGGGCAGGGGAGTGTTGCGGAGCGCCGAAAGCAGTGCGGCGGCCACCGCCAGATCGGCGGCTGGTTCCGAGATGCGGATGCCGCCGGTAACGCTTAAGTACACTTCCTTGTCAGAGAACCGAACTTCCGCACGGGTTTCAAGCACGGCGAGCACCATGGCGAGGCGGTTGGAATCCCACCCGACGACGGCGCGGCGGGGGGAAGACATATAAGAGGGCGCGACCAGCGCCTGAATCTCGACCAACACCGGCCGCGAGCCTTCCATCCCGGCAAAAACACAGGCGCCGGGCACCGGGTTCTCGCGGTTGGAAAGAAACAGCGAAGAGGGGTTTTCAACCTGTTTCAACCCGGCATCCTGCATTTCGAATACGCCGATCTCGTCGGTGCCGCCGAAACGGTTCTTGACGCCGCGCAGGATGCGGTATGGGTGCCCGCGCTCGCCTTCGAAATACAAGACCGTATCGACCATGTGTTCCAGCACGCGGGGGCCGGCGATCTGCCCGTCTTTGGTCACGTGTCCGACGAGAAATAATGCCAGCCCACGTTTCTTGGCCAGCTTGATGAGTTCGTGGCTGGCAGCCCGTACCTGCGATACCGTGCCGGGCGCCGCTTCAATATTATCGATGAACATAGTCTGCACCGAATCGATCACCACCACTTGCGGCGCATTCGCGCTGTCGATCGAGGCGATGATGTCGCGCACATTGGTGGCCGATGCCAGCATGACCCGGTTGTTGGAAAGTCCGAGACGCTTGGCGCGCAGGCTGACCTGCGCTACCGATTCTTCACCGGAAATATAGGCGGCGGACATACCGCTCTGGGCGATTTTTACGACCGCTTCCAAGAGCAGTGTGGATTTGCCGATGCCGGGATCGCCGCCGATCAGGATGGCCGAACCGGCAACGAGTCCGCCACCTAGCACCCGATCCAGTTCGCTGATACCGGTCGATGACCGCGGCGCGTCGGGCGCGTTGACATCCAGCGTCACCCAGTCGATTTTCTTGCCTTTGCCGCTGGTCAGACCCTTGGGTGTGGCCTCGTGCGCCTCTTCGGAAATGCTGTTCCACTCGCCGCACGCATCGCACCGCCCCGTCCATTTCGGGTGCACGGCGCCGCATGACTGGCAGATGAAAGAGGAGGTTTGTTTTGCCATGTGTTGGCTTATACCATATATTTTTATCCCGGCATGAAAAACTTATATGAGAATATCAATGATTCGTGATTATAAAGGTCTTTACCGTAGCAGTGATGAGGGTGTGTTCGCGGGTATCTGCGCTGGTCTTGCTCACAAATTTAATTTAAGTGAAATTGGCCTGCGAATAGTTTTTATTTTTCTTGGATTTTGTCAGATAGGCATAATAATTTACTTTATTTTATGGCTTATTCTTAAACCCGTACCTACAAAAAGCTTTTTGCAGTAATGCCGATTATTGAATTAAAAACCCCCGCCGATTTCGCGCCGGCACTGCGCCTGCTGAAGCAGCTCAACCCCAGCATGGACAAAAAGACGTTCGATGCGCGCCTGAAAAAAATGCTCGCGCAGGGCTATCGCTGCATCTCCTATGTGGAGAAAGGCAAATACCTTGGGCTGTGTGGCTTCTGGCACGGCACGCGCTTTTGGTGCGGTGATTTTATCGACCTTGACAATGTGGTGGTGGATGAAAAGGCACGGGCAAAAGGCATCGGCAAGGCCATGGTCGCGTGGGTTGAGAAAGAGGCTAAGCGACTGAAATGTGACCAGATGGGGCTTGATTGCTACGTCACGCATCACCCCGCCCACCATTTTTATATGCGGCAGGATTATATCATTAAAGGCTACCACTTTATCAAGCCGATCAAAAAAAAATGAAAAAAATGCACGGCAGCCCTTCCGTGACGCACGTAATAGCTGCTATGTTGCAGGAATAGGGGTTAGAGAATGTCGCAATTTTTAGAATTTATTGAAAACAATGTCCTGCTGCTTGATGGTGCCATGGGCACCCAGATTCAGGGCGCCGACCTCAAAGTGGAAGAGGACTATTGGGGGCAGGAGAACTGCTCGGAGATCCTCAACCTCTCGCGGCCTGATTTTATCCGCAATGTGCACATGAAATATTTTGCTGCCGGGTCGGATGCGGTGGAGACCAACACGTTCGGCGGCTCATTGATTACACTCGGCGAATTCGACCTTTCGGAAAAAACGGTGGAGATTAACCGACGCGCCTGCGAGCTCGCGCACGAAGCGATTGCCGAATTCGCGCATGATGGCCGCAAGCGTTATGTCGTCGGTGCCATTGGCCCCGGCACGAAACTGCCAAGCCTCGGGCATATCAGCTATGACGAACTCGAAGCCTCCTTCATTCCGCAGGCGGAAGGATTATTGCTCGGGTGTGCCGATGCTATTTTAATCGAAACTTCGCAGGATCCGCTGCAGGTGAAGGCTGCGATCAACGGTGCCCGCATCGCGATGAACAAGGCGAACACCCATCTTCCCATCATCGTGCAGGTCACGGTCGAAACCACCGGCACCATGCTGGTCGGCACCGACATCGCGGCGGCAAGCACCATCATGGCGGCGATGGATATTCCCATCATGGGGCTTAACTGCGCGACCGGTCCTCAGGAAATGGCCGATCACGTGCGCTATCTCTCGCAAAACTGGCCGGGGAAAATTTCCGTGCTGCCGAATGCCGGCCTGCCCGAAATGCATCAGGGGCATGTGCATTTCCCGCTCGCGCCGAATGATATGGCCAAGTGGCTGGAGCGTTTCCTCAAGGAAGACGGCATCAACATCATGGGCGGCTGCTGCGGCACCAATGAAGAGCATATCGCCGCCATTAACCAGATGCTTGAAAATCACCAGCCGGGCAAGCGCCGCCCAGCACCCTATAAGCGTAGCTTCCATTTCATCCCGTCCGTGGCGTCGTTGTTTGGCGCGGTGGAGCTGCGGCAGGAAAATGCGATTCTCTCCATCGGCGAGCGCTGCAATGCCAATGGCTCTAAAAAATTCCGCGAGGCGCAGGATGCTGAGGATTGGGAAACCTGCCTCGATATGGCGAAGGAGCAGGTGCGCGAAGGCTCGAACACGCTCGATATCTGCACGGCGTTTGTCGGCCGTAACGAGATCAACGACATGTCGGAAATGATGACCCGCCTGCGCGGCACCATCACCGCACCGCTTGTTATCGACTCAACCGAGCTCATCGTGCTGGAAGCGGCCTTGAAACTTTACGGCGGCAAGGCCATCATCAATTCCATCAATTTTGAAGACGGCGAAGAACCCGCCCATGCCCGCATGAAACTCGCCAAGAAATACGGCGCGGCAGTCATTGCGCTCACCATCGACGAACAAGGCATGGCGAAAGATGTCGACCGCAAAGTGGAAATCGCCCACCGCCTGCATGATTTCTGCTGCAAAGGCTATGGCCTGCCATCGAGCGATTTGCTCATCGATCCGCTCACCTTCACCATCTGCACCGGCAATGAAGACGACCGCAAGCTCGGCCTCTGGACGCTGGAAGCCATCGAGCGCATCCACAAGGAGCTCCCCGATATCCAGATCATCCTCGGCCTATCGAATATCTCCTTCGGCCTGAACCCGGCGGCGCGCCATGTGCTGAATTCCGTCTATCTCGACCATGCACAAAAACGTGGCATGACCGGCGCGATCATCCATGTGAGCAAAATCGCCCCGCTGCATAAAATCCCACCGCACGAAGTCGCCGCAGCGGAAGATTTGATCTACGATCGTCGGCTTCCCGAACCGCAGGTGGCGTAGCATGAACCATTCCCACTACATTGCCTCACCGTTTGTTGAAGAATGCTACCGGCGTTTCCGCGAGGCAAAAGCTGCACAGAACTACGGACTTGCCTGCGATGCGTTCGTTGAAGCGATCAAGTATGAACCGACAAATGCTTACCGACGATTTGTTTCTGAAACTGGCGGGATTGTTGCAGCTTCAGCTGATTACACGAGCCGCAACGATGAAATTGTAGAGCTACTTGATAATTCGTTTGAAGCAAACCCCCATATGCACCTGATGTATTACGGTAAGCCGGAGTTGGTAGATTATTTTTCTCGTGTACGCGAGGATAATATCCAAAAAGGGTTGCCACCGGTGTTGTTGATTACACAAGGAAAATCCGGCTCTATTTCATTGGCAAGCATTTTTACTTCGGGTTGTAATATGCCGAGTTATGCTTATTCTTTTGTCACTAAAAAAGTGGTGCCGGCCTGGGCGCGTGATTATGCGCGCGGCGGTGCTTGTTATGTAACGCATTTAGAGCCGACGCTTCAAAATGTTGAACGCCTGAAAATGGCGGGTATTCAGAAAATTATTGTGCATGTGCGTGACCCGCGCCAGACCTTGGTATCGCTTGTGTACCATGTGATAAAGTATGGATTTTCCCATAAAGACCTCAAAATGAAAGAGTTTGAAGGCAAATCAATCCAGGAGCAAGTGTGGGACATAAGGCATAAATACCTTAATACGCTGGAATGGCTTGAGGGTTGGTTGGGGCTTCGGGATCAGCTAACCATCAAATTTTCTACCTTCGAGCAGTTTATCGATCATAAGGAAAACCTTATCACAGAATATCTTGATTTCTTCGGCATAGACAAAGCGCATTTTAATTATGAGCAGGCCACTACGCTGCATGAGGGCACGGACTATCATTTTCGTAAGGGCGTCAAAGACGAATGGCGTGAGGTGATACCGCCAGAATATCAGGACATGCTCAATGTCTTGCTAAAGAAAGAAATTAAAGAATTCTTTGGCTGGCCAGAAAAGTAATCAGCGCTCAAGCCGCAGTTTTGTAATGACGCTGATAGGAAGCATGTCCCACATTTCCTGCCGTAGCGCTTCTGAAGTATGTTCACGCCACGCCATATCATCCCCTTGATTAAAATTAGCGGCTGAAACAGGCGCTTTTTGCGCGGCCTTCTGTCTTGCCTGCTCCAGTAGTGGTTGGATCGCCGGGTTGTCTGCCGTGTCAGAAAGTATATCTGCGACCACCTGCCAGCTATTCTGGCGGTAATCGTTGAAATATACCCAGCGGATGGAAAGCCATGGGGTGGCTCTTTCTGCATTGAGCCAGCCGGTAATCCATTCGATATAAAGCTTGAAAGATTGTTGGATGACGCGCTCAAACACGGCATCGTCGTCCTGTCTCTTTTGCTTAATGTTGGCTTGTAAGCGCGACCACATGCAGGCTCTGGGATCGCGCAGCTGCACAACAATACGGGATACGCCGAACATTTTCAGCAAGCGAAGGTTGTGTTCACTCGCCCCAAAATGTTCATGCGTGATCATTCCGCCGCTGATAAAGCGCTTGAGCCAAGATTCCACAATAGCATAACCCAGCCCTACTCCCAGCGACAGCCGTACGATCGGTGAGTCGGTAAGGTCGCTTAGAGTTTGGGTGAGCGAGGCACTCCCTGATTTTGGAATGGACGTGATAAGCAGCGGAGGAATTCCACGCTCTGTCGCTTTCAGGTGTTTCTCATAAATTTCCAGACTCTGGCGGACGTGCTCGGGAAAAATATGAAACCCGCCGGCATTGGCCATAATCGGGGTGTTGCTCATTAATCGCGAGGCTTCTTCGGCTTGACCGCCAATCGCCAGCAGATGCGCGGCGTCAAAATTCACCACATCGTGATAATAAGATTCGTTATACGCGAACATCGGATGGATGCCGACAGTTTGGATAAAGAAATCATCCGCTGCACGGCTCCCATGGGTGGCCTGAATTTCGCGCAGCTTTGCTGCCAGCGCGATAATGTCATCGGGCGATTTGTCTTTGCAGAACTCAACAAAGTTATAGGCGTACACGGTGACGCCCGCAGCAACTAAGCGGCTTCAGCTTCCAGCTTCTGCACGTCGGCAGTGATGCTGGCAACCACATCGGCATGCAGGGTGATGCGAATGGTGTGCTGACCGGTGGTTTTGATGGCGCCGCTCATGACAAGCTGGCTTTTTTCCACCTTGTGGCCGGCTTCGTTCAGCGCGTCTGCGATGTCGCGCACTCCGATCGAACCATAAAGCTTGCCTTCCTGGCTCGCCTGGCGGGTGAGGGTGAGGGTGTAGCCATCGAGCGTTTTGGCGATTGCTTCTGCCGCTTCTTTTGCCTTCGCATTTTGTTCTTCAATAATATGGCGGCGTTCTTCAAACACTTTCTTGTTGGTGTCCGACGCACGCAGGGCTTTCTTCAGCGGGATCAGAAAATTCCGCGCATAGCCGTTTTTCACATTCACAATATCGCCGATGGTACCAAGGCGTGCGATGCGTTCTAACAAAATAACTTCCATGACGATCTCCTCATCTTCTGATGGCTGAATTCTAAAAGGGGCTAGTTTCTAGACGAAGTTCCGCCCGCTGACAAGTACTTATTCAATAGCCGCACGTGATAAATAACGCCGTAGCCGGCGATGATCAACACCGGCCAGAGCAGCAGCGCGAGCAGAAAATAGAGCAAAAACAGGAGTAAGAATCGGTATTCAAACAAGCGCACCTGGGTATGGACCAACGATAAGCCAAGCAGGAAATAAGGGAATAACAGGATGATAATGCTAGATTTACCCCAGAATGCCAGCGAAGTGCTCCCGGCCAGCGAAGCAAACGCAGCGATGAGAAGCAATGTAATCATCCAGTTGGGAGGTGGTAGATTGACAATCGTCATGTCCGGGCGGACAGCAATGGTTTGGCGAATTAACTCGCGGTTGGTAACCCAGCCGTGCAAATATAGGCACAAACCCCACATCCAGGCGCTTACTGAGAATACAAAAAACGACAGGCTGGGGGCGAGTGCATCGAGCGCGTCACTGGTGTCGCGACTGAGTTCATTGGAGAGCATGCTAAGTGCGGCGGTGATGCGTGGTGCAATTAATCCCGGCAGGCCACCTTCCGTGCCTGAAAAATACAACGTTATCGCCAGCAATGTAAAACAGAACGCGGTCATCAGGCGGGCAAAGATCGCGGTGATTGGAAACCAGATCACAATGGGCGGCGCGCTACCGAATTTCAGGCATTCACGGGATATGTACCATGCCGGAAGTGCGAGCAGCATAAGGTAAACGCACAGGGCGCTTGCCGGGTTGGTGAGGATGACAAGGAGCGTGGCGCCGATCAGCCCGGCCTGCAAGGCCTGATCAGGGCGCTTGCTAAGGCCGAGCCAGAAGATGGGCAGCGTGGGAAGAAACAGAAATAAAAAGCCGAGCCCAAACGTGAAGGTGACCACGTAAAGAAGGGCGGAGACCGCGCCCGCAGTCAATGACGGGGCGAGGGTTTTCATTTCCGGCTTATTGCGCGACAAACGGCAGAAGCGCGAGATTACGCGCGCGCTTGATTGCCTGTGACAGCTCGCGCTGTTTCTTGTGGCTGACCGACGTGATGCGGCTTGGCAGGATTTTGCCGCGCTCGGACACGAAACGACCCAGCAGTTTGACGTCTTTGTAATCAATCGCCGGCGCATTGGCACCGGTGAGTGGGCAGGATTTTTTACGGCGGAAAAAAACTTTACGGCCTTGTGGTTCGCTCATGGGGAAGTCTCCTAGTTTGCTACAGCAGCGTCGACAACTTCGGCATCGCCGTAGCTTTCATCGCGCTTGTTTTGGTTCATCATTACCGATGGGCCTTCTTCGATGGCTTCGACGCGGATAGTGAGCGAGCGAATCACATCTTCGTTGATACCCATGTTGCGTTCAAGCTCTTTCACCGCCGCCGCTGGCGCATCGATGGCGAGCATGGTGTAGTGACCTTTGCGGCTTTTATTGATTTTGTAAGCGAGGTTTTTCAAACCCCAATATTCGTTCTTTACTACGCTGCCGCCATGTTGCTTGATGATGTCGCTGAAAGTGTCGGCGAGACCATTCACGTCTTGTTTCGACATGTCCTGGCGCGCGATAAACGTCGCTTCGTACAGTGGCATAGATTCTCCTTTTGCCCTTAGGTTTTTCACCCGCCTGTCTAACATATTGGCCCACAACGATTATTAACGTCGTGCATATGCCGGCAGAGCCCAAAAAAGCAGGAAAACCCGCCCCAAAGGGACACGCAACATAGCCAGAAACTTGGCTTATGCAAGGAGAATTTTGCGTGGCAGAGAGTGAAACGATGGTTTATGCTTGCAATTTCTTAAATATTTGTTAATAATCGCTTCGTTTTCAACAGAGGAACCCAGATCAATGACGACAGCACTGATTTTCCCCGGACAAGGCTCGCAAACCGTAGGCATGGGGAAGGAGCTTTACGATAATTACGCGGTCGCCCGTGCGGTGTTTGATGAGGTGGACGCCGCCCTGTCAGAGAAACTCTCCGCCATTATTTTCCATGGCCCCCAGGAAGTGCTGACCCTTACCGAGAACGCCCAACCCGCCATCATGGCTACCTCGATCGCTGCACTGCGGGTGCTGGAATCCGAAACCGGCTTTAAAGTGTCGGATGCGGCGTTCGTTGCCGGCCACTCGCTTGGTGAATATTCGGCGCTCTGTGCGGCGGGTAGCATTTCGCTCACCGAAACCGCACGCCTGCTCCGTGTCCGCGGACGCGCCATGCAGCAATCGGTTCCCGCCGGAAAAGGTGCGATGGCGGCGCTGATCGGCGTGGATACGGCGCAAGCGCTGGCCATTGCCAAAGAAGCATCCAAAGACGAGGTGTGCAACGTAGCGAACGATAATGGTGGCGGACAGGTGGTAATCAGCGGCGCGCGCGGCGCGGTGGAGCGTGCGGTGGAGATTGCCAAAGCACAAGGCGTGAAGCGGGCGGTGATGCTTGAGGTTTCGGCTCCGTTCCATTCGCAACTGATGGCGCCAGCGGCCGGTGTCATGGACGCGGCGCTTTCGGCGGCGACAATTAAAGCCCCCGTTGTTCCGGTTGTGGCAAACGTTACGGCCTCGAAACAAACGGATCCCGATGTGATTCGCCAATTATTAGTTGATCAAGTCACGGGCATGGTGCGCTGGCGCGAATCGATGAACTATTTGAAAGCGCAGGGCGTCACCCGTGCCATCGAAGTCGGCGCCGGCAAAGTGCTCTCTGGACTCATGAAACGCATCGAACCGGAAATCGCCATGAGCAATTTCGGTGCGATGGCCGATCTCGAAACCTTCGCAAAAGCCGAGTAGCATTTTACTCAAGCTTGACCGGGATATCTATCTCCTTCATATAAATCGTCATCCACACACAAAGGAGATGTTATGTTTTCACTTTCAGGAAAAAAAGCACTCATCACCGGCGCCACTGGCGGCATCGGCGGGGCGATTGCGAAGGCTTACGCTGAAGCAGGCGCACAGCTTGCTGTATCCGGAAGCCGTCAGGAAAAAGCCGATGCGTTTGCTGCTGAACTCGGAAACGGCGCAGTGGGCATCGCGTGCGATTTGACCGATCTGGTGAATGTCGAATCGCTCATTAAAACCGCCGAAGAAAAACTCGGCGGCCTCGACATTCTCGTTTTGAACGCGGGCATTACCCGCGACAACATCACCCTGCGGATGAAAGACGAAGAATGGCAGCAGGTGATCGATGTGAACCTGACGGCGAATTTCAAACTCGCCCGCGCCGCGATGAAGGGGATGCTGAAACAACGCAAAGGCCGCATGATTTTTGTGACTTCGGTCGTGGGGCATTCCGGCAATCCCGGGCAGGCCAATTATTGTGCAACCAAAGCGGGCCTTACCGGCATGGCAAAATCGCTGGCGCATGAATTATCGAGCCGCAACATCACCATCAACTGTATCGCTCCGGGATTCATTGCCACCAGCATGACCGATGCGTTCACTGAAGAGCAAAAAGCAAAAATCAACGGTAATATTCCACTCGGCCGCATGGGCACGCCGGAAGAGATCGCTGCGGGTGCATTGTATCTGGCGAGTGACGAAGCGGCCTATATCACCGGCCAGACATTGCATATTAACGGGGGTCTCTACATGTAGTGACGTGGTGAATGGATTGCCTTTTTCTCTAGACAATCCAGACACCTCGTGCTACCAAAACGAACTACTTGACGTTTGGATTCTGCGCGCTATGTTGCACGGCTCGTCGGCACTATGCCTGACATACGAATACGAAACTATATAAGGATTAGCATCATGAGTGATATTGCTGAACGCGTAAAAAAGATTGTGGTAGAGCATCTGGGCGTTGAAGAGTCAAAAGCCTTGCCAACCGCAAGCTTTATTGACGATCTCGGTGCTGACAGTCTCGACACGGTTGAACTCGTGATGGCATTTGAAGAAGAGTTCAACATTGAAATTCCTGATGATGCCGCTGAAAAAATCCTCACCCTGCAAGATGCGGTGAATTTCATTCAGCAAAACGCTAAAGCTGCCTAATTATCCTATCATGCGCCGCGTTGTCGTAACCGGTTTAGGCTTGGTTACCCCGCTTGGCTGCGGGGTGAAGACGACGTGGGACAATATTGCGGCGGGAAAATCAGGCCTGCGGGCAATCACCGAGTTTGACGTTTCCGATTTGCCGGCGCGTGTGGCGGGTATTGTACCGCGTGGCACGAACCCTGGCGAATTCAACCCCGATGATTATATTGAACCGAAAGAGCAGAAAAAGATGGATGACTTCATCCATTTTGCCATCGGCGCGGCCACGCAGGCGGTGGTGGATGCCGGTATTGACAAGCTTTCTCCGGCTGAGCAACTCCGTACCGGCGTGATGATTGGTTCGGGCATTGGCGGGCTGCACATTATTGAGGAAACTGTCCTCATTATGAAAGAAAAAGGCCCGCGTCGTGTGAGCCCGTTTTTTATTCCGGCGGCGCTTATCAACCTTGCGTCCGGCCAACTTTCGATTAAATACGGTTTTAAGGGTCCGAACCATGCGGTGGTAACGGCGTGTTCCACCGGCGCGCATGCGATTGGCGATGCCTCGCGCCTGATCCAGTTCGGGGATGCGGACATCATGGTAGCAGGTGGCACCGAAGCAACCATCTGCCGCATTGGCCTTGCCGGGTTTGCGGCGGCGCGCGCACTTTCTACCGGCTATAACGACACGCCGGAAAAAGCATCCCGCCCATGGGATAAGGGTCGCGATGGGTTTGTGATGGGTGAAGGTTCGGGTATTGTCGTGCTCGAAGAATATGAACACGCCAAAGCACGCGGTGCGAAGATTTATGCTGAAGTGGTGGGATACGGATTATCGGGCGATGCCTATCATATCACTGCTCCGGCACCGGAGCACGAAGGTGCTGGCCGTGCCATGGCCGCAGCACTGAAACGCGCCGGCCTCAAACCCGGAGATATCGATTACATCAATGCCCATGGCACGTCCACGCCGCTGGGTGATGAGCTGGAATTGCAGGCGGTGAAAAATCTGTTTGGCGAAGCGGCATATAAGCTTTCCATGTCCTCAACCAAATCCTCAATCGGGCATTTGCTCGGTGCGGCGGGTGCGGTGGAGGCGATTTTCTCCATCCTCGCCATTCACCACCAGATCGCGCCGCCGACGCTTAATCTGGATGATCCGTCGGACGGCTGTGACCTTGATCTTGTGCCCTACAAAGCCAAGCCTCGTGAAATCCGCGCCGCACTTTCCAACAGCTTTGGCTTTGGCGGGACGAATGCGTCACTCGTATTGAAAAAGCTATAGTCTCGTGATTCGCTTCGGTGATATAACCGTGCGATGAAAATATTTTCCTTATCACTGGTTATCCTCTGCCTGTTGGCTGTCGCCGCGGGTGGCTATGTCTATGTTGATTATTCTGCGCCCGGATCATTATCGGCGGAAACCAACGTCATCATCCGCAAGGGCATGCGCTCGCGTGATACCGCGCATGCGCTTGCCGATGCCGGGGTCATTCGCTATGCCGATGCATTTTACGTAATTAATGCCATGACCGGCAATGCCAGGCGTTTCAAGGCCGGGGAATATGAGTTCGCACCCGGCATCAGCCCGAAAGAGGTGGCCGGGAAATTAGTGCGCGGTGATGTGGTGATTCATAAAATCACGATCCCCGAAGGATTGGGCGTGCGTGAGGTGAGGGCACTGCTGCTTGCCGATCCGGTGCTGGAAGGCGACATCACCCGCCCAATGCCAGAAGGCAGTGCGTTACCGGAAACCTACCATTATACCTATGGAGATACGCGTGATGCGCTGGTGACGCGGATGCAGGAGGCCATGCAGCGGGAGCTGGAAGTGGCATGGAGTAATCGTGCCGAGAACCTGCCGCTTGCCAGCAAGGAAGAGGCACTCATCCTTGCGTCAATCGTGGAAAAAGAAACCGGCCTTGCTGACGAGCGTGCGCGGGTTGCCGCTGTTTTCATCAATCGCCTGCGTTTGGGGATGAGGCTGCAAACCGACCCGTCGGTGGTCTATGGCATCGAGCAAATAAAGGGCGCGCCGATGATGCGTGCGCTCATTCTTGCCGATCTTGAAATGCCGACAAACTATAATACGTATCTCATTCCCCGCCTACCTCCGACACCGATTGCCAATCCTGGCGTGGAGGCGATTGAGGCGACGCTCAATCCATTGCAGACGGACGAATTATATTTTGTGGCTATCGGCGATGGCAGCGGTGGACACCGGTTCTCCAAAACGCTGGATGAGCATAAAAGAAATGTGATCGAATACCGCAAGATGCTGGCGGCAAAAAAGAACTAGGCGCGGCCAAGCTCTTCCGGCGAAGCATCCCGCCGTGCCAGCACGTTGTTGACATGTGATTTTGTGTGTGACTGGAGTTCTTTCAGCCCGTCGAGGATTTCACGTTCTTTCGTGGTTTCACTCGCGGTCTGTGCTGGGTCGAGTGCTGACATCAGATCCGAGCTGATATTCGCCACACCTAGCCGTTTGCCCTCGCTTTTCTTCCAGTGACTGAACAGCTCATACACGCCGCCAACAACGCCGCCGATGATGCCGCCCCAATAGCCATCCATTCTGAATTTTCCAATACTCATATGGCGCTTGGCCATTTCCCTTCCGATGAAATACCCGGCAACGGCGGAAAGCTTCGCCACCACAAAAAACTTCACCGTCTCATAGACGAAGGG
>CAZFKP010000002.1:0-121090 GCA_964518725.1 uncultured Rickettsiales bacterium | reverse complement strand
TGGCGAGTTTTCCTTCAAAAAGCTGGGTGATCTGGTGCAGTCCATCGAGCAGGACATTTTGCGGATGTTCATTCGTCAGCAAATCACGGGACCGATTGCGGGTGCGCTGGGTGATTTTGCCAAGGGCAGCGGTGGTGATATTTTTGGCAGTATCTTCGGCAGCCTGTTCCATGATGGGGGTGTTGTCGGTGTTTCGGGTGTTTCTCGCCGCGCTGTGCCTGCCTATGCGTTCGCGGGTGCGCCGCGCTTCCATAATGGCCTGATGCCCGACGAGTTCCCCGCCATTTTGCAAAAGGGTGAAACCGTCCTGCCCAAAAACACCAAGATGGGCGGCAACAATATCACCTTTAACATCACCACTCCGAACGCGCAGAGCTTCATGGAAAGCCAAGGGCAAATCATGAGTAAGCTCGCCGCGCAGATGGGGCGGCATAAAGCGAGGAACGGATAATGCCGACATTTCATGAAGTGCAGTTCCCGCCGAAAATCGCTTATGGCGCAAGCGGCGGGGCGGAGTTCAACACCAGTATCACCACCACCTTTTCAGGATTCGAGCAGCGCAATGTGAATTGGCAAAAGGCGCGTGGCCGCTGGGATGTCTCGACGGGCTTGAAAAGCAAAGCCGACATGGATGCGCTGCAAGCCTTCTTCCGCGCCCGTTTCGGCAAAGCCTATGGTTTCCGCTTCAAGGATTGGAGCGATTACCAGGCAGTGGGGCAAACGCTTGGCACGGGCAACGGTTCGCTGACTACCTTTCAGCTGAACAAAACCTATACCAGCGGCAGCAACAGCTATGTGCGGGAAATTAAGAAGCCCGTGTCAGGCACGGTGAAAATCTACCTTAACAGCGTGCTGCAAGGCTCGGGCTACTCGGTGGATCACACCACAGGCGTGGTGACGTTTTCCTCTGCGCCTGGTGCGGGGGTGATTGTGAGCAGCGATTTTGATTTCGATGTGCCTGTGCGCTTCGACACCGACACGCTTGCCGTGCGTGCCGACGGACCAGGCTTTTTTGTGTGGGATTCGATCCCGATTGTGGAGATACGCTTATGAGAACCGCTTCAAGTAACATGGCCGCGCACCTTGCGGGGGAAGTCACCAGCCTTGCCGTGTGCTGGAAACTCACGCTGGTGGGTGGCACGGTGATGGGATTCACGGATCACACCTCTGACCTGACCGTGAGCAGCCAGCTTTACAAAGCCGCAACGGGCTTTTCACCCACGAGCGTGGAAACCAAAGACAAGTTCAGCGTCGATAACCTCGATGTGGCAGGAATCCTTGACGCGGCGGCAATCACCGAAGCTGACATCATGGCGGGAAAGTACGACTTCGCTGAAATTGAAATCTTCATGGTGAATGTCACCGACCTAACGCAGGGCATCATCACGCATCGCCGTGGGTGGCTTGGGGAAGTGACACTCAAGAACGGGCAATTTGTCGCCGAGGTGCGCGGGCTGGCGCAGAAACTGAGCCAGAACATCGTGGAACTCTATAGCCCCACATGCCGCGCCATCTTTGGTGATGGACGCTGCAAAGCCAACCTTGCCAGCTACACGGTGGGCGGGAGTGTCAATACTGTCAGTAGCAGGCAGGTGTTTATCAGCAATTCGATGACGCAGGCGGCTGGGTATTTCTCGGGCGGCGAAGTGGTGTGGCTGACGGGCGCAAACGCTGGTCGGCGCATGGAAATCAAAGAGTTTTCAAACAAGCAATTCACCCTTGTGTTGCCCATGCCTAACAACGTGACGGTGGGCGATACCTTCAACGCGATAGCAGGCTGCGACAAAACGATCAGCACCTGCATCGCCAAGTTCAACAATGCCGTTAACTTTCGCGGTGAGCCTTACGTCCCTGGTATGGACAAGATGCTCGCCACCGCAGCCACGGCCAACGATTTGCAGCGCGTATGACCCAAGCACAAACCATTGTTACCCAAGCCCGAACATGGATCGGCACACCGTTTCACCACCAGGCGCGGCTTAAAGGCAAAGGCTGTGATTGCCTCGGCCTGATTGTCGGCGTGGTGGATGAACTAGGCTTGAAGGACAAGCACGGCCAGCCACTCGCGGGTTATGATGAGGTGACCTATTCCAAAGAGCCAGACGGCGCGTATCTCACCGAGAAGCTCACCGCTTTGCTGGATGAAGTGCCGATAGCGGAAGCGCAGGCAGGTGATCTGGCCTTGTTCAAGGTGCGAGAGAACCCGCAGCACATGGCATTTCTCACTGATTATGAAAACACGCTGGGGATGGTTCATTCCTACGCGCCAGCCCGTCGGGTGGTGGAACACCGCCTTGATGATGACTGGAAACAACGACTTGTGAAGGTATTCAGATGGCAGCCATCGTTCTAGCAGCCGCCGCGAGTTCTGCGGCCTCATCCATCGGCGCGGGTGCATTTGCCGCAGCGTTGGCGGGTGGTGTGGGCGGATATTTGGGCGGGTTTATTGACCGTTCCATTTTCGGCAGCAAGGCACGCATCAATCAGGAAGGTTCGCGCCTGACCGATTTGATGGTGCAGGCTTCTACCTATGGCAAGTCGATACCCGTGGTTTATGGCAACGCCCGTATTGCGGGAAACGTGATCTGGTCGCGCCCGATTCAGGAGCATGTGACCACGACAACGCAATCCTCGGGCGGCGGTAAAGGCGGCGGCGGTGGCGGAAGCGTAGAAACCACCACCACGACCTACACCTACACGGCAAGCCTTGCGGTGGCGATTTGTGAAGGTGCGATCAGCGAAGTGGTGCGCGTATGGGCGGATGCAAAGCAGCTTGACCTGACGGCTGGCAGCTATTCGCTCTATCTCGGTGATGAAACGCAGCTGCCTGACACGTTTATGTCGTCCTTCTATCCCGCAGGGCAAACGCCAGCCTATCGCGGCACGGCCTATGTGGTGATTAAGGATTTCCCGCTGGGGGATTTCGGCAATCGTATTCCGAACTTTACCTTCGAGGTGCGCCGCACGCTGAAAAAGCCCTTCGACCTTGAGGATAAAATCAAGGACATCACCATCATCCCAGGCGCGGGTGAGAATGTGTACGACACGGTGGTGCAGGAGAAAACCAGCGGCCAGCAGGATGTATCAGGCAATTTCGTGCAAGGTGGCAAAGTCACCAAAATGAACCTGAACAACCTTAATAATAAAGCCGATGTGCTGGTGGCACTCGATAACCTGAAAGCCAACCTGCCCAATGTGGAATGGGTATCGGTGGTGGTGAACTGGTTTTCGGATTCCGCAGATCCTGCGGTGAGCATCATCAAACCAGCGGCGGAGTTTAACAGCCAAGGCGCACGGATTGCGCCTGATGATTGGGTGGTGGGAAGTTTTACCCGCAATAACGCGCATGTGATTTTAACTTTTCCCGATGGTTCGCCCACATACGGTGGCACGCCCACGGATAAAAGCATCATTCGCTTGTGCCAGGAATTGAAGGCGCGTGGCTACAAGGTGCTGTTTTACCCGATGGTGCAAGTGGACACTATCACGCCACAACCAAAACCGTGGCGCGGCAGGATTATACCGACCAATGCCACCGATGCGGCCAACTTCTTCACCCGCACCAATGGCTATAATGCTTTCATCACGCACTATGCCAATCTGAACGTGGGCGGCGTGTTGCTGAAGAACAATATCGACGCTTTTATGATCGGCTCGGAACTGGTGGGACTCACCACCTACATGAGCAGCCCAGGCGTATTCCCAGCGGTTACACAGCTGAAAAGCCTTGCCGCCACAGTGAAAACCGCCGTCGGAGCAGGCGTGAAAGTGGCTTATGGTGGGGATTGGAGCGAATACCATTCCGTAAACGGCTGGTATCACCTCGATCCGCTATGGAGCGATAGCAATATCGACGTGGTGGCGATTGATTGCTACTTCCCACTTACGCCCGATTTGCCGCAGGCACAAATTGACTATCAGGCAGTTTATGACGGTTGGACGCAAGACGAAGGCTGGGATTATTACTGGGACGGCACACGCACCACCAAAACCTTCTATTCAGGCGCAACCTATGCCTGGAAGAACATAAAACACTGGTGGAATAGTACCCACACGAATCCTGATGCCAGCGGCACGGCGTGGACGGCCAAGATGAAACCCGTGTGGTTTTCGGAGATTGGCTTTCCTTCGGTGGATGGATGCGCCAACCAGCCCAACGTGTTCATTGACCCTGACTCGGTAGAAAGTTTCTATCCTCGGGGTTCGCGCTCGCGGGTGGATTTTCTGGCGCAGCGCACCGCGCTCGATGCCTCGATTGACTATCTCAATGCGGAGAACGTACTGGAAGCCAATTTCATTCCGCGCAAGTTCGTGTGGACATGGGATGCACGGCCGTTCCCGTTTTTCCCTGACCTCGGCTCGGTATGGGCGGATGGGAGCAACTGGAAAACAGGCCATTGGGTGCAAGGCAAGCTGGGGCTTTCGAGCCTTGGGCAGATCGTCGCCGACCTACTGAAAAAGGTGGGTTACGACAACACCATGTATGACACCAGCCGTCTGACGGATATTGTGTCGGGCTTTATCGTGAGTAATCGGCAAACGGTGCGTGCCTGTTTGGAGCAATTGGCTTCGGCTTATTTCTTCGACATGGTGGAATCGGACGGGCTGCTGAAGTTCATCAAGCGGGGCAAAGTTTCCAACACCACGCTGGATTTCTCGGAACTGGTGCCGCGTGATGATGCGATTGATACCTTCACCATCACCCGCACGCAGGAACTGGAATTGCCGCGCCAGGTGGATGTGATTTATCTCAATCGCACGGCGGATTATCAGGCTGGCACGCAATCCTCACAGCGGCAAACCGTCAAAGCGGTGGATTATGCCACGGTAAACTTGCCGATTGTGCTTTCAGATCAGGAAGCCAAGGTGGTGGCGGATGTGACGCTCTACAATGTGTGGGTCGGGCGCGTGCAATACCAGTTCACCGTGCCGCCGAAATATGCGCTGCTTGAGCCGACCGACGTGATTACCATCACGAAGGACGGTGCATCGTATGTGATGCGGATCAATTCCACCAAGCTGGTGCGAAACGGGATGCAAGAACTCACAGCGGTGGCCGAAGATGTGTCATCCTATGATTTCTATAATCCCGCAGGCACTGGCACGCCCAACATTCAGCCGCCGACGAGTATTTCCGCCACGCGGCTGGAACTGCTCGACTTGCCTGCATTCCCCACCGATGCGGTGACGGATGCGTATTTGCGCTATGGCGTGGTGGGCTTGGGTGGCGACTGGACGGGTTCGGCGGTTTACCGCTCGGATGATGGCGGCGCAAACTATGCTTTGATGCAAACGCTCACGGCGCAGGCCACCATCGGCGCGGTGCTGAATATCATCCCTGCGGGGACGGTGTACACTTGGGATAACAGCACGACCATTGATGTGCTTTTAACCTTCGGCCAGCTGCAGAGCGTGACCGATATTGCCGTGTTGAATGGTGCGAATGTGTGCGTCATCGGCGATGAAGTCATCCAGTTCCAAACCGCAACACTGCTCGACACAAACAAATATCGTTTGTCTGGGCTTTTGCGGGGGCGGCTGGGTACGGAATGGGCTGTAGGTAGTCATATAGCGGGTGAACGCTTCATCATGCTGACAAACGCCCTTGCGCGGGAACTGATGGCATCCTCTGGCTGGGGTATCGCCAAGAAGTTCAAGCCAGTGACGGTTGGTTCCACGCTTGGGGCAACCACCGCGCAGGATTTCACCTATGCGGCAAAGGCTCTGAAACCTTATTCCCCCGTGCATATCGAGGGCAGCCGAAATGTGGGTGGTGATCTGACCATCAACTGGAAGCGGCGCACGCGCATCGGCGGGGATTGGCGGGACGCGGTGGATATTCCGCTTTCTGAAGAAGCCGAACGCTATGAGGTGGAAATCATGCAGGGGGTGACGCTGAAACGCACCATCATCGGCCTGACAACGCCTTCAACCATCTACACCGCCGCGCAGCAAGTGACGGACTTCGGTTCGGCGCAAAGCAGCGTGCTGGTGAATGTGTACCAGCTTTCTGCCGCCGTCGGGCGTGGATACGCGGGAATCGCAACGATCTAACCTTCAAACAACGGATAGTCTTATGCCAAACACCACTAATCGGGTGAAGCTGCCCTATATTCTGCAATCACAGTCGCAGAAGGAAGTGACGCATAACGCATCACTCGACCTGATCGACGCGCTGTTGCAGGCGGCAATGGTGAGCGTGGGGGTGAATACGCCCCCAGGCTCGCCCGTCGCGGGGGATAGCTACATCGTAGGCGCATCGCCAACGGGCGCATGGGCTGGGCAAGCAAAAGCCCTCGCGTTTTACACTACTGCATGGAACTTCATTGCTCCGTGGGAAGGGCTGACGGTATGGGCGAATGATGTAAACACGCTCTACACCTACGATGGCGCGGCATGGGTGCTGACGGTAAACACCACATCATTTCAGAACCTCACCATGCTGGGCGTAAATACCTCGGCGGATAGCACCAACAAGTTTGCGGTGGCGAGCAGCGCAATACTGTTCAATCACATCGGCACGGACATGCAGGTGAAGATTAACAAGAACGCCGCAGGCAACAAAGCGAGCTTTCTTTTCCAAACGGGGTTTTCAGGGCGTGCCGAATTCGGCCTGCTGGGGGATGATAACTTCACCCTTAAAGTTTCGGCGGATGGTTCGACCTTCTTTGATGCGCTGAAAATGCTGGCAGCAAATGGCCGTGTCGCCCTGAAATCCAACGCCGCAGGGTTAAGCGGTGCAGGCACAACACAAGGCACCGCAACGGCGATCACCAAGCAAACGAATGAGTTTACCACGGTGGCAGCTGGCACAGGCGGAATCTTGCCATCACCCGAGCAAGGCGAGTTCATTTGTGTAGCGAACGCTGGGGCGAACGCCCTAGCGGTGTACCCCGCAAGTGGCCATAGCATTAACGCCCTAGCAGCCAATGCCGCATTCTCACTCGCCGCTGGCAAGAACGCCATGTTTTGGGCGGCAACAGCAACCAAATGGTACGCCAACTTGAGCGCATAAGGATTCATTTATGACCACACATCCAGCAAAACATAATCTTTATGTTTATCGCGGCGCGACGTTTTCCGAGCAAATTACTTGGAAAGATGAAGGCGGCACGCCGATTGATCTGACCAGTTTCACCGCACGGATGCACATGCGCGAAACCGTGGAATCTTCCACGCCATTTCTCACCCTGACCACTGAAAACGGCGGCATCACGCTGGGTGGTGCAGCTGGCACGATTAACATTCTGGCCACCGCCGCCGCCACGTCCGCCATCACCGCGACGGGTGGGGTTTATGATTTGGAGATCGTCGCAGCGGATACCGTCACCGTGACGCGCCTGCTGGAAGGAATTGTCATTATTAGCCCCGAGGTAACGCGATGACCGACATCATCACCATCAATGAAGTGATCCAGCTGGTTAAGGTGGAAGAAAAGAAAATCGAGGTGGTTACGGTGGGAACACAGGGACCACCTGGCACGGGTGGAAGCGGTTCAAGCGATCACGGCGCACTGGCAGGGTTAGAGAACGACGACCACCCGCAATATCACACCGATGCGCGTGGGGATGCGCGGTATTACACCAAGTCGCAACTTGATGGGGTGCTGGCACTGATTCCCAACACGGGACAGGTCACGGTGGATTTTGGCAATGCCAGCGGTGGGGAATCTGATCTGGCAAGGGTCACCGTCGCCGCTGCCTGGGTAACCGATAGCTCGGTGATTCTTTGCACGGCCGCAGGCGTTGCAACAGCCGATCACGATGCGGAGGACGCAGCACTCGAAGGCATACAGGCGGTGGCGGCAAATCTTAATGAGGGCGTGGGCTTCGATGTAATCGCCCGTGCGCCGCAGGGAAGCTGGGGACGTTTTAACATCAACATTATGGGGGTCTAAACCATGAGTATCATCTTAAAATCTGGCGATTCTGCCGATCTTGCATCGGTGGACGCAAACAAGCGGCTGAAAATCAATTTGCCTATGGCAATGGCGGAGGCTGGTTATTCCGTCATCGCAGGCGAATCTCACGACGGCGCGAATGGTGAGCCGCGTCTGGTGCGTGCGGCTAAAGTTTCCACGGACGGCAGGCTGCGCGTGGGCGTGGATAATATCTATTGGGCGGATACCTTCAATCACACGGTGGTGGATGGTGGCGCGTACCAATTCGTGAGCGTGACGGCAACCATCGCTATGGCTGGTGGCTTCATGGTGTTCAATGCGGGTAACTCGGTGGCCTCCGCAGCGGTGGCACGGGCGCAGACCTATAAAACTTTCCCGCTGCATCCTGCTGGGTCTTTGGAAGTGCTTTTCCGCCTGCGCTTTGCGATTAACCCGATAGCCAATAACGTCTGCGAGTTCGGGCTTGGTTTTGCTGCCACAACCGCCACGCCGACCGATGGGGTTTATTTCAAGCTCAATACCGCTGGCTCGCTGGTGGGCGTGATGAATATCAACGGCACGGAAACCACGACCGCGCCAATGCCTGCGCCTGTTGCAAACGAGGTTTATTACTATCGGATTGTCATCGACCAAGATCGGATTGAGTTCTACATCGACGGGGTGCTGGAAGGTGTCATTCTTTCGCCGAACACCGCCGCTGCAATTTCGCTCTCACGCTGGCAACCGCTGCTTATGCGTTGCTACAATGCCGCCGCTACAGGTTCGGCGCAGCGCATGGAGATTGCCGACGTATCGGTGATTGCCCGTGATTTGGCTTTGAACCGCCTTTGGGCAACGGCAATGGCTGGTATTGAGTGCGGCAGCTATAACAACCCTCGCGGCGCAGCGGTGGGGCAATCTGCCAACTATGTGAACAACACGGCTCCCGTATCGGCCACGCTTTCCAACACTGCGGCGGGTTACACCACGTTGGGCGGTCAGTTCCAATTTGCAGCGGTGGCGGGTGCGGAAACCGATTATGCGCTGTTTGCCTTCCAAGTTCCCGTAGCAGCAGCTGGTGGCGGCAACCGCAATCTAGTGATCCGAGGCGTTCGCATTGAAACCTTCAATATGGGCGCAGCCTCTGCCATTACACCCACGCTTTTACAATGGGCGTTGGGCGTGGGTTCGACGGCGGTATCGCTGGCAACGGCGGATTCCAACACCGCAGGCACACGCGCACCACGCCGCATTCCGCTTGGGGTGCAATCTATCCCCGTCGGCACGGCAATCGGTGGAAACGTTGCGCCGATTGATGTGAACCTCGATGCGCCGCTGTATGTGGCAGCTGGGACATTCGTTCACGTCATCTTGCGTATGCCAGTGGGAACGGCCACGGCCTCGCAGATCATCCGTGGGCTTGCCATGATTAACGGCTACTTCGAATAACCGACCCTTCAACCCGCAACCAACCACCGCCCTTTGAGGCGGTTTTTTTATGTCCAAAACCCAAGGAGGAACCATGTCACCACCCGACGATATTGATGTGCGCTCACAGCTGGCTGTGATGAACGCGCAGATCCAAACACTCACAAAAACAGTCGATGTGCTGGCCGAGGAAGTCAAATCCCTCACAGCACTGGCAAATCAGGGCAAAGGGAGCCTTCGCACCCTCCTGATAGTCGGCGGCCTATGGACGGGCTTGGTGGCCTTCCTCAGCTTCGCCGCTGGTCATCTTTCTTGGAAATAATGGAGGTTCTTATGATTACGCTACTCGGTTCTTTACTCGGCTTCCTGTCGGCGGCCTTTCCTGATTTCTTAAAACTGTTCCGCGACGCGCAGGATCGCAAGCACGAGCTAAAAATCCTTGAAATGCAGATGGAGCAGCAGAAGCTC
This sequence comes from uncultured Rickettsiales bacterium, assembly GCA_964518725.1. Classification (GTDB taxonomy): domain Bacteria; phylum Pseudomonadota; class Alphaproteobacteria; order Rickettsiales; family SXRF01; genus JANRKF01. Next base: position 111,315 of record CAZFKP010000002.1, on the reverse strand, counting down.
GGGGCTTCCCAGCGTTTGGAAGAAATCCAGGTGAACGCCGACATCGCTGAATCCCAAGCCCTCTATCGGACTTACAATACAGGTATTCGCTGGGTGGATGCGCTCAATGGCACGGTGCGCCCCGTCATCGCCTATAGCTTCTTCGTTCTCTATGCGCTGGTGAAGGTGATGCAGTTTTCTGCAGATCTTCCGTGGTTGCTATGGACGGCGGAAGACCAGGCGATTTTCGCAGGCATCATCAGCTTTTATTTCGGCCAACGCGCCATGAGCAAATTGCGGAGCGGAAAATGAGACATATTTCCAGACAAGGGCTTGACCTGATTTGCCGCTTTGAGGGCTTTTCGCCGATCATTTACATGTGTCCAGCGGGGTATCCCACGATTGGCTATGGTCACCTGATTACCGAAGCTAACAAAGAGCAGTTCCTGGACGGGGTGGACGAGGACGAAGCCCTCGATCTGCTCCGTCAGGATGTGGCGGTCGCAGAACACGCCGTACTACGCCTGATTAGCGTGCCACTCACGCAAGGGCAGTTCGATGCGCTGGTGTCGTTTACCTTCAACCTCGGCGCAGGTGCGCTTCAACGCTCCACGCTCCGCCGCAAGGTAAACCGCGAAGAACATGCCGACGTGCCAGCCGAACTCATGAAGTGGGTGTGGGCGGGTGGAAGGAAACTGAAGGGTTTGGTGCGGCGTAGGAAGAGTGAGGGGTTACACTATGCAGCATAACCCCTCGAAACTTTGTTAATGCTTCATTCCTTCATGCTTTTTCTGCATAGCCTCTTTTTCAGATTTAGCGCAGATTTCACATTCCTCACCATCTTTCATTGAGGACATGCCGCCCTTCATTTTACCCATGCACATCTTGCACATGCCATCCTTGCAGCATTTGCACTCACCATCTTTGCAGCAGTCGGCACATTTTCCGTCTTTACAGCACTCGCATTTTTCACAGCATGGCATTTTCATATCCATGCCAGACATCGAGCCGCCTTGCGTATTGGAACAGGCAGCAACAAAAACCATCAGAACAACAGGTAATAACTTCTTGAACATAATTTCTCCGTGGGTTGGGGTTGTTAATTCAGCGACATCAGCATAAATGCCGACATTGCCACCATCCCCAAATCCTCCACCAACGTGATAGTGGACATGGGAAGATTCAGAACCGTGCCAAGGCACGCGCAACGGATTTTGCGTTTCTCGGTCAACGCCTGAATCACGCCAAGGCTGCTAAATCCCATCACTACAATCGAAACCCATAGTGCTTGCGTGAGATATGTACCAAACAGAAACGCAAGCCCAAGGCCAAGCTCAAGAAACGGGTAGATAAGGCCGTATCCCTGCCAGCGTTTCGCAAGTAGGTCATAGGTGCCATAGGCATCGGCAAAGCCGCGCAGATCAAGTAGTTTAAAAAATGAAAACACGATGAAGAACCCAGCCATGAAGTGCAGCATCCATTCATGGGCGTTTTCTACTCCCTTGAGCGACACCACCGAAATTAAGCCAACGATCAGGAACAACGGATAATAGGTGGCAAGCCAGCTTTTCTTTTCTTCATCGCTGTTGGCGGATATGATTTCTGCTTGTGGTGTAAGACGATAGCTTCCCGCTTTTCCTATTGCCTGATTAAGCTCGTCCAATGATTCTGTGTTAGGATTTTTCAGCACGGCACGCGGCGGATTCAGCGTGACCTGTACATTCTCCGCGACCCCTTGTAATGCCTCGATAATTTTTTGAACACAGGATTGGCAGTGCATTCCTTCGATTTGGTAGGTTTTATTTGTCACAACAGCCTTTTCCTCCTCCACGAGTGATGTAATCAAGAATCGGGCAGTCAGCACTGGAGGTATTATCGCCTGGACACTCCTTCGTCAGCTCGACTAATGCCTTTTTAACTTCTTTGAGTTCGCGTATTTTTTGCTCCGCTTCAGCAACCTTGCCAGTGGTGTGACTAAGCACCTCAGCGCATGTAGCTTTATCAGATCGATTCAGCGTGAGCAGCTGGCGAATTTCATCGAGAGTAAAATTCAGTGTCTTTGCGCCCCGAATGAACTGAATGATACGCTCCGCGTCGTCGCCGAAAATGCGATACCCAGCACTTGATCGGCTGGCTGCTTTAATCAAGCCCATTTTTTCGTAATAACGGAGCGTATCGGCGCTGATGCCAGTACGCTCCGCTAATTTACCAATCGTCAGTTTTTCAGTCGTTTTTGCCATCATAAGATTCAATCTACACCTTGGAGTATACTCTAAGGTCAAGACACTATTTTATAGCCTTATCAAACGAAGCAAAATTTAACTTTGTATTATGCAGCTTTCTTCATTTGACCCATTTCGCGGCAGCTTGCGGCACAACGACGGCAAATCTCAGCGCAACGCTTCATTTCTTCACCACCGATGCGCTCGCATGATTCAGCGCAGGCGTCGCACACATCAGCACATGCAGCACATTCTGATGCATGGAACTGCGAACCGCGAACCATAAAATCAGCTGCGGTCTGACACGCTTGAATGCAATCGGCCATCAAACGCACATGATCTGCCTCAACATGCTTGCCGCCTACTTCTAGGCAATGATTAAATAGTGTCTCCTGGCATTCGTTACGACATTCCCAGCAAGTTGTGATACATGCTTGCAGGTTATTATTTTCTGTTTGGTGCATAAAGATTCTCCGTTGGTTTCAGGGTTTAGTAGCCTGTAACATAATGAGGAAAAAACATCTTATTGCAGTGTGTATTTAACTCGATGATATAAGGAAGTCATATATTTAAGTTTCAAAGTTATTTAACCATTACGCCAAATGGTGCGAATATATCTTTGCCACCAATTTTCACCTGAGCGAATAGCTTAACGAAGCCAGCCTTCTTCGGCTCGATGTGAAATTCTAGTTTGGGACCACCCCGCTCGGTGTTGCTGGTGGGTTCTTTGCCCATTGGGTGGATGTGCATCACAGAATTATAATCCTCGGTGAATCCCACCACATGCGCGAATGCGCCCATAACTGGTTCTAAATGAGTAAAAGGCTTTCCGTCTTTGGTGACGGTGATATTACCCATCACCGCGCTATCCACTTTAGGTTCGCTATCCAGCGCAAGTGTGAACGAGTAGCCATCTACCGTGCTGGTCATGCTGGTGGTTTTGGTGATCGTGGCTTTATCCTTGGCTGCGCTTCCCATATCGGCCATCACATATTCCTGCTTGCCAGTGGCAACAGGAATTACGTCTGCCCACACGCGATAACTATCGTTCTTCTTTGGCGTGAAATCGAACAAGAATTCACCTGCATTCTTACCAGCAACAGGATGTATGTGATGATAATCAGTGAGCGACGGATCAACGATTAACAAGTGCAGTTTTTTTGTGTGCGCTTCTTTTAAGTCATCGAGCGTTAGCGGTTTGCCATCAGCCATATTCGTCATTTTCAGCGTTACCTGTGTTGTCTTGCCCAACGCAAATGCTGACGCTGGTTTTAATTCCAACTTCACGCTGTTTCGCGCTTTGGCTTCTTCATGTGCGCCATGCGACATGCCAGCCATGTTGTGTTCCGCATGGCTGTTGGGTTCACTGTAGGCAGGTGTCGAAAGTGCCAATATAAGAGCAGATGCGCTCGTGAGTAGTTTATGCTTCATGATTTAGTTCCTTTTTTGCTGATTGAATAATCCGCCATGCACCAGTCACCGCCAGCCATCCAAGAATGGCGGCAACGATGATGTCTGGCCAAATGGTGTTGGTGGCGAATACGCCTGCGGCGGCGATCATAACGGCGATGTTGCCAATGGCATCATTGCGGCTGCAAATCCATACAGATTCGCGGTTACTATCGCCGCCACGGTATTTGTAAAGCAACGCAGCACAGCCGACATTGACCGCCAGTGCAACCACGCTGATAGCGGCCATAATAAGCGGTTCTGGCAGTTCTGGTTTCAGCGCATGGTGCAATGTCTCAAACGCCACCCATAGTCCCACCAAACCCAAAGAAATGCCTTTGAACATCGAGGCTTTGGCTTTCTGGCGCAGGGATAGATTCAGCACATAGAGGCTGATGCCATAGTTGGCCGCATCGGAGAAAAAATCCGCGCTATTCGCTAGCAGCGAAACAGAGTGCGCGGCGTAGCTTGCGATCATCTGCGCTACGAACATCACTGCGTTGGCAATCAAACATATCCAAAGCACCTTGCGGTAAGCTCCTGATACGTCTGATTGCCCGCTTTCATTGCAATGGTCGTGGCAGGAACTCACAGTTTTTGCCCTGTCATTTCCTTGCAGATATGAGCGATGCGGTCTGCGTGTTCAGCCCAGCCTTTGCCTTCTTTCTGCTTTTTGGCAGTAACTTTGCTGACGCACGCGGTTGCCAGCTCTTTCGGTGGCAGCTTCTCTTCCGCATCCGCCGTGGTGAGGTCGTCCATCTGGCGGCACAGCGATTTCATTTCAGTTATCTCAGGCGTGCGCTTCAAACGCTGGCGTTGCTGTGCTCCATGACGGCCAGTGGTGCGAACTTTTTGCAAGCTGGCTGGCCACTCGGCTTCATTCAGGCAAGCAAGGCGCAGCGTTTCTTTTCGATCTGCTGCGCTGGTGGTTTCAGCCAATTTCTGGTCAAGTGTTTGGGGTGGTTGTGACGCACAGGCACTTAATGCCAGTGCGGTAGCGGCTAATATCATCCATGATTTCATTGTTTTCTCCGTAGGTATAAAAGCCCCTCCACCCAAAGGCAGAGGGGCAAAGTTTATCTATCTGTTTCCGTAGTGTTTCTGCACATAACCACCTAATTCGTGGCTATAGACGCACCCTTTACCACAGGGATACTGCGATACTTTAGGCGATGCAGCGGCATCAGATATCTGGCGTTCGCCACGCGCTGGGCTGGAATCAGCGTTTTTCTTATTCCAGTATTCCCAGTTACGCTCTGCAAGAGCTTGCTTCGGAGATACAGGATAATCACGCGCCACCGCAGCAGAGCTAACGGATAGCGCAGTAACACCAGATAAAATCAGGGTTTTTAGTAGTATTTTCATAACTTCTCCTTAGAATGGTTAAACATTCCTGACGAAAGTCAGGGGTGTGGAGCGCGGCGGGAAGGCCATGTCACAAACTGAACCTTCCCGTCGCACCTACGGTCAGAAGCACCATGCCTCTGGCCGTATTCATTTACTGGCCTTTGCCTTTTGTATCGGGCTTGCCAGCTTTTTCTTTGTCATGATCGTGACCATCGCCTTCTTTGTGGTCGTGATGATCGCCATCCTTATGGCCTTCATGCTTGCCGTGATCTTTGTGGTCACCGTTTTTGTGTTCGTGTTTTTCCACTTTCTTGCCATCTTCGGCTTTATGTTCACCGGCAATGGCGGTGGTGGCAGCGCCCATCACCAGCGCAAGAGCAGAGGCGGCAAGCAGGGATTTCAGATCGGTCATAGAGTCTCCTTTAAGGTTGGTTAAAAAATCACAGTTCCTCTTTCGCCAGCAGGTCGCGGGCAAGGTTGAACCGTTTGTAAATGGCGGGCAGCACCAGCAATGTCAGAATCGTTGCAGTGATGAGTCCGCCAATCACCACTGTTGCCAGCGGTTTTTGTACTTCCGCGCCCGCGCCAGTGGCTATCGCCATCGGTACAAAGCCCAAGGAAGCAACGAGCGCAGTCATCAGCACAGGGCGGAAACGCGAGAGCGCACCTTCCACAATGGCTTTGTGCGCCTCGATACCTTCACGCACCAGCTGGTTGATGCGGGTAATCATCACAAGGCCATTCAGCACCGCCACACCAGAGAGCGCAATCAAGCCCACCGCTGCCGATATGGAGAACGGCATTCCGCGCAGCCATAGCGTGATAATACCGCCCGTAAGTGCCAGTGGTACGCCAGAGAACACCAGCAAGGCTTGCTTCACCGAACCAAGCGCGGTGAACAGCAGCAGAAAAATCATGAAGAAGCAGGCAGGCACGACCACACCTAGTCGCGCCTTGGCTTCTTCAAGGTTCTTGAACTGCCCACCCCATTCCAGCCAGTAGCCAGCGGGGATTTTCACCTGCTTGTCGATTGTCGATTGTGCCTCTTTCACGAACGAGCCGATGTCACGCCCACGCACGTTGGCTTGCACCACCACGCGGCGTTTGCCGTTCTCACGGCTGATCTGGTTTGGTCCGTCCGTGATTTCCAACTTCGCCACTTGCTTGAGCGGAATATAGGCTGGGCGTGTATGCGGCTGGCCACCGATTCGGTCTGCCATGTTGTCATCATCCGTAGGAAGCAACACAGGCAGGTTTTCCAGCACGGTGAGGTCTTGCCGCATCGTATCTGGCAAGCGCACCAGAATATCGAAGCGGCGATCACCTTGGAACACCAAGCCAGCTTCGCGGCCACCCACTGCAATGGATAGCACATCCAGCACATCGCTGACATTGAGGCCATAGCGGGCGATAGCGTTTTTATCCAGCTTCACTTCCAGCATGGGAAGGCCGCTGGTTTGCTCCATCTTCACATCTGCCGAACCATCAACGGTTTTAAGCGTTTGCACCAGCTGCGAAGCAGTTTTCTCCATTACGGTGAAATCGTCACCGTAAATCTTCACGGCCACATCGGAGCGCACGCCAGAAATCAGTTCGTTAAAGCGCATCTGAATCGGCTGGGTGAACTCGTAATTGTTTCCAGGAACGTCCGATACAGCCTTGTTGATCTTAGCGATAATTTCTGACTTTTCTGCGACAGAATCTGGCCACTGGTCTTTATCTTTCAAGATAATGAATGTGTCGGATACATTCGGTGGCATTGGGTCAGCCGCCATTTCCGCCGTACCCGTTTTGGAGAATACGAACTCCACCTCTGGCACGCTACTCACTGCTTTTTCCACAGCAAACTGCAATTCCTGCGATTGGGTGAGTGAGGTGGAAGGAATCCGCATCGCGTGCATGGCGATGTCTTTTTCATCGAGCGTTGGGATGAATTCCTGCCCCATTGTCGAAAACAGCACCAATGAAAACACAAAGCCGCCCGTTGCTGCGCCGATGATCTTGATCGGCGAACGCAATGCCCAATGTAGGGCGGGTTCATACCAGCCTTTAGTTTTGAGGATGATGCGGCTTTCTTTTTCCTCCACTCTGCCTTTCACGAAAATGGCAAGCATCGCTGGAACAAAAGTAAGCGATAGCACGAAGGCAGCGATGAGCGCGAAAATCACCGTCATTGCCATCGGCTCAAACATTTTGCCTTCCACGCCACTAAAGGTAAGCAGCGGGATATACACCATGATGATAATCGCCTGACCAAAAACGGAGGGCTGAATCATCTCGCGGCTGGCAACCATCACTTCGTGCAATCGTTCTTGCAGGGTGAGCATACGGCCTTCATGGTGTTGGCGGTGTGCTAATCTGCTCAGGCAGTTTTCGGTGATAATGACAGCACCATCCACGATTAACCCGAAGTCGAGCGCACCGAGGCTCATCAGATTGCCGCTAATGCCCGCACGAATCATCCCCATGCTGGTCATAAGCATGGAAAGCGGAATCACCAGCGCGGTAATCAGTGCGGCACGGAAGTTACCCAGCAGGAGAAACAGAATCACGATAACGAGCAACGCGCCCTCGGTGAGGTTGGTCTGCACTGTGCCGATGGTACGATCCACTAGCTTGGTGCGGTTCAATACCGTTTTGGCGTGGACACCTTCGGGTAGTGATTTGTTGATCTCGGTGATTTTGCCATCCACCGCTTGCGATACCGTGCGGCTGTTCTCACCGATTAGCATCAGTGCTGTGCCGACTACCACCTCATTACCATTTTCCGAGGCAGAGCCTGTGCGGAGTTCCTTGCCTATACCCACGGTGGCAATGTCTTTAAGATAAATCGTCACGCCGCCACGGTTAGCGACCACGATATTGCCGATCTGCTCGGCATTTTCGATACGGCCATCTGCACGCACCACATAGGCTTCACCGCTGCGCTCAATATAACCCGCCCCAATGCTGGTATTGTTGCGTTCCAGTACATTCACCACATCCGAGAAGCTCAGGCCAAGTGCCACCAGCTTTTCAGGGTTGGGCTGCACATGGTATTGCTTCACATAGCCACCAATCGCATCGACTCCCGCCACACCCTTTACGCCTTTCAACTGAGGGCGGATAATCCAGTCCTGCACGGTGCGAAGGTAGGAAGCCTGTTCAATATCCGTTTTAAGTCGCTGGCCTTCGGGCGTGAGGTAACTTCCATCCGATTGCCAGCCCGCTTTGCCATCCTTAATTTCCGCACCTTTGCCTTGCGGGTGTTCATATTCCACCGTCCACATGTAAATCTCACCAAGACCAGTCGAAATTGCGCCCATCTTCGGGTCAACGCCTTCGGGAAGACTTTCCTTTGCCTCAGTAATGCGCTCGTTTACTTGGGAGCGTGCGAAATAAATATCCACGTCATCGCGGAATACAGCAGTGACTTGGCTGAATCCATTACGCGAAATCGAGCGCGTATATTCAAGCCCAGGAATCCCCGCCAGCGCAGTTTCAACAGGAAACGTCACCTGCTTCTCCACTTCCATCGGAGAGAAAGCCGTAGCGGAAGTGTTGATCTGCACCTGATTGTTGGTGATGTCTGGCACGGCATCAATCGGTAGGTTTTTGAGCGAGTACAACCCAAAAACTGCTACCGCTAATGTGAGCAGCGCGATCAGGTATCGGTGATGGAGGGAAAACCCTAAAATACGTTCAATCATGGTGATACCCCTTAGATTCTAGTGTTCATGTTCCGCACCGGCTTTTCCGATGTCGGCTTTCACCACGAAGCTGTTTTTAGCGACATAGCGTTGGCCTGCGTTCAGGCCGCTTTTGATTTCCGTCCACTGCGAATCACTCATACCTGTTTCAACAGGGTGAGCTTTGTAAGTTCCGCCTTCCTCCTGCACAAACACCACGGTGTTGCCTTCCATGCGCTGAATGGCTTCGGTTTTGACAGCAAGCGGCGCTTCCCTCTCAGACAGCACCACATCGGCGCGGATATTCATGCCAGAACGCCAGTGATTATCCGCGTTCTCGATCACCGCACGCGCTACTACCGTTTGGCTGGAGGCTTCAGCGGTAGGCAACACCAGCGCAATCGTGGATTCGGTATTTACAGGGTCATCGAGGCATTGGATGCGAACCTTCTGGCCAGCTTTCAGCTTCTCACCATCTTTCGAGAAGATAAACAGTTCCGCCCATAGCTTACTTAAATCCGCCACAACGAACAGCGGCGTATCCGCTGCCAGTTCGCCCACATTGGCGGTGCGATTGATGATCGTACCACCCACTGGCGATTTCACCGCATAGACTTGGAGACTATCGTTGCTTTCGACCGTGGCGAGTACGTCGCCAGCTTTCACTACTTCGCCAGGCTCTTTCACCACGCTGCGGATGACTCCTGGGAAGCGTGCTTTCACTTGCGCGGTGGTGTTCTGGTTCAGGGTTACGCGGCCACTGACGCTAACGGTTTCCTGCACCATCGCACTGCCAACTTCGAGAATCTCTATATTCAGATTCTTGACTGCGTTATCGCTGATTTTGCTTCCTTCATCATGGCCACCTTCTTCGCCGCCATGCCCATGCTCATCGGCTTCGCCATGTTTATCGGCAGCGGGTTTTGCTTCCGCATGATCGTGACCATGCTCATCACCATGCGCGTGTTCATCCTTGTCACCATGCCCGTGATCGCCGCCTTCGGTATGGTCATCTTTATGCTCGTCGCCGTGGCCATGTTCGTCCTTATCTGCGTGGGCATGGTTATCTGCCGCTGGTTCTTTGTCCGAGCCACCCAGTGTAAAATACGCACCGCCAGCGATTGCCAGCAGCAGTATTAAAATAATGAGATTACGCTTATTCATGGTTTTCTCCCGATTTCTGTAATTGACTTAAGCGCGTAGCAGTCAGTCGCTCGACCTGTGCTTTGGCCGTGTGGAATTCGCGTATCGCTTCAATTTGTTGTTGCTTCACCCCGAACAGGCTGCGCTGTGCGTCCAGCACCTCAAGATAAGGGAACCGTCCCAAGCCATAGCCCTCACGCGCCAGCCGAAAGGCTTTATCGGCAGAGGGAAGGATTTCAGTTTTTAGTGTTTCGGCCTGTACAAAGGAATTTTCCATGCGCTCATGTGCCTGCGTCAATTCTGCACTGGCATTGAGTAACATTTGACGGTTATCCATTTCGGTGCGGCTAACCTCATGGCGTGCTTTCTCGATATTGCCACGGTTGGCATTGAATACGGGGATTGGTAACGATACGCCCACGACAAACGCCTGATCGCCACTATCGCGGAAATCGCGCACGCCAACATTCAGGCGCGGATCAGGAATAGCGTTAGCCCGTTCCAAATCTAGCCTCGCCTTGGATTGCTCAAGGCTGCTATTCAGCTTCACCAGATCGGGATTGGCTTTCAGTTTTTCCTCTAACGCAGTCAATTCTGGTTTGGTGATGGTGTAAAAAGCGGTGCTGTCGAGTGTAAGTGTAAAGCGGTCTTCGCCCATCAGTGCAGCGAGTTTTTTGCGGGAAATATCACGCTCACGGTTGGCTTTATCGAGCGCGATGGTAGCGGTGGAGCGCTCCACCTCAGCACGGCTTTTCTGAATCAGCGGCGCAGCGGCAGCTCCCACACGCACGCTGACGGATTTTAATACATCCACCGCCAGTTCTTTTTGTTCGGTGGCAAGGCGTATATTTTCTTCCGCCGCTACCGCTTCCGCATAGGCAGCTGTTACATCGCGGATAACATCAAGCGTGGCCGCTTGCTCATCGAGCGAGGCAATTTCAAGCCCCTTGCCAGCGATATTCTCACGCGCTGAAATCTTCCCGCCAATGGTGATTTCCTGAGTAACTCCATACGTCACTTCCGCTGAATCAAAACCCTTATATGCGCCTTGCCCAGCAACATTCTCCGCTTCCACCCCCACTTCTGGGTTTACCCATGCGCCAGCTTGACGCTGTTCGCCCCTCGCAGCGGCAACGCCACTATTAAACGCTTTCAGGCGCGGTGATCCGCTAAGTGCTTTAGCAATCGCATCATCCAGCGTAAAGCCGCTGGGTTTTTCTGCCTCTCTAGCAGCCGCCGCAGGAGGCTTGCTTTCGGGTTCTGGTTTCGCTGCGTCTTGCGCGAATACAGGTTGGCTGGTCAGTATGGTGGCGCACAGCAGCCACAGTAATTTTTTCTGATACATGGATTCTCACCGCTTAATTCCTTGAACAAATAGAATAGGACATGCGACATAAGAGCACCTGAATAGGCACTCTTTCAGGCGCAAGCCTGTCGTATGGAATTAAGCGTGTGAGGGTGGCTTGAGTGGTGGTCCGACCACTACGGATGTCGTGGCATCCTGCTCAAGAACAAATACTGCTGAGTCTGAAGCAGTCTGAGGTGCAGCTAATGCAGAGTCAGGAATAGACGATACATGGGGGCAGCAGCAGTGATGTCCAGCATTTGCCGCTTTGCCATCATCCTGCTTCTCGCTCTTGGCTTGCTTTTTTGTCTGCTCAGACATTTGGCAATTATCGCCTTCACAGTTCATGCCAGATGCGTGCGCGATGGGCGCAACAAGCAACGTAAAGGCAATAAATAGTGAAAGAATAGCTTTTTTCATGGATCACACAATATCCGAATCTGGTTAAATTTCAACTAACATGTTCGAACATCTTCAATTAGCGTGTAAATATCTTCCCTTTGTGTGTTGCATGTGACTCAGGTAGGGCTTGCATAGGGCTACAAGTAGGACTCAGGCGATAATATCCGCGCCCATCGGCTGCGATCAATTCCTTCCAGTTTGGTTGGTGACGGAACGCATCGCGCATCACCATCGAAGTTGATCCCGCATTGGCGAGCAGAGTTTTTCCATGCACCCACGGATTATCGGTATTGGAAGTGGCGAGCAGCTGGCGGATGATTGCGGCCTGAATGTCGCCGAAGTTGAAGCGGTAGCCATTTAAGGCCACCACGCGGCAATCGTTCTGCTGACTGAAAGGCTTGTGAACTATGGATGAAGCGGTGGTTTTGATTTTGTGTACACTAATTATCTTGCAGGGGTTCTGCGCGGCTAAATTATGCAGTTTCTCGAATTGCCGCAGATCCTCGTGAAGTATCACCAAATCGCTGACGCAAAGCTCCACTTTGTCCAAATGCTCGACAATCATGTGGTAGCAATTTTCATCGCGGGTGGGGAACTTGCGCCGCCCGACACTGCCACGCGAGAACAGGATTCTACAGGATTCTGGCGCAACACAGACATATCCTTCAAGCGGATGTGGCGCGGATCGACGGGCTTCATCAGGGGAATATTCTGTCACCGTGTAAGCGTAGGTGGGTTGAAGCCAAGCGGAGGCAATAAGTTTTCCCGTGGCGATTGCATGTTGCACTTCTTCCAAAGTGACTGCCCATCGCCGCGTTAAATTCTCCAGTGAATAATACTCCCTGTCAGGAAACGGCATAGTAGCCCCCCGATTTTGCTTGCTAATTCTAGTTTTTAATGCCTCTTGAATTGTGTACAGTATTTTGCTATAAGTCGTCAATAGCCTAGAACAACCTGAAGGGGAATTATCTGTGAGCAATACACCTTATGGGGGAAAACGTAAGGGCGCAGGAAGGCCGAAAGGCCAAGGACGCTTCGGTGAAACCACAAAACCAGTTCGCATTCCACTGAGTCTGTTAGGGGATGTGTGTAGGTATGTGGAAAACAAGGGATACAAAGTTCCGATGTATTGTTCCCGCATTCCCGCTGGGATTCCCACATCACTCGAAGACCATGTGGATGATACGATTGATCTCAACGAACTGATGGTGAAAGACCCAGATTCCACCTACCTGGTGCGCGTGTCAGGTGATTCGATGGTGGATGCAGGTATCAAAGAAGATGACGTGCTGGTGGTGGATACTGCCAAACTGCCAGAGCATAAAGACATCGTGATCGTTTCACTAAACGGCGAACTCACCGTGAAACGCCTGTTCCGTCAAAATGGTCACATCATGCTGGTGCCAGAAAATCCTAACTATGACCCGATTCTCATCAAAGAAGGTGAAGAACTCAAGGTGCATGGAGTGGTGACGTTTATCATCCATCCTGCGACTTAGGCTAAATCAGCCAGTTTATAAATTTTGCAATTATCCAGCCTATGCTGCTCCAAAAAGCAATAAGTATAAAAAAAATGTAAGCAAGGCGTGTAAGGATTCTGTGCCACCATGGAGCATTTTGCCAGTAAATACGCTCACGTTCTTCATCCAATTTATTCTCGTAGCGGTAGCCCATTATTCTTGCCTCAATACATTCAGCAAGTTTACTAGGGCGGTCTGTTGTTTAAGAGTTAGAGATCGGTAATTATCCAGGAATCTGGATTCTTGCAAATTAAGCGCGGGAAACTGTTCGGTTGCCAAATCTGGTAAGAAATAAGTAATAGGCACATGCAGTGCTTCGGCGAATTCATATAGTCTTGATACAGCAATGCGGTTCGCGCCTTTTTCATATTTTTGTATTTGCTGAAATGTAATGGGTTGGCTTAACCGCTCGCCCAATTGTTTTTGATTTAAGCCACGCAGCAATCGAGCTTCCCGCAGTTTTTTTCCTGCAAAACAGTCTATCGGATGTGTTGACTCTTTCTTTTTAGTCACGATGCCTCGTTACATGTTTCCCGTAACGATGTTCGCCATGCACCCACTGGTGCTGGGAGGTTAAGAAGCTGCGAAGCAGCCGCGATGTATTTCCGCATAACGGTATTCTATTCCACCGCCCTCCCAACAAATGGGAGGACTAAGGCGGTAAATACGCAGTCCTAATAATCGCATCTTCGCGGGTTCTTACGCCCGTTACACGATAATCAACATAAACCTAAGTGGTGAAAGTGCAATGCTGTTTGCAGAGAAAAACAACATTGCGCCCTACCCAAGCCCTCAATGACACCTAGCCGAGCCTCACGCCAGCCCTAGCACTCGTCCGTCAGGTTGCCGTTCGAACAGTTCGAACAAACGAGCCGTTCTTAACCAACGGAGGCAACCATGAATAATCCCAAAGAAAAAATGACACTCGATGAGATGCGGAAAACACCCATCCGCACCCTCATGAAAATGGACATGAAGGTTCTGAAAAAGGTGCTGGCACAGGCAGAAAAAGAACTGGCGAAGGCTGAAAAGCAGCAGGTCAAAGGCACCATTTTCAGCGCGAAACTGGCCAAGGACTGGGTTCAGGGCGCGATCAATTTCAAGCTGCGTGAAGAAGGCAAGCGTCGTGACAGACGCTCGTAGGCACGCACATGACATCAATCGAATGGTACAGGGTTTATCACGGTATGCCTGAGGACGCAAAACTCAAGGTAGTCGCAAAGCGTTGCGGCCACCTGATGACGCATGTGGTGACAGTATGGCTTTGCGTACTGGATGCCGCCTCTCGTCACAAAACACGCGGCACGGTGCAGGTGGATTCCGAGCAGATTGCGGTGGTGCAAGACATCCCGCAAAAGACTGTCGAGGACATCCTCCGCACCTTTTATGAAAAGGGCATGATTGACGCAAAACATCGGCTTACGGGCTGGGATAAGCGTCAGTATGCCACTTCAACGGAGCGTTCGCAGAAATCACGCGCTGACAAGCAGCACGATGCAACGCCGCGCAACACCATGCAACGCGATGCAGCGGATGGAAACGCCGTGCAGCGCAAAAACAGCAAAAACGACCCAGATACAGAGAGCAGAGTACAGATAGCAGATGCAGAGAACAGATCAGCAGATAGCAGACCAGATTCAGACGCAGAGGCAAATTCAGAAAAAAAGAAAACAAATTCAGATAAAAAAATAAGAGAGAGAGCAGAAAAGAGAGAGTCCGAGAGGGAAAAACAGACAAGCTGTGGAAAACAGATTTTAGAGCAGATGCTCGACATCTGGAACGCAGAAGTGCAGAGCAAGCTGACCCCAGATCAGAAGGCAAAGCTCACACCCAAACGCCAGGATAAGATGGCACAGCGGTGGTTGGGTGATTTCCAGCAGGACATGCGTGCATGGAAGCACTACTGCGAAATCATCGGGGCTTCGGAGTTTTGCCTTGGCAAGATTGCAGGCAAAGGCTGGACGATTGACCTGTCATGGGCAGTGAAATCTTCCGACCATGTGGCAAAAATCTTGGAGGGTGGCTTTTCGGGTGGCAATCATCCACCCAAAGCACCTGCCTGCGACGTACCAGCTTTGCAAGAGGCGTGGGATCGTGTGCTTGAGGCTTTCCAGAAAAAGCATGGCAAGGCATCTGGCCGCAGCTGGCTTTCATCCACACGCATCATCCGCATTCTGAAATACGGCGACGGCGCGGTGGTCACCATGCGCTGCCCAAGCAAGTTCATTCAGGAATGGCTCACCACGCACTATCTGGCCGACCTCACGCGCTGGTTTGCAGAAGCAACCAAGCATGACACGCCCGTGACGCGCCTCGAATTGATTGTGGAGGCAAGCGCATGAAACCTACCCTCAAAAACTACACTCTGGTGGAAATCGCTGATCGCTTCGAGGAGGCAGCCTACACGCTGCGCCGCCTGCCATCAGTCCGAATGAAAGGTTATTTCAGCACCTGGCCGCCGATTGTCCGCACCGTGATGGAGAACTTGCAGGCAGAAGTGGAGCCGATGCGCCTGGGACCACCTTCCGCTGAATCCATCAGCCGCATGGAGGAAACCATCCAGTGGATTTTCCTGCTGGATCGCGAAGAAGAACGCCGCCTCATTTGGCTCCGCGCTGCGAAAGTGCCGTGGAAACCTATCTGCTGGCGGCTCGGCTGCGGTCGCACCACAGCCTATCACATGTGGCGCACTGCGCTTTTGCAGATTGCTTTCCGTCTGAACACCTCACGAAACGGGGGGCGAAATGTTCGAACAAAAAAAGACTAAACACGTTGAACAGAATTCGCTATGTTTAGGGAGAAAATCGCGAGAGGTGCGTACACGTTACCTTCTCACTTTGCGAAATCTCCCTACGAAATCGGTGTTGTTTTTCTTCGTGGCATTGCGTTTCCAAACGCTCGCCGCGCAGGAGGTGCTGTCATGACCTCCGAGAAAACATCATACGATAAGCTGGTGGACTTAATCAAGGAACGGCATCCCGAACCCATTAGCGATCAGCAAGCGCACCGCTTGGCGCGTAACCTGATGGGCTATTGCGAATTGGTAGTCCGAGTGGCTGCAAAAACACCGCAGGAAGTTCTTGATAACCAGCTGGAATATAGTAATCTTTTGATGCGTAGGCAGAATGCTGACGCGGAGTGTCGAAACTCCAATAGTGAAGGGTGTGCATCAGCCCATGATTGATGTATCTTCGACCTCTATCGCTATGGTCGGGGAGATGGTGGCGTATGTCCAGAGCTTCGGCTTAAAGGCTACCATAATCGTTTCACTACGGTTTTCGAACTCCCCGATCACCAGATTGTCTCCGCGTCTTAAACGGGAGAATCTCTGGTGAGAGGAAGAAAGCAAAAATTAGAGGTTAAAGAAGCGGCGCGAGTTTCAAAAGCCATTATCCTGGTGCGTGTATCTTCGAAAGACCAAGAGGACGGCCACTCGCTTGATGCACAACGCGAACGCCTGATCCGCTACTGCGCCCGACACAATTTTGACATTCTTGAGATTTTTACCATCACCGAGTCGTCAACACGCGGTGATCGTAGAAAGTTCATGGAAATGCTTGAGTTTGCCAAGCGGCAAAAAGGCACGATTGCAATTGTCGCTGATGCCGTTGACCGCGTGCAGCGCAGCTTCAAAGATTCGGTGTATCTCGACGATCTCGTTCGCAGGGATAAAATCGAACTGCACTTCTACCGCGAGAATATGATTATCGGGCGCGAGGCCAGTGCATCGGATCACATGCGCTGGGACTTCTGTGTGCTTGGTGCAAAAAGCTATGTCATGCAGCTTTCAGAAAACGTGAAGCGCAGCATCGACTACAAGATTAAAAAAGGCGAATGGTACGGACCCGCGCCGCTCGGCTATCTGAACCAGCGTGATGATAGGGGCAACAGTGTCATCGTTGTCGATCCCGTCCGCGCACCGTTGGTCATGAGATTATTCACTGATTACGCTTCAGGAGCCTTCACCCTCGGCGATATGCAACGCCGCTGCAAAGAGTGGGGATTGCGAAGCAAGGTTGGTGGCGAATTGCACAAATCGACTTTGTATCGCATGGTGCAAAACTGTTTTTACTACGGTGAAATGCTGATAAAAGGTGAGATCATGCAGCATTGTCACGAACCATTGATTTCTAAATCCGTGTGGGATGATTGTCAGGCCGTATTGCAGGGCTGGGACAAAAAGCCATTCCACTACGGGGGCAAAGAATTTTTATTCCGCGGATTGCTCACCTGTGGTGTCACGGGCAGAGTGATTTCCTCGGATACCAAAAAGAAAAGCTACAAAAACGGCACGACAGCAGAGTTTACCTATCTGGTTACCTGGAAGCCTGACGATCCGAAGAAAAAGATGTGGGTGCGCGAGGATAGTATTGCCGCGCAGATCGAAGATGCTCTTGAGCGCATCTCGATCAAAGACCCAGAGTTGATGACTGCGGCACTCGCAGCGGTGAAGGATGCGAACAAGGCAAAGCAGGAATCTCACAACCGTGAGGTCGGCGCACTGAAGAAGGAACATACCGACCTTCAGGTGCGACTGGATCGGTTAGTGGATTTGCTGGCCGAAGGGGTGTTGCCGCCAGATGATTATCGAGCCAAGCGGGAGCAATATAAATCTCGTCAGGTGGAATTGGTGAACCTGATTCATGCGTATGACGATGCAGACAACGTATTCGGCAGCACGATGGAAAAACTGATGAAAGTGGCTATGGGAGCGCATAAGGCGTTCATGAGTTCGAACCTAGAGGAAAAACGCGAATTGCTGAATTTCGTGTTTTCGAACCTAACGCTCAAAGGGGAAACCCTTTGTTATTCCTATAACTTCCCATTCGACAGGTTCCAAAATATGGACGACTGTTTCAAATGGCGGAGGGGAGAGGATTCGAACCTCCGATTGGCTTGCACCAATAACGGTTTTCGAGACCGCCGCGATCGACCACTCTGCCACCCCTCCGCATTCGGAATGCGCTATATAATGAATGTTAGCGTGGATAGCAAACGATTTTAGCCGTGGCGTATCTTCATCACGAGGATAGCCGCCGATAACACAACCGTAATGCCGTTGGCGATAATCAGTGATGGACTCTCCAGCATGATCCCATAGATAAACCAGCAGAAAATACCGGCAGTCAGCATGATATACATGCCAAGCGAAATGCTTTTCGTATGCTTGTCCCGCAATATTTTAATAGCCTGCGGAATATAGGCCGCCGTGGTAAAAAAAGCAGCGAGCATGCCCAGCCATTCGGGATCAATTGTCATGTGTTTTCCTGCGCTTCCATTTTTTACCGATATTATGCGCGAGCATTAACAGCGCGGGGGTAAAAAACAAGGTAAGAATCGTGGCAAACGTCAGGCCGCCGGCAATCGACGTGGAAAGCTGGTTCCACCACTGGCTGGAAGGCGCGCCGAACGTCACCTCACGGGTCATGAAATTGATGTTCATGCCGAAGGTAAGCGGCAGCAAACCAAGCACCGTCATGCCCGCCGTCAGCAGGATCGGACGCAAACGCTGCGCGCCGGTACGCAAGAGCGCCTCTTGTAACTCCATGCCCTGGTGCAGCAATTCCTTCAGCGTGTCGATAAAAATAATGTTGTTGTTGACGACAATCCCCGCCAGCGAAATGATGCCAACTCCGCACATCACTACTCCGAACGCCTGCCACGTGACGAGCAATCCAAGCAGCACGCCGCCGGTTGAAAACACCACCGCGCTCATGATGACGACCGCATCGTAGATGCTGTTGAACTGGAGGATCATGGCGAGGAACATCAGGAAAATGGCCGTCGCAAAGGCATTGGAAAGAAATGCCGCGTTCTTCTGCTGCTCCTCATCATCACCACGGAATGTCGCGGTCACTGCCGGGTTAATTCCATTCTTTTTATACCAGGCGCGCAGTTGTTTGACCTTCGCATCCACATTCACGCCGGGCTGCACATCGGCCTTCACCGTCAGCGCCCTCACCCCGCCCACCCGCCGGATCGTGCCGACCTTCGGCTGGGTGGTCACCGTGACAAACTGGGTGATCGGAATCAGCCCCTTGCTGGTTGGCACGCGAAGGTGTTCAAGCTGCGACAGGTTGCGGAATGTTTCGGGGTAGCGCACCATGATGTCGATTTCATCGTCGGCATCGTTCGGGCGGTAATCCCCGACCTTGATGCCGCGTGTGACAAGCTGCACCACATTACCCGCCGCCAGCACGTTGGCATCATATTGCCCGGCCTTGTTGCGATCAACCTTCAGCTCCCATTCGATGGCGGGAACCGGCCGGTCATCCTCGATATTCATAAAGCCGCCTACCTCATCGAGCGCCTTGCGGAAACGCACCACTTCCGGTTCAATCAGCGCCGGATCGCGTGAGGAAAATTCCAGCTGGATCGGCTTGCCTCCGGGAGGCCCCGATTCCTGCTTGCCGGTTTCGACAATGATGCCCGAAACATCTGCGGTCTTTTTCAAAATTTCGGAAAGAATCACGTCCGCCTTGCGCCGCTCGCGCCAATTGACGAATTCAAGCTGGATGAGGCCGATCAAATCTTCCGGCGCATCCTGCAACGCCGGGCGGCCTGACTGGGTATAAAAAATCCGCACCTCTTTCATCTCGCGGATGCGTGTTTCCACCTGTTTTACCAGCGCATCTTTTTCATAAATGGAAAGGTTGCCGCGTGCACGGATCAGCACATTGGCGTTACTTGGTTCAATCTCAGGGAAGAACTCAAGTCCCGGCCCCATGGAAACGAAGACGATGTAAATAGCGATCAACACCGCAAACATCGCGGCGACAAAGCGCCCCGGTTTTGGCAGCACCTTGGCAAGCAGGGTCACATAGGCACGAGTGAAGCTCGGTAATGCCCGCAGGTCGCCGCTATAGGCCGCCTGTATGGCTGCCTCTTCCTGTTCCGAGAGATGGATGGGCTTACCAAACCACGTGCCAAGGATGGGGATAAAAATCATCGCCATCATCAGAGAACCGACGAGCGTAATCAGCAGCGTGATCGGCAGGTAGACCATGAATTCACCGATCAACCCCGGCCAGAATAGAAGCGGCAGGAACACTACCTTGGTGGTGAGCGTCGCGGCAATCACAGGCCAGAACATGCGTTTGGCTGCCTGCGGATAGGCTTCCCGGCGATGCATGCCGTTAATCATCAGCCGGTCGGCATATTCGCACACCACGATTGCCGCATCGACCAGCTCACCGATCGCCATAATCAGCGCAAACAACACCACCACGTTCAGCGTATAATCCAGCCCGGAAAGCACCAGTATGCCAAACAGAAACGATCCCGGCACCGACAGCGACACCAGCAGCGCCGCCCGCAGCCCCATCGTCCAGATCATCACAATCAGTACCAGCAGCACAGCGAAGATAATGCCATTTTCGAGGTCAGCGAGCATATCGCGGGTTTCATTCGAAATATCCTGCCCATAGGTCACTTCGATGCCTTTTGGCCAGTAGGCGCGCTCACGCTCCACCAGCGTTTTCACCTCCTCCACCGTGTCGATGATATTCGAGCCAAGCCGCTTGGAAACCCCAAGCACCACCGCCGGTTTTCCATTCACCCGGGCAATGTTCACCGGGTCTTTAAAGGTGCGGCGTATTTCCGAAATATCGCCAATCGTTACCACCGTGCTGCCATCGACCTTCACCGGCACTGAACGCAAATCCTCCAGCCCGTCAATCAACCCCGGAAGCTTGATGGTATATTCGCCCGCCTGTGTGATAATGGTGCCCGCCGCTACCAGCAAATGGTTGCTCTGCACGCGCTGGTAAACTTCGCTCGGCGACAGCCCATAGCCTTCCAGCTTCACCGGGTCGATGATAATTTCAACAACCTCCTCGCGGTCGCCGGCGATTTTAGCCTCCATCACCGAAGACAACGTTTCCATGCGGTCGCGCAAGGAGCGCGCAAGGAGAACCAGCGTCCGCTGCGGCACATCACCGGTCAGGATCACGTTCACAATCGGGAATAGGCTCAGGTTGATTTCATCGACCGTCGGCTCGTCGGCATCGCCCGGAAGCTCTGGCTTGGCCTCGTCCACCTTCACCCGCACATTACGCAAAGCCTTGTCATTATCCGAACCGGCCTCAAACTCGATAATGATCGACGCCTGCCCTTCGATGGCATAGCTCGATATCCGCTTGATGCTCTCGAGGCTTGAAAGTTTTTTCTCCAGTGGCCGCAAGATCAGACGCTCACCATCTTCCGGTGAAATACCTTCCATATGTACGCCGACAAAAATCACCGGCAGCTTAATATCGGGATTCATCTCCTTGGCGATATGACGATAGGCGGTGGTTCCCGCCAGCATGATAAACAACAACACCAGCATCATCGCCCGCGCGCGGCCTATGATGGCATCAATCAGGCTCATGGTTGCGTGCCCTTGGCAGACGGCGCGTTCATCGTTTGCCCGGCACTCACAAAGGCCTGCCCCTGCGTCACCAGACGGATTTTATCCGGCAGGCCGCCAATCCACAATCCGTCCCCGGTATTATCAAGCAACTCCACATGCTGGAACTGCACCACACCGGCATCATCGACCAGCTTCACTCCCACCTTGCCGGCATCATCCAGCGCCAGCACCGACGATGATACAAGGTAGGCGCTGCCCTTGCTGGCCGAAAGCTTGATGGTCGCCGTCATGCCCACGGGAATCGTATGATTAGGGTTATCGACCGCAATTTCCACCGGGAAGCTGCGGCTCTGCGTGTCGGCATACTGGCTCAGGAAACGCACGCGGCCATTCAGCATACGCCCATCGGAAAGCTCCACCGTCACCACCGCATCCTTATTAATCAGCGGCAGGTCTTTCTCGGAAATATTCCCCGACACCAGGATCGGGTTATCCTCGACCAGCCGCGCCATCGCCTTGCCGTTCATACTGCCGAAAAAACCGGAAAGCAGGAAATCACCGATTTCGACATTCAATTCCTCCAGCCGCCCGGCGAATGGCGCAATCACTCGCGTATTATCATAGTTGAGCTGCGCTTGCGCTACTTCCACCCGCGCCTGCTCCAGGTTGGCCTTTGATTCGGCAAGGCCGATGCGCGGGCGATAACCCTTGGTTTCCAGCTCCTGCGATGCCTGATATTCAATCGTGCGGGCGGCGAGCTTGGCCTTAGCTTCGGCGAGTTTTTCCTTGCGATCGCGGTCATCGAGCCGGACGATCAACTGCCCGGCTTCCACCATGTTGCCTTTTTTCACTGGCAATTCTACGACTTTCCCTTCAACTTCCGGTTTGAGTTCCACCATGCGGTTGGCCATGGTCGAGCCATTGATCGAGATCAGGCGGGTATAGGGTTTGGCAGTTAATTCCTCGACCTTGAGCAATTTTCCAATATCGCTGCCACTTTCCACCATATCCTTTGCCGCTTCCTCGCGCTTGATGCCGAAGAGCAGCCCGGTGGCAATCCAGCCCAACGTGATGAGCACAATAATAATGGACAGTTTTTTGGGGCTGGCGAGCAATTTCATAGTTTGTTTAATTGACAAGTCTGTGTGTTGATTTAAACCGATTCATCTAACTACTCAAATGTTTAAACGACAATGATGAAAACATTATTACCGCCCGGCTGTTACGATGTCCTGCCGCCACATGCGCGTGCGGAAAGCCAGCTTTCTGCGCTGATTCTCGACGTTTTCGCGTCTTACGGGTATGAGCAGGTGGCTCCCCCGCTGCTGGAATATAGCGATAATCTGCTGGCTGGGCGCGGCGCCAAGCTTTCAAGCCAGATGTTCCGGGTGATGGACGCCACCGCCAACCGCGTCATGGCTATCCGCCCGGATATTACCCTGCAAATCGCCCGCCTCGCTAGCAGCCAGCTCAAATCAAAACCGCGCCCGCTGCGCCTATGCTACAATGGCCTGATCTTGCGGATGCAGGGCGAACAACTGAAAAACGACCGCCAACTCCGGCAGGCCGGCATTGAGCTGATTGGCGCTGGATCGCCGGAGGCCGACGCGGAAGTCATCCTGATCGCCGCCCGTACATTGGCGTTAGCTGGAATTCCGCGCTTTACCATCGACCTCAACCTGCCAAGCATCGTCGCGGCGCTGGTCGCTACCGATGCCCTCACCCCCGAGCAGGTAAAAACGCTCTATGCCGCGCTGGCTCATAAAGATGCCGACGCGCTGAACAAACTTCCACTCACTTATAAGGATTCTCTCGCCGCCCTGCTGCGCCACACCGGCGACGCGCACAAGGCGCTGAAAGCCATTGAGAAGCTTGACCTGCCGACCTCCGCCCGCGAGCTGTGCAACAATTTGCGCGATGTCGTCCTGCAACTTGATGCCCATAAAGATGAAGGCTGCACCATCACCATCGACGCCACGGAAAGCCAAGGCTATGCCTATCACTCCGGCATCGGCTTCACGATCTTTGTCCCCGGCGTTTCCCACGAAGTTGGCCGTGGCGGACGCTATCGTGTGGATGGCGAGGAAGCCGCCGGTTTCACGCTGTATGTCGAAACCCTGCGTGCACTCTTGCCGCCTGCCGCCGCGAAACCCAAAGTCCTGGTTGCCAGCGGCACCAGCAAACAGGCATGCGAAGCGCTGCACAGTGACGGATATATCACGCTCTATGCCTTGCCAGATGGCGGCACGCTCAGCCAACAAGCCAAAAAACTTGGGTGTGAACAAATATTTGAGAATGGAAAGCTAGTGTCACTATGAGTAATGTCGCGGTAATCGGTTCGCAGTGGGGCGATGAAGGTAAAGGTAAAGTGGTTGATTGGCTGTCAGAACGCGCCCACGTGGTGGTGAGGTTCCAGGGCGGGCATAATGCCGGGCATACACTGGTGATCGATGGTGTAACCTATAAACTCTCGCTGCTCCCATCCGGCATTGTGCGCGAAGGCAAGCTTTCGATCATCGGCAATGGCGTGGTGGTCGACCCGTTCGCACTGCTGTTGGAGATTGAAACCGTGAGCAAGCTCGGAGTCAAAATCTCGCCGGAAAATCTGCGTATTGCCGAAAATGCCCCGCTGATCCTGCCCATCCACCGCCTCGTCGATCAAAATGCCGAAGCCAACCGCGGCAAAGGCAAAATCGGCACTACCGGACGCGGCATCGGCCCCGCCTACGAAGACAAGGTGGGCCGCCGCGCTATCCGCCTGTGTGATCTCGCCGATAAAGCCGCGCTGCGTGATAAAGTCGAGAACCTGGTCAACTACCACAACCACATGCTGCTTGCCCAGGGAGGAACCCCGGTGAAAGTCGACGAAGTCATGACGCAGCTGCTGGAAGTCGCCCCTAAAGTCCTACCCTACGCTACCCCGGTATGGTATCTGCTCGACCAGCTCAAGAAGGAAGACAAGCGCATCCTGTTTGAAGGCGCGCAGGGCATCATGCTCGATGTCGATCACGGCACCTACCCTTATGTCACATCTTCGAATACCGTGGCAGGTATGGCGACCATCGGCGCCGGCGTCGGCGTGCGGGACATCGGTTATGTGCTCGGTATCACCAAAGCCTACACCACCCGCGTCGGCAGCGGCCCCTTCCCCACCGAACTGCATGACGAAATCGGCGCGAAGATCGGTAAGATCGGCAACGAATTCGGCACCGTCACCGGACGCCCGCGCCGCTGCGGCTGGTTCGACGCAGTACTGGTACGACAGGCCTGCAAAATCTCCGGCATCAGCGGCATCGCGCTCACTAAGCTCGACGTGCTGGACGGTTTCGAGACCATCAAAATCTGCACCGGCTACAAACATAACGACACAGTGTATGATTACCTCCCCGCCGCCAGCTCGATTCAGGCGGAAATCGAACCGATCTACGAAGAGATTGAAGGCTGGAGCGAGAGTACCCACGGCAAACAAAGCTGGGCAGACCTCCCGGCGCAAGCCATCAAATATGTCCGCCGCATCGAAGAGCTGATCGAATGCCAGGTCGCACTTCTTTCCACCAGCCCCAAACGCGAAGACACGATACTGGTCAAAGACCCGTTTGTACGCTAATCCTTATTAAATTCCGGTTTATCCGTACCGGTGCCCGTCTCCTGAAGCTGAGCTTCCGTCCCAAAGCCGGAGCTACTTCTGCGTGATTCGTGGCTCGTGCATCATAAAATCTCCCTTTCGTTAGAGCGGGGAATGATGCCGTTGCATTCAGCCTAACTGCCACCCTCACCGACATTGTCCCATGGGCTTGCGACGTCACGGAAGGGGGAATTTTAAAATATTTCCGCGATTGTCATTAAATTGACATATTAAAATGCTAATTTTAGTTAATTAAACCTCAGGAGTAGGTGGATAGTATGAGAAAGATAGCCTTAACTACTTTATTATTCAGCACAATGCTTTCCAATAGCAGCTATGCAATTGTCACTGCTGAGACACCCTCGGAAGACTGCTACAGCAAAGCATTGGAGTCCTATGGTGAAGCCATTAATCGATGTGTTGATAGTTACATACCATTTGATGAAGAAGGAAATGGCACATACCCAATTGTCCCGAAAGACTATGAAGACTGCGTAAAACTCGCGTGGGATTTATACAATAGCGATATAAAAAGATGCCAAGCTAAAGATATAATCAGAGATGGAATCAAAGAACTTGAAGACAGAATTAGAGAACTTGAAGACAGAATTTCAAACCCCTCTCAACCTGCATCCGAACCACCCGTAAGCGCTCTGGATCCTGAGAATACACCAATACCCAGCTCGGAGCCAACGTATCCACCAAGCTATGAGCCAACACCAATGCCAACCTCCACACCGACAGAGGCACCAAGCTATGAGCCAACACCAATGCCAACCTCCACACCGACAGAGGCACCAAGCTACGAACCAACACCAATCCCCAGCTCAGCACCGACACCGCCAGCACCGGCACTGCCTGAGCCATCGGAGATGTCTGGCGCCAGCCTGTCTTACCCAAGCGGCACATACCAATCCCCAACCATCGTTACCTCGCCAATCGCAAGCTATACGTTCACTCCCGAAGCACCGGCCGGAAACACTGGCGGCATGATCGCCGAAGGATTCACCGGCAACGATGTGCTGATTCCGCAGCTTGTTGGCACCGGCCTGGTACCGGACGATGCCGACGTGCCAAAATGCGCGGACTGGCAGAAATCGGTATTTTACAACAAGCAGGGTGGCGCAAGGAACAACGCCAAGGTGGCAGAGTTCGCCCGCCTGTCTGCCGAAGAAAACCCGAAGCTAAAGAGCGTGTACTTCAACAAGCAAGGCGGCCTTCGCCGTCCGGATGTTGCCGTGAACCTCGCCGCCCAGCAAGGGTTGTGTAAATCGTAAGCCGGTGCTGCGAAGCAAGTGTCCTAATGCGTAAGCATTAGGTTGGTTAGCTATAGTATTTCCCTCGCGGCATGTTCTTTGCTAAAAGGAGGGGCATGAACCAACTTGTCCCCGTTACCAACACACCGCCAGCGCCCGACCCGCGCATTGAGCAATCACTTGCCAAGACGGCGGGATTCCTACGCGATTACACTGCGCCAGCCGTCAATAAAACCAAGGATATCCTCGACGACCAGTACCAGATCAGCCTGTCGATGCCGCTGCCGCAATTCAACCAGGGTAACCACCGCGCCTTCGCCGCCATCGACCTGAATGACGGTAAAGAGCTAACGGCCATTCTCTGTGAACCCGCGAGCCTCCAGCGCCACCATATCATCAACCGCATGCTGATGCTGCGGCAACCCGGCATCTGCTCAGTGGTCGCCGCCGGGGTGGTCGAACTATCGCAGCCCGCCGAAGAACGTTTTGTCGTATTTTTCGAGCGGCTCAAAGGCACCAAGCTTTCCACCATGATTGCCAACGCGCAAGGCCGCATCCCTTCCAATGTCATCACCTCGCGGATCATCCACCCCCTCGTCCACGCGATCCTTGCCCTTCAGGAGGCCGGGATCGTCCACGGCAGCATCAACCCCGATAATATTTACTATGACGCTACGGGTGCTGTGCTTGGCCCATGCGTATTGGAGCCATGCGGTTACTCCCAGCCCTATTATTACGAGCCGGTCGAACGCATGCAGGCGCATCCCGCGGCCAAAGGCGAAATGGATAACGGCATTGATTATTACGCGCTGGCGATACTGGTGTTGCAAATAATCGCCGGCACCAAAATGCTCACCCGCCTGCCACCGCAGAACCTTATACGCGCCATCCTGCGGCAGGGCCCCTTCATGGCGCTGACTGGTGGCGCCGACGTACCGGAAGATTTCTTCGATTTCCTCTGGGGCATGCTCGGCTCCGGCTCTAACCAGCGCTGGAATTACCGCTACCTGAAACCATGGATGGACGGCAAGCATTACAACATCATCCCCTCGCCGCCACCCACTGAAGGTTCCAAGCCGTATGAATGTTTCGGCACCAACGGCCATTCACGCCGTGAAATCGCCCACCTCATGCGAACCCACTGGGACAAGGTGCAAGAAACGCTCGCCCACCATTCGCTCGCCCAATGGATCCTGATGGTGCTCCGCCAGAAGGAGCTTTCGGAACTGGTCACGCGCTATTCCAAGACCATCATCGAAAGCACCATGAAAAGCGAGGCGCAGCGCAACGAGCATATCATGCGGCTGATCCTGTCGCTCGATGAGCACGGCCCGCTTGAGTATGTAAAAATATCGCTGCATGTCGACGCCATTCCCGCACTCTTCGCCGAATTTTACCTGAAGCAACAAAAAGAAGAGCTGCAATATCTCACCCGCTTCATCGAACTGAACCTGGTCGGCGCCTGGATCGAGCTGCAGCAGATCAAGGAAATTCCAATCCCCGAACCGCTCGCTCAGTTTTTTACCAGGCTCGACCGCGTCCGCCCCCTGCTTCGCAGCCACGGGCTCGGGTTTGGGCCGGAACGACTGCTCTACGACCTGAACCCCGACATGCCGTGCCTGAGCCCGCTCTGCCGTGGCCGACATATCACCACCCTGCCAAACCTGCTCCGCCACCTCGACAGAATCGCACCGACCATGGCCACGACACAAGATCCGATCGATGCCCATATCGCTGCATTTACCGCCAGCAAACTCGGCATCACCAACGAGATCAAACTCTATGACCTCTCCGCCATCCCCTCCATCGCCGAACATAAATCGCTGATCGCGCTCAAGCTATTCGCCGTCGCACAACACCGCTCCGGGAACATTGACTTATCCGGCCTCACCCACTGGATCGCCCAGCGCATCCTGCCATCCATGCAATATATCCGCAGCAACACTATCCGCGGGCGCACGCTGCAAATGCTCCTCGACGAAGCCATCGAAGGCCGCACCCAATTACTCGGCGACCTGTTGCTCGATGGCGAAATTATCAATGTCGATGAAACCGGCTACCAGAAAGCCATGGGCGGGTATAAACGCAACGCCGACCGCATCGAAGCCTACAAGCACGGGCTCAACCTCGACCACGACAGCGCGCAGATGGGCAACATTATCGCCAAGATTTTTGCCTACACTGCGTTACTGATGAGCATCTATAACATTTTCATGGCCTACCAATGAGCCTTTCCGCCCGCAACAAAGCCCTCCTCCCCGGCGTCGTTTTCATGGTGCTGCTGGCAATCTTTGTCATGCGCTTCGGCACCATCATCCTCGTGCTCACCATCATCCCATCCATCGTCGCTTTTTTTGTCGACCGCAGGCCGCACCGCCCAAGCTTCAAAGTCATCACCGCCTGCAATCTTTCCGCCGCCCTGCCATTCATCATTCCCATCATCGATTTCAGCCTGAAACAACAATTCTCCGAAGCCGGACGCGTGATTGAAGACCCCATGAGCTGGGCATTTATCTATTGTGGTGCCGGCGCAGGATGGGGCATGCTCTACCTGTCAAAATTCGTCGCCCGTGTGGTCACGCTCATGCACTATGATTATGCCGTCACCGTACTTGAAAAAAAGCAGCAATTACTGGTGAGCGAATGGGGTGAATCCATCATCAGCCAACCGACAAGAGTTCATAGAAAACAATCATAGATTGATAATTATGTTGTTTTAATACAACATAAGGGTGCAATATGGGAAATAGTTGTATTCTAATTTGATTAATGCAACTATAGATAGTATTCATCAGTTATGAGTTTCGCACCATGCCACTGTAATCAAACAACCACTCCTATGCGCCTGATTGCATCCCAGGCGCATGTTTTACGTGCCGTGACAGCCCCTGGTTGCCACGGCACGTTTTTTTCGTCATACTTCGTGCAGCAATGCAACCTGGTAACGTCGATGTGGAAATACTTTCTTGCCCTTGTCCCCAGCCTATTTTCGTCTCCGGCACATGCTACCTACTGGGATTACGATGGCCGCGACACCGGCCAGGACAGCTGGGTTGAACTATCCCCTGATTATGCCGCCTGCGGCAACGGCAACAACCAGTCCCCCGTTGCGATCAATGGCGCCAAAACACGCGACCTTCCCCCGCTCGAATTTTCTTACCATACCGGCAGCGCTACGCTGTCGCTTGACCGCTACACAGTAGTCGCAAGCCCCTCACCGGGGCTGACCATGACAGAGGGTGACAAGATCAGTACCCTGAAAGAAATGCTCCTCCGCACCCCCAGCGAGCATGAGGTTGCCGACAAATTTTACCCGATGGAATTGCAGCTCCTGCATGAAACCGCCGACAAGAAAAAAATAATCGTCGCCATATTTATCAATATTGGCCGTGAAAACCCGGCAATCCAGCCCATTGTCGACCATTATCCTGCCAGCCTCACCGACCGCACCACCGCAACCATCGATTGGCAGGCGCTTCTCCCAGCGACGCGTGGATATTATGCCTACCAGGGTTCGCTGCCCTATCCTCCTTGCACCGAAGGGGTGGAAACACGGGTACTCAAAACCCCGATCGAAATAAGCTACCCGCAAGCCGAAAAGCTCCTTGCTAAATTGGGTCGCAACGCGCGCAACAAACAGCCGCTGATGCTTCGCACCATCTTCGAATCGAAAGACTAGCCATGTATCCTGCCCATCGCTTTCACGCGCCGGAACATACAACCAACAAGCGTTTTATAAACAATAAAATCAATCAAAATTAGAGGCTTCTTTTTATGGAATGCACACTCCAACTCACTGATGACGTACTAACGGCGATATTCTCCGGATCCATGCTTTTTTCCGACCATGGCATATTCAAGCAACTCATGGGCGATATTGGAGAAACAACCGCGTCGCAGATCGTGATTGAATTATCCGCCGTCGATTTTATTGATTCATCCGGGCTGGGCATGCTCCTTCTCCTGCGCGATCATTGCGATAAGCTTCAAAAGAAACTGGTTCTGAGCAACCCCGGCGGGCAGGTACGCAAAACTTTCCACCTTGCGCGCTTTTCTCAACTCTTTACCATCAGGGAGTAGGCTATGTTCAGCGAGAATTACCTATTAAAACCGGACGCGCAGGCTTCGCTTTCCTTGCAAACCAACGCCTTTACCCCGACGCATTACTTTTTCTACGCCGATGAAATGGCCGCCCTGTTTAAGAGCCGCTGTCAGCATTTTATTGAAGTGCGGGAAGAATCGCCCATGGGTGAGTCGCTGGATTTTATCCGCAGGGAATACCCGCACTACAGCCTGTCACTTACCACCCGAACCGCCTTCAACCAACCCATCGCCGAGCTGTTCACGCGCCACCTCGCCACAAAGCGCCCGCTGTCGGATATGCTGATCAGCGATATCCAGACCTGCCTGCATGAAGCCCTGCTCAATGCAACGATCCACGGCAATCTCGCCGTCCGCTGCGAATACACGGAGATTGGCGGGTTCCAGCATTATCTGGATAGCGTTAGCGCCCGGATGGAAGACCCGGCGCGATACCTCAAGCGCGTTGATGTTTTTGTCTGGATGACACGGGAACACCTCACCATCTGCGTCGCCGACCAGGGGGATGGCTTTACGCTGGCACAGCCGGAAATTTCCATCGACCAGCCGCATGGCCGCGGCCTGAACTTCATCCACGCCCTCAGCTCGAACGTATGGCAAACGCGCTCGAATACTATCTACATGCAATTCCGCTGCACAGATTGACGCACCGTACACACCCCGATGCTTACGATTCCGCCGCGATCCAGCCGCCGCCCAGCATCCGCTCGCCGTCATAGGCAACGCACGCCTGCCCCGGTGAAACCGCCGCCTGCGGAGTGTCGAACACCACCCGCGCCCGGTTTTGCTCCAACCGCTCAATCGTCGCCGATACCCCCGGCTGGGTAGAGCGCACCTTCACCGTCACCGCCCCTGCGGTTTTGGAATCAGCCAGCCAATTACACTGGCGAATAATAAAGCTTTGCTTGAGTAAGTGCTCTTTACTGCCGACAATCACTTGTTTTTTTGCCGCGTCCAGCCGTACAACATAGAGCGGGTCGTCAGTACCCCCCACCCCTATGCCACGGCGCTGACCAACGGTATAGTTGATGATACCATCATGCTGACCAAGCACCGTGCCGTCCACATGCACGATATCGCCCGCCTCCAGCGCTCCGGGACGGAGTTTTTCAATGACCTTTGCATACCCCCCAGAGGGTACAAAGCAGATATCCTGCGAATCGGGCTTCTCCGCCACCGTCAGGCCGTAGCGTGTTGCCAGCGCCCGCGTCTCCGCCTTGCTTTTCAGGTGCCCCAGCGGAAAACGCAGGAAATCAAGCTGCTCTTGCGTGGTCGCAAACAAAAAATAACTCTGGTCACGCGCCGGATCGGCAGCACGGCGCATAATACCCCGCCCCCCTATCTCATCGCGCTGCACATAATGACCGGTCGCCATGCAATCCGCGCCAAGCTCCCGCGCCGTCCCCAGTAAATCCTTGAACTTGACCGACTGGTTGCACTTCACACAAGGAATGGGGGTTTCGCCCGCCAAGTAACTATCGACGAAATCATCCATCACCGCTTCCTTGAACTTGGATTCGTAGTTCAGCACATAATGTGGAATGCCGATCGCCTCCGCCACACGCCGTGCATCGTGGATATCGGCTCCGGCGCAGCAGGCACCCTTCTTGTTCACCATCGCCCCATGGTCGTAGAGCTGCAGCGTAATGCCGATGACCTCATAGCCCTCATCCGCAAGCAGCGCCGCCACCGCCGACGAATCAACGCCGCCGGACATCGCCACCACCACCCGCGTGGCAGAGGGAGCCTTATCAAACCCCAATGAATTCATGAACGATCCTAACAATACGCCCGCGATTATTTCGCCGGTTTCTTATCCTTGGCATCCGCATCCGGCTCAGCGGTTTCCGCAGGCGGTGGCGGTGGTGGAGGATCCAAGTGCATCTTCGCCTCTTTGCCACGGCACTGTTTCGGTTTGCCCGATTCCCAGCCGCCCATCATCCCGCTGCAGCAGGATTTACCCATGGAGCCATACCCGGCATCGTGCGACGGCGCAAAATAAAACACGCCGCCGATATTCATGAGGCCGCCGATCACCAGCGTCCAACCGGCAACACGCAGCTCCGCCGTTTTATGTGTGAGCGCATAGTGCAGCACTGCGAACCCCGCTGCCACCACAACAACACTCAGCAAGGTGATTAAAAACGTCATGCGAACCTCCTATTTTTGATGTGAGGAACCATTTTACAGGATTCCAGGAAGCCTAGCAAGGAACTTAACCCCATTTCACAAGGAATTAGGCGCTCTCGACCTTGCCCTTCACGCGGTCAGCCAGAGCAGCGGAAATAAAGTCATCGAGCTTGCCGTCCAGTACCCCCGCCGTATCGCTGGTTTCGACATCGGTGCGGAGGTCTTTCACCATCTGGTAGGGATGGAGCACATAGGAACGGATCTGGTGCCCCCAGGCATTGTCGGTTTTCTGGGCATTGAGCGCATCGGCCTTCTCCTCCTGCATTTTCAGCTCGCGCTCGTATAGCCTTGCTTTCAGCATCTGCATCGCCTCGGCACGGTTCGCGTGCTGGCTGCGGCCACTCTGGCATTTCACCACGATCCCCGTCGGGATGTGCGTAAAGCGCACGGCGGATTCGGTCTTGTTCACGTGCTGCCCGCCCGCCCCGCCGGAGCGCATCGTATCGACCTTGATGTCGGATTCCTTCACCTCAATGGTGATCGTATCGTCGATATTCGGATAGACCCAGACCCCGGCAAAGCTCGTATGGCGACGCGCATTGGAATCGAACGGCGAAATACGCACGAGACGGTGCACGCCGCTTTCAGTTTTCGCCCAGCCATAGGCATTATGCCCGGAAATTTTGATAGTGGCGGATTTGATGCCAGCCTCCTCGCCGGGATTCTCATCGACGATTTCGGTTTTGAATCCCCGACGCTGCGCCCAGCGCAGATACATGCGAAGCAGCATCGATGCCCAGTCCTGCGACTCGGTGCCGCCCGCGCCGGAATTGATCTCCAAGAAACAATCATAGTGATCCGCCTCACCGGAAAGGAGGCTGTCGGTTTCCATGGTGTGCAACTCGTCGGCGATCGCCTTCAGCGCACCTTCCGCCTCGGCCTGCATCGGCGCATCCCCCTCATCTTCAGCCATTTGCGCCAGTTCAAGGTTGGTTTTGTAGTCGGCATCCAGTTTCTTGTAATTGCCGATCATGCTTTCAAGCTGGTTCTTCTCGCGCATAAGGGCTTGCGCTTTCTTCGCGTCATCCCACAGCTTCGGGTCTTCGGAAAGCGCCGTTAGCTCATCGAGGCGGCGGTTGGCGTTTTCCCAGTCAAAGATACCTCACAAGCAGCGCCTGCGAGGCCATTATTTGTTTGGAAAGGTTCTCAAGTTCCGCTTTCATTATTTCTTCCCACCCGGCACAACGCCCGCCGGCTCAATGCATGTTCCAAGCGTCGCATCATAAGCCCCTTTGAGCTGACGGCAAAGCTTATAATAACGGCGTATATCGCTACTTTCATCATCCAATGATGCAAAATACGCAGCATCACCAATACCATGATCTTCCAGTTTTTCATAGTGTGTAAGATGCTCATCAGTACGCCTGAATTCCTGCTCATCCGCCGCCGATTGCCTGATTGCCTGCTCATCGACGGAAGGCGTGTCGGCATCATGCTGCCTGGCTTCTTTCCTAATGGTGTCATCGTCGACGTTCGGTCCATCGCCCTGCAAGGATTCGCTATAGCTGGTTTTGGGAGTTGAGCCTGCACCGAAACCATCATCGTTTAAATCCTGAACCGGTATTTTTCGTTCCTGAGCAATATCACTGATAAGGCGAAGCATTTCATCGAGAATCAATTTGTTGGCATGCTTAAAATCATCCCTTACGGCAAGAATTTGCGCCTGCTGAATGCCCTCATCCCCCGGCATTGCCAATTCGAACAGATGCGCGCTGGGATTGTAGGGGTCTTCAATTAAATGGCCGGCCTGATCCGTGGGGCGTGCTTCACTTAATTGCTGCAACCTTTCGACCAGCTCTTTGGAAGCCCCTCTTTATACTCGTATCCTGATATTCAAAAATTGCCTCACCCACTGCGCGCATCAATATGTTGATGCCTTTGGTGGTTTTTCCCTCCAGTAGATTTGCAATTTTTCCCACTACAGGGCGTTCCAGCTTCCCCACACGCTGCATAAAATTGCGTGCCGCCTCTTGTATCCGTTCGCTTTTGGTCGATTCCGTCATTGTCACCCGCCCTTTATTAATTAAAAATTAACTCTGTCCGGTTCATAATTATAAATTAATGGCTTGTCAAATCTGGATTCGCTGCATGCATTCCCATCAATCCGGCTTTTCGCTGCTGCAACTGAGCATTATCCTGACGGTTAGCGGGCTGGTGCTGGCCTCAATGCTGCCCGGCGGCGAAGCCGGCGGCACGATGGCCAAAACACGCATCACCCTCGAACGTATGGAGAAAATTGAGGAAGCAACCCGGCAATTCATGGCCAAAAACCAGCGACGCCCCTACCCGGCGGACATCACGGCCGCCTTCAGCGCCGCCGCTTTTGGTAAGGAACTGAGCGTCCCCACCGATTACAGCACCACCCCCACCACCCACTACACGCACACGGTTTCCACCACGGCGGACACCACGGCCAGCGATGCGACGCTCACCGATATTCTGAGCACCGCCTCGTTCAAGAAATCGTGGATGGTCAGCAGCGCCGGCAACATCGCCGCCAATAGCTGGGTGGAAGCCATTACCACCGCAAATGACGTGCTGGAAATGAACCGGAATGCCAGCGCCACCAGCAACGACAGCACCCTCTATTTCCGCAACCCGCTGGTCGCAGGCGCAGTGCCAACCAAAGCGCTCGGCCTGCCGGATGAAATGGCCATCGACGGATTCGGCCGCCGCATCGTCTACATGGTCGACGCCCGCGCCACCGTCAGCAGCAATTGTTCTGCCCTGCAGAATGATGGGCTGCAAGGCGCCCTGGCACTCTCCAGTAGCTCCACCTTTTCCACCGGCACCTACGATCATGTAATGTGGGCGCTGCTGTCGCATGGCGCCGACGGGCAAGGTGCGGTCGGCATCCAGGGCAGTACGCTCACCAACCGCATCAAAACCGGCAACGTCGATGCCAGCACCCTGAACAACGCATTTTATGATAGCTCGCAAGTGTTGAGTTTTAACATTGAGGGGCTGGTGAATAAACCCGCCACCGCCACCTTCGATGATATCGTCTGGACAAGCCAGAGAGATAACAACACCTGCGCCCTTGGCCGCAGCGCAAACTCTTTCCGCGACTTCCGGGTGGATGGCGGCGGCAGCGGCACCAACACCGCAGGCAGCGCCGCCTTTGGCGACATTAACGGCGACGGCTACCAGGACTTGATCTATGGCGTCGCCCAGCAGAATCTCGTGCGCGTGATTTATGGCAAGAAGGACAATTGGCCAGAACCCACCACCGCCTATACCAGCTCAGCACTCGATGGCAGCAACGGCTTCACCATCACCAAGGGCACAGAAAACGTCAGCAGCTTCGGCACCAATATCGCCATCGGCGATTTTAACGGCGACGGCTATGACGATATCGTCACCGGCGGCCTTCCGGTTGCCACCACCGACAACGCTTACGCCGTCATCTTTGGCGCATCATCCCACGCCGCCACCAGCAGCATCTCAACACTCAGCGGAAACGACGGAATATTGCTGACAAACTTTAACGTTACCAACCCGGTGCATGTCACCGTCGGCGATGTTAATGGCGACGGGTTCGACGATATCTCCATGCCGTTTTATGCCGCCGTCAACGACTGGGCGCAGGGTGTGATCTACGGCAAAGCCTCTGGCTGGTCAAACATCACCATGAACACCGCGTTTTTTAACGGCACCAATGGCGTGTATTTCAACGTCACCACCCCGAACGCTGCCAACGGCGACGTTTCCTACGGCAGCACCAGCGGAAGCAAGATCAACCGCAAACTCGCCGCCATCTGCGATGTTGACGGCAACGGCTACAAGGATCTTATCATCCCCGGCGTACTTACCGGCTCGGCAACGATCACTCCGCAACGTGTTTATGTGATGCCGGGCGCGGCAAGCTGGTCACACACCAGCGGATTCATCGACCCAAGCGCGGCGGCCTCCATGCTGACTTTTTCTACCAGCACCGCCGATCCGGCACCGTATGACATCCTTGCGATTGCCTGCAAAGACATCAGCAGCGACGGGCTTGATGACATCATTGCTTACCAACTGCAAAATTCTGGGAGTCAGGAATATGTGTATGTCTATTTTGGCCGCACGTTCACTCCACCCAGCACAACCGATATTGACGCTAATTACGACATCCAGCTTGACCTAACTGCCAGCTCCACCACGTGGCGTGATTATAGCAGCATCCCCAATTTTGTATTTGGCGATGTAAATAATGATGGTAAAACCGACATGATCCTCACCCGCCGCGCCGACGACCCGTATGTCAGTATTTCCGGTTCAACCTTCGTATTAGAAACCACGAACACCGGAACGGCGCGCGCTAATGCTGGGGTGGATTATATCCTCTTTCAACCCGCCAGCTGGGGAACGACTCCCAGCCTCGAAAAAGATTTCTATGGAGACTACACATTTGATGGCACCGACGGCATCGCCATCATCGGCGCGACAAGCGACGACCACTACATATTCGGCACCGCCGATATGAATAAAGATAGCAAGACCGACCTGATACTAAGCAATTCCTCCAGCCCAAACGGCGGGTATTTCATCTTCGGCAAGGATAGCTGGCCAAGCCCCTATGACCTGAACTGTACCCGCGACACCTCGGGCGCGCACTGCACCGACCAGATATCGGCAAGATAACCCGCTGATATACCATGTATATGTGTCAACACTGTCGATTTTAGGCAATGTTCACATAATTGTAACCAGAAAGGAGTACAATGATAAAGCATCATTAATAATTAATACTTCCTAAACTGTCAATGCCAGAAAATACAAACAACACAACAACATTAGATGCCACCGCTCAGGCTCCGAACGCTGGTGGTGACCCCGTTCATAGCCACACATCATGGGTAACGCCGGATGGAGAAACCATCGTCCTCAACGAATTGGAAGCTAGGAATCCGGGAGATGACAGGCCGATGTGGGAGCCAGAGTCGCCTTATAGAAATCACACTCCAAACGCCTCCCCAAACGAATCCAGACAAACCACGAATGCAACATTCGACCCCAAAGACGTCGAGATTTTCAGAGCAATCAAAACCAATGATCCATCGAATGTCCACAAGGCGCTGGAAGGGCTAAGTCAAGACGAAATTATCCAGCGCCTTGGACACAAACATCGCAAAGACGGAAAAAATATTTTCCAGATCGCCGTGCTTAACAATCACCACGATGCGGTCAAAGCCGTCATGCTGCATCTCAGCCCGGAGAATCGTTTCGCTCTGGCAAACATACCAATCGCTAATTCCGACATGCCGTGGAGAGGGATTATATTAAGTAGCGATGAAACCAATCTTGAAACGCTGGAAATGGTAAATCGGCACCTGACGCCAGAACAGCGGATGAACCTGTTATCCGCCAAACTCTATGAAAACTCCGATCTTACCCATTACCTGCTAACGCAGCCATTACCGGAATTCACCAGGATCATGTTTGAAGGGCTGAATTCAGAGCAACGACTTGAGCTTCTGCAAAGAACCACCGACGACGCAGGAAACCAAGGTGCCTACCTAACCACCGATGCCGCGAACCTTAAAAATATTGAAATCGCCCTTGAAAAAATGCGGCCGGAACACCGTATGCAACTGCTCACACAGCAGGATTCCATACTGTTTCAAGCATCAGCAATGAACCGCCCGGATGTTGTCGATAAGCTGCTGGGCGGGATGGAGCCGGAACAGCGTTTTGAAATACTGAGAAACGCGAGAACACAGCAAGGCGATAGCCTGTTATCGGAACAGGTGATCTATGGCGATGCGGCGACCACCAAATCCCTCATCAAAGACCTGAGTCCTGAACAAATCATTGAGCTGGCACGGCAGCGCAATCCAAACAATGGGCATCAAAATGCCGTGGATTATGCATTTAATACGGGGAACATCGAACCAATCAAGGTAGCGTTTAAGAATTTGTCAGAAGATCAAATCTTTGACCTGCTGACAGAAACTGGCCCCCATGGGATGACACCACTCCATATGGCACACCACAAAAAAGGTGCCGCCGCCGTTGAGTTCGCCTTGGAGCTCTTTCCATCAGACCGCGCCAAATCCGTCCTCATGAACTGGGTAGATCACAAAGGCTTCACAGTAGCTGAACATATGGAATACGCCCGAAAAACTGATGCGCCGCAACCGGGTGAGCAGCCAAACACCAAGAAAATTGTGACGAGCACCGCCAATATCAACGATCTCAAGACAGTTGTGGGAGCAGGCGCGGGGATCATCACCGGCGTAAACCGGATTACCAATGCAGAAAACAACATGGAAGTGGCCTTGGGTGGCCTGGAAATTACGGCTTCCGGAGTGGATGTTGCGAGTGATATATTCAGGGGAAACGCACATCTGGCAAAAAGAGCGGGGTGGATTGGCGCCGCCGTCACCGCCATTGACGGGGCGTACGAAACGTCCAAAGCCTATGATCCGAATGCAACGGCTGTAGAAAACATCAGAAATGTCGGCAAAAAGGGCAGCCTGGTGGCTGACCAGACCGGCATAGCAATCTTATCCGGTGGCTTGTTAGGGCCTGAAAGCGGAGAAATATTGCATAACCGCGTCGCAGAGCGGAGAGAAGAACAATGGGAACTGGCTTCCGGTGCTGTTAAATTGGTCACAGGCGCCAAGGATCGACCGAAATCCAGTGAGCTCACAGGAATTATACAGCGGAGCGCAACAAATGAACTGAACGCAGGCTTGAATGCTCTCAATGCAGCACCAGGCGTTACATTGGTAAAAGACAGCTTGGAACTTGGCGATGAGTTAGGTGAAAACGAGGCCGCCTTCAGGGTTGACATCAGCAACCTAAAACATCTGAACTACGCACATGTCCGCTTCACGGAACCGTTGCGGAAACAGGGCGCAAAAATAAACGATGCCGGCATGCTTGACCTCACCGATGGCAGAACCCGCACCATGCTGCGCGAAAGCATGGAACAATCGATCCGGGACATGGGATTCAGCAAATATAATCTGTTTTCAGAGAACCGCTCGGAATATAAGCTCATGACATCCGCTCTCGCTGAACTGACTAAGCTTGAATGGTATCCTGAACAATTCAGGCATCTGGCGTTCGTAAAACCAAAAGAAGAACCAATCGTCGCTAAAACACCGCAGATCAGCATTCAGGAAATCCTTATCATTCCAAGCAGGACATCTTCCGATAACCAACTGGCAGAGGCTGTGAAGCAAGAAGAAGAAAAAGTTGCTGCCAATAGCACGCCCCCGACAACACCAACCATAACCCCACCCGTAACCACGCAGAAGCCAGAACCACCCCAAGCTCCCATAGTCGCCGCAGTGGTGGCACAAGCCACGCCGGAACTACAACCAAGTGCCGCAGTCGCACCTCCCACGGCACCTGTACAAGTCACGCCGGAACGCCCCCGGACACTAAATCCTGCCTCCGCCGCCGGGCAAATATTGGCCGGAATGGATAAAGATGGCGATGGGCGGGTAAGCCTTGCTGAGTTTGGCGGAGCGGTGCGAAATATTGGTACGGGCAACCTGCTCGGCAGGCTGGATGGCAACGGGGATGGAAAAGTCACCGGCTCCGAGATGCAGGCAGCGCTGACAGAAGCCGGAAAGCTTGGGCTACAAACAGCCGGCAGCTTGGCAAGAGAAGTTCAGAATTTCCGCGATACGCTGAAAATGGCCGGGGTGACATTTGACCGCGGCAACGCCACCGTACCGGAAACAGGTGGGTCAAACCTGCAGGCTCACAACAAAGCCCCGGCTAAAACCATCCTTGGCGCGTAGTTTTAAACGTTTTTATACGCGATCGGCAGCTTGGTTTTTGCGTCGATAGCGAGGTCGCCATTTTCGAACGCCGCAGCGATATAGCGGCCAACACCGCGCTGGATGAACAGCACCGGCTTCACGGTTTTACCGTTATACTTGCGGAGTTCGGTGCTCTTACCGCGGGCTTCCGGGTTATTTTTACTGCCTTTGCTCATAATGCTCTCTTTATCAAAAATACTATTTAACTTGGGCGGTGATTCTAGTAAGATGCGTTTTCGTTGCAAGCATTTTTTGCACCCGAAACAAAATATAAAAATGCCTAAAAAACATAGAGATACACTTTTTCTTCGCTTGTTTTACCTGTGGATGCTCTGTGCCATCCTTGGCGCACACCCTGCCTATGCGCTCGAATCCGCCCCGAAAGACGAAGAAAATTCCAAGCCAGCCACTGAGCAAACAGTCGAATATGCCAACATCCAGAACGGTACGGCCGGCAGCTTCCTTTCCAGCCAGTTCGCCCGGCAGAGCGGCGATGTGGACGCGGCCATCCTTTACCTCGCGCATGCGCTGGAAAAAAACCCGGATAATATGGGGCTGGCCTCGCAATTACTGTCGATGCAAGTATCCCGCGGCGATATGGCCAGCGCGCTTGCTACCGCCACTAGCCTACAGAAAAAAGATGCTCACGACCCGCTTGCCGAGCTGCTGACCGTTGTTTCCATGGTCAAAAAAATGGATTACGACGCCGCCAGCAAAAAGCTGAGTGACGCCTTCGATGAAGCGAACGGGCAGCTTTGGCTGCCACTGCTCGACGCGTGGGTCGATGCCGGGAAAGGCAAGATCAAAAAACCCCTCAGCATTGAAGAAATGCCGGTGACCGTTGGCCGCGCTGCCGGAGTGATGAACTATCACCTCGCCCTCATCAATGAATATGCCGGGTTCAGCAACGAGGCCGCCACCAACTTCACTGACGCGATCGAAGAGCCAGAATCCGCATCCCTGCGGATGATGCAGCAATTACACTATTTCTCGGCAAAACATCCGGAATACCCCGCACTGAAAGACCTGCTGGGTCGCTACGCCGCCTCGCACCCTGAACCGCTGCGTCCGCTTGAATCGGTGATCGGTTCACCGGTCGAAGGTATCGCCGAAGTACTCTACACGATGGGCAATGTGATGCAGATGGCCGGCGTGCGCCAAGATGCCACCATCTACCTGCAGATGGCGCGCTACCTGCGCCCGGATTTCCATCTGGCGAAACTTTCGCTGTCGGAAATTTTTTCCGAGGCGAGCTCCTACCAACGAGCAAGCGACATCCTTAAAACCATCCCCGACAGCAGCCAATACGCACTCAAAGCCTCGCTCCGCCATGCCATGATCCTTGACCGCATGGGTAACACCCCGGCGGCGATGGCGCTCCTCGATGCACTTGCCGCGAAGAACCCCAAACAACCCGACCCACTGACCGCCAAAGGCGATTTGCTGCGCGTGCACCAGCGCTTCCTTGAAGCGACCATCGCCTACAGCGACGCCATCACCCGCGCTGGTGAACCCTCGGCGAAGGAGTGGGCGGTGTTTTACGCCCGCGGCGCCTGCCTTGAGCGCCTCGACCGCTGGAGCGAGGCCAAAGCCGATTTACGCAAATCGCTGGAACTGAACCCCGACCAGCCCGATGTGCTCAACTACCTCGGCTACGGCATGATTACCCGTGGAGAATCGCCGGAAGAAGCAAAAGCCATGCTGGAAAAAGCCATCGCCGCTAATCCCAACGATCCGCAGATTATCGACAGTATGGGCTGGGCGCTGTTCGTGCTCGGGGAATATGAAGCGGCACGCCCCTACCTCGAACGTGCGGTTGAACTGTTGCCGGGCGACGCCACCGTCAACGACCATCTCGGTGACATTTACTGGCGGCTCGACCGCAAACATGAGGCTCGCTTCCAGTGGCAGCGCGCCCTGACTTTCCTCACCGAGGAAACCGAAATGAAGAAAATCAATGCCAAGCTGGCTTCCGGCCTGCCGCAGGCCGCGCCATTGCACAACGCCACGAAATCAGCTTCGGCCACCGCCGCACCGGCCAACATCCATTGAGCCTCGCACGCGCCAAAATCAACCTGATGCTGCACGTCACCGGCAGACGTAATGACGGATACCATCTTCTGCAAAGCCTGGTCATGTTTGCCGAAACCGGCGATAGACTGACGGTGCAGCCGTCGAATGACCTCACCCTCGATATTCGCGGAGCTTTTGCAGATTCATTGCAGAAAACATCCGGTGATAACCTGGTGCTGAAAGCTGCCTATGCGCTGGCGAAACATGCTGGCCGCACACCACAGGCAAGGATCACGCTCCAGAAAAACTTGCCCATCGGCGCCGGGCTTGGCGGCGGCAGCGCCGACGCCGCCACCGCGCTGCACCTGCTTGCCGAATATTGGCAACTCGAACTCGCCCCCGGCACGCTGCACCGCATCGCCAACACACTCGGCAGCGACGTCCCTGCCTGCCTCAGCACCACGCCGCAATGGATGGAAGGAACCGGCCACATCCTGACACCGCTCGACGTCGCACAGGATATTCCTGCACTGCTGGTAAATCCCGGAAAAGAAGTGCCTACCAAGGATGTGTACCACGCACTGACACCACCCTACGATGCAGAAATTCCTATGCCGCAAGTTTTCCAGACCGTTTCCTCGCTGCTCGACTTCCTGAAGACGAGCCATAATGCCCTCGAAACCCCGGCCATCGCGCTGGAACCGGCGATCGGCGGAGCACTCCATGAGTTGCAAAGCCTCCCGGGATGCGAACTGGCGCGCATGTCTGGCAGCGGCGCCACCTGTTTTGGCTTGTTTCCCACACCCCAGTTATGCGAGGATGCCGCCCGCATGCTACAGGCGCGCCACCCCGACTGGTGGATCGTGCCAACTACCTTACGAGGAACCCATGGGTAAGAAAAATAAGATACGCTACACCAGCGCCAATAAGCCACGCGCCACCATCACCCTCACCGGGAACGTCTACCTGCAATACCATGACGAGGAAGGAGCGGACATCCAGAAGGGCGACCTGCTGGTATTTGCCGAATGCAAACAGCTTCACACCAACTATTTCGCGCAATATGAACAAACCGGCTTCACCGGCTATTTCAAGGTCGATGTCTCCGATGGTAAAGAGTGGCAGCCGGTGATCCTGAATGAGATATTTGAGAACCACGAACACCATTTCAGCCGCACCGAACGGCCGATGGATACGTTCACCCTCTGCAAGGAAATGCTCGCCGCACTGAAAGGTCGCAGCCTAAGCCGCACCTACCGTGAGCATTACGAGCTGGAAGCCGAGGATGATTCCGACGACGAGGCCTGAATTATTTCTTCGCGCGCGCTGCCGCTACCATTTTCTTCAGCTCATCCGCCGACGTCGCACCCGGAATAATTTCCTTGCCGATGATGATGGCCGGGGTGCCGCTAATGCCGAGCTTGTTGGCAATATCGCGGTTCTTCTCGACAATCGCCGCCACTTCCGGATTGTTCATTTCGGTTTTCAGCACATCGCTCTTAATGCCGATTTTCTTGCCAACTTCGAGCAACTTCGCTTCGTCAAACTTGCCTGATTCTTTCATCAGCGCCGAATGGAATTCGAAATATTTGTCCTTGTCGATACGATTGACGGCAATCGCCGCTTTTGCCGCCGTCACCGAGTCCTCGGAAAGGATCGGGAAATCCACGAACAAGACGCGCACTTTTTTGTCGGCATCGACAAGCTTGGTCAGTTCCGGCAGGAAGTGTTTGCAATAGCCGCAATGGTAGTCGAAAAACTCCACGAGTGTCACGTCCGCATCTTTGGCCGACGCGCCATAACCCGGTATCGCCGGATTGTTGAATACTTCCGCGCCCAGCTTCTCAAGCGCCGCTGCGGATTCTTTTTTCGCCTGCTCGGCCTTATCCGCACGCAGCTTCTCAATCGCCTGCATGATGATTTCCGGGTTCTCCATGATCGTTTCCTTGACGATCGCCGCCACATCCGCCTTTGAAAGCGGTGTCGTCTGAGCAAACGCAGCGCTGCCAAGCGCGATGAGGGATACGGTGGAGATAGCAAGGCGAATGAATTTCATGATGTCCTCGTTGATAGTTTGGGCATTAAATACTACATGCCGCGGGTTAATTCTATATTAAAATCAGAAGGACGAATCTTCTTCCTTCTGCTCTTTCTTCATCTGCTGCGCCCGCTGCTTCAGGTCATCCGCACGCCGCGCCGCCGGGCTGCCTGCCGGCAACATCCCAATCGCACGCGAGGATTGGATAATCGCCTCCGATGCGTCACCGGAAAGCAGCGCCTTTTCCGCCAGCGCAAGACTCGCCATGCCCTCATTTTTCTGCTTGCCGTAACCGATGGCGAGGAAGTGCCACGCATTGCCGTCGTTTTTATCCAGGATCGCCGCCCGCTCCAAATGCGCCACCGCCGACGCGGTATCCGCCGCAGTGTCCCGCGCAAGCTCGACCTTGGCAAGCTCGATCAGGATCAGCGGTTCATTCGGCAGCAGCTTGGCAGCCTGCCGATAACTTTCCATCGCCCCGTCCACCCGCGCGCTTTCAAACAA
This sequence comes from uncultured Rickettsiales bacterium, assembly GCA_964518725.1. Lineage (GTDB taxonomy): Bacteria > Pseudomonadota > Alphaproteobacteria > Rickettsiales > SXRF01 > JANRKF01. The sequence continues at coordinate 66,397 of CAZFKP010000002.1, read as the reverse complement.
CACCTGCCCTTTCAAATCATATAAATACGCATCCGCCGGATGCTCTTTAATCAGCCCATCAAGCAGCAGCATCGCCTCATCCACTTTCGCCTGGATGAAAAAAGCAATCGCCCGCGCCATCCGCGCCGCCACGCTTTTATCCGTCGCCGGATACATCCGCAGCGTTTTTTCCGGCGGATTCAGGAACGCATATAATTTTGCCACCATGCGCGCATGTTTTTCCGTGAGCGCCTTGGGATAGGCACCTTTAGGAATCGATGATTTCTCAACGTGGTTTTCAACCAGCGTGATCCGCTCCGCACTGAGTGGGTGGGTCATGAGGTACGGATCGGGCTTGCCGAGCCGCTGGCGCTCCTGGCGCTTGAGTAGTGTAAATACATCGGCCATACCGCTCGCCGAAATGCCCAGCCTATCGAGATAGCCCAGCGCTGCCTGATCGGCGGCATTTTCATTGGCGCGGCTGAATGAGAGAAAATTACGCTGCACCGTGCTGCCTGCACCCGTTATCACCGCCGCCGCAATCTCCGGTTTGCCGCTCGCAACCCCTGCTGCCGCGCCCAGCACCGTCGAGAGGATCGTGCCAAGCTGCGCGTCCTTCAACTTCTCGCCGCCCTTGGCCAGGTGGCCACCCGCCATGTGGCCGGTTTCATGCGCGATCACCCCGAGCAGCATATCGGGCGTTTTGGTTTCCATAATCAGGCCGGTATGGATAAAAAGATTCTGCCCGCCCGCGACAAAGGCGTTCAGTGAGTCATCCTGCACGATATAAATATTGATGGCCGAAGGCTTGAGACCCGCCGCTTTAAAAATCGGATTGGCATAATCATGCAAGGTTTCTTCAATTTCCGCATCGCGGATGAGACCACCAGCGTGAGCGATTGCGGGTAAGAGTGATAAGAGAACAACGACAACCCTAAAAACCACTCATACCTCCCACCCGATGTTTAATACCTTACCTAGTCATCCAGGTTGATCATCCGCTGCCACCAGCCTTTTTTCTCCGGAGCATTCGGATCCCGTGGGGTTGCCTCCCCATGGATATTCGCCACCGGCTGCACCGGCTGCACGGCCTCACGCTGGGTGAAAGCAGGCAGCGGCGCCGATGGCTCGCTCTTCTGCTCAAAAGACACCACATTGGAAACCGGAGCTTCATGCGGTTGCGGCGTCGCGGATTCGCTGCGCTCGCCATCGCGTTCTTTCCAGCGGTTGCGATTGCGCCCGCCACGGCGGCTGCGGCTGCGCGGGCGGTCGCCCGTTTCCGTACCGGGTGTGGCCTCGACCTCCATAGATTCCCCTGCTTCCGAAGAAGTGTCGCTAACAGCGACATCCTGCGACGGACGTTCGCGATCCCCACGGTCACGGTTGCGGTTGCGGCCACCACGACGGCCACGGCGGCTGCGCTCACGCGGCGGGCGGTTGCCGTCGCCACGTTCGGTGATATTGTCGTCTGGTTCGTCGCCTGATTCCTCGATGTCGCTGTAATTATTTTCAGCCACTTCAGCGGCAATCGCATTGGTATCGACCGCCCGGCTGCGATCCGCCCCACGGCGCGAACTATTGCGCTCACTACGATCCTGCGCGGCACGGCGCATTTTCTCGACATTGAATTCCGATGAGGTAAGGTTCACATCAATCAGGATTTGCACGGTGACGCCATGGCGCTGTTCCAGCCCACGCAGAATATCACGCTTGAAGTTGAGCAGATGCAACGCCACCACTTGCGGCGCAATGACCCGGAAGCTGCCCCAGCTACCGGTTGCGGCTTCTTTTTCTACCGCACGGATGATCTGGATCGACATCGATTCGTTGGAACGGATATACCCCCTCGCCTCGCAATGCGGGCAGGGTACCATGCTGGTTTCTGCAATCGATGGACGTAGGCGCTGACGCGACATTTCAAGCAACCCGAACGGCGAAATGCGCCCGAGCTGGATTTTTGCACGGTCGGCCTTGAGCACATCCTTCAGCGCCTTTTCCACATTGCGGCGGTTACGCGATTCAAGCATGTCGATGAAATCGATGACGATCAACCCGGCAAGATCGCGCAGGCGAAGCTGGCGGCCAACCTCCGCCGCGGCTTCCATATTGGTCTTGTAGGCGGTTTCCTCGATGTTGCGCTCACCAGTTGAACGGCCGGAGTTAACGTCGATGGAAATCAGCGCCTCAGTCGGGTTGATGACGATGTAGCCGCCGGATTTAAGTTTGACCACCGGGTCATGCATCGACATGAGCTGCTCCTCGATGTCGTAAGCATAGAGCAGCGGCGTGCTATCAGTGTGCTGCTTTACTTTTGAGGTATGGCTTGGCAGCAGCAGGCGCATGAACTCCCGCGCCGCTTCATATCCCTGCTCACCCTCAACGATGATATCTTCCACATCATTTTTATATTGGTCGCGGATAGCGCGCTTGATGACATCCGATTCCTCGTAAATCAGCGCCGGCGCCGTGGAGGCCAGCGTGACCTCGCGGATATGGTTCCAGAGTTTCACCAGGTAATCAAAATCACGCTTGATCTCGGCGCGTGGGCGCTCCATCCCCGCCGTGCGGATGATGACACTCATGCCCTCAGCCAACCGGAGTTCCGTAGAGATGGCTTTCAGGCGCTTGCGGTCTTCCGGACTCGCGATTTTGCGTGAAATACCACCGTCTTTCGGCGAGTTCGGCATCAGCACGCAATAACGGCCTGGGAGAGAGAGGTAGGTAGTCAGCGACGCACCTTTATTACCACGCTCTTCTTTAATCACCTGCACCAGCACAATCTGACCCCGGCGAATCACTTCCTGGATTTTATACCGGCGATAAAAATTGCGCTTCTTGCGCTCCTGGCGCATTTCTTCTTCTTCGCTAGCGATGGTTTCCACGCTCTCAGGCGCTTCCGCCGCCGAACCTTCGGGAGCATCCGCCCCTTCCGAAGCCTCCGCAGTCTCCGGCGCAACCGCCTCGCTCACTGCCGGAACATCGGCATCAAGCGCCACTGGAGCATCCTCCGGCAATTCAGGCAACGGCTGGATTTCCTGGAAATTCGGCAGGGAAATCTGCTCATCGGAGTTATTATTCGCTTCGAGTGCATCCGCCTCTTCCTGGGTGGATGCTACCTGCTCAACCGGCTGGTCGTCAGATTCATCATCACCGCCTTCACGCGCCGCCTCTTCCAGCAAACGCTGGCGATCAGCCGCCGGGATCTGGTAGTAATCGGCGTGAATCTCGGCAAAGGGCAGGAAACCCTGCTTGCCGCCGCCATACTCAACGAACGCCGCCTGGAGCGATGGCTCCACCCGGGTGATCTTGGCGAGGTAGATATTGCCTTTTACTTGCTTTTTTGCTGCGCTGACAAAATCAAAATCAACAATCTGCTTGCCATCCATAATCACAACCCGGGTTTCTTCGGGGTGGACGGCATCAATTAACATACGCTTGGTCATGTGGGCGACTCCTTATCTATGGTCGCCTTGCGGAGGTAGTCTTGTTCTTAATTCCCTGGTGTCGCGTCGCCGGGACACGCACACGGCAAGGACGCGGCAAACGCCGCCCCCACACGCCCACTGTGACATGAAAATCCCGACTGTTGGTTACGAACCACTTGTCTAAGCACCCAATTCCTACCGACCTCAAGGCCGATGATTATTTCAATTCACAAAGTCCACTGGCAACGCATAACGAGCGGGCAACGGTGGCCTTTGCACTAATTCCTTCGAGACAGGAAACCTGCCTATCCCCCTTTCCTACACCAACTTGGTAAAAAAACAATCAATAGTTTCGCCTTAGACCCAACCGGTGGATAGGCGGTACTTGCAGCGCAGTTTAATATAGCGGTTGATCTTTGGTGCATTTTCCGCTCAAGTTGCCGCTTCACTAACCGGCACTCCCATGTTATTTCGCAACCTGTTGTTTGGTATTGTTTTTATTGCATTTCCCGCCCTGGCGCAGGCGGCAGTATTTGCGACCTATGAAAAAGAGCGCGCCGCCGAAATTATCACCCTGAATGTCGGCGATGTCGGCAGCTATAAGGCATTCTTCCTGAGCAAACCGGAACGGCTGGTGGTGGACGTCCCATTTAGCTCGCTGCCCTCCATTCCCCAACCCCAAGACAGCGCGCTGATCGGTGCCGCACGGGTCGGCCGATTCAACGCCACCACCCTGCGGGTCGTATTTGAACTGAAAACCAAGTGCACACTGGTCGACAAAGCCCTGCAATCGGGTGAACTGTCGCTTACCCTCGCCGCCGAGCGCAACGCACCGCCGCCACCGCCGCCCAAACCGCTGGTCATTATCGACCCCGGCCATGGCGGCGACGATCCCGGCGCCATCGGCCCCAAAGACTCGCAGGAAAAAGATATCGTCCTCACCTTTTCCAAAGCACTGGAAGAAGCCCTGCTGAAAAGCGGCAAATATCGGGTACAGCTAACGCGGGAGAGCGATGTATTCGTTCCCCTGCGCGAACGGGTAGCCTTCGCCCGCAAGGCCGGAGGAACCATTTTTATCTCTATCCACGCCGACTCCGCCCCCAAGAACTCCGCCCGCGGCCTGTCGGTTTATACCTTGTCAGAAAAAGCTTCCGACGCAGAAGCCGAAGCCCTCGCCGACCGTGAGAACAAGTCGGATATGATCGGCGGCATGGATTTAAGCAACGAGCGCGAGGATGTCGCCGATATCCTGATCTCGCTGGCGCAACGCGACACCCGCAACCAATCGGCGCTGCTCGCCGATATGCTGGTCATCTCGCTCGGTAAGCAGGTGCGCGTGCTGAACAACACCCACCGTTTTGCCGGATTCGCCGTGCTTAAGGCTCCCGACATCCCATCCGTGCTGGTCGAAACCGGATTCATCTCTAACCCGGCGGAAGAAAAATTATTGAAGACGAAACAATATCGCGAGAAACTGGTGCGCGGCCTGGTCGAAGGTATCGACCGGTTTTTTGCCAAGCGCGGAGTCACCACACCATGAAGTTTATCGGGCAGTTCCTCCTGGGGGTCGTCAACTGGGTATTCTCGCTGGGCATTACGCTCGGCATTCTTGGACTACTGCTCGCAGTCGCGGTGTTCCACTCCTATAATAAAGGCCTGCCCGATTTTTCCGAGCTGGCGAGCTACGACCCGCCGACCGTCACCCGGCTCTACGCCGCCGATGGCAAGATGATGGCCGAATACGCCACCGAAAAACGCATCTTCGTGCCGCTGAAAGCCATTCCCAAACGGGTGATCCACGCCTTCCTTTCCGCCGAAGACAAGAATTTTTACACCCATACCGGTGTCGACATCACCGGCGTCATCCGCGCCATCCGCAACAATGTCGTCAATTACGGGCAAGGAAAATCCCTCGTCGGCGGCTCGACCATCACTCAGCAGGTGGTCAAGAACTTCCTGCTCACTAGCGAAAAATCCATCGAGCGGAAAGTAAAGGAAGCCATCCTCGCCGTGCGGATCACCCAGGCCTACAGCAAAGATAAAATCCTCGAACTGTACCTGAATGAAATCTATCTCGGCCTCGGTTCTTACGGCGTGGCCGCCGCCGCGCAAAATTATTTCAGCAAGTCACTGGAAGAGCTGACCGTCGAAGAAGCTGCGCTGCTGGCCGCTCAGCCCAAAGCACCGAACCTCTATAACCCAAAAAGATCCTACGACGCGGCACTCACCCGCCGCAACTGGGTGATCGAGCGTATGGTCGAGGACGGGCATATCCAGCGCAACGAAGCCATCGCCGCCGAGAAGGAGCCGATCACCCTGCGTAATCGGGACGTGGCGCAGGTGGTGCGCGCCGATTTCTTCTCGGAAGAAGTACGGCGCAAACTCGCCGAAATGTATGGCAGCAACGTGCTCTATGAAGGCGGGCTAGTGGTAAAAACCACCCTGAACCCCACCTACCAAAAGCTGGCAGACGATGCGCTGCAGAGCGCCCTCATCGCCTATGACCGGCGGCATGGCTACCGCGGCGCCGTCGCCAGCATCAGCGATATCGGCAAAGCCGCCACCGAACTTCCGGCACTGATTAAAACCCACCAGCACCATATCCTGCCAACGCAAACCCTTGCCGTTGTCAAACAGGCCGACAGCAAGCATGCAAAAATTATCACCGCCGATGGCAAGGAAAATAGCCTGACCGCCGCCGGCATCAGTTGGACCGGCAAAAAGAAACCCAGCGACCTGCTGAAACAAGGCGATGTTGTGCTGGTCGCCCTGGGCAACATCGTCGAATTACAGCAAATTCCGGAAGCGAATGGCGCCATGGTCGTCGCCGATCCGCATACTGGCCGGGTGCTGGCAATGAGCGGCGGCTATAGTTATGGCGGCACCGAGTTCAACCGCGCTACCCAAGCCAAGCGTCAACCCGGGTCGGCCTTCAAACCATTCGTGTATATGGCGGCGATGGAAGCGGGACTGACGCCTTCCACCATCGTGCTCGACGGGCCGGTTGAAATGAGTCAGGGCGCTGGGCAACCGCTCTGGCGGCCACAAAATTATGAGGCAAAATACCTCGGTGAAACCACCCTCCGTGTCGGGCTAGAGAAATCGCGCAACACCATGACCGTGCGGCTCGCCCAGATGATCGGGCTGGATAAATGCCTGGAAATCGGCAAGCGCCTGGGAATCTACACCAGCCCGCCACATAATTTCTCCATCGTGCTCGGCACTTCGGAAACCACACTCATCAACCTGGTGAACGCCTACGGCATGATCGCGAACGGCGGCAAACAGATCATGCCGTCCCTCATCGAACGCATCGACGACCGCCATGGCAAAACCATCTTCCGCCGCGACGGGCGCAAATGCGACGGCTGCCAGATGGAAATCGGCGAAACCATGCCGCCAGTCGTCGCCCCGCCCACTTTGCCCGACACACGCGAGCAGCTGATCGACCCGCGCATCGCCTACCAGATCACCTCACTACTGGAAGGTGTCGTGCAGCGCGGCACCGCCACCCGCGCCAAATCCATCGGCAAAACCGTCGCCGGAAAAACTGGCACCACCAACGACAGTTTCGACACATGGTTCGTGGGTTTCAGCCCCGATCTGGTGGCCGGTGTCTATATTGGCTTCGATAGGCCGCGCTCGCTGGGTTCCAAGGAAACCGGCGGTGGCACGGCACTTCCCGCCTTCGTCAGCTTTATGAAGGAAGCGCTCAAGAACACCCCGAACCTGCCATTCCGCGTACCACGCGGCATTAAATTCGTAAACACCGACCTGGAAACCGGCCTGCCGACAAGCAGCTTCATGGAAGGCGAAGCGAGCGGCCCCGTCATCAGCGAGGCCTTTATCACCGGCGCGCCACTTTATATTCCCGGCGTCACACCAAGGAGTGTGCTGGATGCGCTCAATAACCTCGATACTAATTTTGAACCGGAAGAAACCCCGGAATTGCCATGGAATGCACCGAAAGGCGATGAGACACCTGCCCCCCAACAAGTGCCGTCACAGCCCATGTTCAAGCCAATTCCCGATTACCTGCAAACGCCGATTGACAATCGCGGCACAAGCGGTCTTTATTAGATATACCGCACCGCACCATGCATTGCTGCAATGCAAAATTATTAAGCCTAACTTAAGTATTTTATTTTATGGTGCGGGAATGAGGACTAGCCGATGAAGCATCAACTGAACACCTTTCTCCTGACTATCCTGTTCGCGTGCAACGCCTGCGCGGCGAAGAAGGACGACTGGTCGAACATCGATTATTCCAGCGTGTACAGAGCAGCAGAACAGCGTGAGATCGACGCACGCTACCGCCAACCCTCAGTCGTCGGCTGCGTCAATGACGACTTGTATCTCTGCCGCTAACAACCGGTGCAAATTTATTTAGGGGGCCACCACGGCCTTCTTGAACCGCTGGTGCTGGTGGCTGCTGGCCTTGCGCCGCCGCAGGGGATTGCCCACCAAGCCCTTCATTCGATAAATTCATCGCCGCACTGATATTTTTGGCGAAAGCTTTCGCCGCCTCATTAATACCCGGCAGTTCTGCGATGGCATCCGCTGCTTTTGCGGTCTGCTCAATCAATGGTGACATCACCGCAGCAATCCCGGTAGCCGCATCGGTAAGGGCTCGCTGCTGGTTAACCTCCGGCTTTGGAATGGCAGGAGCTTGTGGGGTAATGCCAAGCTTATCCGCATACAAGCCAGCATTTGCCGTAAGCGGGGTCAGCATCGCACCAAATGCGTTACCCAGAATCAGCGCCTCTCCCTGGCTGACGCCAGCGGCACTCCCACCTTCTTTAATATTCTGGATGGCATCTTTAAGCTGGGTGCCATCCAAATAACCACCTGCCCTGCCTTCGACACCTTCAACACGAATACCAGCACCGTTAGCCGCCGCGTTTAAGCCAGGATTTTCCTGATTTAGCCTGTCCGCAAAATCCTGCATCTTGTTTCCAGGATTCGGCGTGTAAACACCATCTACATAATTATAGGTAGCATACCTAACCTCACGCCCATCCGAGAGCTTCGCGGTGTAGAAAGATTGTGCAAAATCATATTCCGCATCCACAACGGTTGGAATCCTTCCGCTTGCCGCATCAATGGCTTGATTAATGCCATCTGGACTCTTCATCATTATCGCCCCTCTATTGTGGAGGGGGCCTGATTCTGAAGTATCGAGTTGCGGGAATTTTGCTTTAAGGTCAGACTTGAGTTCAGAGAGAGGTTTGTCACCTTCCCGCGTATAGCCATCTGCACGATATGATGTAGCAGCGCCGCCCTTATCAATAAGCACAAGCGCTCCGTTATCGCTCTGCATAAGAACCGCCGTCGCTTTGTCACCAAGACTGGCGCTAATCCCCTGGTTCAGACTCACAAGGTCTAATCTAACCGTTGCTCTGTCCACGCCTTCACCCGCCACCCGCACGAGCTCGCCATGCGCCACCCCTACAGAGTTGCCGCCCATCTGCCGGTTCAAATCCCGAGCCACCTGTTCACTAACCCCCGATTCACGAGAGTCAAGCACCACACCGTTATCGTAGGTGATCTTAAGGCTCGGCTTATCGCGGTCATTGAATTGCTGGTCGATGCGTAAAATATCTGTCATAGAACCCCTTGGCATTGGTGTGTGTGTTATTTACCAGATCATCTTATCAGTAAAAATACATGGAAAATATTAAGCTTTGATTACAATTCTATCAGAAATTCATCAATCTATTGTATTATATCATTAACTAAGTGTTGTTACGGCCTGGCGTGCTGCATGGCAGGGGCAATGGTGCGCTCCCGTACCCCTTCAAATATCTGAACCGAGCGCTTTTCCACACGCACTGTTTCGTTGCCATGCTTCGGGGCGCCATCACTATCCAGATCAATGCCACTGAACGCAGGCTTCCACACAATCCCCGGCACCTCCGGCAAGGTAAATTCATCCGCCTGGCGCGTCTGGTTGACCAGAACGAGGATGGGGTCTTCATGCGCCCTGCCCTGAATGCGGCGCACGAAACCAACCTGTTCAGTGTTATTGCCGGGATCACCGGAGAGCAACATGCCGAAGCCTTTTCTCTCATCCATCGCGCCATTGGAAAGTTCCGTGCCGCGCTCATCGAGCCACGTCACGTCTTTCAGGCGGTGGCTATGGAATTCGAGATCGGTGTTGGCATCCTCGCGGCCAGTGAAAAATGTGCCCCTTCGCAAGGAAGCGTGCTTCATGCGAAACTTGTTAGCGGCCGCCACAAAATCGCCGTATTTTTTTCCCAGCCCTGAAACGGCGCCTCCCCATTTCAGCCAGGTGGTTTCGTTATCCTGGTTCCATGGGTTGGTATTGCTGCCTTGGCTCTGTGCGCTTTCATTGCCTTGCTTACGAAGAATGCCGCCCTGCGAAATAGTCAGCAACATATCGGAAAAGCGCATCATACGCTCGCGGTCTTGCTCATCTGGCCAATACCAGTCGCGGGGAATATCGTTACCATCGCGGTTCTGCTCGCCATTCGCCCAGTTCTGCTTACCATTAGGCGACGAAACCGCGTCGTAAAGCGTCGGCCCGTCGTGCGACAGCACATAATTGATACCCATCTGCGGATCGGCATGCTCAAAATTAAAACGGTTGTGGGAACCGGAAATCGCCTGAATCAAGTCGCCGCGCGTTACATCGTGATCCTTGTTGAATGAAGCAAACTGCACCAGGTTGCGGAAGTCATTGTTCCACTCTGCAACATGGTTATGCCCTGGTTCATTGATATGCGCGAGCAGCCCCTTGAATTGACCTTTCAGGTGCCACGGCTCGCCATAGATTTTTACATCCGATAGCTCCGGGTCTTTGTGAATCATTTCCATCATGGCGCTATGGGCATTAAAACCGTTATCCCATTCGCACCCAAGCACTCCCGCAAGGTCGATGCGGAAACCGGACACGCCGCACCGGCGCCAATGCCTCAGCTCTTCGATGAACATGCGCCGGTTGATCGGATGATGGAAATCCCGCGTGTTGCCGCACCCGCTCACATCATCCCAGCGGTAGAGCCTTCGATCCTGCACCCTCAAATTGGCCGCAGCACCATCCCCACCTTCGATCGTATGGTTGGGCACCACGTCCAGAATCACCTCGATGCCATGTTGTTTGAGCTTACGCACCATTTCCACGAATTCCACTTCGGGATAATCGGTAGCGGCGTAGCGCGTATGCAGCGCACCGCCCACCATGGTGCTGTAGCCCCAGTAATCCGGCCCATGGGTCGCCACCGGCTGGAGTTCAATCGAGGTCACGCCCTGCTCTTTCACCCACCGTATATACTCATCGTCCATCAATCCGGCATAGGTGCCGCGCTTGTCTTCAGCTATATCCGGATGCTGTTTGGTAGCTCCCTTCACGTGGGTTTCGCAAATAATCGTATCCGCGTAGGGATAAAGACAGCCGAGCTTCGGCTCAGCACCCTCAGTCACCCGCGCCCTGAGCGCATGCCAATCGATTACCCGCGCCTTGGGCTTGCTGTGTGAATCATTATGATGATTCCCGGGATGGTACGAATACTCCCAATTCGTCAGATCATGCGTCACTGCGTCAGCGCACGGATCCACCAATAGCTTGTTGGGATTGTGGCCATCGCCATGGACGCGGAAACCATATAATGCACCGGGCAGCACACCCTCCGCAAACCCGTGCCAAAGGTAGCCTATCACCGTTTCTCCATCATTTCCGTAAACCGGCTCTTTGGCAGCAAGCCTTAAATGGCTGCTTTCATGGACATCCCTTGGCTTGTCAAATAGGCATAGTTCCACATCTGTGGCCTCTTTATCGGCATAAAAAACGAAATCCGTGCCGCATACGCCATCCCTCTGGATGTACGTAGCACCCAGCCGGCGCGTCGTCTTCGCCGGCGGCAGCACCGGATCGTATGATTCGACCATTTTTCCCTGCGAGTCTCAGTTTTTTCTTTATTAATAAATAATTAACACTGATTTAGGGAAGAAATCAAGCCCGGAGAAACAATTCCGGACATAGTTGACTATTTTACTAGGGGATACTATATTGCTTGTATTGGCTGAGAAATTATATAAAAAAGCACCCCGTATGACCTTAAAACTACCAGTTTACCTTGATTATCAGGCAACCACGCCATGCGACCCGCGCGTGCTCGAAAAAATGTTGCCTTATTTCACCGAAAAATTCGGCAACCCGCATTCGCGTAGCCATGCCTATGGCTGGACGGCGGAAGAAGCGACCGAAGTAGCCCGCGAACAGGTAGCCGACCTCATCGGTGCGGATACCAAGGAAATCATCTTCACCAGTGGCGCCACCGAATCCAACAACATCGCCATCAAGGGCGTCGCGCATTTTTATAAAGACAAGAAGAACCACATCATCACGGTACAGACCGAGCATAAATGCGTGCTTGATTCCTGCCGCCACCTGGAACAGGAAGGCTTCACCGTCACCTATCTCGGCGTGAAACCTAATGGCCTCATCGACCTCAATGCGCTGAAAGCTGCCATCACCGACCAGACCGGCATCGTCTCGATCATGGCGGTGAATAACGAAATCGGCGTGATCCAGCCACTCAAAGAAATCGGCGCCATCTGCCGTGAACGCGGCGTGTTCTTCCACACCGACTGCGCGCAGGCTTTCGGTAAAATCCCGCTCAACGTCGATGAAATGAATATCGACCTCATGAGCATCTCCGGCCACAAAGTGTATGCACCCAAAGGTATTGGCGCGCTCTATGTGCGCCGCCGCCCACGCGTGCGGCTGGAAGCCCTGTTCTCCGGCGGCGGCCAGGAGCGTGGGTTCCGTTCCGGCACCCTGCCCACCCCGCTGGTGGTGGCACTCGGTGAAGCGGCAGCCATCGCGAAAAAAGAAATGGGCGCCGACCTCGAAAAAGCCCGCCGTATTTACCAGCGCTTTGAACAGGAAGTAATGAGCGCGATTCCCGACGTATTCCTCAACGGCGACCGGGAACAACGCTATCCCGGCAACATCAATTTGAGCTTTGCCTATGTCGAGGGCGAAAGCATGCTGATGGCGCTGAAAGACCTCGCCGTGTCATCCGGATCGGCCTGCACGAGTGCCAGCCTTGAGCCAAGTTATGTGCTCCGCGCGCTCGGCGTCGGCGAGGAATTGGCGCACACCAGCATCCGCTTCGGCTACGGCCGCTTTACCACCGATGAAGAAATTGATTTCGCCATCAACCTGATCAAAAACAGTGTGCACAAACTCCGTGAAATGTCGCCGCTGTGGGAAATGGTGCAAGAGGGTATTGATATTACGAAAATCGAGTGGGCGGGACACTAAGGAGAAAGTTATGGATGATAGATACTTAAAATGGCTATGTGCTGAATATTCCTTTTGGAACGAGGTACGTAAAAATGATAGCACCAATTACGCTGTGGCATACCAGCACTGGGATAAGCTTGCCAATACAATTAAGCAACATCTAGAAACTAAACGCCTGCATGCCAGCTTGCAATAACTGCAAACTGCAAACTGACAACTGGAGACTACCTCTATGGCCTACAACGAAAAAGTAATCGATCACTACGAAAACCCCCGCAACGTCGGCAGCATGGATAAGAGCGACATGAATGTCGGCACCGGCCTCGTCGGCGCGCCCGCCTGCGGCGACGTGATGAAGTTACAACTACGTATTTCCGATAATGGCGTGATCGAAGATGCGAAGTTCAAGACCTTCGGCTGCGGCTCGGCGATTGCCAGCTCATCACTCATCACCGAATGGGTGAAAGGCAAAACGGTGGATGAAGCGATGAAAATCAAAAACACCGAAGTGGCCGAACACCTTGCCCTGCCGCCGGTAAAAATTCACTGTTCGGTACTGGCGGAGGATGCGATCAAAGCAGCTATCGCCGATTACCAGAGCAAACAGCCGGCGAAGACGACCAACGCCGCATAATATGCCCGCACTCTTTACCATATCCGATGCCGCCGCCAGCCGCATCAAGGAGCTGATCGCCAGCCGCGACAAACCCTCGGCGGGGATCAAGGTCGGCATCCGCACGCGCGGCTGTTCCGGCCTTTCTTACTCCATCGAATATGCAGACACCGTCGAACCGCATGACGAAGTGGTGGAAGACAAGGGCGTCAAAGTGCTGATCGACCCGAAAGCCGTGATGTTCCTCATCGGCACCGAAATGGATTTCGTGGAAGAAAAACTGAAAAGTGGCTTCACCTTCAAGAACCCGAATGAAAAGGGGAAATGCGGATGTGGGGAAAGCTTCCATGTTTAATGTTAACGTTGTTTCCGGCACTCGCCTACTGCTCGCGCCATGAAACAGGCTCATGGCTGGTTCGCGCTACTGCGCTCTCATGACGGTTGGGGAGTATGAACTACTTTACACTGCTCTCCCTGCCGCAAAATTTTAACCTCGACCCCGCCGCGCTTGAGGCAGCTTATTTTAGCGCCCAGCGGCGCTATCACCCTGATCGCCTTGCCGGGAAATCCACGGAAGAAAAGCTTGCCGCCGCGCAAACATCCGCCGATGTGAACGAAGCCTATAACACGCTTAAACATCCGCTCTCCCGCGCGAAGCACCTGCTTGCCCTGCAGGGCATCACCGTGCTCGACGACGCGAATTCAGCCAAGCCGGATACGGCGCTGCTCGCAGAAATCATGGAACTGCAGGAGGCGATTGCAGACAAACAGAACCCGGATATTGCCGCCCTCATCGACGCCTGCGAAAGAGCATTGTCGGAAGCCTTCGCAAAAAATGACTATGACCAAGCAAAATCCTCGACAATTCGACTATCCTATTTATATAAACTGCACCACATGCATTAGGAGCGCCCATGGAACTTGATCTGGTCATGAGTTTTTTAACATTGTCGCTGCTTGAAATCGTGCTCGGCATCGACAACCTCATTTTCATTGCGCTGGTATGCGATCAATTGCCACCGCAGATGCGCTTCAAGGCGCGGCTATTCGGCCTGTCGCTGGCGCTCATCATGCGCGTGGCCATGCTGTTTAGCCTGTCATGGATCATGAAGCTCACCGAACCGGTGTTTAACATTAGCGAACTCGCAGTGTCGTGGAAAGACATGCTGCTGTTTGCCGGCGGCTGGTTCCTGATTTATAAAGCCGGCAAGGAAATGTGGGCAGATGCGCGCGGCCTTGGCCACGGCGACCACAAAACCACCAAATCCTATACATCGCTTCGCTCTGCAATCCTGCAAATCGTGATTGTCGATTTTGTATTCTCGTTCGATTCGATCATCACCGCCGTCGGCCTGACCGACCAGCTGGGCATCATGATCGCCGCCGTTGTCGTATCGATGGTGGTGATGCTGATCGCATCGAATCATATCAGCGCTTTCCTGCACAGATTCCCGAATTTCAAAATGCTGGCGCTGGCGTTTGTATTAGCAATCGGCGTGCTGCTGGTGTTCAAATCCGTGCATGTGATGATCCCGAAGGAATATCTCTATTTCGCCATCATCTTCAGTATTTTTACCGAGATATTGAACAGCATGGCTGCCAGCGCCCGCAAACGTGCGGCGCTTAGAGAAGAACTCAAAATCCATCGCCACGAGGCGGCAGTGACAGAATGACAACACTGCTGCAAATCCATGAACCGGGGAAAACGCCGCTGCCGCACGCCGCCGAGGCCGGTCTTGCCATCGGCATCGACCTCGGCACCACCCACAGCGTCGTCGCGGTATCGGATCGTGGCAACGCGCAGGTATTACGCAACATCCATGGCCACGCCCTCACCCCCTCGGTGGTATTGCTGAAAGATGGCGAAGCCAAAGTCGGCTTCGAGGCCAAGGCTGCGCTGGATAAAGGCGACCCGCATGCCATCGGCTCGTTCAAGCGCCGGATGCACGAGGCAGCGACGCTACTCGATGTCGGCAGCCACAAACTCTCCCCGGTGCAACTTTCCGCAGAAATATTGAAGGCTCTGAAAGCACAGGCCGAGCGCGCCCTTGGCCGCACCGTCACACAGGCCGTCATCACCGTTCCTGCCTATTTTGATGACAGCGCTCGCGCTGCCACCAAGGATGCCGCAGCCCTTGCCGGGCTCACTGTTTTACGACTCATCAACGAACCCACCGCCGCCGCGCTCGCCTATGGTTTAGACAATGAGTCCGAAGGCATTTACGCGGTGTATGATTTCGGCGGCGGCACGTTTGACGTGTCATTGCTTAAACTGGAAAAAGGCGTGTTCCAAGTGCTCGCCACCCGAGGCGATACGCAACTGGGCGGCGATGATATTGATGCACTCATTGCCACACAACTTTCTATCACCGCCACCGAAGCCCGCGCACTGAAAGAAAAAATTTGCACCGACACCACTCACCACTCACCACTCACCACTCAGGACTTTGAACAACTCATAGCCCCCCTGGTCGAACGCACCCTCACCTGCTGCAAAGAAGCCTTCGCCGATGCAAAACTCAGTGCCGCACACGTAAAGGGTGTAGTGATGGTCGGCGGCTCCAGCCGCATACCGCAGGTACGCAGCGAAGTAGAAAAACTGTTCGGCACCACCCCACTCACCAATGTGAACCCGGATGAGGTAGTGGCCGTTGGCGCAGCAATCCAGGCGGAAGGGCTTACCCGCGGCTCAGATAATCTGCTGCTCGATGTGATTCCGCTGTCGCTAGGACTGGAAACCATGGGCGGATTGTTTGAAAAACTTATCCAGCGCAACACCCCAATTCCAATTGCCACCAGCGAGGAATTCACCACCTACCAGGACAACCAGACCGGCCTGCAAATCCACGTTTATCAGGGCGAGCGCGAAATGGCCGCCGACAATCGCAGCCTCGCGAAATTCGAGCTGGCCGGTATCCCACCGCTGCCCGCCGGAATTGCACGGATCAAGGTTACATTTGCCGTCGATGCGGATGGGCTGCTTACCGTCTCGGCGCAGGAAGAAACCACCGGCAAGCAGCAACATATCGAGGTAAAGCCCAGTTACGGCTTGCCTACATCAGAGATGGAGCGCATGCTACGCGAGAGCATGGAGCATGCCCGCGCCGACATCATGGGTCGCCTGCTGGTCGAAGCCCGCGTCGAAGGCGAACGCGCCATTATCGAGATTGAGTCGGCGATGAAGGCGGACACGCATTTACTGACGGACGCCGAGAAAACCGTTATCACCCGCCAGATACAGACCGTGCGGAATGCCCTTCAGGGCACCGACCGCGAATATATCGACATGGAAGTGCAGCAACTGGCAATTGCCGCCCAGAACTTCGCCGAGAAACGGATGAATGCGTCGATTGGCGTGGCGCTCGCCGGAAAAAACATCAAGCACGTCGTCGATTAAGGAGGCGGAGGCAACGCCGCACCACCACCCTGCCCATGACCTTCGAGCTGGCGCTTAATCTCGCTGATCAACCCGACATCGAAATCAAGGTAACGCACCGGATCCTTGTAGGTACGGGTGACGTCAGGTAATGCGCCTAACTCCTTCATGTAGGCCTTCATGACGTCGGGATTGTCCAGTTCCGGTTCAATGGCGAGCGTTTCACCGATCTTATCCAGTGCTTGTGGATCTCTGCCCTCAAAGGTTCCTGTTTCCGTCAGGTGCGTAACTTCAGCGATCCGCCGGCCAGGAAATTTCTCAAGCAGGTCGCGCCGTCCCATATTCGTAAATCCCATGGCGAGATAGGCGATGGCGACCGAAGCATTAAAATCCGATCCATATGCAGCGGATAGTTTTTGCTCGATGATGTCTTCCCTTACCCGCCATTTAACATGATCGCCGCCAGTGAGCATTTGCACCTGTTCGGCCCTCTCGCATTCGACCAGAATATCAAGCAAGCGCTGGAGATATTGGGAACTTAGGTCGCATTCCGGACGTCCGCCAACCTGCGAGGGAGGCTGCGGGCTCGCACGCTCTGCCATCAAACGATCTAAGTATTTGCCCATTTTATTCCTCCTTCAGCTTACAAACACTGCACCACCCTACCATTTGAGCCATTATCAGGAAAGTTAAGATTCTATGACCACCGGCCAGAATGCCGTTTTTGCCTTGCATTCGCCGTAAAACCTATTAGTGAAACAGCTGATAAGGAGCCAGAAACCATGCCAAAAATGACCTTTATTTCGCCGGATGGCACAGAAAAACTCGTCGATGCGCCAAACGGCGTTTCCGTGCTGGAAATCGCCCATAAGAACGGCGTCTCGCTCGAAGGCGCCTGCGAAGGGTCGCTCGCCTGCTCCACCTGCCACGTGATCGTGGATAAGGAATGGTTTGATAAGCTCAAAGGCGCAACGGAAGATGAGGAAGACATGCTCGATCTCGCCTTCGGCCTGACCCACACCTCGCGCCTGGGCTGCCAGATCATGATGAGCGACGCGCTGGACGGCCTTAAAGTCACCCTCCCCTCCGCCACTCGTAACATGCAGGTGGATAAGAAATGAGAATCGGCATTTATCCGGGAACGTTTGATCCCATCACCGTCGGCCATATGGATATTATCCGGCGGGCGCTCGGGGTGGTGGATAAGCTGATCGTCGGTGTCGCACTCGATACCGGCAAAGCCCCCGCCTTCGACCTCGCCGTGCGCGGTGCACTGGTGGCGGATGAGATTGGGAGTCTGGGCGCCGATGCCAAGCGCGTCACCGTCAAAACCTTCTCCGGCCTTCTGGTCAATTTCGCCGAAGAAAATAACGCCAATCTGATTATCCGCGGCATCCGCGCCCTGTCGGATTTTGAATATGAATTCCAGATGGCCTGCATGAACGCCCGCCTGAAAAAAGATATCGAGACCGTCTTCCTCACCGCCTCGGAAGATACGCACTTCATCTCGTCGCGCTTTGTGAAGCAAATCGCGAAACTGGGCGGGGATGTATCGAGTTTCGTTTCGCCCAACATCGCCGCGCACCTGAAGGCGCATTTCGGCGGGGCACACTAAGGGAAGTGGGGCGAGTGAGGGGACTCGAACCCCCGACATCCAGAATCACAATCTGGCGCTCTAACCAACTGAGCTACACCCGCCATAAAGAAGCAGGGGTTAGGGATTAGGGATTCGAGGAAAGAAAGTCAATAAAAATAGGAAAAATATGAGTAAAAGCACTAAACTCACCCAACTCGGAAAACAAACCGCCCTGCCCGCCTCGCCGGACAAGGCGAAGCTGGAGAAAGTGCCGAACCCGCACAAGGGTACGCTGTATGCCGTGCGGTTCTCCGCGCCGGAGTTCACCTCGCTCTGCCCCATCACCGGACAGCCGGATTTCGCGCATCTGGTGGTGGATTACGTGCCGGGGGATTATCTGGTGGAGAGTAAGTCGCTGAAGCTGTTCTTCGGCTCGTTCCGCAACCACGGCGCATTTCATGAGGATTGCACGGTGATGATCGCCAAGCGCATCGTGAAGGAAATCAAACCGAAATGGCTGCGGATCGGCGGCTATTGGTATCCTCGCGGCGGCATGCCCATCGATATTTTCTACCAGACCGGAAAACCACCGGAAGGCCTGTGGCTGGCCGACCAGGGCGTGGCGGGCTATCGGGGGCGGTAAAGCTACATTTCCCGCCCGCCCTGAACTGACCCTAAATGCTTATCGCGCGGTGAAGCTAATATATAGGAGATTCCATGCTGAGTGACGTTTCGATTGGCTTTAATCTCTCTCCCCTTTTCTTTGTCCAATACCGTGAAGACAAAATGTCCTGAGCTATCGCCAACATTATAAAGCTTGCCTGCTTCGGAGGGTTTTTTGACCAGCAACGTCTCTACCTCCATAAATTTGAGGTCGGGACTGCTTTTGTGCAGAAAATACTTCACATCTTGCTCTCCACGCAGGTGGTCTGCACCTACCTCGAATACAAATTTCTTATCGATATGCTCTTTCATCGTATCGGCAATCACACTAGCCATGTGTTCATTTCGTTCTATAAGGCACTGAGTCCATGCTTTTTCGATGTCACCGCCATGGCCCAATGTATTAAAAAACCAATTAATACACTGATCCGCTGAACCTACGGCAGGCGAGTGCTCTTTAAGAATTGCCTCAATCGCCCATGCACTTGGAGTCATAAAACTATCTGTGGGCAGTGATATAATTGCACGAGCCTTAATAATTCCTGTCAACTCTTCCTGTGCACGTTGCATTTCTTCTGCAACCGGAGCATTACGACTGGCGCGATAAATTTCGGACTTGGTAAGGCTCTGTATAAGATGGTTTTCCTTTCCTGGCACAGCTCTTTCTTGGAAATACAGATTAATTTCCGGCAGGTTGTCAAACAATTGTATGAGCGTTTTATAGCCTGCAACTGTGTCATGACCGCTATCATGCAGCAATACACCATCGTAATTTCCCTCACGAAATCGTTGAGCCAATGCAGTAAAGGGCGAAGAAAGCATGATTTCACTGCAATGCCGGATGGGTTCAATATCCTTGAATCCGCCACTTTTCGAATTTTGTGCGCTGCGCTGATTTATTGCACGCGCTGTAAACACGCCTCCTGCTGTAGCAATCACACCAGCAATAAATTGGCGGCGTGGCATTCGTGACATTCCAGTGGGTTTTTCTGTTGCCAATGGCTCGTTTTCATCCACGCAATAACACTCCTCGATACACGGGAGAGTTTAGCATAATTTTGTTAATACTTGATTTAACCAAGATATAATCAACGTTATTTCTCATCCTCGATTTTAAGGTCGGCGATAAAAGGCTCGCCGGGAACCACTTCCTGCCTGCCCACCGAAACGTAGTGGAAGCCGAGCCGCTGCATGTCCTGGCGCTTGTAGATATTCCGCAGGTCAATGACCAGCGGAGTCTTCAGCCATGCTTTCATCGCGGCAAGATCAAGGCTCCTGAATTCATTCCACTCCGTGAGAATAACCACCGCATCCGCCGCACCCACTGCGCTTTCCACATCCTTGCACCACTCCACATCGCTCAGCAACCTCTTGGCTTCCTCCATCCCCTGCGGATCGTAAGCGCGGATACTTGCTCCCGCCTTCTGCAAGGCAGGAATAATGGTGAGGCTAGCGCTCTCGCGCATATCGTCCGTGCCCGGCTTGAAGGTAACGCCGAGGATAGTGATGTTCTTGGCCGACACATCGCCGCCGCAAGCCGCAATGATTTTTTCCGCCATCGCCGCCTTGCGGGCTTCATTACTGTCGATCGTCGCCTCGACAATCCGGCTTGGCGCGCCGAATGCCCGCGCCATGCCGCGCAGTGCCAGCGTATCTTTCGGGAAACATGACCCGCCATAGCCCGGCCCCGGTTGCAGGAATTTGTCACCAATGCGATGATCAAGCCCCAGCCCCCGCGCCACATCGCGGATATTCGCCCCGGCTTTCTCGCACACATCCGCCATCTCGTTGATGAAGGCGATCTTGGTCGCAAGCAGGCTGTTAGCGGCATATTTAATCATCTCGGCGGACTCGAAACTGGTCGAAAGCAACGGGATATTATCAACACAGATCGGCGCGTAGAGGCGCTGCATCACATCGTGCGCCCGCGTGGAATCCACCCCAATCACCACCCGGTCGGGTTTCATGAAATCGTCGATCGCCTCGCCTTCGCGTAGGAATTCCGGGTTGGAAACCACATCAAAATCCGCATCCGGATTAGCGCTCGCGATCATTTTGGTAATGCGCGCATTGGTGCCGATCGGCACGGTGGATTTAATGACCACCACGGTGTAGCCGGTAAGCGCACCAGCCACCTGCCCGATCACTGTTTCGAGCGCCGTAAGATCCGGCATGGCCTCCGCACCATGCTGCGGCGTGCCAACCGCGACCAGCACCACATCCGCCTCAGACACCGCCTGTTTCAGGTCGGTGGTAAATGACAGCCTGCCTGCTTTACGGTTGGTTTCAACCAGCTGCTCCAGCCCCGGCTCATAAATGGGCATAATATGCTGTTGCAAACGGGCGATCTTATCGGAGTCGCTATCCATGCAAGTAACGCGGAAACCGTATTCCGCAAAACATACCCCGGACACCAGCCCGACATACCCCGTACCGATCACTGCAAGTTGCATGGTTATTTGACTCCCATGCGGCCATAAACCGCTGCGAGCTCGGCAAGCACATCCGCCCGCAATTCGCTGCGCTCAAGCGCATAGGCCACATTCGCCGCCACATACCCCACCAGGGAACCGCAATCGTAGCGCGTGCCCTCGAAACGGTAGCCATGCACCCCGGTCGTGGGAATCATTTTGGCAATGGCATCGGTCAGTTGGATTTCGCCGCCCGCGCCCGGCGCCTGGGTTTCGAGCAGACCGAAAATCTCCGGCTGTAAAATATAGCGCCCGATCACCGAAAGTGTTGACGGCGCATCGTGCGGCTGCGGCTTTTCCACCAGCCCCTTCGCCTTCACCAGCGCGTCCCCCGCATGCCCCTTATCGGCGATGTCGAGGATTCCGTAGCTGGCCGTATGTTCGCGGGGAATATCCATCACACCGAGGATATTGCCGCCAGTTTCATTGTACGCCGCTACCATCTGCTTGATGCACGGCGTGTTGGAGAGTACCATATCATCCGCCAGAATCACCGCAAACGGCTCATCACCCACCAGATGCCGCGCACACCAGACCGCATGCCCCAAGCCCAGCGGCTCCTGCTGGCGCACAAAAATCATATTGCCCGCCTCCGGCATCCAACCAGTCACCTTCTCCAGCTCTTTCTGCTTTTGCTTGCTGGAGAGCACGCTTTGCAGTTCGTAGGCATGGTCGAAATGGTTGTTGATCGCCCCTTTGTTGCGACCCGTGACAAAAATAAACTGCTCGATCCCGGCCGCTACTGCCTCTTCAAACGCATAGTGGATGAGCGGTTTATCGACCACCGGCAACATCTCTTTCGGCATGGATTTCGTGGCCGGGAGGAAGCGCGTGCCAAGGCCACCCACCGGGAAAACGGCCTTGCGGATTTTTCGTTGTTTACTCATAGGTTGGCAGGAATGGCGCAAATGGAGCCAAAAGTCAAAAACTTTGAGAGCCAGATATGTCTTGACAGAACGCGGCGTATGGCTATGTTTCCTGCCTCAAATAACCCAAGGAAGTCCGTATGGCGAAGAAAAATATTGTGCTGATTAAACTAGTTAGCTCGGCAGACACCGGTTTCTATTATGTCGCTAAAAAGAACCCAAAAACCAGCACCGAGAAACTGGCGTTCAAAAAATACGATCCGGTCGTGCGTAAGCACGTGGTGTTCAACGAAGCCAAAATTAAATAGCTTCTGCCATGACGCAGGCAACCTCCACCACTGCTGAAATCACCACGCCGGACACCGTGGTTCCAGAGCAATTGACTTCTGACAAAATGCTGATGGACAACGTGCTGATGCTCAGCATGCTGTTCGCGATCTTTTATTTCATCCTGATCCGCCCGCAGCAAAAACGCCTCAAAACCCACAAGGAGATGCTCGGCGCGCTGGCCAAAGGCAACCGCGTCATTACCCAGGGCGGCCTGATCGGTACCATCACCAAATTTGAAGGCGATGCCATCATCGTCATCGAAGTGGCTCAGGGCGTTAAAGTACGTGTGGCAAAAAGTGCCATCAGCGAAGTCACCGACGAAAAAGCTCCCTCCGGCGACAGCGCCAACGATAATTAATTGTCAACCTCGGGCTTGACCCAAGTATCCATCTTTGAATATAGATGGATTCCCGCCTGCGCGGGAATGACAAGGATATAAAAATGCTCCACTTCCCACTCTGGAAAAGAATTCTTATCATCGGCACGTGCAGCCTGTTCGTGCTGTTCGCCATTCCCAGCCTCATGAGTGAATCGGCGCGCGGCCGCTTGCCAACATGGATGCCGACACGCGCCGTCAACCTCGGGCTTGACCTGCAGGGCGGCTCGCACCTGCTGCTGGAAGTGGATTTCGCCGCTTACGAACGCGAGCAACTCGTGAACCTTGCCGATGAAATTCGTGGCATCCTGCGCGAGGCTAAAATAGGCTATCGTGGGCTGGCGGCAGCAAACAGCAAAGTCTCATTCTCCCTGCGCGACGCCACCAGCCAAGATGTTGGCGAATTGCTGCAAGAAAGAAATCCCGACCTCGATATCGCCCAGGACGGCGAGAATTTCGCCGTGACCATCAGCGAATCGGCGCGCAGCAGTAATCGCAAGCGAGTGATCGAGCAATCGCTGCAAATCGTCCAGCGGCGCATTGACGAAACCGGCACCAAAGAACCCATCATCCAGCGCCAGGGCGATGAGCGCATTCTTGTGCAGGTGCCCGGCGAGGCCGACCCCGCCCACGTGAAGGCGCTGCTCGGGAAAACCGCAAAAATGACTTTCCACCTGCTCGATGAAAGTGTCCATCCCGACGATATCGCCGTCGGCAATGCCCCCCCCGGTGTACGCATCGTCGAAAGTGACGCGGGCGATGGCGTAAAATATCCGGTGTTCACCAAAGTCGAGCTTTCTGGCGATTTGCTGGTCGACGCCCACACCAGCTACGACCCGCAATCCGGCGAGCCGGTTGTAGCGTTCCGCTTCAATAACACGGGGTCACGCAAATTCGGCGACATTACCACCGCCAATGTCGGTAAAGCCTTTGCCATTGTGCTCGATAACAAGGTCATCACCGCCCCGATCATCCGCTCGCCAATCATCGGTGGCAGCGGCATCATCAGCGGAAGTTTTACCACACAGTCCGCTAATGATCTGTCGCTCCTGCTGCGCGCCGGCGCCCTGCCTGCACCGCTTACCATCATCGAGGAACGTTCGGTGGGGCCGAGCCTCGGCGCCGATTCGATCCGCGCCGGCGCCCTCGCCTCTTTCATCGCCATCACCCTGGTCGTCGTGTTCATGGTAATATTCTACGGCCTGTTCGGCATGTTCGCCAATATCGCCATGATCGTCAACGCCTTCATGACCCTTACCCTGCTCTCGCTGTTTGACGCCACCCTCACCTTGCCCGGCATCGCCGGTATCGTACTCACCGTCGGCATGGCGGTGGACGCCAACGTGCTTATTTACGAGCGGATGCGCGAAGAGAGCCGCAATGGCCGCAGCCCATTCGCTGCCGTTGAAAACGGCTTCAAAATGGCCTTTGGCACAATCTTCGACAGCCACGTTACCACCCTGTCCGCCGCACTCATCCTCTATGGCTTTGGCACCGGCACCGTCAAGGGCTTCGCGGTGACACTCTCCATCGGCATCATCTGCTCGCTGTTTACCGCCGTGCTCGTCACCCGACTGATGGTGGCGACATGGTTGCTCAAACACAGACCCAAAACATTGCCGATTTAATGGACATCACCCCACTCGTTCCCAAGGGCAAGCAATCGATCACCGGCTACGGCGATGGGAAGTTCAGGATCGGCGGGCAGGATTATACCACCTCGGTGCTAGTCTTCCCGGATCGCACCGTGCAGTGGGTGATCGCACCCGGCGCGCCAATTACGCTGGAAAGCCTGAATGTGGTGCTGGAAGAAGAAGGCGAAATCGACCTGGTACTGATTGGCTCCGGCAAGAAACAATTCATCCTGCCGCCGATGATAAAAACCGCGCTGAAAGAAGCGGGGATCGGAATGGAAGTGATGGATACGGGCGCCGCCTGCCGCACCTATAATGTGCTGCTATCCGAGGGTCGCCGGGTGGCCGCGGCATTGGTAGTGGTTTAAAATCCTCCTGTCACCACGAGGCCAAAGGCCGTGGCGATCCATCTTTCTCCAGTGTGCAAAAGCAACAAAATGGATTGCCGCGCTACGCTCGCAATGACGAAAGAAATTACGCCGGGAGTACGGGGCTTGGAGCCTGCTGCTGCGTCAGGTTAGAAAGTGGTGTCGGCAAGTTCATCGCAAGCGATACATTCGCCATGCTGGCACCAACCAGCTCCTTAAATTTGGTGAGCTCAAAATTGATCGGCGCGACGTTTTTCACCTGCGCGTCTACCAACGATTGGTCGATATTGATGCCCGCCATCGCAAAGCCGGTAATACCATTTTTCAAGTGCTGCGCCTGCTCTTCGGTCAACCCATAGCGCGCACGCGCCATGTCGGTGGCTTTCTGCGCTTCGGCAAACGGGTCGCGATCGGGCTTGATTTCTTTCGAAGCCTCCCTGTCTTCATCCCCCAGCGAGCGTGCCTGCTGTTGGCTGGTCTGGTTGCCGTTGGACGCCGCATTGCCCGTCACCGGCGTGTCATCCGGCTTGCGGTTGGCGGCCTCGGACGTATCTTCCGGTTTGGCGTCGCCACCCTCCGCGTCCCCTGAATTGTTCTTTTTCAGGTGGGCAGGCAGCAACTCCGACAATGACACGGTGTTGACAGAATTTCCCATGCTTTCATCCTACCACAAAATGCGGCCAATTGTGTGAACATTCCATTACAGTGGGATTACATCTCTATCTTTTTGAAGAAACAGGTTTTTTCACCCGTGTGGCAGGCGGCACCGACCTGTTTGACCCTAAGCATCAGCGTATCGGCGTCGCAATCGACATAAAAATCGACCAGTTCCTGTGTGTTTCCGGAGGTATCGCCCTTGCGCCAGAGCTGCCCACGCGACCGCGACCAATAGGTCACGCGCTTTGTAGCCAGCGTCTGCTCAATGGCGTCCTTATTCATCCACGCGAGCATCAGCACCGCGCCGCTGGTCGCATCCACCGCAATGGCCGGAATCAGCCCCTGCTCATTGAAGGCGAGTGTGGACGAGTCGAATTTCATGGGATACACCTCTTGTTCGTATGAACGACAGTTTAATCAACGCGCAATCACTTAGCAAATCATTCCACGGCCAAAAGGTGGTGGATGGGGTGAATTTGTCGCTGAAACCGGGCGAGATCATGACCGTGATCGGCCCGAACGGCAGCGGCAAAACCACCCTGATTAAATTGCTCCTTGGGTTGGAAACGCCCGATTCCGGCAGCATCAGCAAAAAACCGGGATTGCGCGTCGGCTATGTGCCGCAAAAACTCGTGATTCAGAAAGTGCTGCCCGTCACCGCCGCGTGGTTCCTGCACTTGAGCCAGAACAGCGACGAGCTGGACAACATCGTCCGTGAACTCGGCATCGCCGAATGCATGAATAAATCCATCCATGCACTTTCCGGCGGCGAGATGCAGCGCCTGCTGCTGGCACGCGCGCTGCTGGTGCACCCGGAGTTGCTAGTGCTCGATGAACCGGCGCAAGGGGTGGATGTCACCGGCCAGGCGGAACTCTACGCCCTCATCGCCCGCATCAGCCGCAGCCGGGGTTCGGCGGTGCTGATGGTTTCGCACGACCTGCACCTCGTCATGTCCGCGACCGACCATGTGATTTGCCTGAACCACCATGTGTGCTGCGAAGGGCACCCGCATTCGGTGCAGGATGACCCGGCCTTTTCGGCACTATTCGGCAAGCATGTGGCCGAAGGCCTCGCCGTCTACACCCACCACCACGACCACCAGCACGATCACCATGGCCATTGACCGCGCATGAACATATACATTATTCGGCATGGCGAATCCATGGCAACCCGCGACCCAAGCCTTTTCGGACGCACCGATCCTGTCAGTATACCCCTGACCCAGTGGGGGTATGAGCAGGCCGTTGCCACCGGCAGTTATATACGGGAAACGTTAGGCGACGCCCTGCCCGCCGGGAAAAACCTTCATATTTATTACAGCCCACACACACGAATTGTGCAGAGTAAAGATGGCTTCCTGCAGGGCATCGCAGAAACGCTGCCATATGAGCTTCACGAAGAACCACTCATCGCCGAACGTGACCATGGTGATTTTAATGGGCTGGATTCCCATGCCCAGAACGCCAGAAATTCAGTGGCCTATGGATTACTCCATTCCTCCGACATCTATACACGTTATCACACCCCTATGCCGGGCGGTGAATCGCTGGCGGACGTCCAGCAAAGGATCGATAAATTTATTGATAAACTACGGCAAAATTCAGAGCCGGACGATAATATAGTCATCATTACCCATGGCGCAAATTGCCGGGCACTGGAAGAATCCTTGATCCATTATGGTGCCACGTGGATCAGCGAATTCCCCCCTCCGGAAACCGGCGATATTATTCGCGTCACCACCGACCTGCGGTCACCTGGCACTTCACAACAGGTATTATCCGGCAAGAAACGGGCGGCACAACTACCATCCGATTATAAAGCCGAAGCCTATGGCGGCAGCACGGTATTAGCCTATGCTTGATCCCTTCATCGCAACCGCATGGCTGGCAGGACTCGGTATCGCGCTGATGAGCGCGCCGATCGGATGTTTTATCGCCTGGCAACGGTTGGTGTATTTCGGCGATACGGTAGCGCATGCCTCGCTGCTGGGCGTAGTGCTGGCGCTGGTGATGGGAACATCCCCGGTCGCCGGGATCATGCTGGTCGCGGTCATCGTTGCGCTCGTGGTCGCCACCTTCCACCATGATTACCTGCTACCCTCCGACACGCTACTTGGCATCATCGCCCACGCCTCGCTGGCACTGGGGCTGGTGATACTCTCACAATCCACGATCACGCTCGACGTCAACGGGCTGCTCTTCGGCGACATCCTCGCCGCCAGCAGACAGGATGTCGCCTTCATCATGACGGCCGCGTTCGCATCGCTTACCATCATCATCCACCAGTGGAAAGCCCTGATGCGTTTTGTGCTGCACCCCGACATCGCCGAAGTCGAAGGCGGAAACACCCGGCGCACGCGCCTGTTGCTGATGCTGCTGATCGCCGTCATGGTCGCCATTTCGATCAAGCTGGTCGGCATCCTGCTTATCACGTCATTATTGATCCTGCCAGCGGCCAGCGCACGCCTGCTGGCAACCTCACCGGGTGGGATGATTGTGGCGGCGATTGCGGCCAGCATGCTTTCGGTCACGGTCGGGCTGTTTGCCTCGCTGCAATGGGATACCCCGACCGGGCCAACCATTATCCTTTCCGCGCTCGCCCTGCTCGTATTATTGGCGCTTGCACGGCGTCGCTAGGTTATTATGGTTTTGTTTACCAAACTGGGTTAGAAAACGCCTATGGCAAAAAAATTATTTGGTACTGATGGCATCCGTGGACGGGCGGGCGAGTTCCCGATGACCCCGGAAATCGCCCTCAAAGTCGGCATGGCGGCGGGTACGCAATTCATGCGCGGCGACCACCGCCACCGCGTGGTCATCGCCAAGGATACGCGCCTTTCGGGCTACATGCTGGAAACAGCGCTCACCAGCGGTTTTGTCGCGGTCGGCATGGACGTGGTGCTGGTGGGGCCGATGCCAACACCGGCGGTTGCCATGCTGGTCAAATCGCTGCGCGCCGATATCGGCGTGATGATCTCCGCCTCGCATAACCCCTATGACGATAACGGCATCAAGCTGTTCGGCCCCGATGGCTATAAGCTTTCCGACGAGGTGGAGCACATCATCGAGGCCGCCGTTGACGCCGACGACCTCAAAACCGCAAGCGCCACCGCGCTCGGCCGGGCAAAGCGGCTGGATGACGCGCAAGGCCGCTACATCGAATTCGCGAAAGCCACCTTCCCGCGTGACCTGACGCTTGACGGTCTCAGCATCGTCGTCGATTGCGCCCATGGCGCCGCCTATCAGGTCGCCCCAATTATTTTACGCGAACTCGGCGCAGAAGTCATGGCAATCGGCGTACAGCCCAACGGCCAGAATATCAACGAAGGGCTGGGTTCCACGGCTCCGAAACTGATGTGCGACATCGTGAAAAAAACCGGCGCCGATATCGGCATTGCGCTCGATGGTGACGCCGACCGCGTCATCATTTGCGACGAGGAAGGGCAGTTGCTCGATGGTGACCAGGTGATGGCCATGATTGCCACCCTCTACCACCAGAATGGCCTGCTTACCGGGGGCGGCATCGTTGCCACCCAGATGTCGAATATGGGGCTGGAACGCTACCTGCGGACGCTCGGCCTTGCGCTCATCCGCACCAAAGTAGGCGATCGTTACGTCGTCGAAGCCATGCGCGCCGGCGGCTACAATATTGGCGGTGAGCAATCCGGCCACATCATCATGAGCGATTACAGCACGACCGGCGACGGCATCGTTGCAGCATTACAGGTGCTCGCCTATATGCGCGGCGCCAAAAAACCACTAAGCCAATGTGGAAAACTATTCAGCCCGATGCCCCAGCTCCTCAAAAATGTCAGCTATGCCGGAGCCTCGCCGCTTGAAAAACCGGAAGTAAAAAAAGCCGTCGAGAACGCCGAAAAAACACTCGGCGATAAAGGCCGCGTATTCATCCGCGCTTCCGGCACCGAGCCACTGATCCGCGTCATGGCGGAAGGCGAGGATGCAGCCCAGATCAACGAGGTGGTGGAGTCCATCTGCCACGTGCTCCGTGCCTAAGCCCGGCAGAGTACTCATCATTGCCGGCAGCGATTCCGGCGGCGGCGCAGGCATTCAAGGTGATATCAAAACTGTTACCTGCCTCGGCGGTTATGCCGCTACCGCCATCACCGCGCTCACCGCACAAAATACCCAAGGCGTCTTCGGCATCCACGACGTACCGGAGGATTTCATCGCGCGGCAAATCAGGCTGGTACTCGAAGATATCGGCGCCGACTGCATCAAAATCGGCATGCTGCACAAAGCGAGCGTCATCGAAACCATCGCAGCCTCACTCGCTGCCTATCCGAATATTCCGCTGGTGCTCGACACCGTCATGTTCGCTAAGGGCGGAGCACCGCTGCTGCAGCCGGACGCTGTCGATGCACTTAAGACCTTGCTGGTTCCCCACGCCACCATCATCACCCCTAACATTCCGGAGGCGGAACATTTAACCGGCCTCGCCATCCGCACCACCGTCGATATGAAAAAAGCAGCAGAGAAATTACTAACGCTTGGCACGGGCGCCGTGCTCGTGAAAGGCGGTCATGCCGACGATACAACCGTCACCGATATCCTGCTCGGCAACAGTCTCGACATCGCCCTTGAAAGCCCCCGCATCGCCACGCGCCACACCCATGGCACCGGCTGCACCTTCGCTTCCGCCATCGCGACCGGCATCGCACACGGCCTGCCGCTGGAACAGGCGGTACGCCGTGCCCACGGCTATGTCGCCGCAGCAATCGCCCATGCCCCCGCTATCGGCCATGGCCACGGGCCGCTGGGACACAATTACATGATACCGATGGATTGCGTATGACCGCACAAGAACAGCCCGTGCCGCTGCGCTATTACCTCACCATCGGCAACGTGCCGATCATGGGCATCCTGATGCTCATCATCCTTAAATGGGTTGCACGCGGCTGCATCAATCCTGAAAATTGCGTTCCCATCGGTGAATATTCGTATTTTTCTTCTCCTGGCGTCTATCTATTGTCAATTCCCGGCGCGTTCATTTTTTGGGTATATTCGCTGCGCGACCATGTGGTGCTCTCGTTGCAGCCATCAATACCAACGGCGCTACTCAGCATGGTTTGTTTTATGATTGCCGCGAGCCTGGACATCAAAACCTACATGGCCGCCGCCATTATTACTGGTGCCGCCGGTTCGGTCATCGGATGCTTTGCCTATCTGGACTGCCGCAAATTCTGCCGCCATGCATTTGCCGAACGCCGCCGCACCATCGTTGCCATGATCGGCACAGGCAGCAGCGCCGCTTATGCTCTGTGCGATCGCCTCCTGTGGGAAAAAATGTGCCAGGCGACGGCGGCAAGCTGCGAATGGCTACTCCGCACACTCGGCTACACAATCAGCGTCGGGGTTACCATGGATGACTCCAAACAAGCTGCCACCCTCACTTCTGAATATTTCACCGTCATTGTCTACAAAGCATGCAGCGGTATCGAAGGCGTATTTCTCTTCACATTCCTCCTCTCGCTGGTGCTGCTGATGGATTGGAAGCTGCTCAAAAAATTGCACCTGATTGAAACCTACCTCATCGGGTTTATTTTCATGTACGGCATGAATGTCCTCAGGATCACCAGCCTATTTCTTGTGGGGCATTACGCCTACATGCCCAATGCCTCACCACTCATGGCGTCCATGCAGGGATTCCCGCTCCATGCTTTCCACAGCGCGGTCGGGCAAGTCTATTATTTTCTGGCGTTTATGTTGTTTTCCAGTGTGATGTACCTGTTCGCCAGGGAAAAAAATTAATTTATTCTTTACCGGCATCATGATATAATCCAAGGATCACCGTAGGGTGAGAATGTGAGGGACTCATGCAGAAAAAAACTTCAAAGCGCTATTTTTATCTAGCCAGCCGCGGTTTCAAACTGTTTGTGCTGCTGCAGATTGTCGGAGCTATTTTTTCCGGCGCTGAAATCATGCCGACGGATTTGATTATTTCCAGCGCCCATGCACAGCGCGTGCCCGAAATGCCGACGGTGATGGTGCCAGTGTTTTTAGCAATTACTGCGGTGTCGTTTTACTACATCCGCCGCCGTGCGCTGAAAGCGTAAGCCTGAATTATTGAAGCGTGTTGCTGCCCGCGAGCATCACCTGCTGCGCCCGGCGCTCGGCCAGTTGCTCAACGTGACCCTTGGAATGATCTGCTCCACCACGTCCCACACGGTCACGGAAATTTGGCTCATTCATTTCCACAATCGGCGATTCTTCGCCCTGCGCGCTGGTTTGAACCGGCGGTTGCTGCGTGCTGTTGATCGCAGCTATTTCAGCGATCGGGTCTGCTTTTTCAGCACCGAACATCCCTGTCATCGAATGAATAATGCCCTTGCACTTATCGGCAAATTTTCCAAACGCCGTCGAGGGAACAGAGTGTTTCGGCGCTTTGGGTAATACGCCCGACATATCGCCCTGCACGGTGAAGGCAAGCTCCGCTGCGTTGGTCGCACCGAGGTTGATATTATGGGTGATTTTGTCGATCGGCAGCACATTTGAAAGCTCGGCCGCCAGCCGCACCTTATCCGCCAGCGCCAGCTCATCATAAGAACGGCCAAAATGCTCTTTGACATGCTCCTCAAGTGCTTTATTGGCAGAAACGAAAATTTCCACCACCTGCTCACGCGAAATAGCCTTGCCTTCTTCACGGTCTTTGGCAATTTCCTGGATTTTCTCGTGGGTCGTTTTCTTGTTGAGCCCAAAAACAGCCGCTCCAACCCGCGTCAATGGCGCTTTGATGCCCATATAGGTAATCACACTCACCGCTACCTTACCGGCAAAAGCAACCGTAAAATCCATCGGCACATGTACACCAAGGGTTTCCATCAAGGCGAATACGGCCAGCGATGCCACAAACGATGTGGCCACCCCAAGGTTGCGGAATCCCCGCTCCTTACCCACCGCCTCCCCAATCACTTTATTGGAGGCAATATCCCGGTTGCGGTCGCCTTTTTCAACCAGCGACAAATCCTCATCCGTAACCCCTGCCACGGATTTCCCTGTCTTCGAGGCAATTTCCTCGCGATAAAAATTCGCAATATCAGCACGTTCATTGATATATTCGATCTGGTTGGTCACCGCGCTCAGAACGCCAAAACCGCCAAAAAACATAACGTTGGCCAGCGATGCCTGCCCAGCCGCCACCGCACCGCCCACAGTCGATTCCACCGCCGGTTTTCCTACCGCCGTCGTCGTCGCCGCCTTGATTCTTCCGAATAAACTCATAAGGTTACGGTCATTTCACGGTTCTTCACCCTCTTATCTTATCGGAAAACCACCCAAAGTAATGTGACAGATTTGTGAATTTATGAGTTATTCCCGCCATTTCCTGCTGAAAATAGAATGAAATTGGCTCATGGCCGGCTCACACGCCTGCGTTTGCATGACAAAAAATCCCTATTTCCTAGAAAATCTCTTGCCTTGGATGGCTGGAAAGCGTAGTTTCTCCGTCCCTTTAACACCGAATAACCGGAAATCGTGGAATTTCCGCATGTGTTCTTGGTTTAACCGGGACGTTGTCCACGCAACATGCCCACAACCCACCCGCCGGGCAACCGATGGGTCTATATAGGAATGATACACATGGCTAAAACCGCTCAAGCCTACGATGACGCAGGCGTAGAAGATTTTGCAAAACTGTTCGAAGAATCGCTGAAAAGCTCCAAATCACAAGAAGGCTCGGTCGTGACCGGCATCGTGGTTGGCATTGAAAAAGACGTCGTAATCGTCGATGTCGGCCTCAAATCCGAAGGCCGCATTCCCCTCAAAGAATTCTCTGTTGGTGGCCAGAACCCGGAACTCCGTGTCGGCGACGAAGTGGAAGTCTACCTCGAAAAAATCGAAAACAAACATGGCGACACCGTGCTTTCCCGCGAGAAAGCCGTGCGCGAAGATGCATGGATCAAGCTGGAAAAAGCCTGTGAAAACGCTGAGCGCGTCGAAGGTGTGATTTTCGGCCGCGTCAAAGGCGGCTTCACCGTCGATATCCAGGGCGCCGTAGCGTTCCTGCCCGGCTCGCAAGTCGATATCCGCCCGATCCGCGACGTGACCCCGCTCATGCATGTAACCCAACCGTTCATGATCCTGAAAATGGATCGCAAACGCGGCAACATCGTCGTATCGCGCCGCGCCGTGCTCGAAGAATCCCGCGTGGAAGCGCGCGAGCAGCTGCTCGGCAAAATCACCGAAGGCCAGGTGCTCGACGGTATCGTAAAAAACATCACCGATTACGGTGCGTTCATCGACATGGGCGGCATCGACGGCCTGCTCCACGTCACCGATATTTCGTGGAAACGCATCAGCCATCCGTCGGAAGTGCTGGCGCTCGGCCAAACCGTCCAGGTCATCGTCACCAAGTTCGACCAGGCGACCAAGCGCGTATCGCTCGGCATGAAACAGCTCGAGAACAACCCATGGAAAGACGCGGATATGAAATACACCGCGGGCAGCAAATGGAGCGGCAAAATCACCAACATCACCGATTACGGTGCGTTTGTTGAGCTGGAACCAGGCATCGAAGGCCTCGTCCACGTGTCGGAAATCTCGTGGGTCAAGAAAAACGCCCACCCGTCGAAACTCGTGTCGGTGTCGCAGGAAGTCAATGTTATCGTGCTCGACATGGATATTTCGAAACACCGCATCAGCCTCGGCATGAAGCAGTGTGAAGAAAATCCATGGGCGCAATATGCATCCAAGGTGAAAGAGAATGACGTGATCGAAGGCGAAATCCGCAACATCACCGATTTCGGCCTGTTCATGGCGCTGGAAGGCGAACTGGATGGCCTGATCCACCACTCCGACATCAGCTGGGCTGAACCGGGCGAAGTGGCAATCAAAAACTACAAAAAAGGCGATATGGTGAAAGCCAAGATCCTCGCCATCGACGTGGACAAAGAGCGCATCAGCCTCGGCATCAAGCAACTGGAGAACGATCCGTTCGAAGGCGAATTTGATGGGCTGAAAAAAGGCTCGACCATCACCGTGACCGTTGCCGGCATCAAAGATGACGGAATCGACGTGAAGGTGACCGACAACATCGTAAGCTTTATCAAGAAGGCCGAACTCGCCCGCGAACGCCAGGATCAACGCCCTGACCGTTTTGCTAACGGCGACCGCATCGACGTGAAAGTGACCACGCTGGACAAAGCAACCCGCAAGGTTGGCGTATCCATCAAGGCGCTGGAAGTTGACGATCACAAGAAAGCCATCTCCGACTACGGCTCAACCGATAGCGGTGCAAGCCTCGGCGATATCCTTGGCGCAGCACTCGACGAAGCCGCGGCTAAAAAGAAGAAAAGCTAACCCAAGAGGGCTGGCGCGTTGTCAGAACCGATTGCATTGTATTGGTGGGTGCCGTCAGCCGAGAAAATCTCGGCGGGCGACCCCGCCTTGCAGCGCAGTAATTTCGGCGACGACCTGTCGGCGTTCATTGTCGAGAAACTTTCCGGGCGCGCCGTCGTCCGCAAGGAACATTCCCCCAAGCTGCTCGCCGTCGGTTCCGTTATTTTCAAGGCGGATGAGGGCGATATTGTCTGGGGCTCCGGGATGATCGGCACCTCATCCATCAGCCTGCCCAAAAGCCACAACATCGACGTTCGCGCCGTGCGCGGCCCCCTCACCCACCAGGCCATGACAAAGTACGGTATCTTCTGCCCACCTATTTTTGGCGACCCTGCCCTCTTGCTGCCAAGGCTTTATGGGGGATATCATAATCCGAAACGCGCCTGGGGGGTGATCCCGCACATTGATCGCATCAGCGAATATGCCTCCTACCGCGATAACATCATTGACGTGCGCTGGCCATGGCAACGGGTGGTGGATGAAATCCTTGCCTGCGAGCTGATTATCTCATCGTCGCTGCACGGCATCATCGTCGCGGAAGCCTACGGCATTCCCGCCGTGTGGCTAACGCCATGCAACGGCATGTTCAAATACCACGATTACTATCTCTCCACCGGGCGGCAGGGGCATCCCGCAGCGTCGGTTGAAGAAGCGCTGGCGCGGCCACGCAAACCTGTCTTGCTAAACCTCGATACTAAAGCGTTACTCCACGCCTTCCCCTATCCGCCACCGCACGACAAAACGGCTTGATTTCATCATGCCGCCCACTATAGATGGATTGCACTTATTTTAGGAATACGCCGTGACCCTTTCTGCCGATA
This sequence comes from uncultured Rickettsiales bacterium, assembly GCA_964518725.1. GTDB lineage: Bacteria > Pseudomonadota > Alphaproteobacteria > Rickettsiales > SXRF01 > JANRKF01. The sequence goes on along the minus strand of CAZFKP010000002.1, from coordinate 30,617 downwards.
CGCTCCTCGACCGCATGTACCTGAAGAGCCAGATCACCAAATGGCGCATTGCCGCCATTGTGCTAGCCGTATTTATTCTTGCGTTGCTGGTAGGGGATTATGAAAAGTCCGGCGCGCCGCTCGGTGAAAACTATATCGCACGCGTTACCTATGACAGCATCGTTATGGATAATCAGGATATGTACGCGATGCTCGACGATATTGCCGACGACAAGCGCGTGCGCGCCGTCATTGTCTGGCTGGATACGCCGGGCGGCAGCGCCGTCGCCGGGGAAGAAAACTATCTACGCCTGAAAGCGATCGCCGCCAAAAAACCGGTGGTTGCGGTGATGCGCTCCGTGGCTGCCTCGGCAGGCTACATGATCTCGCTCGGCGCCGACCGTATTTTCGCCCGTGAAGGCACCATCACCGGCTCCATCGGTGTGATTATCGAAGCCGCCGAGGTCACCGACCTCGCCGCAAAAATTGGGGTCAAACCGATTGTCGTGAAATCCAGCGCGCTCAAAAGCACCCTCTCCCCGTTTGAAAAAACAAGCCCAGAGTCCATCCAAGTGGTACAGACCCTGATTGACGATTTCTACAACCGTTTCGTCGATATAGTCGTAGCGGCAAGGAAATTGCCGCGCGAACAGGTACTTAAATTGGCTGACGGGCGAGTCTATAGTGGAAAGCGCGCCGTTGACATGAAACTCATCGACAGCATCGGCGGGGAAAACGAAGCCATAAGCTGGCTGGAAACCGAGAAAAAAATACCCAAGGGATTGAAAATTATAGATGAATCGCCAAATCCCCCCCTTGGCGTTCTTGAACAGCTGACCCAATCCACCTTTGGAAAATTTTTCCAAAACAGTAGGATAAAGCTTGACGGGTTGGTCGCAATGTGGCATCCTGACCTCTATTAAGCGACTGTAATTAGAGCTTAAACAAGGAGCCCGACATGACCAAATCTGAGCTTGTACTGCGTCTCGCAAAAAAGTATCCCCACCTGTACCAGCGCGACATTGAGACGCTGGTCGCCACTATTTTTGACAACATCTCCGATACCCTCGTCGATGGCGGTCGTGTCGAGCTTCGCGGCTTCGGCGCCTTCTCCATTCGCAAGCGTGATGCCCGCAAAGCCCGTAACCCTAAGAACGGCCAGGAAGTGTTCATTGGCGAGCGTTATGCCATTTACTTCCGCACCGGCAAGGAACTGCGCGAGCGCATCAATAAACCGTCCGTCATCCAAGGTTAGGTTTTGTTTTCCCGAATCTTCCGCGCCATTAAGCTGTGGGTGGCCATCTTGCTGACCGCGCTGCTTGTTCTGTTTGCCATCGTCAACCGTGAATTCATTGAAATCAGCCTGTTCCCATTGCCCTATGCGCTGGAACTGCCGAAGTTCCTGATCGCCCTCATCTGTTTTGGTGCAGGGCTTCTGGTGGGCGGCATCACCATGAGCCTCAAGCTCGGCCAGGCAAAACGCATCTATAAGCGCGAGCACCAACGGGTCGCCGCCCTTGAAAATGAGGTTAAATCCCTCCATCATGAGCAGCATGCGCTGCAAAATTAAAATCTGTGGATTATCCGATACAACCAACCTCGCTGCCGCTGTCGATGCAGGAGCGGATTTGGTCGGCTTTGTGCATTTTCCGAAATCCCCCCGTCATGTGAGCCTAGAGCACGCCGCTGAACTCAAGAAACTCCTGCCCGCGCATGTAAAATCCGTCGTCGTCACCGTCAACCCGGACGATGTGCTAGTCGATAATATTATTCGCATAGTGAAGCCCGACTATATCCAGTTGCATGGCAACGAAACGGCGATGCGTATTGCCGAAATCCACGCCAAAATGAAAGTCATCAAAGCCATTCCCATCACCACGCCGGATGATATTGTTGAAATGGCGTGTGATATGCTGATGTTTGATGCAAAACCCCCGACAGGTGCAGAGCTCCCCGGCGGCAACGGTATTTCATTCGATTGGAAAATTCTAAAGGGTTTCCAGACCATGCGCCCATGGATGCTCTCAGGCGGCCTTACTCCTGAAAACGTGGCCGAAGCCATCTGCCAAAGCGGCGCCACCATCGTTGATGTCTCCTCTGGCGTTGAGCGCGAACCCGGTGTAAAAGACGCGGGTAAAATCCAAGCGTTTATCAAGGCAGCACGCACATGACCAAACCAAACCTCACCGGCCCCGACGAACATGGGCATTTCGGCATTTTCGGCGGGCGTTACGTTGCCGAAACACTGATGCCGCTCATCCTCGAAGTGGAACAGGTGTGGAATACCGCCAAGGCCGACCCAAAATTCTGGGATGAATTTGCCTATTACATGACCCACTATGTCGGCCGGGAAAGCCCGCTTTATTTCGCCTCGCGCCTTACCGAAGCACTGGGCGGCGCCAAAATCTATTTCAAGCGCGACGAGCTGAACCACACCGGCGCCCACAAAATCAATAACTGCATCGGGCAGGCGCTGCTTGCCAAACGCCTCGGCCGCAAACGCATCATTGCTGAAACCGGCGCGGGACAACACGGTGTCGCCACCGCCACCGTCTGCGCCCTATTCGGCCTGAAATGCCTCGTCTATATGGGCGCGAAAGACATCGAACGCCAAGCGCCGAACGTCTTCCGCATGAAACTGCTCGGCGCGGAAGTAATCCCTGTGCAATCCGGCACCAAGACGCTGAAAGATGCGATGAACGAGGCACTCCGCGACTGGGTGACGAATGTGCATGATACGTTTTATTTAATCGGCACCGCCGCAGGTCCCCACCCCTACCCTGAAATGGTGCGCGATTTTCAATCCATCATCGGCAAGGAAGTTCGCACGCAGATGCAGGCAGCGGAAGGCCGCCTGCCCGATTCGCTGGTGGCGGCCATTGGTGGTGGCAGCAATGCCATCGGCCTGTTTCATCCCTTCCTGAATGACGCCACCGTGCGCTTGATCGGCGTCGAAGCCGCAGGCAAAGGCCTGAACACCAATGAACACGCCGCCTCACTCGCCCAAGGCAAACCCGGAGTGCTACATGGCTCGCGCACTTACCTGCTGCAAAATGACGACGGGCAGATCTTGGATGCCCACTCCATCTCGGCGGGTCTCGACTATCCCGGCATCGGCCCCGAGCATAGTTTTCTGCATGAGGCAGGCCGCGCCGAATATGTTTCCGCAACGGACGATGAGGCGCTGGCGGCATTCCAAAAAGTATCGCAGCTTGAAGGCATCATCCCTGCGCTCGAACCAAGCCACGCGCTCGCCCACGTCATCAAACTCGCGCCCACCCTACCTGCCGATCACCTGATGGTGGTGAATATTTGCGGCCGTGGTGACAAGGATATTTTTACCGTGGCTGCGGCTTTGGGTGTGAAATTATGACCCGCATTGAAACCATCTTTGCAAAAACCAAGACTGAGAGCCGCCCGGCGCTCATCCCCTTCATCATGGGTGGGGATGACGATACGGCGGCCATGCTCGCAGCACTTGCGGAAAACGGGGCGGACATCATCGAGATCGGTGTTCCATTTTCGGATCCCATGGCCGATGGCTCTGTCATCCAGGCAGCGGGACTGCGTGCACTCCAGTCCGGCGCATCGCTCAAAAAAATCCTAGGCATCGTCGCCGACTTTCGTAAGAAAAACACCAGCACCCCCATCATCCTGATGGGCTATTACAACCCGATCTACCGCTACGGCAACGAGCAATTCTGCAAATCCGCCAAGGATGCGGGTGTTGACGGTGTGATCGTGGTAGACTTGCCACCGGAAGAGGAGCAGGAACTCACGCCTCATCTCAAAAAAACCGGCATTGATTTCATCCGCCTCATCGCCCCTACTAGCACCGGTGAGCGCCTAAAAAAACTCTGCGCCAGCGCCAGCGGGTTTATTTATTATATTGCGGTGGCAGGCATCACCGGCGGCAAATCGGCCACCAAAGAAGAATTGCAGCATCGTCTTACTGAAATCCGCGCCCACACCAAACTTCCTATCGCCGTCGGCTTCGGCATCAAAACCCCCGAGCAAGCCGCCGAGCTGAAAGACCTGGCGGATGCGGTGGTGGTGGGTTCAGCGCTGGTGGAAAAGGCGCAAGGCGGCACGCAAGAGGCCGCAGCCTTCAGCCGTGAAATAGCTTTGGCAATCCGTACATAGCGAGGCTCGCATCGCCATAAATTTGCGGCGGCGGCACCAGCTGTTGTTCAATGCCACATCGAATTCCCCGCAATATCGCGTCGATAACCAATGCGACATCCGCATCTGCCCCCGCCACGCGATGTTCGATATGTTTATTGTCATGCGGCTTGTCCGGCAGACGAATCGCACAGGTGCGGTTATTCGCGCCCCAGCTTATCCTTGTTGGCGCATTACTGCCCAGCACGAAGCGCTTTCCACTCTCGGCAGTCGGCACAAACACCGCCATATTTTCTTGCATGGTCGCCAGTAGCCCGGCAATCGCCTGCGATAAGGCTTCGCTCATCTGCTGGTCGTCTTTGCAGAAAAGATTTTTTCCCGCATCATCTTCCAGATGCACATGGATATGCAACCCGCTTCCCGGCTCATCCGCCAACGGTTTTGCGGAGAAATCGGCGCGCATGCCGTACCGTGCCGCAATGTCTGCAACAAATGTTTTCAGACGATTCGTATCCGCCACGATTTTTTTGATATCTGACGTGTGGCACAGCGCCACCTCATGCTGCTCGCGCCCGCGCTCTTTTTCTATTTTGAAAACATCAATCGCTGCTAAAACACACGCAGCACGCACCTCCTGCCAATAACTAGCAAGGTCACGCTCATGCGAACCGAAGAGGTAGAATTCAATTTCTGTGGCAATAACCGGAATCAAGCGACTGAATCGATCCACTCAACCAGCTTGGATTTTGGCAATGAACCGACTTTGGTGGATACCGCCTGGCCGCCCTTGAACAGGATCAGGGTTGGAATGCCGCGCACGCCGTATTTCTGCGGGGTGCCGGGGTTCTTGTCGATGTTGACTTTAGCGATGGTAAGCGCACCGTTCTTCTCTTTAGCAATTTCATCCAGCACCGGCGCGATCTGGCGGCAAGGCCCGCACCACTCCGCCCAGAAATCGACAAGAACCGGCGTTTCCGACTTCAGGACTTTGGCATCAAATTCGTCATCATCAACATGTAAACAAGACATAATTCCTCACTTGGTTAGATGTATCATATGTAGGCAGTAAAGTGGCATTCGTCAAGTACGTCCATCCGCAAAATGGCTGTCCACAACAACCCTGTACGGACGGTATGGCGCGGGTAAATCGCCTGCAGCACCGCCCGGTAAAGCGCCATTTGCTGAACATAGGCAGGCGGCAGCTTGTCGGGCGGCGGCGGCGCGGCTGCCGACTTGTAATCCACCACCCACACCGTATCACCCGTCACAGCAAGCCGATCAACCTGCCCAACCACTCGAATCATGCTTCCCTGCCATGCAACCATGCCGGTCACCGGCACCTCCGGCATGGAGCCTGCGGCAAAGATCGGCGCAAACTCCGGCGCCTGCATGACGGCGAATAGCTGTGCGACCAGCGCCGCCCGCCCCGCATCGTCCAACAGCGGCGCATGGGTCTTTGCCAATGCCAGCGCGGTGGCACGGCGATCTTCCTCACGCACAATCGCTGGAACATATTGCAGCATTCGATGCATAGCAACGCCGCGTTGCGCCGCGATGGCATTCGTGGTCGGTGGCGCAGCAGCGGGAGCGTCATGCTGCAGTTGCGACGGGGAAAGCGGCCTCGGCGGCTCCTGTTCTTCCGGCGCCATGCCCAGCAGCACCGGTGCCGACGCGGTCATTTCCAAGGCAGTGCGTGCTTCAAACTGTGGCGCTTCGCCCACCGCCATCCGTCCATTCGCAAGCTTCCTGCCGATGACCGAGAATGCCTCCGCCACCACGCCATACCACGCCCCATCCTGTAGGCCGGTTTTCTTGGCCTGGCTATTGAACGCCCCACACACCACCAGCATATCCTCAGCACGGGTAAGAGCCACATACAACAGCCGGTGGTATTGTTCCATTTCCAGTTCTTTTTCATGCAGGCGAGCGGCGCGCACCAGTGAGCTAGCCTCGGCTACAGACGTCGTTGCAAGCGGCGCATACACACCGCCTTCATCGCGCCATTGCAGCCGATCCTTGATCGTCGGCAGACTGGTGGTATCGGCCAGCACCACGATCTTCGCCTGCAACCCTTTGGCGGCATGCACTGTCATAATCCGCACCTGTGCGCCGGCATGCTCCATATCGCGCTTGATCTCGCTATCACCCGCCTGCATCCAGCCGAGGAACGCCTGCATGGAGATGATATTGCCCTGCTCGAATAAAAGCGCCTGTTCGAGGAAGATATCGAGCACGTCGTGGGTTTCTTCACCCATGCGCCCGGTGAAAGCGCGGCGGTAACCGCGTGCATCGAGCAATTCGCAGAACAGCGCATAGGGAGACACAAAATCCACCTTGGCGCGGAATTCGCTGAGTAGCGCATGGGCGTCCTTGCCATCCGCATGCGTGGCAAGCCCTTCCCACAGGCTTCCCCGGCGGCCATGGCTAATCGAAAAGAGGCTTTCCTCACTGAGGTTAAACAGCGGCGATTTAAGCAGCGCGGCCAAGGTTAAATCATCTTCCGGCAACAACAATGCCTGCGCGAACGCGAGCAAATCCTGCGCGACAAGGCTCTCCTGCAAATTAATGCGGTCGATTCCAGCAACCGGAATGCGGAGCCGCTTTAATTCCCGTGACAGCATATGGGGAAACCGCTTGCGGGTACGTACCAGCACCATCACATCGCCGGGACTTGCCCCGGCAACCACCCATTCGTTTATCTGGGCAGCTAATTGCCGTGCCAGCACCGATTCGGCACTGCGGTGTTTTTCGGCATCTGCTTCCGTAAGTGGCCACAGTTCGCAGTAGCCCTTGGCATGGCGGCGCATGGCCTGGTGGCTGGGTGCAAGCCCGTCGGCGCTGAGTCCGGCGCGCGCGGCCTCCGGCGCGAACACCTGATCGACCAGTTGCAGAATCTCCGGCGCCGAACGGTAAGAATGGGTAAGCGCAATGGTGCTGCACGGCATCGCCGCATCGGCAAGGAGCTGCATGAAATAGTGCCGGTTGGTCGCAAGCCCTGCCGGATCAGCCCCCTGAAACCGGAAGATGGATTGTTTCTCATCGCCCACGACGAACAGCGAGCGCTCCACGGATTTGCGCCCCTGCCCACGGAAAAATTCGTCGGTGATAGCACGCACGATCTGCCACTGCTCCGGGCTGGTATCCTGCGCCTCGTCAACCAGCACATGGTCGATGCCGCCATCAAGCTTATACATCACCCACGCGCCGACGTGGCTCTGGGTCAGAAGCCGTGTCGCCGCCAGTATCTGGTCGTCGAAATCCATCAACCCATGCTGTTCTTTCAGTGTGTCATAATGTCCAAGCAGCCGCACCGCTACCGATAGCAAGCTCGCCGTGTAGGTTGCGTCGCGCCAGCTAAGGAACCGTTCAGCGAGCTCCAGAACCCGCGCCGCCTCATCGTCCAGGAATTTTTCCTGCACGGGCGACAGGGTTTTCTGGGTGAATAATTTACGGGCGGCCTCTTTCTCGACATCAAAAAATGCCTGGATATATTGCGTCAGGCTTTCTTCCGTCACCGGCGCATCCGCCCATGCCAAAAGAATACGCGCCGTCTTCCGGTTGACGCTGTTCTTGCTTGCACCCAATATGCCCGCCGCCTCCCGCAGGGCGGCAAGATGCGCGGCATCACGCGGCAACGCATTCCGGAAAGTGTGGTCAAAACTGTTTCCCTCATCCGTCCCTAACAACTGGTACAAATGCTTCGTGGCAAATCCAAGCCCGTGATGGCTATCAACGAATCGGCTCAGGCGGCGCTTCTGCTTGACGATTTCGGTCAACATGTCGAGCAGGGAATGTTCGCCTAATTGCTGCACCATCCGATGCAGCAATTCGCGATCGGCATCACCGGCACGGGCAAAGAGCTGCATCCGCGCCTCTTTGAGCAAGGTCGCCTGCGTCGTATCATCCATTACCTGCATGTGCATGCCCACACCCGCTTCCAGCGGAAACCTTGCCAGCAGGGATTGACAGAACCCGTGGATCGTTTGCAGCCGTACCCCGACCGGCGCATCCAGCACCACCGCGAACAGGCTGCGCGCCCGCGCCAGCGTCTCCGGACGAATCGGCGACGGCAGAAATGTGGCGAGTTGTTTGGTGAGCGCCGCCTCATCCATCATTACCCAACTTCCAAGTATGCCGGTAATGCGATCCGACATCTCCGCCGCTGCCCCGTTGGTGAAGGTCAGGCAAAGGATTTTTTGCGGCTCCACCCCATGCATCAAGAGCGATAAAACACGCGATACTAGCAGGCTGGTTTTGCCGGAACCGGCATTGGCCGCCACGAATACCGAGTGTGCCGGGTCAAATCGCCCGTCATCAGATTGTTGTTTATCAATGGCTTGCATGGTTACTGCGCGGTACAAAACGTCATAAAATCTTAATAATAATTAGCATAACAATTTGATATACTGAACTTATAACCGATGGAGGAACTCGTGCAAACCAACATTGACGCTTCACCGCAGATATTTTTCATGCCCGGCGTGTTTAATGAAACCATGATGCTGCTGACCGAAGCGCGCGATTATTTTGCCGAATATGGCGACCAAGACCAGATGCAGGTCGATGAATATACGCGCAGCATCTATGCCAGCGAAATGTCGCGGATCACCCTGCGCCTTTCCACCATCATGGCCTGGACGATGGTACAGCGCGCCGTACTCGCCGGAAAAATCTCGCAGGAAGAAGCCGCCGTTCATCACGGCCTTGCCTATCAGGATGTCTGCCGTGTCGATAGCAGCGTGCTGCATGGCGTACTCCCGGATTTCGTCTGCCACCTGCTCGACCGCAGCCATGAGCTTTATGAGCGCGTCGCCCGCCTCGACGAGCGCTTCCGCCAAACGATGAATTAGCCAAATTCAGCCGCTATAGAAATTCGCTAGGCCGCAAGCGAAAACAATGTTTTCCGAGAATTGAGAGGAAGTGTACACGCCAGTACATGACCGAGCAACTGCACAGGAAAACGTTGTTTGCAGCAAGGACTAGTAGAATTTATGTGCGGCTCACCGCAAACGGCGAGAACGCCTGCATCACCGGCATAATCTCCACCCGGTTGATATTCACATGCGCGGGTTGAGTAATGCACCAGAAAATCGTGTGGGCGATATCGTCGGAGGAGAGCGGCTGCATCCCGGCATACACGCTATCCGCTTTGGCCGTATCGCCGTGAAAGCGCACGGTAGAAAACTCGGTATCGCACATACCCGGCTCGATATTTGTCACGCGGATATTCTTGCCAAGCAGGTCGGCGCGGAGGTTCAGCGAGAACTGGGTGACGAACGCCTTGGTCGCGCCATAGACATTGCCACCGGGATACGGGTAGGTTCCAGCAATCGAGCTGACATTCACGATATGCCCACGGTCACGCGCCACCATACCCGGCAGCAGCGCGGAGGTCACATAGAGCAGGCCATTGATGTTGGTATCAACCATCTGCTGGTTATCTTCCGGTAACTGCTTTTCAAAACTCGAAAGCCCAAGCGCCAGCCCGGCATTATTGATAAGGATATCAACTTCCACATACTCAGCAGGCAACGCCGCCACCGCCTGCTCCACTGCCGCCTTGTCGCGCACATCAAGGCATACGGTATGGATATTGTGTGAATGGGAGGAAAGCTCGGTGAGCCTGTCTTGCCGCCGCCCGGTCGCGATCACCTTCGCTCCATGTTGGGCAAACATCATAGCGCAAGCGCGGCCAAAGCCAGACGTCGCACCGGTAATGAAAATGGTTTTATTATTAAGTTCGAGCATAGTGCAATTATGCCCGCCACTGATAAGAAGTCTACTTCTTCATCAGGCGCATGCCGAGGTAGGTACACACCCAGCACGTTAGAACGAAGGCTGCGAGCTGACCGATTCCCTTGCCAGGAACCGCCATCGCCAACACAAATCCGACCGATGGGACGGCAAGGACGGCGACAACCAGGAACGCCCACCAATACGCCCACGCCCAGAACGATCCGGGATTATTCGACTCAAACTTTTTCTCGTTATCCGCCATAATCAACCTCCGTATTAGGTTTCAACATAGCACAAAATAAAGCAAAAATCCATTAATATAGGCTTAATGCCGATTTTAGGCCGAAATTTCGGTCTCTTTCGGCGCAACATCTTCATAAACCGGTAGATAAATGCTGAAGGTGCTGCCCTCACCAACCACGCTGTCAATGTGCAAAACACCGTGATGGCGGTTGAGGACGTGCTTGACGATGGCGAGCCCAAGGCCGGTGCCGCCGACCTTCCGGGTGCGGGCGGAATCGACCCGGTAAAACCGCTCAGTGAGCCGGGGAATATGCTCGGCGGGAATCCCCTCCCCCTGATCCTGCACCGAAAATACGATAGCGCGCTTGAGCGAGCGGAAAATAGGATCATCCGGCATTTGGGTCGTGAGCTTGGTGGAAATCACCACATCCGTATCCGGCATGGTGTATTTGATCGCATTGCCCAGCAGGTTCCGCACCACCTGCGCCAGCTCCTCATCTTCACCGCGTGTCGGCGGAATGGTATCCGAAAGCTTCATCCGGATATTGACGTTTTTCTGTTTGCACGCCCACTCGAAATGCTGCTTCTCGCCGCGGATAATGCGGAGCAAATCAACTCGCCCGGTCGGCACATTATGCGCGTTCATTTCGATTTTGGAAAGCGACAGCAAATCGTTCAGGAGTTTCGACATGCGCTCGGCCTGCTCGGCGATAACCTTCAGGAATTCGTCCCGCGCCCGCTCGTCGTCTTTCGCCGGCCCACGGAGTGTCTCGATAAAGCCAATGATCGAGGCAAGCGGCGTGCGTATCTCGTGGCTGGCATTCGCCACGAAATCAGCGCGCATGCGCTGGATGCGCTTCTGGCTGGTGATGTCGGTCATGGTAATGACGATGGAAATGCCGCCCGCCGATGGAATCGGGAAGCGCTCGATGATCGCCTGGAAATCACGCGGGGCTGGATCGGGCAGGTGGAATTCGATCTCCTGCCCCTGGATATCTTCTACCACTGCCGTGATCGCGTTGATAAGCTTGTCGTTCGGAATAATGTCACGCAAATTGCGCCCCGCAAGATTCTGGCCGAAAATATTGCGGGCGGCGCGGTTAGTGCGGACGATCATCTTATCGTCATTGGTCATGATGAGGATATCAGGCAGCGTATCGACAAGAATTTCGCGCTCGGTGATGACCGTTTCCATCTCGTGGCGCTTGCCATCCCAGCTATTCTGCAGCCGCGACAGCGCACCGGAAAGTTCGCCGACGTTGGAAAGGAAACTGAGCGACGGCGCATGCACCCGCTTGTCCTGTGCAAGGTCGTTCACATAGCGGGTAATCGCCGTGATATTAGAAAGGAACGGCACCACCACCACCAGCGTCAGCGCCAGCACCGCGAAATAGCCATAAATGAAATGGTTGAAATCCAGCGACCCGAAGGTGGCAAGCCCCATCAATACAAGCAGGGAAGGCGCGGAAAACGCCAGCAATGTCTTGAAGAGGCTGCTAAATGGAATGCCTTGTTTTGTCTGCATAAAAGGAGTGTAGCATGCCACACAACGCTTTTAAAGGCACAAAAAACAATGCTCGCTTTTAGGCGCTCCGCTCCATAACGGACGCCGCAGCACTGACAAATTGCTCCGCCGAACGCGCCGCGTCCAGGCCGGCATAACTGCCAACATGATTGATTGGTTTGAACACCTGCACTTCATCACCAGCAAGCCGGTAGATTTTTCCGGCATTACCCTGTCTGGTGATTTCAAACGCGGTGACATACGCCACTGTCTTGCCATCTTCTTCGGCAAAGGTCACCATCGTCGGTTTTTTGATGTGCTCAGGTAACAAGATTTTTGCCATTGGCTGGTTCGCCTCCTGCTCACCTTGCCCTACCGGATAAATACGGATTTCATTGACATCAATCGCCGCCACCGCAACCGCCGGTTGGCCGCGATAGAGCACAGGCGAGGTTCCATCCGGCCTGCCGTTATTAGCAATGGCCAACTCTTCTGGATTTCCTGGGTTCTTATGTTTGAAATCCACCAAAATATCCGTCTCCATAATCTTACCTAAAGTCGGCGAGTAGTGGCCGGTTTTTAGCACAGACGCATCTTTCCACGAGTCGGCATAGGTCAGCACAATATTCGGGGGCAGTTGATCGTCGGGGGCTGCATCGGGAGGATTAATGCTGATATCCTGTCCTGAAAGCGCGTTCACCGTCATCAGGCTACCCATCAGCTCCCTGGTTTCCATCTGACCGTTTTTTTCTTCCAGAACCATCAATCGTCCCGGCAACCGACGCCCTTGCGAAGCATGTTTTTCTGCAAGGTCAGGATCAACCGCGCACGTGCCAAGGAAAAAACGTGTTTTGCCATCACTGCAGGGAATCATCACGCCGTTATTCGGGCGCTCGTTCTCACCCATCTCCAGCTTGGCGGCAAGTTGCCACGCATCATTGGGAAATTCTTTTTGGTAATCTTCGCCGCGACAACGCACTTGGTTTTGCTGTACCCCTTCACCGGCACCGGGCTTCACATAATAAACGCCGCTTTCGGTTGCAACCATCAGCGAACCGTCTTCATTCGCACCGAGTGCGGTAGTAAATTCCGCCTTACCTGCCCCCGGGCGCGCCATCACCCTGTCAGTTGCGGTTGCAGGGTCATATTCATGCAGTGCCTTGCCACCAATATCGACAAAATAGAGTTTGCCTCCAAGTGGTGTTACAGATTTTGGCACCTTCACCGAGGAGAGAATTTCCAAGCGGTCACGATCAGTAACCACAATATCCGTATTTGGTTTAACAGCATCGATTGCAACCTCAGAGACTACACCATTCAGAGCATCCATAATTATATCCCCCAGCTATTTGTTGCGTCATATTTACACACCACCCCCTTAAACATCAATCAAAAATTAATACTGGTTAATTCTAAATTTTCAGGAAAAATTGCATTTCCCCCCTTCCGTGACGTTTGGAACCTATGGGACAATCTCCCTGAGGGCGGCAATTAGGCTGAATGCAACGGCATCATTCCCCGCCTGAAAGAAAGGGAGAATCGCGCATGAAAGAACCACGAATCACGCAGAAGTAACTCCGGCTTTGGGACGGAAGCTCAGCTTCAGGACGGGCACCGGTACGGAAAACCGGGAATGAATAGCACAAGAATAGTCGGCACGGTAGCGCAAAGATAATCAGAAACTCAGGAACCCAACCCTATCCTTGACTTCACGCATCGTCTGCCCCGAAAGCGTCCTCGCTTTTTCTACCCCGCGTTTCAGGATCGTATCCAGGTGGTCGGGGTTGGCCACCAGCTCACGCATCTTGGCCGTGATGGGCGATAGGTGCGAAACCGCCGCATCGGTGAGCTTCTGCTTAAACGCCGAAAAATTCAGTGAATCGACTTCCGCCGCCGCCAGCTCCATGCCCTGATTCGTGAAGGCTGCGTACATGGCGAGTAAATTCTGCGCTTCTGGTCGGCTCTCATCGTTGTAGCTTTTGCCCTCCACCATATCGGATTTCGCTTTCCTGAATTTCTGCGCGATGGTATCGGCATCATCGGTCAAGTTGATGCGCGAATAATCCGATTCATCGGATTTGCTCATTTTCTTTGTACCGTCGCGCAAGCTCATCACCCGCGTGTTCGCCCCCAGGATCAACGGCTCCGGCAGCGGGAAAAAATCGACGCCATAATGCCGGTTGAACGCCCCCGCGATATCGCGCGCCAGTTCAAGGTGCTGCTTCTGATCCTCCCCCACCGGCACATGCGTCGCTTTATACAGCAGAATATCCGCCGCCATCAGCACCGGGTAGCCATACAGCCCAAGCACCGCCTTTTCCTTGTCCTTGCCAGCCTTCTCCTTGAATTGCGTCATGCGGTTGAGCCACCCGAGCGGTGTTTCGCAGGAGAGAATCCACGACAACTCAGCATGCCCGGTGACAGCAGATTGCGGAAAAATAGCACATTTCTCGGCATCAATCCCGCAGGCAATATAGGCCGCCGCTACTTCACGCACCGCTTTGCGTAGGCTCTCCGGCTCCTGCGGCACAGTGATAGCGTGCAGGTCGGCCAGCATGAAATAGCACTCATGCTGGTTTTGCAACGCCACCCAGTTACGGATGGCGCCCAGATAATTGCCGAGATGCAGATTGCCGGTGGGCTGGACACCCGAAAGTATGCGCGACATGGTATTCCTTTATTGTTCGAGTCCAAGGTGATAACGTGATTGCCGATTCTTTCCTAGTAAAACTTGTTTCCTGACTAAAAAAGTGTAGAAAACGGCCTATGAGCCATTCCCATCCCAGCTTCCCCGCCACCCGCCTACGCCGAACCCGGCAGGCTGCATGGCTGCGCGAACTGGTTGCCGAAACCCGCCTCCACCCGTCTGATCTTATCTGGCCGGTATTTGTCACGGAAGGGAAAAAATTACAGATTCCGGTAACAACCATGCCCGGCGTATCGCGCATGAGCGTGGATGTGCTGGTGGAAAAAGCAAAACAAGCACATGCGCTTGGTATTCCGGCGATCGCCCTCTTTCCCATCGTCGATGCCGCAAAAAAAGACGCCACCGGCAGCGAGGCGCTGAACGCAAACAACCTCGCCTGCCGCGCCATCAGAACCCTGAAAGATGCCCTGCCCGGCACGGTACTCATCGCCGACATCGCGCTCGACCCCTATACCTCCCACGGACAGGACGGTATCGTCGAAAACGGCAGAGTCATGAATGACAAAACCATCGACCAGCTCGCCAAGCAGGCGCTGCTCTGTGCACAGGCAGGCGCCGATATCGTCGCCCCCAGCGACATGATGGACGGCCGCATCGGCGCGATCCGCCAGATGCTCGAAACGCAAGGCAAGCAGGACACGCTCATTCTTTCCTACGCAGCAAAATATGCTTCCTGCATGTATGGCCCGTTCCGCGACGCCGTTGGCTCGGCGGAATCGCTCGGCAAGGCCGATAAGAAATCGTACCAGATGGATCCAGCAAACAGCGACGAAGCTATGCGCGAAATTGCCATGGACATCGCCGAAGGCGCCGACATGGTGATGGTCAAGCCCGGCCTGCCGTACCTTGACATTATTCACCGGGCAAGCGCCACATACCCCGTTCCGGTATTCGCCTATCAGGTGAGCGGGGAATATGCCGCGATCAAGTTCGCCGCCCAGGCCGGCGCGCTTGATGAGAAAGCGGCATTTCTGGAACAAACGCTCTGCCTGAAACGCGCCGGTGCACGGGGTATTTTCACCTATGCCGCACGCGAAATCGCAGGATGGCTATGAGCAAGCCCATCATCATCGGCATATCCGGCGCAAGTGGCGCTATCTACGGCATAGAGCTTTTGAAAGCGCTTAAGGCGCTGAAAATCGAAACCCACCTGATGGTCAGCAAAACCGCACAAATTACGCTCGCGCATGAAACGCCCTATTCCCTCGCCGAGGTGCAAAAGCTCGCCACCCATTTCCATAAAAATGATGACCTCGCCGCCTGCACCTCCAGCGGCTCGCACAAAACGGCGGGAATGATTATCGCCCCCTGCTCCATGCGGAGCCTCGCGGAAATCGCCACCGGCGTGACCAGTAATTTGCTCACCCGCAGCGCCGATGTCTGCCTAAAAGAGCGTCGCAAGCTGGTGCTGATGGTGCGCGAAACGCCGCTGCATTCGATCCACCTACGGAATATGCTCACGCTCTCGGACATGGGCGTGGTGATCGCGCCGCCCGTGCCCGCATTTTACAGCAAGCCAACATCGCTGGACGCAATGGTGAAATATACGGTCGCTCGGATTTTAGATAATTTTGATCTGGATGCCGGGAAAATTGCCCGCTGGCAGGGGCTTTCCACAAAAAGGCGCCGCATTTAAGCATCGGGCAATTAATTTTGTATGAATTCAGTGGAACTCTCCTTCGTTTTTTGCTATAATGATTGCGTTTTACGGAATAAAAAAGCGCTATTCCAAGCGCTTAACCAAGATACGGGACCCCGCCACCATGAATGAAGATCTGATGCTCGAAAAGCGCCTCGACTTTCTGCGCGGCAAGCACCGCGAACTTGACGGCATGCTCGCCACCTCTAACTTGGACGAATTCACCAAGATGCGCTTAAAGAAGGAGAAACTCGGCCTCCGTGATAAAATGACGGAGATTGAGAGAATGCTCTACCCCGACGTGATTGCTTAAGCCATCAACTTGGTAGGTTCACACCTTCGAGCCGCCACGGCCTTGGGTGTTTGAACCCGCACCCGTGAAGGCCACCACCGGCATACCCTCCACATCCGAAACATTCCGGAAGCTAAGCGGTGTGCCGGATGGAGGCATAGCATGCTTTTCTGAATCCAGAATCGCTTTTAATTTTTTGGCATCTACTTTAATTCCAGCGTTGGCGGCCGCTTCCGCAAGTGCTTTCTCGCTGATGCCGCCATCCGCATCCCTCGGCAGGTTTTCCAGCAGGATTTCCCGGTTCCTCTGCTGGCCGCTGCCGGTAATATCCTTGCCACCCTCATCCGCATCGGCGAATCCGTGCCTAAGCTCATAGTCGCTCAGCGCACCGTCAGGTTTCATGACAAGCGATCTTTTGCCTCTTCTGAGTGTACCTTCGCTAAATTCATCCAACTTCTTAAACAAGCTCACCACCGCTGCAGGCGGCTCAGGTTCCGCTTGTCTGGGTTCCGCTTGTTGCATCGCCGGATTTTTCTCCACAACTGGCGCGGGTTTCTTAGGTGCCACCGCTTCCTCTTCCGCCATGGGAACCGTAATCGGCTCTCCGTCACTCACATCTACACGTTTCGGCGCGGATTTAGGTTCGGGTTCTGACGCGGGGTTTACTATAGACATTTCGGCAACCGGTTCTAACGGTGCGGGTTTCGTAGCCGCAGGCTCAGCCTTCTTCACCGGCAAAAACTCTTCCATAAATTGCTCTATATATGCATCCGGATTATTTTTGATGGATCCCCAATTGCTCCGCGCAACATTGGATGGAACCGTACTCGTCACCAAAGCACCAGTTGCAGTCTCGTTTCTGGTTTGGGCTTTATATTGCTCCTTAATGCTGTCACGAATTTTAGTGCGTAACAACGACTCTTTGAAAGGATCAAGATTAACGCCAGCCTTCTGCTGCAAAAATTCGGCAGCAAGACTCACATAGCCCTCCACGGCGGCATTGGAATGATCCATAACATCGCCCTGCTGCACAATTCGCCCGGATCTGCCGCTTCTCGTCCAGGCGGCGTGGGTATCACTGGCGACCTTCCACAGAGCCTCCACCCTTTTTTCTTTTATTTCCAACGCGGAAAGTTGCGGCGCTTCGGCAGCCGCTGGTTTTTGTTGCGCGGGCATGGCTTGGGGGGAAGTGGCGGATTTCTGTTCCACATTAGCGCCCCTAGAAACAGCGTTTGTAGAACGCTCAACAATATCTCGAATCAACACCTGTGGAGTGTTGATAAAGAGAGGCTTTCCATCCTCGTCTTTCTTGAGGTATTTTCCACTCTCAACCTCCTGCAGAAGTTCCTTGGCTGATTGAAGAACGTTAGTTCCGCTAGCATCAATGGCAGAACTAATTTTTTGTTTAAGTTTTTTGGGATCCAACGTGATGCCCTGGGGCTTGGATTGTTCCGTTAGCAGCCCGGCAATCGCATCCACATATTCATTGTAGCCAAAACCCGCTGTTTCAATCGGCATCGGCGCGGCTGGAGCCTTCGGCCCTTCAACGTTATAGATAGCGCTAATCGGCGGCGCAGGAGGAGTCGGTATGGACGCATTCTTAACTTTAAGGGCATCAGCCGGCGCACTCAGAGCGGCCTGTTGCGCGTTATAAGTCCTCCGCAGATCGGCGGTGTAATTAGGAAGCGCGCCGGTAACAGCCGCTACCAATTTCTGCTTATCTCCAGCCGTCATTTCATTGTAATGGCTGAAGGCATACTGGGGGTTAGCATAATCTTTGTCTTCGGGAGCGAAGCTCTTACTATCATTAATATTACGAAGTAGGCCGTATATTGTTGGATTTCCAAGCATTACGTCAAAATGACGGTAATTATCTTGCGCCTTTTTTATCTTGTCTTTATCGCCACCCTTAATAGCCGCGGAATAAGCAGCGACGAGTTGATCCTTTACATCGCGTTCAAAGGGTGCGTTGGCGGCTCCGATATCCAGCATAAATGCCCGGTCGTCACTAAGCTTAACCGTCCCTTTTCTATCGGTAACAAGATGCTTATCAACCAACGCTTGGCTAATAACAACCAACGGATCCGACTTCTCCGGCTTGCCCGGCTTGCCCGGCATGCCTATTGCGTCAATCGCCGTTTTCACTTCCGCAATACGCCTTGTTTGTGTATCAAGGCGATCAGCAGCCTGATCCGTACGCGCCCCTTCAAGGTCTGCGCGCTCTGTTGCTAGCTCGGAAAGCGTTGCTCTCCCTTGCCCTGCCGCCTCAAGATTTCCCTTCCATTCACTCAGATTGTTTCCATAATCCCTATACAAAGTGAATACATTCATCTCACTACCTAACCTGCGGCGATCGGCTAGGAGGATGGGACGCTTAGGATTAGCATCCGCTGCGTCAGAAAGCTGATCATTAATTTCTATTATTTTCTTTGTGTAATCATTAATAATAGCCTCGATATTTTCCGGTTTAAAAATACCATCATCGCCGTAAGTCTTGCGATGTTCAGCAAAAGCATCGGCTAAAATGATTGGGCGCAATTTTTCTCTGGAGGCTGGATCCTTAAGGTAATCCCGGTAAACGCTCTGCTCGTATGTCAGCCTATTTTTATCCTGTCCAGGAAGAGTCAGCGCTTTGTCATATGCACCAATAATTCCGTTGAGAACTTCCGGATCAAAAATACGATTGCCATAATGTTTTCTGTAGATCTGAAAATTGCTCACCGGCCAGGCCCCATCAGGTGGAACCGTACCGGTTTTAATCATCTGGCGAAACTCAGCCAGCATTCCTGTGTAGTACTCCACTTTATCCCGAGAATCGTCCGGAGTGTGATAGGAAATTCTCTCCGCCTGTCTCGTTTTCCATTCGTTATCCTTTAATTGCCGATCGGTGTTTCCAATGGCGCCACCAATAGCATCCACATCCGTGGCATAATTTTTAAGCGCAGCGCGCACAGCCGGCAAGCCTTCCAGCCATCTCGCGGTCTGCGCCCCACCGTTATTAATAACAAGCCTTTCAATGTCACTATAAAGTCTGGCGGCTATTGCGCCCTCACGGCTATTCGGAAATATATTTTGCTCTGCCATATGATCCCCTCTTTTTCGTTCAAATCCTCTGGCGTTGTTTCGCTAAAGTTTAGCAGTAATTTATTAAAGCCGCCAGTATAAATTACTAATAAATTACTAATTTCTTCAGATTTTCAGGCTATTTTTATCGTTCTTAGGTTATTTTTATTAAATATTTGAATTTTAGTGTAAAACTGCACGAACACCTGCTAATGGTTTGTTGGCTTTCCTCATTATTCGCTTCAACATCAAGATTGGTTACCTCCCCTAATGTCCGCCCCCTTCACCACCACCATCACCCGCCTGGGCGGCCTGGGCGACGGCTCCGGTATGTATGACGACCTGCCGGTGTTTGTTTCCAAATCCTGTGTCGGCGATGTGCTCACGGTGCGCGAGGTAAGCCGCACCAAAGAAGCCATCCGCGCTGAGATTGCGGAAATCCTTACCCCCGGACCGGATCGCACTCCCGCCCCCTGCCCGCATTATCATGCTTGCGGCGGATGCGCGCTCCAACATCTCAGCTCCGATGCTTACCAGCAATTCAAACGCAGCGTTGTCACCACGGCGCTCGGCTATGCCGGGTTCCCGGACACCGCGCCCACGTTTCATTTCCTGCCACCTGCCACCCGCCGCCGCGCCGACTTTAAAGTGGCGCATGGAAAGCTTGCCTATTTAGGCTTTAAAAGCCACGAGCGCGTGCCGATTTCCTCCTGCCTTATCCTGCTGCCGGAGCTGCAGGCGCTGATCGCGCCGCTCAATAAACTGCTCCCGAAATTCCCGCACGTGACCGGGCTATCCCTCACCCGCGCCGATAGTGGCATTGATATGCTGCTGCATGTCACCTCGTCGGAGGGCGGGCTGGAACCCTATAAAATCATCGCCGAAACCCTGCCCATCGCGCGGCTCTCCGCCAAATTTCCTAAGGGCGGCATCCAACTGCTGGCACAAAACGACATGGTGTTGATGAAACTCGCCGAGCATGACGTGCCGATTCCCGCAGATGCGTTTTTACAGGCATCGGCGGCGGCACAGGCGATCATCACCGCACTGGTGGTCAAAGCCACCAAGGAAATATCTCCCATCGTCGATCTGTTCGCTGGCATCGGCACCTACAGCTTCCCGATGAGCGCCCGCGCCCGCGTGCACGCGGTGGAAAATAATGGCCCGATGATCGATCATATACGTAGCATCTCGCCTAAAGTGAGCGTGGCCAAGCGCGACTTGTTCCTCAAACCGCTCTCTGTCGAGGAACTGAAAAAGTTCAAGGCCGCCGTCATCAACCCGCCACGCGCCGGAGCCGCCGCCCAGATCAAGCAACTTGCAGGAAGCGGCATTCCCAAAATCGCCATGATCTCCTGCAACCACGCGACATGGAGCCGAGACGCCAAAACCCTGAAAAACGCTGGCTACCGGCTGGCCACGCTGGATGTGGTGGATCAGTTCGTCTATAGCCCACATGTGGAGCTGGTGAGTGTTTTTATCAGGTAGCACTTGTTAATTGGCGCATTTTCCACTATCTGAGCCGCCATGACCGACTTATCCAAGATCCGCAACTTCTCCATCATCGCCCATATCGACCATGGGAAATCGACGCTCGCCGACCGTTTGATCCAGGTTTGCGGCGGACTGGAAGCACGCGAGATGACCGAACAAGTGCTCGATTCTATGGATATTGAAAAAGAACGCGGCATCACCATTAAAGCGCAAACCGTACGGCTGAACTACAAAGCAAAAGACGGGCAAACCTACGTGCTGAACCTGATGGACACCCCCGGCCACGTGGATTTCGGTTATGAAGTCTCGCGCTGCTTAGCTGCCTGCGAAGGCTCACTGCTGGTGGTGGATGCCTCGCAGGGCGTGGAGGCGCAAACACTCGCCAACGTGTATAAGGCGATGGATGCTGGCCATGAAATGGTGCCGGTTTTGAACAAAATCGACCTGCCCGCCGCCGATGTCGAGCGAGCGAAAGCGCAAATTGAAGAAGTCATCGGCATCGACGCCTCGGATGCGATCCCGATTTCCGCCAAATCCGGCATGGGCATTGAAGACGTGCTGGAGGCGATCGTCACCCGCCTTCCCGCTCCTGTAGGCGACGCCAGCGCCCCGCTGAAAGCCATGCTGGTCGATAGCTGGTACGACACCTATCTCGGCGTCATCATCCTCGTGCGGGTGAAAGACGGTACCCTCACCCGCGGCATGAAGGTGCGGATGATGAGCAACGGCAGCACCCAGAACGTGGATCAGCTCGGCGTGTTCACCCCGAAAAAAGTGCAGGTGGACAAGCTGCTCCCCGGCGAAGTCGGCTATATCATCACCGGCATCAAACAGGTCGCAGATTGCAATGTGGGCGACACCATCACCGAGGATCGCCGCCCCTGCGATACGCCGCTGCCCGGTTTCAAACCCTCGCAATCGGTGGTGTTCTGCGGGCTGTATCCAACCGACGCCAGCGAGTTCGAACATCTCAAAGATTCCCTCGGCAAGCTGCGTTTGAACGATGCAAGCTTCGAATTTGAAACCGAAAGCTCGACCGCTCTTGGCTTCGGCTTCCGCTGCGGCTTCCTCGGCATGCTGCACCTCGAGATCATTCAGGAGCGGCTGGAACGCGAATTCGACCTGGACCTTATCACCACCGCGCCGAGCGTGGTTTACCGTCTGCACCTCACCGACGGCACCACGCTGGAACTCCACAATCCCAACGACATGCCGGATGTGACGAAAATAGAATCCATCGATGAGCCGTGGATCCGCGCCACCATCATGACGCCGGACGATTACCTCGGCAACGTGCTCTCGCTCTGCACTGAGAAACGCGGCGTGCAGGAGAACCTCACCTATGTCGGCAGCCGCGCCATGGCGGTGTATAAATTACCGCTGAACGAGGTGGTGTTCGATTTTTATGACCGGCTGAAAAGCTGCTCGAAAGGCTATGCCAGCTTCGATTACGAGATCGTCGATTACTCTGAGTCCGACCTCGTGAAGATGAATATCCTGGTCAACGGCGAGCCGGTGGATGCGCTGGCGCTGATCGTCCACCGTTCGCAGGCGGATTTCCGTGGCCGCAAGCTGTGCGAACGCTTGAAAGATCTCATCCCGAAACACCTCTTCGCCATCCCGATTCAGGCGGCGATTGGCGGCAAGATCATCGCCCGCGAAACCATCAGTGCCATGCGGAAAGACGTTTTAGCCAAATGCTATGGAGGCGACATCTCCCGCAAACGCAAACTGCTCGACAAGCAGAAAAAAGGTAAGAAAAAGATGCGCGAAATCGGCAACGTCAACATCCCGCAATCGGCGTTCCTCGCCGCCTTGAAAATGGGTGACGAGAAATAAGGCTCTTGCATGACCGACATTATCAACTTGAATCAACAGCGTAAGGCCAAAGCACGGGCAGACAAAGGGAAACAGGCAGCGGAGAATCGCCGCAAATTTGGCCGCACGAAAGAAGAGAAGCTCAAGGAAAAGCTGGAAGCCGGGAAGTTAAAAAACCACCTTGACGGCCATAAACGCGAAACAGATACGGAAGAATAGATAATTTGACAAATGCCAAATTTTCGCTAGTTTCCGGCTTCCTTTCTGGCATCTGTCTTCCGACACCTGCAACCCGAATGGGGCATTAGCTCAGCTGGTAGAGCGCTTCCATGGCATGGAAGAGGTCAACGGTTCGACTCCGTTATGCTCCACCATAACTTACAAGACACCCTCCAACCCCGCCGAGCCTCACTCCCAGCGCCAGCCTGCGGGAGTTCGATTTCAGCCATGCTGCGGTGTGACCAAAGAGGACTGCGTTTATCAATTTTAAGTCGGAATTGGCGGCCATAGCCACGTGCGGGAAGTTCGATTAGAATGCTTTTCCTAAAGGCATAATTTGCTAATATTGTCCCATGGGACAGCTAGCTTATCATTCTACAACAGGGCATGAGATCGAGGCATTTTCTCTCACAGACGATGAGTGGAATGCTGTTTGCCATGATCCAATTGGCACTTGGGTAATGCCAAAAACAAATTGGCCTGCCATTCCTAAGGTATCAATTAGAGGGTTGAGATTTTTTGCTCATAAATCCGGATATCCGTTACCTCTTCCAAAGCCCAAAAGTTATGCGCACACTCGTCTCCAGATAGACATTGTAAATGCTGCACGCAGTCTTGGTTATAAAGCAAACTTGGAAGTGGATGGCGCTACCCCCCAAGGAGACAACTGGATTGCTGACGTATTAGTTGAAGCAACGTCAGGACGCCGAGTTGCTTTTGAAGTACAATTGTCTCCCCAACATTTAAATGATTTCAAGCTAAGAACTGAACGGTATCAGCTTTCAGATATTAGAGCGTGTTGGCTACTACCAGAAGAAACTGTTGGTAAACGCCTAATGAAATCTATCGCGTATGAGAACAAAGACTACTACCGAGAAACAGGTATGTTCCTCGCGGATTGCGAAAGTCTAATTACCTTTGGTTTAGCAATAAGCGGAAAAGATAAAGATTCCTACCCATCTCCTTTGCCGCCAATTCGTTTTTCCAGAGGAAGATATATAAAGCGGCTCGAACTAAGTGAAGCTATACAAGGAATGATGCTAGATTTGCCTAAGTGGCAAAAACCGGATTGGATATGGACGAATCCGTCCCAACCATAACGGAGTCGAACAACTTGCTGGCACGTTGGATTGCTTCGATAAATTTGTCCGAACAGTTCGCACCCCATCCGCTACCGACCACCAAACCACAACCCGCCACATGGCGGGTTGTGGTTTGGTGAGGATAAATCGGTGAGGATCGTACCGGTTCGACAATTTTGCCCTTAGACAAAATTGGACGGCAAAGCCGCCCGAAGGGTGAGCCGGGTTAAAACCCGGCGAATCACTCCGTTATGCTCCACCATTTCCCGGACAATAGCACTGGCGTTTTAGCCGCGACGAATTAGAATTTCCACCAAATCAGCTATTGGATAATTCGTTGAATCACGCTCGTGCCACCATTCTCGCCTTCATCCCCTGCTTCAATGAGGCGGCTTCAATCGCAGCATTGCTGGAAGAATTCAGGCGGCTGCCATTTACCATCGACACGCTCGTGATTGACGACGGCTCCACCGACGATACGGCGAAGGCGGCAGTGCCCTACGCCACCATCATCCGCCACGACACCAACCGCGGGCTTACCGCAGCCATCCTCACCTCCATCGCCTATGCACGCGATCACGGATATGACTATTGCCTCCAGATCGACGGCGACGGGCAGCACATCCCCTCAGAAATCCAACACCTCATCGACAGGCTGGCAACTGCCCCGTCCAACCTGCTGATCGGCAGTCGCTATTATGGCCGGACACACCCCATCGCCGAGAATCCCCGCCGCTTTGCCGGAACGCTTATCTCCGTCGTGATGTTCGGCTTATTCAACCGCTGGATCTGCGACCCCTTAAGCGGCATGCGGATGCTGGATCGCACGGCCATCGATTATTACCTCCACCAGCTGCGCCCTACCCAACCGGACAATGCCATGATCCCGATGGCGCTCCGCCAGGGACTTTCCGTGAAAGAAGTCCGTGTTCAAATGCGTCCGCGGATGCACGGCACCAGCTCCCTAAATGGCCTGCGCGGCCTAAAACTGCTGGTCAGGCTGGTGATGGATATCCTCCGCATCCGCTTTGGACGCGGCTAACACATTACCGACGCATCACCTGATCGAACATTGCGCCATCATCGAAGTGTTTTTTCTGAACATCCTGCCAGCCACCGAATTCCTTGATCTTGAGCAGCTCCACTGCAGGGAATGTAGACGCAAAGCTTGCAGCAACCTCAGGGTCGGACGGGCGATAATAATGCTTGCCCGCCAGTTTTTGTGCTTCCTTGCTGTACAAGAAATGTAAATATTCACGCGCCGCAGCAAGCGTGCCTTTTTTCTCTGCCACCTTGTCCACCACAGCAATCGGCGGTTCGGCAAGAATAGAGATCGACGGAACCACAATCTCGAATTTATCCTTGCCCAACTCCTGCTTGGCGAGGAACGCCTCATTCTCCCACGCCAGCAGCACATCGCCAATCCCGCGCTGGACGAACGTCGTCGTCGCACCACGCGCACCCGTATCCAGCACCGGCACATTGGCGAATAGCTTTTTCATGAACTCCTGCGCCTTGGCCTCCTCATTACCGTGATGTTTTAAGGCATAGCCATACGCCGCCATATAATTCCAGCGCGCACCGCCGGAAGTTTTCGGGTTCGGCGTAATCACCTGCACCCCCTCATTCACCAGGTCACCCCAGTCCTTGATCTGTTTTGGGTTCCCCTTTTTCACCAGAAACACGATAGTGGATGTATAGGGCGAACTGTTATTGGGATATTTACTTTGCCAGTCGGCGGGCAGCAATTTGGCTTTGTCGGCGATGGCATCAATATCATAAGCCAGCGCCAACGTCACCACATCGGCCTTCAACCCATCAATCACCGCACGCGCCTGCTTGCCGGAACCGCCGTGCGATTGCTTGATCGTCACATCTTCACCGGTTTTCTGCTTCCAATGCTCGGCAAAAAGCTTGTTATAATCTTCGTACAGCTCCCGCGTCGGGTCATACGATACGTTGAGCAGCTCCACGGCCTGCGCCTGTGCTGACAATGACACTGCCGCCAACGCGCCTATCCACCATCTACAGAACCCCATCTCCATACTCCTTTATGCGTTAGCTCACGACCATCCTTGATAGTTTTTTTCAACAAACTAGCAACCAAATTGCGGCATCGGCTGCAAGGCCATGAAAATACTGGACGAAAACGCCATTATACGGCAATGAATCTGCATGATCCCTTCCCATCTCCGACGCATCTTGCTTTCCTCCCTGAAATGGATAGGCTCCGGCGCACTACTCATCTACGCGTTGCACGAAATTAACAGCGACACCGTGATCGACATGGCAACCAGGCAACCTCCGCTGGTCGCCATCGCCGTCATCAGCCTGATGATCGTACAAATGCTGATTTCCACCTCGCGCTGGCAACGCATCCTTTTTCTGCTCTCCGGCAGCACCCACAAACCGCCCTACGCACGCCTGACCAACCTTAATTTCGTCAGTGTGTTCTTTAATAGCTGCCTGCCCGGCACCATCGGCGGAGACGTGGTGCGCGCCATGCTGCTGAAAAGCGATCACCTGCCGCTGACAACCTGCTTCCACAGCGTCATCATCGACCGGCTGCTTGCGGTCATCGGCATTGTGGTGATGGTCATCGCCTCATTGCCATGGCTTGGCACGCTGATACCATCGCTGCCGGTGGGCGGATTGATCGCGGCCAGCATTGCCGCTGCCATTGCCGGATTTGCACTACTTGGCAAATTGCCGTCATGGCTTGCGCCCCATGCCAACCGCCACGGCATCCGCCACGCGCTGCACATACTGGAAAGCTTCCGCCGTATCGCCTTCTCACCACGCGATTTTATCCTCCTGACCCTGCAGGCCGCATTGGCGCATGGCTGTTTCTGCCTCGGTATTTACATACTAGGGATGAACCTCGATGCCGGCCTCACCGTGATTGACAGCCTGGTGCTGGTGCCGCCGGTGTTATTGCTGATGATGCTACCAATCTCGGTCGGCGGCTGGGGCATGCGCGAAGTGAGCATGGTGGCATTCCTCGGATTGGCAGGGGTGCCTAAAGAAATTGCACTTGTGATTTCGGTGCAGATGGGCGTGCTGGCCACCATCGCCAGCTTGCCGGGCGCGTGGTGTTACGTCAGGCGGCCGCAGGCCTGAGCAATGGAAAGCTACGTTCTGCTGCATAGAACACGCCGAACAGCAGTGCGGCAAACCCCATATCTCCAAGCAGGGAATTGGTAAAAAACGGAATCGCCGCCACGAAGCAGGCTGCAAGCCCATCAATCGTCGCCGGATACAACCCGCCGACAAGCCACGTACCAAAATTGGTCAACACAAAGAAGATGATCGAACTGGCGAGGGTCGCCGCCGCAACCGGTAGCGGGCGGATACGCTGGCGCAGCGCCTGCCCAAGCATGACTGTCATCAGCATCCCCACATAAACAAACAGCATCGTGGAATGCAACCCGATGACCATGTCGCTCGCCAGCATCGCCGCCAGCGGCACAATGTAGGCCAGAGAACGGTTTGCGAGGAACGCGCCGGAAAAGAGCGCAATTGCGGCTACCGGGGTTACATTCGCTGGATGCGGCAGCAAACGGGCGGCAGCCGCCAGGATAATAAGGGCAACGATCAATAACAGGCGTTCTTTATGCATAACTCTCTCGTTGAAAAACATCAGGATGCTGCTAAATAACACGCCACATCGCCTCATGCAAGTTGACAAAACCCAATGCTACACCCCACCTCCGATATCGTCTGCGTCTCCGGCGGCTTCGATCCGCTCCACGGTGGGCATCTGAGCCTGTTCCGCGAAGCAGCCACTCACGGCAAACTGATCGTTATCCTCAATTCCGACGCATGGCTCACCCGCAAAAAAGGTTTTCACATGATGGTCTGGGAAGAACGTGCCGACCTGATCCGCGAGCTAAAATGCGTGCATGACGTCATCACCGTTGATGATGCCGATGGCACGGTCTGCGAAGCCCTCACCCGCCTGCGGCCACGCTATTTTGCCAATGGCGGCGACCGTAAACCACTCAACACGCCGGAAATCGAATGCTGTAACGCGCTCGGCATCAGCATGTTATGGAATATCGGCGGTGAAAAAAGCAACAGCTCCAGCGAACTGGCACGTCGGGCGATTACTGGCTGAATAATTGGTATGGCGCACCCGAAGCGATTGACTCGGGTCTACTGACCCTCGCCCTGCGGGCGGCTCCGCCGTCAATTTTTTCTACTAAAAAAATTTCAAACGCCGCGTTCTCATCCCCTGGTAATCTGCCACAAGCAAAAATCCCCAGAGCGGGGCTTTTTGCTTGTGGCGCACCCGGAGCGATTCGAACGCCCGACCTTTTGATTCGTAGTCAAATGCTCTATCCAGCTGAGCTACGGGTGCATAGGTAAATCCAAGGGAAGCGGAAACTAACAAAGTTTTTTGATAAAACAAGGATAAAATGGCTGTCTAAACCATTGACGATTGACAAACTATCGCTTAGGGTCGCTGGCGTTAAAAATTTGGAGGACTTCCCATGCAGTCGATTCGCTTTTCACACTTTCTCAGCACATCCGCCCTGATCCTTGCGCTTAGCGCAGTTTCCGGGTGCTCAACGCTGGAAAACACCTACGACAGTGCCTATGATGGCATGTTCGGCAGCGATACGGCAAGCACCCCGAAAATGGGTGTGAAATCCCCGGCCGCCGCCCCTGTGCAGGATGTAAAAGCCGATGATTTAAACACCCAGCCTGTCGAGCCGGCTGTTGAACTCGGTTCGATGAGCGATAAGCCAATAGAATCGCCACAAGCAACCGCCATGGCAACGCCGCCTGAAACCACCGCCGCGGCGGAAACCCCGGTTGCCACAAGCCAACCGGCAGTAACGGAAACACCGCAAGCGGCTCCTGCCGCAATACAGGAACAACCAGCGCCAGCACCGGTTGCGGAAGCCCCAGCAATCGTGCCAAGCACCAGCCTGAGCAACGCTTTCCTGACCATCCGCTTCAACCAGCCGCATGTGTATTATGACGATGCGCTGACCGGCGCCGTGCAGCAGGCAGAAAAGGCTAAACCGGGCGTGGTGTATGACGTGCTGTCCACCGTGCCGGATTTAAGCGTCCTGCCGCCGGATCAACAGCAAAAGCTCAAAAGCCGCGCTCAGGATAACCTGAGGAACGTGGTCATTCGCTTGCAGCAGCTCGGCGTTCCGGCCGCACGCATCCGCATGGCCGAGCAAACACTCCGCATCCGCAGCCAGGAAATCCAACTGTTCGTCCGCTAATCGTTTACGCGGCTATTCAACCGTCACCGATTTCGCCAGATTCCTAGGCTGGTCGACGTCTGTGCCCTTGAGCACCGCAGTATGGTAGGCGAGCAGCTGAATCGGGATCGTGTAGATAATCGGCGTAATGAAGGCGTCGCAGTCCGGCATGGTGATACAAGCCGAGACAATCCCCCCCGCTTTCTCCACCCCCTTGGCGTCACTAATCAGGATAATCTTCCCACCGCGCGCTGCCGCTTCCTGCAGGTTGGAAATGGTTTTTTCGAACAGCCGGTCGGAGGGCGCCACCACCACCACCGGAACCTTTTCGTCAATCAGCGCAATCGGCCCGTGCTTCAGCTCACCCGCCGCATAGGCCTCGGCATGGATGTAGGATATTTCTTTCATTTTGAGCGCGCCCTCCATCGCCACCGCGAAGCTCGTGCCACGGCCAATATACAGCATGTCGGTCGCATGCCGGATATTGGCGGCGAGCGCCTGCGTCATATCATCCAGCGCCAATGCCTGCGTAATCAACGCCGGGGCTTCCGTCAGCACATGGCAAAGGCGCTTGCACTCATCCGCCTTCACCGTGCCGCGTGCCTCGGCGAAGGCAATCGTCAGGCTCGCAAGCACCGAAAGCTGCGTCGTGAATGCCTTGGTGGAAGCCACGCCAATCTCAGGGCCGGCGTAGGTATACAACACCGAACCAGCCTCACGCGCAATCGAGCTTTGTTGCACATTCACAATCGCAAGCACGGGCGCAACCGGCTTCACGTGGCGCAACACCGCCAGCGTATCCGCCGTTTCACCTGACTGCGAAATCAGAATCGTGAGCGTATCTTTATCGAGAATAGGATGGCGGTAGCGGTATTCCGAAGCGATATCCACCTCGGTGGGAAGGCGCGCAATTTCCTCCAGCCAGTATTTAGCAATGTTCGCTGCGTAAAACGATGTGCCGCAGGCCACAAGCTGTACGCGCTTGATATCGGCTAACGAGAAACCAAGCGGTGGCAACGAGGTTGTATGCTGCAGCGGATCGCAATAGATTTTGACGGTTTCCGCCACCACGGCAGGCTGCTCAAAAATCTCTTTCTGCATGTAATGCTGGTAATTCCCGCGCTGAATCGCACCCGTGCCGGCAAGCGGCGTCGTGATATCACGCACGACTTCCCGACCATTCGTGTCACGAACAATGATTTTATCTTTCGTCAGCTCCACCCAATCGCCATCTTCAAGATAGCTGACCCGCGAGGTGAGCGAGGAGAGTGCCACCGCATCCGACCCGATATAATTCTCGCCGTCGCCATAGCCCACCGCCAGCGGCGGCCCCAGCCGTGCGGCAAATACCGTATCCGGCGCATCGACGAAAACAATCGCCAGCGCATACGCGCCATGCAGCCGCGCAAGCGCCGCCGCCACCGCTTCGCGTGGTGATTTCCCCTGCGCCAGCAGGTCGGTGATGAGCACTGGCACCACTTCCGTATCTGTCTGGCTATA
>CAZFKP010000001.1:0-123940 GCA_964518725.1 uncultured Rickettsiales bacterium | reverse complement strand
TTCAGGTTCCAGTAGCGGCAGCCGGTGGCGGCAACCGCAATCTGGTGATCCGTGGTGTGCGGATCGAAGCCTTCAACATGGGCGCAGCCTCTGCTACAACACCCACGCTTTTACAGTGGGCGCTGGGGATTGGCTCCACCGCTGTGTCGCTTGCTACGGCTGATTCCAACACGGCAGGCACGCGCTCGCCGCGCCGGGTGCCGCTGGGCATCCAGTCCATGCCAGTGGGAACGCCGATTGGCGGCGCATTAACACCCATCGATGTGAACCTTGATGCACCGCTCTATGTGGCAGCTGGCACCTTTGCCCATGTCATCCTTCGCATACCGGTGGCAACCGCCACCGCGTCCCAGATCATCCGTGGGTTGGTGATGATCAACGGCTATTTCGAATAACCAAACCCACCATCGCAAACCACCACCGGCCACTGAGCCGGTTTTTTTATGTCTGGAGGAATCATGACACACGAAAAGGAAGCAGAGGATTTGGACGTGCATGTGGCCGTGTGCGCGGAACGGTATAAATCGCTCGAATATCGGCTGGATCGCATCGAGCGGGTGCTGTGGTGGTCAACCACCATCCTCATGACCGGCATGGGCGGCATTATCTTCAAACTCATCACATTACGGGGGATTTTATGATCACACTTCTCGGTGCCATTGTTGGCTTTATCAGTGCGGCGTTTCCCGACCTGCTGAAGCTGTTCAAGGATAGTCAGGACAGAAAGCACGAGCTGACGATCCTACGCCTGCAAATGGAGCAACAGGCACAAGGCCACGCCAACCGGCTGGAAGAAATCCATGTGCAGGCCGATATTGCAGAAAGCCGCGCCCTCTACAAAACCTTCTATTCCGGCATTCGCTGGGTGGATGCGCTCAACGGCACGGTGCGCCCAGTCATCGCATACAGCTTCTTCGCTCTCTATGCAGTGGTGAAGGTTATGCAGTTCTCCGCTGATCTGCCTTGGCTGCTATGGACGGAAGAAGATCAGGCGATCTTCGCAGGCATCATCAGCTTCTATTTTGGCCAGCGTGCCATGACCAAAGTTCGGGGTGGCAAATGAGACACGTCACACAGGAAGGCCTGAGCTTGATTAAGCGCTTCGAGGGATTTTCTCCGACGATCTATCCGGATGCAGCAGGCCTGCCCACGATTGGCTACGGGCATTTGCTGCGTCCGGGTGAAGCGGAGATGTTCCGGCGTGGCATCAGCCACGAGGCCGCTATCGCGCTATTGATCAAGGATGTGGAAGCCGCCGAGCGTTCGGTGCTGCGCCTGATCACCGTGCCACTCACCAATGGCCAGTTCGATGCGCTGGTGTCGTTCACCTTCAATCTGGGCGGTGGGGCGCTTCAACGCTCCACCCTCCGGCGCAAAGTAAACCGTGAGGAACATGACGACGTGCCTGCCGAATTCCTACGCTGGGTCTGGGCTGGTGGAAAGAAACTGCGCGGACTGGTTAGGCGGAGGGAAGCGGAAGTAGATTTTTATATTTATAAGTATACTAGACACACGATTAGAACATAGGTCATAGCGTGAAGGTACTGATCCACTCCGAAGGTAATCCAGAAACCTTGTCCGCTGGTTGGTCTCAAGTTATAGCGGCGGTTGATTTTGTTTTTTGCCCAGTCGATATGGTAATGAATGACGGCATCAAGCAATGCTAATTTTAGCACTAGAAATAATGGCACGAACCAGAGCAATGCGATGATCGTTCCCACCCCATGAATGGCCGCATGCAGCAAGCCACCCGCATGGCCATAGGTGCCTTTGTTGGTGAACTGGTATGGCGTTTGTAACGGAAAATCGCACAGCAGATGCTTGGTGAGTAAAGCTGCAATTAATCCAAGTTCGCTCATGCTAGTACCGCGATGTTGACCGGTTCACTGACACCGCCAACACTCCTACTTTTACGGATTTCTTTAGGAGTGGATGGTACATAGCCTTGGCTGATGGCAAGTTGCAATGCCGATTCAGTGGTGAGTGCAGCGGCAGCTTCCGCTTTGTTATGTTTTTCCAGTTTGGCAGCAAGGTTTACCGTTTCACTGATGACGGTATATTCCAGCCGATCTTCAAAACCAATCACACCAAACACCACATCGCCCACCGCAACGCCCGCACCAATGCTCACCGCTGTCAGCCCCTTTTTGGCGCGTTCATCGCTCCATACTTTCGCGGCGGATTGTATATCATCGACGGCGCGTAAAACATCTGCGGCATAGGTAGTGGAAGCGGAAACCGCGCCGAAACTGGCAAGCACACCATCGCCCATGAATTTGTCGATATTACCGCCATGCTTGCGGATGATGGGAACGACCAAGCGTTGATAATCGCCCAAAAGTTCGATCAAACCACTTGGGGTTAAATGTGCGGATGCTTTTGTGAAACCGCGCAGATCAGTGAATATTATCGCCGCCTGTCGTAATTCACCATGCCCAGCTTTTAAGCTACTGTCTGCTCCCGTTATTTTCGTTGCCACGTCACTATCAAAAAAACGGGATAAATCTTTGGTGGCCTGCGTCTGCGTAACAGCGGTGAATAGTGTATCGCGCGCGCGCTTTAGAGCGGTTGCGGTGATAAATGTGACGAGCAATATGGCCAGCACCTTGTCAAATTCGCCGCCCGGATGCAGGCTGCGCGTGGAAACATAGGTGACATAATCCCAGGTGATGACGCTACGGCCTTGGGCTAAAAGTGAATGCCCGACCACCATAAGCCAGCCGAGCGCACTGGTAATGCCTGAAAGTATCACCCATAGTGGCTCAAACCGAAGCGCCCTGAGGGCGATGAGCACAAACACAAAGGCAATATGCGGGTTTTTAAGATTCACATTCGGCATAGCCTCAAACTGCAAATGATACGTCCAGATGGTGAATATCAAGAGTGCCATTTCGGCAATCACCGAGAAGCCCAAAAAAAATGGTGTAAGTTGCCGTGTATGGGCAAACCACCAGCGCACCAATACCAAAACAAAAAATAAGCCAAGCCCAAGCGGGGCGGATTTCACAGGCGCATCCGGCGCATGACCAGCGGGTGAAAAAAAATACAACGCGGTGAGTAGCGCAATGACGGCGAGCTGTACCCATACCACCAGCAATTCGCTTTTGTGCTGCATTTCTGTAAGATCGGCGTGAATGCGCTGCGGTAGTTTCATAATGCCTCAGTAATTCCGCCTGCAATCTTCTCACATGCGCCTTTTGGCACCATCACCCATTCCGCTGGATCACGGTCATGTGTCGCTTGTGCTGCGCAGGAGTGTTTGGGCGTGGCACAATCATTACCACCAATACGCGTCACGCCATAACAACGTTCACGTTCGATAGGCTTTTCTTCGCTTGAAAACCAGCTTGTTTGTGTTTGCACCAGTGCAAGCGCTGCTCCTGCCGCTGCGAGCAACACCAAGCTGTTTTGTGCGCGGCGGCTCAACTAATGCCTCGCAGGTAATCATGCACAATGCGGCCATAGGGCAATGTAATATCCGCTACCACATGCATGCCGCTGATCACTTTCCGAAGCGGCAAATCCGCAACTGGTGCGTTCACATGCGGGAATAGCTCAAGCCGCGCAGGCCCAGCCCACGCGCCTTTGACGCTTGCATCTGTCATATTATACGCAACAAGCTGGCAAATGGCGGGTGTGCCATCCACATGCGGGATAAGTTTGAGATTAACGCGGGTTTGCGTCAGGCGCTGGGTAATGGAATCAATTTCTTGTGCATGTTTGCCATCAAGCAAATTTTCATGTTTATACGCCATCGTGCCAATCGCCACTGTTTGGCCTGCATATTCGAGTTTTCCTGTCAGCGTGTCTTGCGCGATACCTAGCGATGGTTTGCCGAGCTTTTGTGGAAAACCCCAAATTTCACGACCACCAGCAATGGGCGGTTCGCAGTCCAGATACATCTGGCTGACATGGTTCATCTTCTCGCCATTGAGCGTGCAGGGAATCACCACCCCCGTTTGCGTATAACTACCAAACCCTGAAGAATCGGGCATACGCGCAAATTCATACATGACATGGTTGCTACCATCAGGCTGAAGCGGCTCTGGCAGCAAATGGCGAATCGCCTCTGCATCCGATTCATAGGTGATAATCAGATATTCCCGACCAACAAAGCGATACGGCCCACGCGGATAGGTTGGGCTGGCAATCGGCATAGATGCCATATTTAGAATATCACTGGCTTTCATTTCTTTTCTCCCAAATAATCATGCAGTACACGGCCATAAGGCAACGTCAGGTCGGCGATAAAATGCGTGCCGCCTATCACTTTGACTACTGGTAAATCCGCCACCGGTGCATTCACATGCGGAATCAGATGAAGCCGTGCAGGGCCAGCCCATGCCCCCTTCACGGAGACGTCGGCAAGATTGTAACCAACGAGTTGAGCAATCGCGAGAGAACCATCCACATCAGGAATGAGCTTCAAATTAATTTGCGTCTTGCTCATTTTCTTCTCAATGGAACTTGGGTCACACATGCCCGTGTTTAGATCGCAAATCAGATTCTCATGCTTATAGGCCATGGTAGCAATCGCGACCGGTTGACCCGCGTATTCAATGCGGCCAGTCAGCGTATCATGTGCGGTTTGTAATACAGGATGCGCGAATTTTTTAGGAAAGCCCCACACCTCACGACCACAAGAAATGGGTGGCTCGCAGTCTAGATACATTTGCGCCGTGAAGTTCACATGCTCGCCTTTATATAAGCACGGAATCACAATGCCGGTTTCGGTATAATCACCAAAGCCTGAGGAATCTGGCATGCGGATAAATTCGTATAGCACGGTGTTTGAACCATCCGGCTCCAGCGGCTCTGGCAGTGCCTCACGAATCGCCTCTGGATCGGACGTATAGGTCACGATAAAATATTCGCGGTTTACAAAACGATACGGCCCGAACGGATAGCTGGGGCTGGCCAATGGCATGGATGGTAGTTTTAAGATGTCTTCTGTTTTCATAAATGCCTCACATAAATTCTTTGCGGATATCGACCGAGGATTCTTTGCCGATTTTGTTGAAGTTTTCCTCAAGCCAAACTTTGGCAACTTCGCGGCCTTCATCACGTAAGTGGGTCAGGAAATTCCAATCCGTGTTGAGTTTGCTGGAAACGCTATGCTCGGCCATGGTTTCGTCAGCGCGGATAGAGTGGATGAGCATATTTTTCATGTCACCTTTTTTTACCTTGCCGTCATCAATCAGCTTGCCAACAAAAGCAATGGCACGCATTTCGCGCATCAGCGAAGAATTAAAACTCACCTCATTCAGTCGATTGATAATTTCAGCGGCTGACTTTGGCACGCCTTTACGAATAATAGGATTAATGTGAACAATCACTACATCCAAACTATCGCATTGGTAAATAAGCGGGAAAATTGCAGGATTGCCGATATAACCGCCATCCCAGAAATATTCGCCATCAATCTCCACCGATTGAAATAAAAACGGTAAGCATGCTGACGCCAACACTGCATCAGCGCTCAGTTCTTTGGTTTCAAAGATACGCACCTTGCAGGTTTCCACATTGGTAGCGCAAATATTCAGCTTCATCTTCGAATGTTTTCTAATCGCCTCAAAATCAATCAGATCTTCCAACACTTTTTTAAGTGGGTTGTAATTGAATGGGTTGAGTTGATAGGGCGAAAACATGCGCGTCATGAACTCAGACATTTGGAATAGCGGTGAATCATCGAGGCTGAATTTCTTGCCGGTAAATAAGGACATGCCAGGTATTGCCTTAAACGGGCTGACACGATTTCCGACATCGCTGATCGTCTTCCAAAAATGCGTGAGCAATGCCCTGGCTTCATCTTTGTCGCCATTCAACATGCCTTGCGCCAACACTGCTGCATTCATGGCACCAGCGCTGGTGGCGCTGATACCTTCCACATCAATGCGACCATCTTCGAGCAAATAATCAATCGCGCCCCAGGCAAATGCACCATGTGCGCCGCCGCCTTGCAGCGCAAGGTTGATGGTTTTTGTCTGAGATGATGTTTTAGCGGGGGCAGCTTTTTTCATATGTTTTTCCTTTATTGCGCTGTCCAACCGCCATCGACGGGGAGCGAGACACCAGTTATAGAACTGCCAACGTCACTGCATAAAAATGCAACGGCGGCGCCCATTTGTTCAGGCGTGGCAAAGCGTTGCGAAGGTTGTTTTTCACCAAGCAGGTTTTTGCTGGCTTGCTCAACCGAAATGCCTTCCTTGGCTGCTTTATCGTCGATTTGTTTTTGCACCAGCGGTGTCAACACCCAGCCTGGGCAGATGGCGTTGCAGGTGATGTTGGATGTGGCATTCTCCAACGCTACCACTTTGGTCATACCGATAATACCGTGCTTGGCGGCAACATAAGCAAGTTTTTCTTTGGAAGCGATCAGCCCATGTACCGATGCAATGTTGATGATACGGCCAAAGCCACGCTTTTGCATTCCAGGCAGGGCTGCTTTAATCGCATGAAAGGCGCTGGAGAGGTTGATCGCGATAATCGCATCCCATTTCTCATCAGGAAAATCTTCCGAGCGTGCGGTGAACTGAATGCCAGCATTATTCACCAGAATATCTACCCCACCGAATGAGGTTTCGGCGAGTGTCACCATCTCGCGGATTTGTTCTGGCTTGCTCATATCTGCAGAGGAATACACACATTTCACGCCATGTTTTTTCTCAATGCCGCTGCGTTCCGCTTCCACTGCTGCCGCATCACCAAAGCCATTCATGATGATATTTGCGCCTTGTGCCGCAAGCACATGCGCGATGCCAAGCCCGATACCGCTGGTCGAGCCAGTTACAATCGCATTTTTTCCTTTAAGCATATTTTTCTCCTAATGTTGTTGTGTCTTGTTGTTCGGTTTTATCTGCACGAACGTTACAGATTTTTGAAAATTAATTGCCTGCTGTTGTGTCCGTGATGAGCCTCGTGGAGCGTTTGAAGGTAAGGTAGGCCCAGAACCATTCCACCATCACCGCGATGCGGCTTTGCATATTGGCAAGGAAGGCGATGTGCACAAAGCCCCAGAACCACCACGCAAGCGCGCCTTTGACGCGAAACTTCCCAAAATCCGCCACTGCCGCTTTTCTACCAATCGTGGCAAGGCTGCCGTAATGCTGATAGGAGAATGCCTTTTTTGGTGTTGCGCCTTCGATTTTTGCACGAATATGACGCGCCACAAACTGCCCACTTTGTTTCGCGGCTGGCGCTAAGCCTGGCATAGGCTTTCCGTTCCACACATCCGCCCACGCCGTATCACCAATGGCGTAAATGGATTCCTCACCTATAACGGTAAGGTCCGTATTCACCTTCACTCGACCCGCACGGTCGGCTTCCACTGCCAGCCATTTTGCAGCCGGAGATGCTTGCACACCCGCTGCCCAAATGACGTTGACAGAGGTGATACGCTGGCCGCTTACAATCACGCCATCGGCATCAATCATTTCCACGCGACCACCCGTCATCACGGTCACGCCCAACTTCTCGAGCGCTTCTTTGGTGTAAGCGGAAATATCTTCCGGCATCATCGCAAGCAACCGTGGGCCAGCCTCAACGAGATAAATACGCGCTTTCGATGGGTCGATATTCCGGAATTCTTGTTCCATCCCCTGATGGGCAAGCTCGGCAAGTGCACCAGCAAGCTCGACGCCGGTTGGCCCACCACCGACAATCACGAAGGTGAGCAGTGCCTCACGTTTGGCAGCATCATCGGTGTTTTCTGCCATCTCAAAAGCTTTCAGTAATTTGCCGCGCACGGCAATGGCATCTTCCACCTTCTTCATACCGGGCGCAAACGCTGACCATTCATCCTTGCCGAAATAGCTATGACGTGCACCGGTGGCGAGTACGAGATAGTCATAGTCGATGACTTTTCCATCCACGCACATCACTTGGCGCTTCTGCTTATTCACTCCGTTTACCTCACCCATGAGCACGCGGATATTATCCTGATCGCGAAACAGGCTGCGAATAGGAACCGCAATATCCGATGGCGAAAGCCCAGCGGTTGCTACCTGATACAGCAGTGGTTGAAATAAATGATAGTTATGTTTGTCGATGAGCGTCACTCGGCAGGCGGTGGTACGTAAAGCGCTCGCCGCAGCAACACCACCAAAACCGCCACCGACAATCACTACATGCGGCATCGAATCGCTGGTCGCTGGAAATTGGCCGCTGAACTCAGGAAACAGCTTTCCAAGAGCACGGCGAATGAGGTGATCCAGTGAGATTTTATTTGCGCCGCTGAAAAAAAGAATACTCAGCAACATAATCCAATAGAAAAACGCTGCTGTTTGCGCATCACTGACACCTGTTTGCGCGGTTGCTGAGCCTAGCATAATAAGCGCCAGCAATGCCCAGAAGCGCGTCGCAAAACCCAGCGCTAAACTGATCGCGCCAGCACCACACACGAGGGTTGCCCAGAAAGAAGCATCCGACATTCGAAGCACGGATAATTGCGGCTGGTATTCTAAAAATTGTAGCCAACCAATGAGCGACATGGATTCCATCGCCGTGTGTCCTGCAACGTAAAGCACGCCCGCAATCCACACACGCATGAACAGAAAATAAAACGGCCCTGCGCTGTATTGAAGCCAGTGAAACATTGCAGCAAAACTCTGTGCCAGCGGCAGTGCGGAATCTTTCAGCCCACGCAGCAAGAAATCGATGGATTTGAGGCCGCCGCCTTTCACCACCCAATAGCCGAGCATAATGATCCAGAAGGCCTGCGCGTTTACGGGCTGGTAGGCGAACTGCATCACAATCGTGAGTATCAACAAACCCAAGGCGGCAAAGCGTGTCATAAGCCCAAGGCTGAGTAGCAGCGCTCCCACCAGTTCAATCGTGACGCCGACATAGGCAGCAAGTACCGGATTCATCCAACTCACCGGATACTCATTCGCCGAGAGATATAATGCGTTGTCCCAATCCGCTATTTTTACCAGCGCGGAAAGGAAAAATGCATGGGCAATGGCAGGCCTGCGAATAATATCCAGCAGCGGTGCAATCACCTCATCGCTGATGTGAAGAAATGCTCCAATTCTACGCACCCATGTGGTGGTGGTATGCTGAAAGCGGTGCTTGCGAGCGACTGACATTATTTGACCCGCTTTTCGATGAGATAATCAATCGACGCTTTACCCGCGCCACAAATGGCGAGCCAAGTGAAGATGGCAAGGAACAAGGTTTCTTCAAAACCAAGAAATGTGTGCAGCGAATCAATTTCCTCTAGTTTTGCCGACATAATCGCAACAATCATGGTCACGGCGAGTGCGCCGCCCATGATGCGTGTGAGCACACCCACAATCAGGAACAGGCCGCCGACAAACTCGATGCCGGATACAAATGGCGCCATGATTTCAGGGGAAGGAATACCAAGCTCGCCGAAATAACCCGTGACGCGCTCCAAGTTTTGCAGCTTGCCCCAGCCGGTAAGCATAAACACATAGCCCACCGTGATGCGCGCAACCAGCGGCCCCGCCCACTCAAAATACGAGGCGATATGTTTCGGCAGAATGATAAGTAAATTAAGCAGCTTCGTGATCATGATTGTCTCCTTCTTGTGGTTTGCCTGTGTATTCGAAAGCGGCGAGCATTCCGTTACGCATCCAGCGCGAAAAATATTCAGAAAGTTTGCTCGCCGCCGATTCGTCACATGTTTCCAGCGCATCGCCGACGGTTTTTCCGCTGAATAATTGCGTAAGCAAGTGATACTCTGCTTTTTCTACATCCATGCGCCACACCACATCCTCATGGCGAAACACAGCGAGATAGCTGGCTTTGCGGCGTGGTTTTTTTGGTGATTCTTCATCCATCACCTTGCGGTAATAGTCATTGACCGGATAAGTAAATTCCGCAAGCTGTAATGCTGTGCGGGGATAGAGGCGTGATTCCATGAACGCATCTGGCGTCATGCCCACTAAATGCTTTTGCTCTAGCGGCGCGGTTTCCTCAGGATCAGTGAGCTGCGCGATGGTAGTTTCCAGCTGGCAGAGCTCATGCGCGAAATTATCTTTGGGCAGAAGCCCTTTCACAAAGGCAGGCAGCTTCAGCGCGAAGCGGCCAATATTAAAATGCGAAGGCTGGGCAGTGTTCACAAACGCCCAGATGAGATTGTAAAATGCATCCTTGCCCAGATATTCCTTTAACACCGGATAATCCTCCGCCACCACGTCATAGAGGCGGTAGCGATAGGCGTTGATATAGACAGCAAGCTGCTCCTGCGGCGCAAATTGTTCTTTTGAGCGAATCCACTGCTCGGCTTTGCTGTCGAATGCATCGCCCAGCATGATCGCGTCTTTCATATGGTGTTGCGCCTCTGAAAGCGGTGTTTCATGGTTCACGCGCTGTGGCACTTGCTCGTGGTAAAGATCGGGAATGGCAAAGTGACTCGCATCTTGTGCGGCGGTTTTGGCTTTACCAAGTTCTGCATCAAGCTCTGGGAATTCGGGGATATGGTCGTCCCACTCCACCATGGTGTTGGGCACGCGGCCTGCCTTATGCACTACGTATTTATACAAGTTCCACACCTCATCGATCACGTGGTCATCATGCGTATCAATGATGTGCGTGCCTTTGTTGCTGTGGCCGGAGAGGTGAATCTGAATCACACGATCCAGTGGCAAGCTATCGAGATATGCTTTCGGGTCAAGCCGGTGGTTATAGCAGGTGACATAGACATTATTCACATCAAGCAGCAAGTTACAGCCCGATTCCTCGGCCATGCGCGCGATGAACTCGGCTTCCGGCATGGAAGATTGTTTGAATTCCAAGTAGGTCGAGGGATTTTCCAGCGCAATCGGCATCTCCAGAAAATCCTGCACCTGTTTAATGCGCTGGATGATGTGTTTCAGCGCCTCTTCGGTATAAGGCACGGGCAATAAATCATGGGTGTTTTTATGGGCCACACCTGTCCAGCATAAATGATCAGAGACCCATGCAGGCTTCACCCATTGGATGAGTGCTTTGAGTTTTTGTAGATATTCAGAGTTCAGCGGATCAACCGTGCCAATGGACATGGCCACGCCGTGCATCACGATGGGGTAGTGTTCCTTTATGCGGGCGAGGTTGCGCTTTGGCCGCCCATCCGTATCCATGAAATTTTCGGAGATAATCTCAAACCAATCGACTTTTGGTTTGTGCTCGAAAATATAAGGATAATGCTTGGTGCGAAGCCCAAGACCAAAACCAAGATGTGGATGTGAAAAGTTAGCCATGCAAATGTTTCCTAAAAAGTAAGGCGGGGTTTTGACCCCGCCCTACAATCAACCAAAGGAGAGTTATTTCGCTTCTGGTTTGCTGCCGTCAGTCGCGCAAGAGCCATGGCCTTTGCACTCGTTTTTACCGTCGCCACCATTGCCTTTGCAGGAGTTTTGGCCTTTGCAAGCGTGCTTTTCTTTTTCTGCTTTACCATCTTTACCAGCACAGCCGCCTTTGCCTGAGCAAGATGCTTTTTCCATTTTGGAATGATCTTTATCAGCAGCAAATGCAGGCGCAGCGAGCATACCAGCAGTGAACAGACCCGCAAGTGCGGCAGCAGCAAGTGTTTTCTTCGTAGTCATAATGTATTCTCCATTAGTTTAAGTTGTTTACAAACATCACCAAACTATACTAACCGTTCGGTTTGTGATTTATAGATAAGCTCTGATATCTGGTCAAATAGTTTATATTCAAACCCATTTGCCATATCATCAGTAACTTTCTATGCTCAGTGATTCGTGACTTTGTGTAACATCGTTACAAGCAATATAAAAATTTA
Organism: uncultured Rickettsiales bacterium; assembly: GCA_964518725.1. GTDB lineage: Bacteria > Pseudomonadota > Alphaproteobacteria > Rickettsiales > SXRF01 > JANRKF01. The sequence continues at coordinate 112,194 of CAZFKP010000001.1, read as the reverse complement.
GGAAAATAATGCCAAAGACCAGAAGAGGAAGAGAAGGAATTCTAGAAGCCGCCGCGCTATTCTATAAGCATGGGTATAAAGCAACGGGCGTGGAGGCGATTGCGAAAGCCGCTGGTGTGACTAAGGCAACAATTTATCATCACTTTTCAAATAAAGACGCGCTTATTGAGGCAGTGCTTGTGCACTTAAGCGAGTTTCATAAGGCTGGGTATATTAACGCATGGAATAAAAAAGGCCTGAAGCCTACGCAGCGACTGACGATTCTTTTTGAGGAGATGAGTGAATTCTTCAAAGACAAAGAATGTTATGGCTGCCCCTTTATTAATGCAGCGGGAGAATATACGGATCGGGATAGCCCCGTTCGCAAGATATGCGAGGCGCATTATCAATTTATCATTACCCATCTCGAACAATTTGCACGAGATGCAAAACTGAAGTCACCACGGCTGGTGGCGGAGCAAATTGCCAGTGTGATCGCTGGGTGTTACACTGGCTGGTTTGTGGCAAACATCAAAGACTCAGCCAAGCAAGGCAAGGCAATCGCTGAAATGGTTATTGAAGCACATCAGCCATAAGCAACTTGCGAGAGTATTTCTTAGCCTTTTACACCGCCCGCGAGTTTGTCGCAAAGACCGGCTGGGGTGTAGATCCACTCATTCGCATCCGCGTCTTTTTTGGCTTGACCAGCACAGGAATGCGATTTGTCTTTGGAAGCGCAATCATTCTTGCCTGCCTTGGCAACACCGTAGCATTTTTCGCGCTCAGATTTATCGGCGGCTATTGCCGAAGTGCTGCTGGCAAGAACGGTCAGTAATGTTGCGGCGATGATGTGATTTTTCATATGATTATTCTCCTTGGGTTTGTGTGGTTACCATTTCAATAAAGTCTTTCCAATCCATGCGCCGAGCGCGGCAAACAGAAGTGTGGGCACATAATGCCACGATACCATATGCATCAGCGAATCGTTGGCCTCCGAAAGCCGTAGCGTTAACCCGCCAATCGCAGACGCAGCCAGCACGGCGAACGATCCTGAACGCAAGGGATGAACGCTTGCGCCTTTGCGCAGCAACCCGAATATCAGCGCAGAAGGAACCACCGCAACGCTTGCAATACATAGCGCGCACTCCATGCCATGTGCATCCAATGCGACAGGAATCACCATCATCGGGTCATGCGGAAGCGTGAGTTGGAAAGCCATGAATACCACCAACAACGCAAAAATGGCATAGGGGTATTTCAGAGCGCCTTGTTGTTGATGCGCGTCTGGATACATGGAAAGAATCGCCGCCGCCGCACTTGTCAACGATAGCAGCGCAAGCAACGCTATTTCCACAGAGAACATCGGCCTGGTGAATTGCAGTGCCAAATCTGGCCTGAGCCCTAAGAACATTTGCACGCCAATTGCATAGACAGCAAGCACCGCACCCAAACGCAAGGCGTAATAGCTTGGCGTTCCAAGCGTTTTGCTTGGAGCCTCTGCACTTAAATTTGCGATGAGTTCATTCGTGTTCATGCGCCTATCTTTTCTCTGATCTTCTTTATTGCCCTGTGTGCTGCCACCTTCACCGCTGATTCATTCATGCCCAGCCGCGCTCCCGTTTCTTTTGCCGTGTAGCCTTCCACATGCATCAGCGTAAGAATCTTTTGTTCACGCTCCGGCACTCCATCCAATATCTCATCTATAGATTCGTTATCTTCATGGGCTTCGGTTACATCCGATAAAATATTTTCATAATCAGCAATATCCACGCTCTGGTGGCGCATTTGCGAATAATGTTTCCGAAGATAATCGGTGATACGAAAGCTGGTAATCGAGCCAAGCCACGGCATGATCGGTCTCTCGCCGTCATAGGTGTGACGAGCTTTATGGATGGAAATTAATATCTCCTGCACCACATCTTCAACATCCGACTGCGATAGTTTTCTGGCCACAGCACGGCGGAGTATCGGTGCTACCGCCTGCAAAAAACGGTTATAGCTCGCAGCATCACCCGCAAGCCCCGCACGAAAGAGGCTTGTCAGCTCCGCGTATTTATCCGCCGTTTTTGTATGTACTGTAACCATTACGTCCTTTGGATACGAATCCATTGATAGATAAACCTACCGAACGGTCATCATAGAATAACAACACTGATTCACAAGGATTTTTTATGAACCAAACAATAACAAAATCATGCGCTTGCAGCGGCTTTAATTATTGCAAATGGGCCAAAACCCTTGTTGCCATTCCGGCGCTACCTATCATCGCACTCATTGCCGCATCGTTTTTTACGCAGCCATTGGTGCAAATTTTCGTTGGAATTTTAGCTGCTATGGCTGCCATCAAGGGAGCTATTTGGCTTGATAACATCCAATTTTTACAAAAGAAAATACGAAACGTAAGGAGTAATCCTGATGTCTAAATATATCAAAAATCCTAGCCGCATCGCGGAGTTAAGCGAGATGCAATACAAGGTAACGCAGGCCTGTGGAACGGAACCTCCTTTTCAAAATCAATTCTGGAATAACAAGCGTGAGGGAATTTATGTCGATATTATCTCGGGCGAGCCACTATTTTCCTCAACTCACAAATTTGACTCTAAAACCGGCTGGCCAAGTTTTACACGCCCTCTGGTGGATGAAAATGTGATTGAAGCGCAGGATATTACACACGGCATGCGCCGCACCGAAGTGCGCTCCAAACATGCTGATTCACATCTTGGTCATGTATTTGATGATGGGCCAAAGGATACCGGACTTCGCTACTGCATTAACTCAGCCTCTCTGCGCTTTATCCCTAAAGAAAAGCTCGAAGCAGAAGGATATGGAGAATTTATGCATTTATTTGGAGGCAATTAATATGAGCAAAGAACGTGCTATTTTAGCAGGTGGATGCTTCTGGGGCATGGAGGAATTATTCCGCCATTTGCCAGGCGTGATAGATACCACAGTGGGATATACAGGCGGGACGCTCAAAAATCCTACCTATGAGGATATGAAAGGTAAAATCACTGGTCATGCCGAAGCGATTGAAGTCATTTTTGATTCCACCAAAATCAGCTATCGCGCTATTTTGGAATTTCTGTTCCAGATTCATGACCCCACCACTAAAAACCGCCAGGGCAATGATATTGGGCCGTCCTATCGCTCGGCCATTTTTTACACGAACACTGAGCAAAAACATATCGCCGAGCAAGTGATTGCCGACATCACCGCATCATGCAAATGGCCAGGAAAAATTGTAACCGAAGTGACCGCTGCATCCGAATTCTATGTAGCGGAAGGATATCACCAAGATTACCTGAAGCGCCACCCGAATGGCTACACCTGCCATTTCGTGCGACCCAACTGGAAACTATGAAAGGAATACGTCATGGCCGGAGTTAATTGTACAGATTGCGCTAGTCACTCAGCAGCGAGTGCAACGGTTGCGCGCCAGAGAACTGAGCGAGCGCAGGAAGTTAGCATTGAGCAAGCACAAATCAGCCGCCCAGAGCCAGTGTTCAGGCCCGATCCGAATCGTTTGCTCGATATTCAGGCATAGGGGGAATATATGCAGCGCAGAGATTTCATCAAATTATCGCTTGGGGGATTGGCGCTTGCAGCTCTTGCGCCCTACGTAAGAGCGGGAAAAGCATTCGCAGCGGAAGCCGTTGCCAAGCGCAATCTCTCCAACGCTGAGTGGAAAAAGAAGCTCACAACTGCGCAATACGATATTTTGCGCGAAGAAGGCACAGAGCGCGCATTCACCAGCGAATTGCTGAATGAAAAACGCGAAGGGGTGTTCGCCTGTGTGGGCTGTGATTTGCCGCTGTTTCTCTCCACGTTCAAATACGATTCTGGCACAGGCTGGCCGAGTTTTTATGATGCCATAAAAGGGCATGTTGAAACCAAAACGGACTATAAACTGCTGTATCCGCGCACGGAATATCACTGCGCGCGCTGCGGCGGGCATCATGGTCATGTGTTTGATGACGGCCCAAAACCTACCGGCTTACGCTACTGCAACAACGGTGTGGTGCTGAAATTCATCCCCAAGGAGGCATAATATGCGCGAGATACTGAAAATCATTGTATTGGTAGTAACGGCGGCTGGGCTGTGCTTTGTAGCGCGCGCCAATGCGGGGGAGATCAAGACAGAGTCTATCGTTGTTGCCGGTGGTTGTTTCTGGGGTGTTGAAGCCGTATTTGAGCATACCAAGGGCGTCACGAATGTGGTGTCTGGCTATGCAGGTGGTAAAGCGGAAACGGCAAAATACGATCTCATCACCAGCGGCGATACGGGTCACGCCGAAGCAGTGCAAATAACCTATGATCCATCACAAGTATCACTGTCACAACTGCTCGATATTTATTTTGGCGTGGCGCATAACCCCACACAACTCAATTACCAAGGCCCAGATCATGGCACACAATATCGCTCGGCAGTGTTTTACAGCAGCCCTCCTCAACAACAGGCCGTGCAGGCGAAAATCAAGGATTTGAACGAGAAGAAAGCCTTCAGCGAACCCATCGTCACAAAGCTGGAAAATCTTGAAGTTTTCTATCCGGCAGAAGAATATCATCAGAATTATGCGGCGCTGCATCCCATGAATCCCTACATCATGATTCACGATGCGCCAAAAGTAGCCAAACTCAAATCGACCTATCCCACACTGTATAAGGAATAGGCCATGCACCCGATTGAGATTGGTTTATCATTCCTAGAAGGCGTGGCGCTAATTGTAAGCCCCTGCATTCTACCTGTGTTGCCGCTGGTGCTGGGTGCATCGGTCGATGGTGGAAGAAAACGTCCCTTTGGCATCATAACCGGTTTTGTGCTGGCGTTCACCGCATTTGCCTTGCTTTCGCGCAAACTGGTGATGCTGGCTGGCATTGATGTGGAAATTATCCGCGATGTGTCGCTGGTGTTTCTCGCACTGTTTGGCTTCGTATTACTTTCAGAACGCCTATCCGCAACATTTAGCGCCGCCACCCAGCGTTTTGCGAACGCCGGAAGCAACCTCACCACAAGCAGTAACGATGGATTCTTAAGCGGTGTATTCATCGGCGCGCTGATCGGGCTGGTGTGGACTCCATGCGCTGGCCCTATTCTTGCCGCCGTACTGGTGCAGGTCATCCGCCAGGAATCCGATATCAGCGCGTTGTTTCTGGTTGCCTCATTCGCACTTGGAGCAGGAACACCAATGCTTGCCATTTCACTCACCGGAAGGAGATTTATGTCGAAACTCAACTTTTTCACCACCCATGCTGAGCGCATACGCAAAGGCTTTGGGGTAGTTATTCTGCTGGCGGTTGGGGTGATTGCCAGCGGCATTGATCCGCAGTCGCTTTTCCAAGGAAAAGGCCGTTTTACTGAGGCTGCTGCACAAGAGTCCGGTTTGCAGGATGCGCTGCCGAGTCCCTATCCTGCGCCAGAATTGCGTGGCCTGGAAACATGGCTCAATTCGAACCCACTGACATTGCAGGAACTCAAAGGGAAAGTGGTGCTGATTGATTTCTGGACGTATTCCTGCATTAATTGTGTGCGCACACTGCCTTATGTCACCAAGTGGGATCGCACTTACCGTGACAAGGGGCTTGTCATCATCGGTGTGCATGCGCCTGAATTTGAGTTTGAGAAGAGTAAAACGAATGTCGAGGCCGCCCTTGCCGCGCATCAGATTGAATATCCGGTGGCACTGGATAATCGCTTCGATACATGGACCGCCTTCAAAAACCGCTATTGGCCCGCGCATTACCTGATCGATAAAGAGGGCAAGGTTGTCTACACCCATTTCGGTGAAGGCAATTACGCCCAAACGGAAAACAATATCCGTCATCTACTCGGGCTGAATAAGAAAGCCACATCTGCCAACACCGAAACTCCTTTCAGCCAGCATCAATCACCCGAAACCTATTTGGGCAATGCCAGAGCCGCCAACTTTGTAAGCCCACAAGGCATTAAGCTGGGAAAGAAACAAGACTACACCTCCCCAAAATTTATTCCGCTGAATAGTTGGGCACTCACCGGTACATGGACGTTTGGATCAGAACACATCACCGCAGAAAAAACGGGTGCAGCCCTGCACTATAATTTCAACGCTAAGAAAGTATTCCTGGTGCTGGGCACGAAGACTGGAAAACCCGTCAAAGCAACGCTTACATTAAACGGTGAGCCCATCGGCAGCGCTGCTGGAAAGGATGCTCCAGAAGGCGTCATCACTGTTGATACACACACGATCTATGAGCTGGTCAATCAGCACGGTATCAACAATGGCGTGCTACAAATTACCGCAGAGAATTCAGGCCTAGAAGCGTATGCTTTTACATTTGGTGGATGACTTTAAGGAAGTGGTATTGGCGATGCATGGCGAGCAAGGATATGAAAACTTTATAATTTCGTTCGAAAAAATGAGTCCATTCGAACTTGATTATTTTATAAAAATATTTTTCAGCCATTTTAATCAATACGAAATAGAGCAAACATCGACACTAAGCCATCTGACAGCAATTAATCTCAAAAATATCTTGATTGAAACAATGCGTACCGCACACGTCGAGGTGGCGGAAAGGCGAGTAAAGGAAGCTCAGCGCGGTCTTGATTTGACACGATCAAGAGTTTACAAGGCAACAAGTCCAGAAAATGCAGAAAGCTAAAATTGCAACCCTAGGTATATTCCTCTATGATTATTCTCCCGTTTAAGGGGAATAACAGTTTTACCAAAAGGAGGAAGTATGATTTACAACTATCTGAACTTTATTGAATCATTCAGTAAATTGAGTCCTTACGATCTTAATCATCTGAGTGAGGTGCTCTTGTGCAAAATCGAATCATTGGCGGAAGGAAAATTGAGCTTTGGCGCTAGAGGTATTCAGCTTACAGAGCATGACTTGAAATTTGCGCTGACAGAAACGATGCGTGACGTATTGGTTCATCTGCGCAGACAAGAAATCAATCAACAACAAATTAATCTAGCGCAGACCATGTCGCAAATATTTGTGACTGAATCGATTGCCGCCTGAATAGGCGAATGTTTTGACACAAAAGGCTTTAAGCCGTATCGTATCCCCTGAGGGGGCTGTAATCCCCTAAATACTGCGATTAAGTTTTTAAAGTAGGCTCGTATCACAAAGCCCTGCTTCCGCACGCTCATGCGTCGGGAGTAGGCTCAATACAATACCCGAAAGGGGAATAGGCCTGCGCTCGTATTTAGGCGATTACAACTCCCGGCACCATGCCGAGGTGTGGTAACTTAAAGATGACATTTGAATCCGCGTAGCAGAAATGCTCGCGGATTTGTTTTTGTATCAGTGATTTTTAAAGGCAATGGAGCCTCCTGGAGGACTGGACAGCCAAAGAATTCTATTGGTGGAGAGAACACATATTCTAACAACCAATCAGTTGATTGGTTGTTCAAAAGTGTTGTATTTGCTATATCGGAGACACTTTAACGGCGTAGATTATCTCCTCCGCCATTTTACAGCCAGTGAATTTCAAGCTGGCGCAGTTCCTCATATTTTAGAAGTTCGTAAACACGCTTTATTTGTGCCTCAATTTGGTATGATATTGATATGTAATGCATTTGCAGGTTCGAATCTCGAATGCGTTTTTATATCACCAACCGTTGCGAGGATTTATGGAATCAACACCGAAACACAAGCCAACAGCTTATGAAACGCTCTGCGATAAGTTGCGTGCGCTGGCAAAATCAGAAGGACGCATTATGTCGGAAGCCGAGATACACAAAAGCGCACGGAATCTGATGGGGTATATGGAGTTAGCAATAAAAGTAAATAATAGAGTCAGTAGGAATTATACAACCGAGGAACTTTCAGAAGGAATAGGTCCGCTAAATGCCAAAACATCCTCAAGTTGAATTTTCCAATTACAATTTTCTCTTAATTGGAAGCCAGCTAGAACCAAAGGCTGATATGATAATGGAATTTCACAATCCAAATTACCGCAGACTCGTCCCTCATGTATCTGTAAAATACTACACTTATAATTTCCAATCCCTACCTGTGATGGATGCTTTAGACTCAGTGATAGTAAACCCGTCCGCGCATCAAACTTTATATCTCTAATATAGAGTGAGAAGTCATGCACAAAAAATGTACCAGAGATTTGTTCAACAAAGATTTTCCCTTTCCAATCTTCTCGTTCATCCTGTGTAAGAAGTGATAAGAGAGTAATTCGATCATACACTGTTCTACATACTAAATATTTTAGGTGTCCAGTAAGCGGGAGAGCATTTGGAAATAGTATTTCAGCCATTCTTTTATGCCTAACAGCCTGATCTTGTGTCGGGCTGTTGTGATATATGGCTGCAAAGTCTAAGGCATCAAAGAACTCCTCAGTATCGCCAATTTCAGCATTTATATTGGCAAATTTTTCTTTTGTATACATTACCCCAGTTCGACTGAGAGTGGTCGTGGCATCAAAAACCAGAACAACTGGAATAGACATCTGTGTTGGAGTGCGTCTGTTATCACGTAAAGCCCGAATCCCTTCTTTTACAACGTGAAAAAGCGTGCGTGGTCGAAAATAGAATCGAGCGTAATTGTGCGCTGCTGGATTTCGCCATAGTGGCTCTTGGGCAGCGACATCACATATAATGGATTGCTGAACTGCACGACACGAAATTAACCCAGAACGCAATATAGCAGGAACAACTGTTACATCAGCAGTATGATAAATATAATGTGGCCAAAAATAATGCGTTCCACCTTTAAGGCGTTCACTCCACACCTGAATGTGTTGTTGTGCTCGTTCTATTGAGATGGCCATAGACTAGCCTGCTCAATCTTATTTTGTTTTTGCTCTAATTTAAATAGCAGGCCATATTTTTCACTATTATCAAGGGAATTGCTAGTTTTAGTAACAGCTACATACGGCAATTGTGCTAGCACTGGGAACAGATAGCTCTTATACCTTGTGGCACGAGTGTCATTAAATTGATCAACAGACAAGACGCCATTTTGTAATGTTGACCATGCCATTAACAAGGCTGCTTTGGGGATAAGTTCTGTTTTTCCAGCTTTTCTAATTTTTAGAAACTCATTTTCATAGGAAACATCAAATTCTGAAGATTTGCTGAGCGTCGAGAAACTGCCTTTATTCTGGTATAGAACAGTACGAATATCTTGTAAAAAATTCTCAAAAGATTTTGGAATCGGATAACTTTTTATCTCGATGTGTTCTGGAACAAAATTTTCTGAAACTGAGACTTCGTGTATATATATTTTTATGGGTAATTTACCCAAATAATCATTCATCATTGGCTTAACATCTTTTTGCCAATCTAACTGACCATTCCCACATCCAAGCGGAGGGAAAGAAATTGAAACAATCCCGAGTTCTTCATATGAAGAGCAAAATTTTTCTAGACCAGCTTTGATATAAGAAAGCTCAGAAGGTTTCTTCCATGTGGTTTTGGTAGGAAAGTTTAATATCCATTTTTCTGATCCTCTCCATAAATGGAGGTTACCAATACTTAGAAGCTGTCGATCGCAAATGATCTTATATTCTTGAAACATTTTCGGGTATTTATCTTTGAAAGTTTTGGCTATTCCCTTCCCCATAACACCTTCAATATTTACAGTATTGACAAGTGTTTGAGCTGGCGACGTAAAGAGATCTGTTTGTATGTATATTAGCATGAGTATAATATAGGCATAAAAATCAAAGTAGCAATGCTCAGTTCATTTTATCAAGTGGCTGATTATTTTGCTTTTAGTGGAGTTGATATTATGTTGAACTATCAATAAGCACTCAGTCGGGCAAGTTCGAAAACCGTTCACTACGCGCCGCCAATTTTACGCCGCGGTTTTTTGGGTGGTGGCAGGTTCCCGGTGTGCGAGCAGGCCGTTACGCATCCAGCGGGCAAACCATTCCGACAGGCTGGAAAGCAGCAGCTCATCGCCCAGCGCAAGCTCTGCCTGAAGCACATCCAACGCGGCACCGACCGGCATCCCGGCAAAGAGTTTTTCTAGCAATAAATATTCATGTTCGCCAAGCTCCATGCGCCAGACCACATCCTCGTGGCGGAACACCGCGACATATTCTTTTTTTGGTTTCGGGCGGGCAGGGTTGGTTTCCTCTTTCACAGCGCGGTAATAGGCATTCACTGGATATTCAAAGGCAAAGAGCTGCAACGCCGCGCGCGGGGAAAGCACCGTTTCCATCAGGATTTCAGGCGTCATGCCTTCGAGGTGCGCGGGCGAAAGCGGCGTGGTTTCTTCCGGGTCGGTCAGTTGTGATACGGCGGTTTCCAGCTCGGCAACCTCAATCGCACACGGATCGGACAGCGCATGTTTCCGGAAGAAACCCGGCAACTGCTCGGCATAGCGGCTGATGTTGAAATATTCCGACTGCGCCGTGTTGACAAAATCGGTAATCAGCCGGTCAAAATCATCATCACCGAGATAATGTTTGAGCACTGGGTAATCTTCCGCCACCACATCATACAGCCGGTAGCGGTACGAATTCACATACACGGCGAGTTGCTCTTTCGGCGAAAATTCGGCCTTGGCGCGAATCCATTCGTCCGGCTTGGTATCAATCGCCGCGCCCAACAGGATGGCATCCTGCATGCGGTGTTCGGCCTCTTCAAGCGGGGTGACGATATTGGCCACATAGCGCGGCGACTCTTTGGCAAGGTCGGGCAGGGGGGCATAGTTCGAAGCATCGGCGGCACAGGCCTTCGCCTTGCCAAGCTCGGCGTAGAGCACATCGAATTCCGGGATATTGCCGTCCCACTCGATCATGGTGTTGATAGTGCGACGCGCCTTGTGAATGGTGTAGCGGTAGAGCGACCAGACCTCATCGACCACAAAATCGTCATGGGTATCGACAATGTGGGTGCCGTTATTGGTGTGGCCGGAAAGATGAATCTGGATCACGCGGTCAAGCGGCATCGCGTCGATATAGGCCTTGGCGTCTAGCCGATGGTTATAACAGCTCACATAAACATTGTTGACATCGAGCAGCAGGTTGCAATCTGATTCCGCCGCCATGCGCGCAATGAATTCGGCCTCTGGGATATGCGATGTTTTAAATTCAAGGTAGGTCGAGGGGTTCTCAAGCGCGATCGGCCGCTCCAGATAGTCCTGCACCTGCTTGATGCGCCCGACAATGTGTTTTAGCGCATCTTCCGTGTAAGGAACCGGCAGCAGGTCATGCGAATTCTTATGGGCGATGCCCGTCCAGCATAGATGGTCAGATACCCACGCCGGATCAAGCCAGTCGATCAGCTTTTTCAGCTTCTCAAGATAGTCGGAATTGAGCGGATCCACCGTGCCGATCGACAGCGCAATGCCGTGCATTACCACCGGATAACGCTCGCGAACGCGCGCGAGGTTGCGGATGGGGCGCCCATCCGTATCCATGAAGTTCTCCGAAATAATCTCGAACCAGTCAACTTCCGGCCAATGCTCAAAAATATGCGGGTAGTGATTCACCCGCAAACCGAGGCCGAATCCGAGTTCCGGAAAATGCGCGCTGGGCTGTATCATCGTTTCCCAATAAAAAGGCGGGGGCGCACGCACCCCCGCCAGAGTCATGCATCAAGAATTATTTCTTGCTGCCATCGGTTGCACAGCCACCATGACCTTTGCAAGAATTTTTCCCAGCGCAGCCATTGTCACCGGTTTTGCAGCCGCCGTTACCTTTGCAGGAATTCAGGCCTTTGCATGCATGCTTGTCCGCAGCTTTTTCAGCAGCCGTCGCTTTTTCTTCAGCAGCAGAAGCAACGCCAGCGGTCATCATGCCAGCGGTGAGAAGGCCAGCAAGCGCTGCAGTAGCAAGTTTTTTGTTAACAGACATGGAAATCTCCTTTGTGGGGTTATAAGTTAGTTCTATCAAAAACAGGCCGGAGGATCATCGCTGAATATCCGGTTGCTGTGTTATAATTCCACAGCTCACTTGCTGCAAGCGAAATGGGTGAGCTACAAAACTATCCACCATCAATTCGTAAGCGTGATGCATTGCGGTTACATCTCCGCCCAAAATAAATACAAAAAAAATTACCAGACAAAATTCATCTTTGCTAAATATCCTTTGACGCTACATTTAGTTTAGTGTAGAAAGTAACTATGCAATATGTTGATCGCTTTCACGGCTTTGACTTTTTGCCCGTTGCCAGCAATGACAATGATGATTTGCTTGCCATTGACGCACCGCATAGCAACCTTTCCCTGATCCAGAGCCTTAAAAATGAAATGCGTGAAGAGAACGCGCAGAACGGTCTGTTGCTGCGCTCGCGCAAACAGCGCAAGTTCTTCCAGGAAATCCTCGACGCGGAATATTACATCCTGCTACGTTACTTCTCAGTCGAGCCGGATATTTTCCTACTGCAGAAACTGAAGCGCCATATTCTGGATCGCTATCTGTTTCCCAGACTGAAACCCATCCACGCCACCCACTAGAGCGCATTCCTCGATAACGTACTCATCTAACTTATTTTCCGGTTTTCAGCGAAGCGGCACGCTCACGTGCTACTTGCAAGTCTTTTGCGTGTAACGGCAACAAACCTTTGGCAATGAGGTAGCCATTCTTGCCAATCGAATGTTCACTCACCAGCTCGTTGATAAACTCAGCAATGCCAGGGATTTTGCCAATGTGTTCGCCTTTTACATAGACGTAGAGGCTGCGCGATACTTTATAGGCACCACTTTCAACCGCTTCGTCGGTAGGCGCCACACCTTCAACCAGGTTGCCCTGCACCTTACCACTGTTTTCAGCAAGGAAGCTGTAGCCGAAAATGCCGAGCGCATTTTTATTGCTCACCAATTTCTGGACGATCACGTTGTCATCTTCCCCGGCGTCGATATAACCACCGTCTTCACGCATCATAGTGCAGGCTTTCTTGCGTTCTTTATCATCCGGAATGGCTTTGGCAAATTCAGGGGTCGCCTTGCAGCCTTCTTCCATTACCATTTCCACAAACGCATCACGGGTGCCGGATGTTGGTGGCGGGCCGTACACTTCAATCGGGTTTGCGGGGAACGATGCATCAATATCGCTCCATTTTTTATAGCTGTTCGGCACCAGGCTGCCATCAGCAGCCGGAACTTTTGCCGCTAACGCTAGAAAAATCTGCTTTTTGGTGAAGTTCAGCAGCTTGGCACCTTTGGCGTTGGCAATCACAATCCCGTCGTAGCCGATGGGGATTTCAGTGACTTTGGTAACACCATTGCTTTTGCACGTTTCTTTTTCCGAGTCGGTGATCGGGCGTGAGGCATTGCTTAAATCCGGAGTAGCTTCCCCTTCGCCTGCACAGAATAATTTAACCCCCCCGCCGGTACCGGTGGATTCTACAATCGGCGTTTTGAATTTGCCGCCCTGACCAAACTGCTCCGCTGCCGCCGAAATAAATGGAAACACCGTAGAAGATCCAACCACTCTGATTTGGTCGCGAGCTTGCGCGGAGCCTGAACCCGACAGCATTGCGACAACCACTGATATGGCAACAAACGAGTGCGGCAATTTCATATCACTACCCTTTCATGATGTTCAAACCATCTCGAATTAACATTATTTACTCTCTAAAAGCCAGAAAAATCGAGAACGAGCATGGTGACACTGTGAACCATAGCACAAAACCGGGGGAGGGGCATATACACCGTAGATGTATGTCGCTCCCCATTTTACAACATGTTTGTTGGCGATAACAAGTCCTAGTGCTTGAAGAAAATTCTTATTCGCTTATAATCGAATGATAACTGAAAAATAGAGCATCATGTCCACACGATTCCGACAGCGCCTGAATGCACTCGATGACGGGTTCTCACTGGTTGAGATCGCGATCGTCACCGCCATCATTGCGCTGATTGTCGCAACCATTACTGTCGGTGCTAACCTGGTTGAAAGCAGCAGGGTACGCAAACAGATCACCCAACTGGAACAACTGGAATCACCGATACAGAACTTCCGCACAAAGTACAATTGCTACCCCGGTGATTGCGCCGACCCCACGGTTATCAGCGGCTATACCTATAGCGGTAATGGCAATGGTTTCCTTGAGGCGACGTGGAATGACGACGAGAACAAGGGCTTCTGGATTCACCTAGTGCAAAGCAAGATGCTGAACCAGACACTCTACGACCACGCAGCACTCTCTGGCATGCGTACTCCTAAAATGATCCTGAACGAGCAGGGGCTTATTAATGCTTACGGCAGCATGTGTTTCAGCCAGAATGTACTGGAGTTTGCTACGACATCGGTCGCAGGGGCTTTGGCAATGTCCCAGATCAGCTACATCGACCTGAAGACCGATGACGGCAAGCCGAACAGCGGCACCATCCGCTCAAGCGGCTATGGCAGCGGCTCAAGCACCATCTACGCCGCCGACCCGACATTCCCGCTTTCCAGCAGCAACAAGGATGGCAGTGACAAGTGTCTTAGCAGCGGGGCATACGGCGTGAGCGCAGCTTACGACCGATGCAATATGATTTATATCATGGAAGACAAATCGGGTATTTAACCAGCTCAGCCGGGGCCTATCATTTGTTCCGGCTTCACCCATTCTTTGAATTGCGCCTCGGTGAGCAGACCGAGCGCCAGCCCTGCCTCCAGCAACGACGTACCTTCCTTGTGAGCCTTCTTGGCAATTTTGGCAGCATTGTCATAGCCGATATGTGGGTTAAGCGCCGTCACCAGCATCAGCGAATCATTCATTAGCTGGGTGATGCGCGCAACGTTCGCTTCAATGCCCACCACACAGTTATCGGCAAAGCTCACCGACGCATCGGCAATCAGACGGATCGATTGCAGGATATTATAAATAATCACCGGCTTGAACACATTCAGCTCGAAATGGCCATTGGAACCCGCCACCGTTACCGCCACGTGGTTACCCATTACCTGCGCTGCCACCATGGTGAGTGCCTCGCACTGGGTAGGATTCACCTTACCCGGCATAATTGAACTGCCCGGCTCATTTTCCGGCAAGAGCAATTCACCGAGACCGGAACGCGGGCCGGAGCCAAGCAAGCGGATATCATTGGCGATTTTCATGAGCGCCACCGCCGCCGTGTTCAACAGGCCGGAAAGCGTTACTAGCGGATCATTAGTCGCCAACGCGTAAAACTTGTTGGGGGCGGTGAGGAATGGCAAATTAGTTATATGACTAACTTCGTTTGCAAAGTCACTATCGAAACCTTTTTTCGAGTTTAGCCCCGTGCCGACGGCTGTGCCGCCCATGGCAAGGTAGAGAATCGGTTTTACCGCCGCTTCAATGTCGATCACCCTGAGCAGATAGTCGATCTGGGCGACATAACCGGAAAATTCCTGGCCGAGGGTCAGCGGGGTGGCGTCCTGCAAGTGGGTGCGACCGATTTTGATGATGTCCTTGAACTCCTCCTGTTTCTTAGCCAGCGCATCGCGCAAATGCTTGAGCGCCGGGCGGAGTAGGTGCGTCACTTCCTGCACGGCGGCAATATGCATCGCCGTGGGGAAAGAGTCGTTGGAGGATTGCCCCATATTCACGTGATCGTTCGGGTGCACCGGCTTTTTACTGCCCATCTCGCCACCCAGCATTTCAATGGCACGGTTGGAAATCACTTCGTTCACGTTCATATTGGTTTGGGTGCCGGAACCGGTTTGCCAAACCACCAATGGAAAATGCGCGTCGAGCTTTCCATCGATCACCTCCTGCGCGGCGGCCACGATGGTATCGCCGATTTTCTTATCCAGCACGCCAAGCTTCATGTTCACCCGGGCAGCAGCCATTTTCACGATACCAAACGCATGGATGAGGGGCAATGGCATCGTCTCGGTGCCGATCTTGAAATTCTGCCGG
Source organism: uncultured Rickettsiales bacterium (assembly GCA_964518725.1). Classification (GTDB taxonomy): domain Bacteria; phylum Pseudomonadota; class Alphaproteobacteria; order Rickettsiales; family SXRF01; genus JANRKF01. Next base: position 96,433 of record CAZFKP010000001.1, on the reverse strand, counting down.
CTGCGCTGGGTCTGCGCGCCATAATACTTCGAGACATCCACCTCGATATTGCCAAAGGAATCAGATTCAGTGCGGGTTTTAGACGGCATAAACACCTGTTATGTATGGTTTAATGTATTATTAATTCAAGTTGGGTATGATATATGACATAATCATCCGAACATGAAAGTAAAATATGGCAGAACAACCAGAAGTTCACCAATTAGATGTCCAATTCAGCCTTGGAAACGTCAAAGACAAAACCACGGGCAAGAATTTCCCAAGGATAGTCATGTCTCTCTCGGGGCTGCATCTTAATGATCTTAACGCCATTGCTGGTTTGAATAAAGACCATGTAGAGATGGATTTTTTTTCCATGCGAAGCACTGGCAAGGCTGATATCGACCTTGTTTCATTCGGTTTTCACAGTGGTGACGATGCCGCTTATATCCTGAACAACATGATCGAGAACGGCCATGTGAAATCACCGGCTGCTGCAAGAACAAGCTTGATAATGGCTCGCGAAAGACTTCACGCCGCTCGGAATGAACAGGGGCTTCACTAGTAAAACAACTGCGTCACATGCCCCATTTTCCGGCCGGGGCGGATTTCTTTTTTGCCATAGAGGTGAATATGCACGCCTCGCTGCTTCCATCCGGACAAATCATTCACATCATCCCCGATCAGGTTGGTCATCACCACCCTCGAATATTTCCGCTCAGGCTTCACCAGCGGCAAGCCAGCCACCGCACGGATCGCCTGCTCGAACTGGCTGACGCTACAACCGTCCATCGTCCAGTGCCCTGAATTGTGAGGGCGGGGCGCCATTTCATTCACCAGCACCTGCCCATCTTTCGTCACAAACAGCTCCACTGCCAACAACCCAACAACACTAAGTGAGTTAACCAACTTGATTGCTGTTTCAATAGTCTTATCTGATAGTTGCTCCGAGATGTCTGCCGGGGCGGTGGTGGTGTGGAGGATGTGGTTGCTGTGGATATTTTCTACCGGCTCGAAACATTGAACCTCACCTGTGCTGCTACGCGCCGCAATGACCGATATCTCTTTTTCGAAATCGACAAACCCCTCATAGATCAAATCCTGCGACACCGAAAAATCAATGTCGGGCAGGGCATCCGCTGAAAGTATCTTCCACTGCCCCTTACCGTCGTACCCCAGCGTGCAGGTTTTTAGAATCCCCGGCACACCGATCGCCGCGATTGCAGCGTGCAACTCTTCCCTGGTTGTAACCGCCGCAAAGGGCGCGGTGCCGATACCAAGCGACCGGGCAAGATTTTTCTCCTTAATGCGATGCTGGGTAACGGCAAGCACGGCAGGTGAGGGGCAGACGGGCGCAGCAAGCGTTTGCAGCGGTACCACCGGCACATTCTCAAACTCCAGGGTAATCACATCCACGGCTTTGGCAAATGCCTGGAGCGCCTCTATGTCGTGGTAATCAGCATGAGTGAAGCGGGTGGCAACAGCGGCAGCAATCGGATCGGCGTCGGGCGCAAACACATGGGTTTCAAACCCAAGCCGGGAGGCGGCTTCCGCCAGCATTTTCCCAAGTTGTCCCGCGCCGAGGATGCCGATGGTTTTCATTGGGGTTTCAGCGCAACACTATCAGTTTGTTTTTTGCGCCAGCCATCAAGCTTCTTTGCAAGCTTGGGATCATGCAGCGCCAGAATGCTTGCGGCAAGCAGACCAGCATTCTTCGCGCCCGCCTTGCCAATGGCCAGCGTCCCCACCGGAATGCCACCCGGCATCTGTGCAATCGACAGCAGGCTATCCATGCCCTTCAGGGCTTTGCTTTCTACTGGAACACCGAGGACGGGAAGGGGCGTCATGCTCGCCGTCATGCCCGGAAGGTGCGCGGCACCGCCAGCCCCGGCGATGATGACCTTGTAACCGGCTTTTTTCGCGCCCTTGGCAAATTCCACCAGCCGATCGGGCGTGCGGTGTGCGGAAACTACCAGCGCCTCGTGGGAAATTCCAAGCTCAGAGAGCATGGTGGATGTATGCTCCATGGTCTCCCAATCGGAAGTGCTGCCCATGATGATTGCGACGTCGGCCATATAAAATCCTTTAAAATCATTGGCTAGCATTAGTGGTCGTCGCCGTCAAGCAAAAGCCGGAAATGCCGACATCTTAACACAATCTTCATACTAATGGTGCAATTATCCTATATTTTAAGGGAATAATTTGCTATAACGGGAGCGACACGTGGCTCCCACTTGGAATGTGGACTTATGGGCGTAAAGGAAAAAACCAAACTACCGTCAATTGAACAAGCCGCCAAACAGGGGCGCGTAAATGAGCGCATGGCGATGCTCGGCATTCCGGAAAAAGAAATGACCGATGCGGTGAGGCTTGCCGTGTCGGCATTGCTCGAAAAGCTGGAAGATACCAGCCGCGACCTTTCGCGCACCAAGGAAGCACTGACCGAGATGGAGCAACTGGTGGACGTCGACTGTGTGGCGCCGGTTCCCAACCGTCGGGCATTCATGCGGCGGCTGACCTGGGCGATCACCATGCATGAGCGCTACGGGCATCCATCCACGATCCTGTACTTCGACATCAACGACTTCAAATCCATCAACGATACCCACGGCCATGCGGCAGGCGACCTTGCCATCCGGCATATTTCGCAGCTACTGTCCAATGCCATGCGCGAATCGGACTTCCTCGCGCGTATCGGCGGTGACGAATTCGCTATCATCATGTATTATGCCGGCGAAGAAGCGGCCAGGAAACGCGGCCAGTTAATTGCAGAAAAGTTGCAAAACACGCCGTTTATCTTTGCTGGAAAGCAGATTCACCTGAGCACCGCGTTCGGGGTCTATGCCGTGCGTAGCGGCGATGACGCGGAATCCTGCCTCGCCAGCGCCGATATGTCGATGTATGTCGACAAACGCCGCAGCAAAGCAAAAACATCCGCATAATAAATATACAAAACAGGCGCGAAACTGTCGTTGCAGTTGGGGATAAGTTTTGTTAGGCTGCACTTCCCTAACAATCAAGCATGTAGGTTCCTATGCACCGTTTCTCCCGCCGCCCCATTTCATTGGTTTTGGCTATCGCAGCATTAGTATGCGGAGGCATACTTGATATCGCCGCCGCACGCGCCGCCGACAAGATCATCACCGTTGGCACGGCTGGGGTCACTGGCGTCTATTACCCGGCAGGCGGAGCCATCTGCCGCCTGATGAACCGCGGACGCAAAGAGCACGGCATACGCTGCACCGTCGAATCCACCGGCGGCTCAATCAACAACCTTGAAGCCATCCGCAAGGGCGACCTTGATCTTGGCGTTGTACAGTCCGACCTTCTTTATCATGCCTATAACGGCAGTGAAATTTTCTCGGATGTCGGCGCCGATAAAAAATTACGTATCTTATTCTCGCTGCACGCCGAACCATTTACCGTGGTGGCACGGAAAGATGCCAACATCAATAATTTTGATGATTTGGAAGATAAGCGTGTGAGCATCGGCTCACCGGGATCGGGCATGCGCGCCACGATGGAAGAGCTGATGAAACGCAAAGGCTGGACTGACAAAACATTCGCCGCGCTGGTTGATGTGAAATCGAACGATCTGGCGAGTGCGCTCTGCGGCAAATCGGTGGATGCCATCGTCTATGCCGGTGGGCATCCTAATGGCACCATCCAGCAGCTGACCAGTGCGTGCGATACAAAACTGGTGAATGTCGCGGGCACCGAAATTGAACAGCTGATTGCCAGCCATCCATTTTACAGCCGCGTGGTGATTCCGGGCGGAATGTATAATAGCAACCCAAAGGATACTAAAACATTTGGGGTAAGGGCAGTGCTTGTGGCCTCAGAAGACTTAAGCGACGATATCGCGTATGAAATTGTGAGAAGCGTATTCGACCGTTTGGATGACTTTAAAACGCTTCATCCGGTCTTTGCGACCCTGAACGAGAAGAACATGGTGAAAGACACAGAAATGGCGCCTATGCACCCTGGAGCGCTGCGTTATTTCAAGGAAAAAGGTTTGGTTGACTAAGACCTTGAAATTGGTATAAAAGCCTCCTTCTAAAAAATAAGAAACTTTGGAGGACTAATGACCTATCCAACCCAGCAGGCATCTGCGAAGAAACCTTTGATCAACGAACTCTGGTTCAGAGTGCTGATTGGCCTTGTGTTTGGCGTTGGTTTTGGCTTCTTCATGTCGGGCGTCTCCGCTGATAATTTCTTGTCAGCCGACGGTAAGACGATCGTCACCACCTACGTGAAACCGATTGGCACGGTCTTCATCAACCTGATTAAAATGGTGGTGGTGCCACTTATTTTCTTTTCGCTGATCGCCGGGATCACCGCCATGACCGATGCCGATGCTTTCAAGCGCATCGGGCTTAAATCAGTCGGCGCTTTCCTGATGACGGGCGCCGTCGCCGTGTGCATCGGCCTTGCCTTCGGCAGCATTTTTCATCCCGGACTTGGAGTGGACTTAAGCTCGCTTCAAGCAACCACAGGAAGCACAGGCGCTGCCACGGCCGCCAAAGAAGTAAGCCTTATTGCCATTCTGGTCGATATTATTCCGACCAATATCATCAAAGCCATGGCTGACGACCATATACTGCAGGTGGTCGTGTTTGCGATTTTTGTCGGCGTGACTATCAATGCGCTGGGCGACAAAGTTTCGCTTCTGCGAGAACTCTGCCAGCAAGCCGCACAGGTGGTATTCAAAATGATCGAAGCGGTAGTGAAGTTCTCACCCTATGGCGTATTCGCACTGACTTCATGGCTCGTTTCGACACAAGGGTTCGACGTGCTGATTGCGCTGCTGAAACTCGTGCTGGTCGTGACCGGGGCGCTGTTTACCCAATATGTATTGTTTGGCGTGATGATCCTCGTATTCGCACGGATATCGCCGATGCCATTCTACCGTAAAATGGTCGAGCCTCAGCTGCTCGCGTTCTCCACCAGCTCCAGCAAAGCCACGCTTTCCACGGCCATGCGCGTGGTGAATGAAAAGGTCGGCGTATCAAAAACCTCGACCTCATTCGTCTTGCCACTCGGCGCCTCCATCAATATGGACGGCACGGCGATCTACCTCGGCATCTGCGCGCTGTTTTTCTCGCAGGCGTTCGGCATCCCGATTGACGGACACCACTATTTTATCCTGGTGCTGACGGCAACGCTCGGCTCGATTGGTGCGGCAGGAATCCCCGGCGGGTCGTTGATTATGATGGGCATGGTACTGACTTCAGTTGGCCTGCCGCTGGAAGGTATTGCACTGATTGCAGGCGTTGACCGTATCCTCGACATGATGCGTACCACGGTGAACATCACCGGCGATTCACTGATTACGATGCTGGTTGATAAATCCGAAGGCACCATGGACATGGAACAATATTACAAGCATTAGTTGGCGCGTGTTACGTTAGTTCGGCACCGCCGCGCTGGGTGATGGATCGCAATGTTTCACCTGCTGCGGTCAACCTACCAACACTACCATGAGTGACATAGCTAACCGGGATGACAAAAGCACCGCCATCCCCCACAACATTTTTAAGTACTTTTTGCGGGCCGCCCAACTGAACACGCAGGGCAGCCGAAAGCTGCCCATCTGTGAGAAGTGGTTTTTCCGGGCAGTATGCCAGCATGTTTCCAAGCGTAACCGTTTGCCACCCCCTACCTGTCGCTTCCTGTAACACCCTTACTCCTTCATCAGCTGCCACAGGTTGATCTTCATCGGGTGTTGCCGTTGAATATACCCTGCCGGAAGGTTGCTGGGGAGTATCAACATGGTGCCGCCATGAAAACCCCTCCAGCAAGGCCGCAACGCCTTCTACCGCTAGCGGCGCCTGCAACAACACCAGCGATCTTTCCTGCCGGTTGTCCTTAAATGCCTGAATTTCACCCCCCCCACCGGAAACATGCTGTGTTAGCAGAACGCCCAGATCATCTCTTAATTCCGGGATCGCCTGACAATTAATGAGGACGGCATTCTGACCATAGCGCTCACCTGTTGTGACATTGCCCTCACCAAAAATATTCTGGAGGGCAGCAAGGCTTGCGTCGAAATGCAGATGTTGATCTTCATCCATGCAGTGATCCTTGCTCAGGTTGTACGGCGGTTATTATTCCGGCGCGCCTGCAACGCCTGTTCGATGGCACGTTCGGCGGCGGTCTTATCATCCGGGCTGACAGGAACGGCACCCGAAACATCCGTCAACGGCAGGGATTTCACCTCATTCCCGACACCGCGCAGCGCATTGCCCAAGGACTTGATGGCTTCCATATCATTGGCATTCAGGCCGCTATAAGGCGACGTAGAAGGCGTACGATCCGTCGATTGGCGCTGCTCACTGAAACGCCCCTGACCGGCAGCACGGTCATCGGCCATGATGTCGCGGTTGACCTTCTGCGACTTCGTTACCCCGGATTTCTGGTTACGCTTACGGCGGCGCTTGCGGCGGCCATTGTCACTGTGCAACAGGCTGGTCTCGATAACTTCCTGTGCCAGTTCGGCATCCTTCGCTTCATCCTGCTCCTGCTGCTCCATACTCTCAACGGCGGCTTCCAGGCCACCTTCCATCGTATCGAGCAGACGATCGATGGTGCGGTCATGCATATGCTTCCATTCAGCCGGCATCTGGGTAACATCGGCAGAAATCTGTTGCGCCTGGGCGATGCTGTTCGGAATATCTTTCGAGGCCATGAGCTTGATGCCATGCGTCATGCCGCCCACCGCATCGTTAGCGGCCTTGATACGCGCATCCTCCGCCAGACCGGGATTCGCCGCCACTGCATCAGCCAGCAGGTTGCGGTAAATTTCCACCAACTCGTCGAGTTTCTCGGCGAGTGCCGCTTTATCTTCCGGCTTGCCCGCCTCCATCATTTCCGCCATCGGCTTATCGGAAAAACTCATGCCGCGCAGCTTGCGTAATATCTCGCGCCCAAGTTCCACTGATTCCTCACGCCGTGGCGTGGTGAGGGTGTCGATCGACCGAAGTTGTTTTGCATGTCCGTACAGGCGTTCGCTGGCGTCAACCAGCCGATCAAGCGCCGTGCGTTCGCCTACCGATTTTCCAGTAAGTTTGGTCAGGCCGAATTCCATATGGTCAAGCAGGCGCGCCACCGATTGCGAACTACGCTCGAAATGCACTTCCGGCATGCTGTCGATAGCCGAAGCAAGCAGGCTATACGGCGCGCTCCCCTCAGGCAGGAGCGTCATCGCATGTTCGGCGATCATCATGGCCGCACCACCCACGGCATCGCTGCCATTTTTCACCAGAGGATCGGCATGGAGTTGGGGCGATGCGTGCATCTGCGCCGCATACAGCCTTACCAGTGTCGATAACGCCTCGGCCTTAGCCTGTTGCTCCGGCGGGGTGCCCGTGCTCAGAAAATCCTGCACATCCATATCCAGCCCCTGCAGATTCCTGAGCCACCGCAGGATCGTGCGACCGTCTTCGACGGAAAGTTTTTTGTCATCCTCGGAAATTTCTGCCACCGGCTTGGTCTGGTTATTGGCCACCGTAATCAGCGACAAGCTTTCTACCGCCCGGTGTTCGGCAAGCTCGGCCGACAATTCCGCCGCTGGGGCAACCGCCGCCTGGCCGATATTCGGAGGGGGTGCCGATAGGCCTTGCGGGCTAAAAGGCGTGCGCTCCAGCGGCAGCAATCCCCAATTCTTTTCCGGCAGCCCAAGGGCACTACGAATACCCGAAGTAAAGAGCTGGAGCGACTGATTGCTATCCTGCTGGCGCAACAGGAACTTGTACATTTCCGCCGCGCCAACCGCTTCGACATTCGCCACATCCTGGCTGAAATGATTGACAAACGGGCGTTTCCACCACACATCATTCGCCAGCGCATCGCCAAGCACTTCGGCAATGCCCTGCATGTGCGGTATGTACGCCTCATCTCCCTTATCGAACCCACCATCATCGAGATACTGACCGATAATGTCATTGCGAAGCACCTCAAGGTTGGTACGCAGCCCGCGATATTTATCGAAGTCCGGATGGTTTTTATCGGTGAGCGCTGGAATATTCAGCTTCTCAGCAATGATTTTATCAAAGAAATATTTGTCGGGATTGAAATGCAGACGTTGTTCGTTATCAAGCACCAGCTCGGCATGCGCCGCCCAGGTATTTTCCGCCGGGATGATAAATTTGCCGACGTCGGGAAAGAAGTGCACGTCTTTCTGAGCGGCAACCATCGCTTTTCTGGCCTGCGCGTTACGGGCACGGCGCTCCGCGATCTGCCTTTCCTGCAATACGTTCTGCGGCTCAGGGAGATTGCTGAACTCCTGCTCGCTACGAGGATCGTAGCGGCGGGCATAGGAAGGACTGTCATTCTCATTGCCCGGACGGCGGTCAATATCGTCGTCCATGCCGTCGCGGTTGCGATCACCTGGACTGTAAATTCCTGAATTGTCCGCCATTGAGTTAATCAGCTGCCAGAGTTTGTCGCATCCTGTATTTCAATTTTCTTGCCGTCTTCCGCAGCGGCCGTGCCTAGCGCGTAGACACACAAATCCTCAAACGAGACGTTATTTTCAACGGCGATTTTGTGCAGGCGCTCGAAGCTATCCATCACATCCTGCGGAATCGTGCCACCGCGCACCGATGACAGCCACCATGCCTGGTTCTGCAACGGGTGACGCTGCGGATGCGGCTCGCCCACATACACATGGAACGGGTATTTCGTACCACTAAAATCGCAGGGGATGGTAAAACGCTTCATGCTGCCTCCGTGCTGTTCCGGCCACCGTGAGGTGGCGAATTCTCATTATGTATGATAGCATACTAGCTATCAATTGTTACTGATTTATTATGACGGTTTTATGACAAAGACGCTAGTAACAAATTGAGAATTCAAGTTTTTATCTTCTTGAAGCTGAAATTGTCGGCATAGGCCTTCCTGACCTGCCCGGAGGGGTTAGGCACCTCCAGCTCATAGGCGATGCTCTTCTTCTCAGCATAGGCGATCGCGTCTTCCATTGTATCGAATTTAAGGCCTATCTGACGCACCGTATCCGACATTCCCGTCCACCCCATCAAATCATCGGTGAAATAGGGCTTGTCTGATACGAATTCGAGCTGCCATTCGTCCTTGGCTTTGCCGGACTGCATGGCGTTTTTCGTGGGTAAATAAATACGGGCGAGGGGCATGGATTATTTATGCCACCGGCTGATCCAATTGCAACTGGTTTATCGCCGTTTCTTGCCCTTGTGCTTAAAATTCTTCTGCGGGTGTTTAGGCGGACGGAATCCATTGCCCGGGCTAACCTCGGCAGGAGAAAAGAGTAGGCTGCCGGTAATGGCATTGGCTTCGGCGACGCGCACCAGCATCGGATCGCCGATCGTATATTGCTTCTTGGTGCGCTGGCCACGAAAGCATGCGTGGCGCTTGTCGTAAGTAAAAAAATCCTGTCCTAAATGCCGCACCGGGATGAAGCCCTGCACACCATTATCGGCAAGTGCCACAAACAGCCCATGCTCATTCATGCCAGCGATGGTACCGGAAAATACGTTGCCTATTTGCCGCGCCATGTAACTCACCTTGTAACGGTCGGAAGCATCGCGCTCGGCCATCATCGCCTTGCGCTCAGTTTCGGAAATGTGCAGGGCAATCGATATCAGGTTCTTTTTATGGGGATGTTTATGGGCGCCTGTTTGCGCAGGAATCAGCTCACACAGCGCACGGTGCACCACCAGATCGGCATAGCGGCGGATCGGCGAGGTGAAGTGGCAATATTTCGCGAGCGCCAACCCGAAATGCCCGAGGTTTTCCGCACAGTAATAGGCCTGCATCTGCGCCCTGAGCACCGCCGTGTGGATCATGAAGGCATTCGGTTCTTTTTCCGCCTTATGCAGCACATGATTGAAATGTTTGGCCAGCAGGTTACCCTTGGAAAGCCCGTAGCCCGACATTTTCAGCAGGTTACGCAAATCTTCAAGCTTCTCGTCGCTTGGTGCTTCATGCACCCGGAAAATGGCTGAAGCTTTGTGCTGCATCAGGAAATCCGCCGCGCACACGTTGGCCGCAATCATAAACGTTTCAATCAGGCGGTGGCTTTCAAGGCGCGCGCGCGGCGCAATATTCGCCACATTCCCCGAGGCATCGAACTGAATCTTATATTCCGGAAGGTTTAAATCCAGCGCGCCGCGCTCATCGCGTTCAGTGGCCAGGGCGGCGTAAGCCTGCCAGAGATTGCTCATGGAGTAGGGGAGGTTTTTAGTTTTCTCGTGGCGACCCGCTTCCACCGCTTCATAGGTCAGGCGCGCCCGCGAGCGCATCAGGCCACGCAGGAATTCGTACTTCCGGATGCCGCCGCGCGCGTCAATCCAGATATGCACCGCAAGGCAGTAGCGGTCTTCTTCCGGATTCAGCGAACACAGGCCGTTAGACAGGCGCTCCGGCAACATGGGAATCACACGATCAGGGAAATAAACCGAGTTACCACGGGTTTCCGCCTCATGGTCGAGCGCCGAATCCGGAGTTACGTAATGCGCGACATCGGCAATCGCTACCACCAGATGGAACCCATCCTTGTGCGGCTCGGCAAAAACTGCATCATCAAAATCCCGCGCATCCACGCCGTCAATGGTGACAAGCGGGATGTCGCGAATATCAATACGGCCATCGCCTAGGATAGGCGATTCTGCCTGCTCCGCTTCGATGAGCGCTTCTTTGGAAAACTCAACCGGCAGCTCGTGCATATGGGTGGCGATGAGACTTGCCGCCTTGGGAGAGCCGAGGCTTCCCAGCCGCTCGGTGATTTTAGCATAGACCATGCTCATGCTGGGCGTGCCAGGGGTCGTTGTCGCCGCCACTAGCTCGCCATGCTGCGCGCCATTCAAATCTGCGCGTGCGACCACAAAACTCTCTTTGAGCTTGCGCGATATCGGCTCAATGATTCCGCCCTCTGCCGTCATCATCAGCATACCAATGATATTGCGCGGGGCGTCGGTGGGCAGTACCCGGATCACCAGACCCTGGTAGAGGTGCGGCTCCACCCGGCGGAGTTTCACCAGCAGCTTATCGCCAACGATTGCCGCTTTCTGGCGACCGGATTCCGTGATGACAATGTGGGGCGGTTTCTTGCGCTTGTCCCAGCCGATCGGCTCGGCGAGCAGTTCGCCGTCCTCAGTAACCGACGTTACCAGCACCACACAGGTTTCCGGCAGGTGCGATTGGCGGTTGGCTGGGGATTTACCGTGTTGTTTCTTTGCTGCCGGACGGCGCGGTTTGCTCATGGGTTCATTGTACAATACCCATCCCGCACATGCTAACGAATTATGCCGACATGCCGCGTGAGCCGAGCATCTGCGGTTGGCGCCGTGCCAGGATATGCTCGGTCATGCTACCGATACCCACCTTGGCGTTTGGCGCATCTTTCAGCATGGGCAGCATGCTTTTCTGGTTTTCTTCGATCGCCTCGGAAACCGGGTGCTCACGCCCATGTTTCTTGGCAAATTCCTGCCCTTCCTGCACCACACGTTCGGCGATGTATTTTCCAAGCGGGCTGGCTGAAAATTCCGGGTGCCACTGCACACCGAGCAGAAACTGGCCGCCAAACCGTCCATTCGGATCCGCCTCGATGGCTTCAGGGATCAGGGTTTTATCGCCGTTCTTATCCGGCTCGATCGACGCGCCGCATAACCGCAACCCTTCGCCGACCTTGTCCACGCACTGGTGGTGCATGCTGTTTTCCATGATCCCTGTCAGCGGCACTTTCGCATGGGTTGGCGTATAAACCGCCGACACTTCACGCGAAATATCACCGAGCGTCGAACCCGGTTCGATTCTCACAAGCTGCACCGGCGTGAACGGCGCAATATTGTGATCCTGCTGAGCGTGGTCGTCGTTACCAGTCACATCCGCAATATTCTGGTTGAGCGTGCCGCCGCACATCACGTTCAGCCGCTGCATGCCACCACATACACCCAGCAGGGGCATTTTCTTCTCTATGGCAAGCTGCATCAGCTGGTATTCATACTCTGCGCGTGCCTTGCCTTCCGGCGTGGCTGATTCGGATTTGGTTTTTTCGTGTTTTGCCTGCCCGTAGCGTTCGGGATCAATATCCGCATCATTTCCCATCACCACCAATACATCGATCTTGTCGATATCTTCCGTTGCACTCCGCTGCGCGTGGTTACCGAGGAAAATCGGAATAGCGCCAGCACTCTGAATTTGCGTAAACATCGCCCGCACGGAAGCCGAATCGGCATTACCGCCGCTAATGCCAACGACGGGCGGTTTGACAGATTCCGGGCTGCCGCCAAGGCCAAGCATATCGAAAAGCGATTCAAACATGCGTCCAGTATAACATAAAATCCCCAAGGGCATATTACAGTTTGGAGAAGCTTAATTTATTATTATAAATTAGCTAGTTGTCCCGATATTTTTCAGCATGTTCTATCAGGTTTTTCACCAGCGCGCGGCCAATTTCGCTGGCACAGAATTCCGGGTGCCACTGCACGCCGATCAAGAACTGCTTGCCATACGCCCCGTCAGGAGTGGATTCAACCGCCTCCACCAGATAGCACGAAGTGCCGTCCGCCATCTTGACTACGTCCGACAGCGCACACACACGCAACCCTTCACCGACCATGTCGATCGACTGGTGGCGAAAACTGTTTTCCATCACGACGGTCGGCAGCCCCGGCGTTTTGGCTTTCACAAAATCCATCTGGATTTTCTTGGCGATAATCGACATGCGCGTTGCCGGTTCGATGACCACCGGAATCACTGGCACCTCACCGGGAATGCCGTGATCGCGCTGCATGAGTTTATTGTGCCCGGTCATGTCGGGCACGTGCTGGTGAAGCGTTCCGCCGCACAGCACGTTCAAGCGGTGCATCCCACCACAAATGCAGAGCATCGGCAATTTGCGCCTGAGCGCCAGTTCCATAATGGTGTTTTCGTATTTGGCGCGGGCGGTAGCATGCTCGCATTCAAGCTCACTGCGGGTATTCGGGTGCACACATTTGCGCGGGTCGCCGTCAGGATAACGGTGGATGTAGTGGATCGGGTCAATGTCGAAATCGTTGCCCATCACGATCAAGGCGCTGATGGTAGAAATATCGTCCGCCGCTTTGCGCGCACGGTGACCGGTGAGAATAATCGGTGTGCCGCCATTTTCCGAGACACGCTTGACGATCGCCTGCGCCGACGGGGTGCCTACATCCGCGCAACTGATACCGATGGAAGGGGCGGATGGCGAGTAGCGCATGACCGTCTAATGTTTCAGGGATTTGACGATCTCTTCCGTCATTTTCTTGGCATCACCAAACAGCATCATGGTGTTATCCTGATAGAACAGTTCGTTTTCGATACCGGCGTAACCGGCGGCCATGCCGCGTTTGATGAACAGTACGGTTTTAGTAAGGCCAACATCCAAGACCGGCATGCCGAAAATCGGGCTTTGCGGATTGGTCTTTGCGGCGGGGTTGGTGACGTCGTTCGCGCCAATGACAAAAGCCACATCGGCAGTTGCGAATTCGCCATTAATGTCCTCCAGCTCGAAGACGCTGTCATACGGCACGTTGGCTTCCGCCAACAACACGTTCATATGCCCCGGCATGCGCCCCGCCACCGGATGGATAGCGTATTTCACGCTCACACCTTCCTTTTCCAGCTCGCTTGCCATTTCGCGAAGCGCGTGCTGCGCCTGTGCCACCGCCATACCATAGCCCGGAACGATAATCACCGAGCTGGCGTTTTTCATGATGTAGGCCGCATCTTCTGCGCTTCCTGCTTTGACTGGCTTATCGGATCCGCCGCCTGCGGCCGCCGCTTCCGGCGCATTGCCAAACCCGCCGAAAATGACGTTGATGATCGAGCGGTTCATCGCTTTGCACATGATGTAGGAAAGGATCGCGCCGCTGGCGCCGACCAGTGCGCCGGTGATGATGAGCAGCGGGTTGCCGAGTGTAAAGCCAATGCCCGATGCCGCCCATCCGGAATAGCTGTTGAGCATGGAAACCACCACCGGCATATCCGCACCGCCAATCGGCAAAATAAGCAAGAAACCAAGGGCAAATGCCAAGAGCGTCATCAGGATAAAGACCGGTTTTGCTTCCGAGACGCAAAACACCAGTAGCAGCAGAACGATTGCCGCTGCGAGCGCCGCATTCAGCATGTGCTGCCCGGAAAAGCGCAGCGGCTTACCTCCGATGATGCCCTGCAGCTTGGCAAACGCAATGACGGAACCAGAGAAGGTCACCGCCCCGATCACCACCCCCAGGCTCATTTCCAGCAAGCTGCCAAAATGAATGCTGCCGCTGTTGCCAATACCATATGATTCCGGCGACCAAAGCGCTGCCGTTGCGATCAGCACTGCCGCCAACCCCACCAGCGAGTGAAAGGCGGCGACCATTTGCGGCATCGCCGTCATGGCAATCTTCCGGGCAATCCCGGTGCCGATGATACCGCCGATCATGATGCCAAAAATAATCAGCGCGTAGTTGCTGATGCTATCTAGCGCCAGCGTAGTAAGGATGGCGATTACCATCCCCACCATGCCAAGCATATTGCCACGCCGCGCCGATTCTGGCGACGACAGCCCTTTCAGTGACAGGATAAAACACACCGCCGCAATCAGATAGAGAAGGGTAGCGCCATTGGTCATTATTCTGCCTTTGCCTCACAGCCGCCTTTGTCGCAGCTCTTGCCGCGGCAAAGCATGCCAAGTACAGCGCCGATGCCAATGCCCATGAAAAGTTCGCTGAAGAACCATTTGATGGCAAGCGTTTGGGGAATCGGCATCCAGATGTAGCTGGCTGCATGGGTCAGACCAAGCACTAGCCCAAGCTTGACGCCAAAGCACAGGCCGCCGGATTTAACCGGGCAGCAAGTGGTCGCCGCTTCGGTGCTGCACGACGTTGAGCACGCGGCATGGCATGCACGCACTTTCTTGAACCAGCAGGTGACAATCGCTGCCAGCAACCCGTGATAGAGCCAGCACCACACGGCCATTGTTTGCATTTCTTCCATCGGGCGCCATAGGCTCGCCGTGGCCTCATAATCGGCTTTCAGCAATTGCCCATGTACCACAAATGTGTAGAGCATAATGAATGCGTACACGCCGACAAAACTGATAAGGCAGGTTTTCATACAAGGTTTTTTAGCGGTATCCATAATCGTCCTCCTAAAATTATTTTTTGTCCTTCTTCTGGAACATGGCCAGCATGCGCTGCGTGACCACGAATCCACCAAAGATGTTGATGCTGGCGATCACCACGGCGATGAACCCAGCCAAATGCGAAAACCCGTAACCTTCCGGACCGAGCGCAATCATGGCGCCGACAATGATGATGCCGGAAATCGCATTGGTCACCGCCATCAACGGCGTATGCAGGGCAGGAGTGACTTTCCACACGACGTAGTAGCCCACAAAACAGGCAAGCACGAACACGGCCAGGCCAAAAATAAACGGATCGACACCACCAGCATGTTGCATCTGCAACTGCATGGAATTGACATCTTCGGCCAGCTCGGCCGACATCTGCGCCAGCCTTTCTGCCTTCTGGCTCAGCGATTCGCCATCAATCATACGCCGCCTTCCTTTTCCTGCTTATCCGTCTCCTGTGAGAACACCGGAGAATCGACATTGAGCTTAGCAATCTTCCAACCTTCCACCGCCTTATCTTTCCTGAGCTCCAGACTTACAACCGCCGAGCCATTGGCATATTTCACCTGGCATTGATATCCCGCCGAAACATAATGGGCGGGATGGCTGACGGTGAGCATGCCGGAAAGCGAACATTCGCTCGATTCGTGTTTGCCGAGCTTGGCCAGCACCTTGAAATATTCAGCGGTTGATTGATTGTTTTTCTTCAGCACCTCCACCAGCACCGCATGCGCCCGCTTATCCAGCGCCCCATGATCCCACGCATCCGCCATCTCAACAATGGCGGCCATTACATAACGGCGGCCACTGGCCTCCTGCCATTTTACAGTCAGCGACTCGCTGCCGAGAACACCAACCAGCAAAAATAATAGGGCAATAGCCAGAGTAGGAATTATGCGTTTCATTGGAAGCCTAACCTTTCAATTGGGGGTGAACGGTCTGCCCGTCACGGGTGAGGAGGGTGCCTGCCACCAGCTCATCGTCCCATTTCATCTCCGGCAGCAACAGACCCGACACGAAATTATAGACGTTGCGCGCATAGAGGCTGCTCGCATCGACACCGGCTCGGCTCGGCATATTGGTGTAACCGATCAGGATCACCCCGTGTTTCACCACCACCTTGTCCGCTTCGGTCAGCGGGCAATTTCCGCCGCTGGCGGCCGCCAGATCCACAATCACGCTGCCGGGTTTCATGGATTTCACCATCGCTTCAGTAATAAGGACTGGTGCCGGCTTCCCGGGAATCAGCGCCGTCGAGATCACCATGTCTTGCTTTTTCACTGTCTCAGCGATTAGCTCGCCCTGCTTGCGCTTGTAGTCATCACTCATCTCCTTGGCATAGCCGCCCGCCGCATCGCCGGATTCCTCCGCTGGCACTTCGATAAATTTTGCGCCAAGGCTTTCAACCTGTTCCTTCGCCGCCGTTCGCACATCGAACGCAGAGACAATCGCGCCCAAACGTTTCGCGGTAGCAATCGCCTGCAACCCGGCAACGCCCGCGCCAAGAATAAGCGCTTTCGCCGCTGGCACCGTGCCTGCCGCCGTCATCATCATCGGCACCACCTTGCCAAACGCATTCGCCGCCTCGATCACAGCGCGATACCCAGCGAGGTTACTTTGCGAAGAAAGTACGTCCATCGCCTGTGCGCGGGAAATGCGCGGCAACAGCTCCAGCGCGAACGCCGAAATATTTTTTTGGTTATACGCCGCGAGCATATCGCGGTTGCCATAAGGATCCAGCATGCCGACCAACGTCGCGCCACTTGGAAACATTGCCGCTTCCGCGGCTGTCGGGGCGGCAACTTTTAAGATGATACTTGCACCGGAGAGCGCCTCTGCCGGACTTGCGGCCAGCACTCCACCGGCCGCTTCATAATCCGCATCGGCAATGGAAGAAGCCGCACCAGCGCCGCGCTCAATCACCACTTTTGCACCGAGTGCAGCATATTTTTTGACCGCATCGACGCTTACGGCAACACGCGCTTCAAGGGGTTTTGTTTCTTTTAAAACAGCAATTACAGTCATGCGCTGTTATTACATCAGAATATGCAATCAGGGAAGGGCAAAGTGTGCGCTTAAACGCTCATACCCATATCGATCGATGGCGCGGCGGATGCAAATGTCTGCGACGAGATGCTGCCAAGGCTTTCCCATGGAATACTCTGAAACATCGACTCGCCGAGGCTAGCCACCGTCGCGTGAATATCGCCACCGACACCTTCCGCCATATTGATGATGTCGCGATTCGAGATCAGCATTTTAAAGGCACGGTACAGCACGCCCCCCGAGCTATCGACCTGCGACAACAGGTTAGGAATGTTCGAGCCTGCGATCCCCTGGGCATCGATCGGCTGCGTCAGCGACACCTGACCGGCCTGGCCGACATCAGGTGCAGCACCGCCGGTGAGTTTCGCCAGCAAGCTGATCTTTGCGCCAAGCGCCTTGCCAAGGAAGTCGGCAAAATCCATCTGACCTTCATCGCCACCACCGCCCGCACTTGCTTTTTGTGCGGAAAGCATCGACTGCATTAATGCCTGACTTATGCCTTCGGTAGCCATCTAATCTGTTTCTCCTGATCGAGCTTTCATACTAACAAACCTGCGCTAAAGAATCACGCGATAATTCCGTGACATTCGCCATGGCTGCGACCCGGCCAATGACAACCAGCGACGGTGCCTCAATTTTTTTCGCTTTCACTAGAGCTGGCAAGTTGGCAAGGGTGCTGGAGAACACGCGCTGCTGCCGGGTTGTTCCGCGCTCAATAACGGCAGCGCATGTGCTCGCGGGCAGGCCATGTGCGAGCAAGTTCTTTGCGATTTCAGCGATATTCACCAGCCCCATATACACCACCAAGGTGGTGTCCGGATCGGCGAGGCTGCGCCAGTTCAGCTGCAGCGGCGCGTCCGCACCTTCCTGCCGATGCCCGGTGATGAAGCGCACGCCCGTCGCAAGCCCACGGTGGGTGAGCGGAATTCCCGATGCTGCCGCGCACCCCTGCGCCGAGGTAATGCCGGGAATAACGATACATTCCACGCCAGCCTTCTGCGCCGCCAACATTTCCTCGCCGCCTCGGCCAAACAGGAAAGGATCGCCCCCCTTCAGGCGCGCCACCTGTGCATATTTTTTTGAAAGCGCGATAAGCAGTGCATTGATTTCTTCCTGCCCCATCGCCTTATGTTTGCAGGACTTGCCGGCATAGATTTTCGGCACGCCACGCGGGATGAGCGCCATCACATCATCGGAAACAAGACGGTCATACACCACTACCTCCGCCGATTGGATGGCCTTTAATGCTTTGAGGGTGAGCAACTCTGGATCGCCGGAGCCAGCGCCCACCAATGTGATTTTTCCAGTCATGGCGCGAAAATTACACTATTGTAACGCGCTTGTCACCTCTATGTAGTTGCACATCGTGTAGATTTATGACATATATGTGCCCCTCGCACGTATATCCAACGCAACAACAAAAAGGATACGAACATGAAATTCACCTCCGTTATCGCAGTTCTGGCGGCCACATCGCTGCTGACTGCCTGCACCGAACCAAACGGTGCGCCCGGACGCGGCGTATTGCAAGGCGGCAGCGTCAATAAAACAGACGTCGGCACGCTGGCAGGTGCTGTCGGCGGTGGTATCATCGGTAGCAATGTCGGTGGCGGCAAAGGTGCCATCGCTGGCACGATCGCTGGCACGCTGCTTGGCGCGTATCTCGGCAACCAGGTCGGCGCATCGCTCGATAATGCTGACCGCATGATGTATAACAACACCTCTCAACGCGCATTGGAAACGGCACAGCCCGGCCAGACGCTGCCATGGAATAACCCACAAAGTGGGAACTCCGGCAGCATCACCCCGAAGACCTATTACCAGAATGCCCAAGGGGAATATTGCCGCGAATACAACCAGACCATCAAAGTTGGTGGGAAAACCGAACAGGGCTACGGCACCGCATGCCGCCAGCCTGACGGCACCTGGAAAATCGTCGAGTAGTAGTTGAAGTAGTCTCACATGATGGAAGCCGCAACCGCGACTATTCCCACTGGCACGCTCATGAAAGGCAAAAAAGGCCTGATCATGGGCGTTGCCAATGACAAATCCCTCGCCTGGGGTATCACGCAATATTTACACGCACAAGGTGCCGAACTGGCCTTCACTTATCAGGGGGAAGCGCTGGAGAAACGCGTGAAACCGCTGGCCGCTGAAGTTGGGTCAAGCATCGTGCTGCCTTGCGATGTAACGGATATGGCGAGCGTGGATGCCACTTTTGCGGAACTCAAGAAACAGTGGGGCACACTCGATTTCCTGGTACATGCCATCGCTTTTTCCGACAAGAACGAGCTGAAAGGCAAATATGTCGACACCTCGCTCGACAACTTCCTGCTTACGATGAATGTATCCTGCTATTCGTTCACGGCAGTCGCCAAACGCGCGGCGGAGATGATGCCTGCCGAAGGCGGCAGCATGGTGTCGCTCACCTATTACGGTGCGGAAAAAGTGGTGCCGCATTATAACGTGATGGGTGTGGCGAAAGCAGCGCTTGAATGCAGCATCAAATATCTCGCGGCGGATCTCGGCTCCAAAAATATCCGCATCAACGGCATTTCCGCCGGCCCGGTGAAAACGCTGGCCGCCAGTGGCATCGGGGATTTCCGCTATATCCTCAAATGGAATGAATATAACTCGCCGCTCGGCCGCAACACCACGATTGAGGATGTCGGCGGCGCGGGCGTATATCTGCTTTCCCAACTGGGGCAGGGCACCACGGGCGAGATACTGCATGTGGATTCCGGCTATCATGTGGTCGGCATGAAACGTGTCGACGCGCCGGATATCGCGACGGTTTAACGCGCCGCCGTTACCCCATAAAAATACACACCTAGCCCCAGCGTAAAGATAAAGCAGCCATACAGTGCATGCTCGATCACGACCAGTGCAAGCGATTTATGTTTCATGTAACTCTGCGAAAACATGATGCCCGCCACGAAGCAGAGCAGGGGCGATACCCAGTTCAAAAACATGATATGCAGCACCGAAAAACTTACGCCCGCCACAAGCATCTGCGCTTTTTCACCAGAAAATAGCTTGGCATAACGGTGGTGATAAAGGCTGCGGTAAATCAGTTCCTGCGGCAGCACCGACATGATGGGATAGCAGATCATCACGATCACCCACATACCCGGCCGCTCTAGTGGAAAACTCAGAAATCGCGACGGTTGCAGCCAGAATAAGAGCAGGGTGAGGGCAATGGCACAGGGAACAAAACGCTTCAGCACCATCGGCATTCCGGCACGCACCGCGCCCCAATTCCATTCTTTTGCCGCATCACGAATACCATGCCTACGAAGAAGGGTGATCGCCAGCAAGCATAAAATCCACAGGGCGGTGATTTTTATTCCGCGCGGCTCGCCAATCAGGATCAGAGGAATGCCTGCATAGAGCAGCAAAAACTCGGTAATGCGAAGATGTTGTTGTTTTATCATTTGGTTATGTAATATTAGATAACCTAAACATAGGGTAATTACCATGAGTTTCAACACATTCGGCCACATTTTTAAGTTCACGACCTGGGGCGAGAGCCACGGCGAGGCCATTGGCTGCGTGGTGGATGGCGTGCCGAGCATGATTCCGCTGTCAGAAAAAGATATCCAGCCCTATCTCGATGCGCGCCGCCCGGCGCAGAATAAATACACGACGCAGCGCAAAGAATCCGACACCGTGAAAATTTTATCTGGCGTGTTTGAGGGGAAAACGACGGGTGCACCAATCGCACTCATCATCATGAACGAAGACCATAAATCGAAAGATTACGGTGATATCAAAGATAAATTTCGCCCCGGACACGCGGACTACACTTATTTTGCCAAATACGGCATCCGCGATTATCGTGGTGGTGGGCGCAGCTCCGCGCGTGAAACGGCGATGCGCGTGGCCGCCGGTGCGATTGCGCGTAAAGTGCTCGGTAAAATAAAAATCACCGGCGCCATGGTGCAGATGGGCGATAAGGCCATCGACCGCGCAAGGTTCGATGCCAAACAAATCAGCAAAAATCCGTTCTGGTGTCCCGATGCAAAAATGGCGGAAATATGGGCGCGTGACCTGGAAAAAATTCGAAAAAGCGGCTCGTCCATCGGCGCGGTGATTGAAATAGTAGCAGAAGGCATTCCGGTTGGTTTGGGCGCCCCGATTTATGGCAAGCTCGATGCTGATCTGGCCAGTGCCATGATGAGCATCAACGCCGTCAAAGGCGTGGAAATTGGCGATGGTTTTGCCGCCGCTCACTTAAGCGGAAAAGAAAATGCCGACTGCATGCGAAAAGGCAAGGGCGCACCGAAATTTATGAGTAACCATGCGGGTGGAATCCTTGGTGGCATTAGCACTGGTCAGCCCATCGTCGTGCGTTTCGCGGTGAAGCCGACCAGCTCGATTCTTACGCCGGTTGATACGATCGACATCAAGGGCAATAACACCACCATCGTCACCAAAGGCCGCCACGATCCGTGCGTCGGCATTCGCGCCGTGCCGGTGGGTGAGGCGATGATGGCTTGCGTACTAGCTGATCATTTGTTGTTGGCACGGGCGACAAACCGGCAATAAAAAACCCCGCCGGTTAGGGCGGGGTTTTTCGTATCATCTAACCAAAAATGATTCCTTATTACGCAACCGTTTTCAGCGTTTTGCTGAGTTGTTCGGTGGCTTGAGCAACACGCTCATTGATCGGTTCCAGCGCTTCGCTCGAATATTCGAAAATCAGGCTGGAGAGGCGGGTGGTTTGTGCGAACGCATTGTCCATCGCCGATTTCATCGCACGGTTCTGCAATTCCATCATGTCGTTGATGGTGCGGCATGCAAAGAACTCTTTCGAGAGCTCGACGCTGTCGGTGAAGCCTTTGTTGGCATATTCCATCAGCTCGCTGCTCACGTCTTTCGCCAGCGCGGCAGCCACGTTGCTGCATTCAACGGCAGCCTCGATGTTATCACGCGAAGTGCTGATCGTGTCGTACATCGCCTTGGTTACAGCGTCGGCCGATTTCGCCAATTGCTCGGCACCTTCGCGGCTCATTGACAGGATTTTGTCTTGTGCTTTCTGTGCTTCGCCAGCGCTTTGGCTGAGGAAATCTTTTGCAGCACGGCTGCCGATTTTTACCACGTTCTCAGCCGAGCTGCGGGTGGATTCAACGGCGGAGTAGGTGCTTTTAGCGGCTTTGTTGGCCACGCTGGAAGCCAGTTTTGCAGAGGCGCTTGATGATTTTTTTGCTTGGGTCATGACATTCTCCATGAAAGTCGATTTATATGGGTTATATTGCGGTGCAGCAATGAGTGAGATATAGTATTCTACGGGTAAAAAGTCAAGCCTTCAACAATCGGCGTGATCATAATAATCCCCGGATCGAAACAAAAATGGTTTACAGCGCACAGTCAAAACATTATCTTGGTGGTGTTGATTCATAATAACACTACTGATAGTAGGGACTGAGGGGGAAGAGGGTGATAGGCCTGCGCCATTATCTTGCGGTAACATGTGTGTGGTTAATGGCCTTTTCTCTGGCTTTCCTCCCGTCCGATAGCTACGCAGCGAGCAATGCCAGCGGCAAAATATCGGCCAGCAGCAAAGCTTCGGGGGCAAAACAGGCCAAGGCAAAAAGCAAGAAAAGCAAGAAGAGCCGGACGACGGCCAACAAAAAACGCCTGAAAAAGATATATAACGCCCGCCCTTCCGCACCCGATGCCAGCAAATACGCCGCTGTCGTTGTCGATGCCGACACTGGCCAGGTACTCTACGAAAAGAATGCCGCCGACCCGCGCTACCCGGCCTCGCTCACCAAAATGATGACGCTTTACCTCACCTTTGATGCCATGAAACGCGGGCGGATGAACCTCGGCACGATGATGGATGTGTCGCAAAAAGCCGCCGGACAGCCGGAAACCAATATCAACCTGTCGGAAGGCGACCGGCTTTCAGTCGAGGACGCCATTGAGGCGCTCGTCGTCCGCTCCGGTAATGACGCCTCGGTGGTGTTGGCTGAACATTTGGGCGGCACCCAATGGAATTTCGCCCAGATGATGACCAAGAAAGCCCATGAGCTCGGCATGCGCGATACGATTTTCCGCAACCCAAATGGCCTGCCGGATGATGGCCAGTATACCAGCGCCTTCGATATGGCACGGCTTGGCATTGCGCTACGCCGCGATTTTCCGGAGTATTACAAATATTTCAAGACCGAGCGTTTTGATTTCCGCGGCGTCACCTATACCACCCATAACCGCGTAATGCTGCGCTATGACGGAGCGGACGGCATCAAGACCGGCTATATCCGCGCCTCAGGCTTCAACCTCGTCACCTCGGTCAAAAAGAACGGCTATAACATCGTCGCCGTCGTCATGGGGGGAAGCAGCGCCACTGGGCGTGACGACCAGATGATCGCCCTGCTTGATCGCACCTTTGCCGAGCTGGATACAAAGCGCCGCAGCAGCATTGCCCAAACCTCCCAGGTCATCGCGCCATTGCAAGTTGGCACGTTTTAGGGGTACAGTACGCCCCGTATGACCTATCCCGCCATGAGCTTTGAACTACACGGCCACGCCGCCACCGTCTTTTCCCAACTTGAGGGCGAGCTGGAAGCGGGACGGCTGGCGCACGGCATCCTGCTTGCTGGCCCTGAAGGCATCGGCAAAGCCACGCTGGCTTACGCACTGATCCGCAAACTGCTTGGCGAAGATGAAGCGACGATCAGCCGCATCCTCGCCGGATCCCATTCCGATTTACTGGTCATTGAACGGCTATTCGACGAGAAAAAAGAAGAGTACGCCAAGGAAATTTCGGTGGAGCAAACCCGCGCCATCGCGGAATTCCTGTCGCTGACCCCCGGTGAGGGAGCGTGGCGCGTCGTACTGGTCGACGGCGCAGACAGCATGAACGTAAACGCGGCCAACGCCATCCTCAAGATCCTTGAAGAGCCGCCACCGCAAACCGTGATTATTCTTGTGGCACACCAGGCCGGACGGCTGCTTCCTACCATCCGCTCACGCTGCCGCCAACTCAAGGTACAGCCGCTCTCAGCGGAAGATTTCTCGTACATCCTCCGCCGGCAGCTCCCTGACCTTAGCCGCGAAGCCATCCAGAAACTGGGCGAAATCAGTGACTATTCGCCGGGTCTGGCCATTGAATTATACGGGCAGGGGGCGCTCGACATGGAAGAAATGCTGGCACTGATCCTTCACGAGCTCCCAGCGATTGCACATGGGCGCGTGCTGGCCATGGCCGACCAGATAGGTAGCGGCAAGCAGCACCAGAACTGGCAGCTTTTCTCGCGGCTGGCGCTGCACTGGATGGCAACGCAGGCGCGCATCACCGGCAGCAGCCATTGGGCGGAAGGCTGGCAACAGACCAGCCAGACATTCGCCACTTGCGAAGCGCGGCACCTTGACTATAAATCGGCGGTCATCAGTTTCTTCCACAGCCTTGCCAGCAAAGCCGCCGCATGAAAAACTTCTATATTACCACCCCGATTTATTATGTGAACGACCGCCCGCATATCGGCCATGCCTATACCTCGGTGGCGTGCGATGTGTTGGGGCGGTTTAAGCGGCTTTCCGGCGAACATGTCAAATTCCTGACCGGCACCGACGAGCATGGGCAGAAGGTGGAAAAATCCGCCAATGCACAGGGTGTCACCCCGCAGGCGATGGCCGATGCCAACTCCCAGCATTTCCGGGAGATGGCAACGCTCATGAATATCAGCAACGATGATTTCATCCGCACCACCGAAGAACGACACAAAAAATCTGCACAAGCATTGTGGAAGAAAATGGCCGACGCAGGGCATATTTATCTGGGCGGATATTCCGGCTGGTATGCGGTGAGGGATGAGGCCTATTATCAAGAATCTGAGCTGGTGAATGGCAAAGCCCCCACCGGGGCGGATGTGGAATGGGTGGAGGAACCCAGCTATTTCTTTGATTTATCAAAATGGCAGGACAAATTATTAGCATTTTATGCGGCAAATCCGAACTTCATCCAGCCCGAATCGCGCCGCAATGAAATCATCAGCTTCGTCAAAGGCGGCCTGCGGGATTTATCCATCAGCCGCACCACCTTTAGCTGGGGTATTCCAGTGCCGGGGGATGAGCGCCATATCATGTATGTCTGGCTGGATGCGCTCACCAACTACCTCTCGGCGCTTGGCTACCCGGAAAACACCCCGGAAATGGCCTTCTGGCCCGCCGATCTGCACATGGTGGGGAAAGACATCATCCGCTTCCACGCGGTATACTGGCCGGCCTTCCTGATGGCCGCCGATTTACCGCTGCCGAAACAAATCTTCGCGCATGGCTGGTGGACAATCGAGGGCGAGAAAATGAGCAAATCGCTCGGCAACGCCATCGCGCCCGCCGATCTGGTGAGCGAATTCGGCCTCGACCAGACCCGCTGGTTCCTGATGCGCGAAGTGCCTTTTGGCAATGACGGGAATTTCAGCCGCGAAGGGCTTATCAACCGGGTAAATGCGGAACTCGCCAACAATATCGGCAATCTCTGCCAGCGGACGCTTTCGATGATCGCGAAGAATTGCGAGGGGAAAGTGCCGCAAGCGCCAGCAAAATTAGAAGCACTGGTGGAGCATGCCTACCATATGCCAAAATTCTGGAAGCCTTACCTTGATGCCTGCCAGTTCCATAACATTCTGGCGTGCATTCTTGTGCTTGCTACCGATGCCAATGCCTATATCGATAACACCGCTCCGTGGAAGCTCAAAAAAGAGAATCCTGAGCGCATGGAAGAGGTGCTTTATACCTTGGCCGAAGCTATTCGCTGTATCGGCCTCAGCCTCCAACCCATCATCCCCGATTCCGCGGCAAAAATTCTCGACCAGTTGGCCGTGCCCCCTGAGCAGAGGGAATTCAAGTATTTGAGCGCCGAATACGCCCTGAAACCGGGCACGCCGCTCCCCCCCCCGAGTGGCGTATTTCCTCGCGTGGGGGGCGTTGGGTAATGCTCGTCGATTCACATTGCCACCTGAACTTCCCGGACTATAAAACCGACCTGCCGGACGTCATCAAAAGGGCGAGGGAGGCCGGGGTTGGGGTGATGCAGACCATCTGCACCGAAGTTGCCGAATTCGAGGAAGTCTACGCCATTGCCGAGGCAAACGAAGGGGTTTTCTGCTCCGTTGGGGTGCATCCGAACGATTCCGGAAAAGAAGAAGTCATTGATTCCAAGTGGCTTATCGAGCAATGTTCACGTAAAAAAGTGATCGGCATCGGCGAAACCGGGCTGGATTATCACTATCAAACCACCGACCGCGAACACCAGAAAAAGTCGTTATATCAACATATTATAGCCGCCCGTGAAACCGGCGTTCCGCTAATTATCCACACCCGCGATGCCGATGCGGATACAGCTGAGATACTATCCGCTGAAGTTCCAAAGGGTAACGCAAGGGGGGTATTGCATTGCTTTACTTCCTCCAAAAAACTGGCTGAAAAAGCGATAGAACTTGGGTTTTACATCTCGTTTTCCGGTATTATTTCCTTCAAGAATGCAGCCCACCTGCATGAGGTAATCCGCGCACTTCCACTGGATCGTATATTGGTGGAAACCGATGCGCCGTTCCTCGCCCCCATCCCATTTCGCGGAAAACGCAACGAACCGGCCCATGTGGTGCATACCAACCGCATTCTGGCGGGCATTAAAGGCATTTCCGAGGGGGAATGCGCCCGCATCACCACCGAGAACTTCTTCCGGCTATTTGACAGGGCGGCGGCATGAAGACACGTCATTGCGAGGAGGCAACGCCAACGAAGCAATCCATCTCTCAACAAGCGGGGACATGGATTGCCGCGCTCCCGGTGGTCGCTCGCAATGACGAGAACGGAGTATTATAATGACCCTTAGAGTGACCATGCTCGGATGCGGCAGCTCGGCCGGGGTGCCGTTTATCGGTTGCGATTGCCCGGTCTGCATCTCCAAAGACCCCAAAAACAACCGCACCCGCGTCTCGCTACTTATTGAAATTAATGGAAAGAATATACTGGTCGACAGCTCGCCGGACTTGCGCCAGCAAGCGCTGCGGGAAAACATCCGGCAGGTAGATGCCGTGATTTATACCCATGACCATGCCGATCATACCAATGGGCTAGATGAACTACGATCTTTCAATTGCTTGTCGGGAGAAGTTCTACCGATATACGGCGACGCGCATACGATGGGCATATTACAGCAGCGCTTCGGCTACGCTTTCCAACCCAAGCCGGAAAATCTCTGGTATCGGCCATGCCTTGTGCCGCACGTGGTTGTGGATAAGGATGTGGGCAGTTTTGAACTGCTTGACACTGAAATACACTATTTCCTGCTCGGGCATGGCAAGGCGAAG
Source organism: uncultured Rickettsiales bacterium (assembly GCA_964518725.1). Lineage (GTDB taxonomy): Bacteria > Pseudomonadota > Alphaproteobacteria > Rickettsiales > SXRF01 > JANRKF01. The sequence goes on along the minus strand of CAZFKP010000001.1, from coordinate 68,971 downwards.
ACTTACGGCTATCGCATTGGTAATTTTGCTTATTCTACCGATTGCGACGCCATTCCAGAGGCAAGTTTTAAGGCTCTGGAAGGCCTGGATGTGTGGATTGTAGATTGCTTGCGTACCGCGCCATCCTACAGCCACGCACACCTGGAACTCACGCTGTCATGGATCGATCAGGCTAAACCCAAACGGGCGATCCTGACCCACATGAGCCATGATTTTGATTACCAAACCCTCAAGGCGTCATTGCCAGCCGGGGTCGAACCGGGGTATGATGGATTGGTGATAACGCTATAGCTCTCTGGGTTCCACCTATGATTATGAATATCAACGACGGTTTGCCAAACTCGCTGACCAACAGCTACTGGCACTCACAGGAAATGGGATTGCATTAAAATTATCACGTTGAGCTACCGGGAAATTTAGGTTATTCGAGACAGGAGAATCTTATGACACCATTATTTTCCATAATATATATTATACGATAACCACATGCCACATGAAACCCTTGAATCCCTGTTACAGTTAGTCTGCGCGACCGTCAGCAAGAGCCAGCAGAATACCGAACAATCAGTGTATGTGCTGGGGGATGCAAAAGATGCGCGGCTAGCTTATGATTTGCTAGCAAGCTGTAGCCTGGACGTGAAATATGTCGCCGAGCACGATGGCGGAAAACTATATGTGAAAAACGCCTCGCTGGATACGCCGGCATGCACTGAAAAACTGACCGCTGCACTCGCATCCGCGCCACTATTCAAGCAGATAAAAACCCTGCTCGACAGTTCCCCGGAAGCCGCTTATACGCTGTCTTTTTCTACTACCCCCATGGGACGCCAGCTAACCGTAGTCTTTCCGGCTGAAAAACCACCCATAGCGCAGCCGAAAACCAGTTCCCAGTCCTCCAATGCCACTTCCCGTCTCATACCACAATCTTCCGCGACACCCCGAAGAAAACAGGCTGAAAAAGACGATAATGATGGGCTGGTGAGCGGCCCGGCGGTTGCGCGCAAGGCAATCCCTAAAAGCTTTAAAACCAGCGATACCGGCGAAGATCCTCTGCATAAACGCATCCTGCTGTATATCACCGGGCGCGCTTTCAGCAGCTTCGCATGGATGCTGTTCATACTCATGATCCTCGGCCTGGTATTCAGCGTACTGGTAACGGCACGCGGCTTCCTCTGCCCTGACGTTGCAACCGACAAACGCACCATCCCGGCCTATTGCCCACGACAAACCGCACCGAGAGCGCAACAATGACGCCTACCACCTCCACACCTACCGCCAGCTTGCATGGCGATGTTAGTGTCGCAGGCGACAAGTCGATTTCCCACCGTGCCCTGATGCTTGCGTCACAGGCGCTCGGCACCACCACCATCCGCGGCCTGCTCGAAGGCGACGACGTGCTCAACACCGCCGCGGCATTGCGTAGCATGGGAGTAAAAATCGTAAAAAATGGCGATCGCTGGCAGGTTGATGGCGTGGGCATCGGCGGGCTGCGGGAACCCCAGGGTGTGATGGATATGGGGAACTCCGGCACCAGCACCCGGTTACTGATGGGGCTTGTCGCACCCTACCCATTCACCAGTTTTTTTACCGGTGATGACTCGTTGCGCTCGCGCCCCATGGCTCGCGTGATTGTACCGCTGGAAAAAACGGGCGCCGAAATCCTGACCCACAGCGGGGGAAAACTACCGCTCTCGATCAAAGGCACCGCCACTCCCTCCCCAATCACCTACACCCTTCCTGTTGCTTCAGCACAGGTCAAATCGGCGATCCTTCTGGCGGCGCTCAACACCCCCGGCACCACCACCGTCGTCGAGCCACACGCGACCCGCGACCATACTGAAAACATGCTCGAATATTTCGATATACCGATTACGCGCAGGCAAACCGCAGACGGCACCGCCATCACTATCAGCGGCAAACCAGAACAACAGCCAAGAAACCGTGAAATCACCGTACCGGGCGACCCATCTTCCGCCGCCTTTCTCGTCGTGGCTGCCCTCATCACCCCCGGTTCGGAAATTATGGTGCGTAATATCTGCATGAACCCGCTACGCACCGGGCTGTTTAACACCCTCAAGGAGATGGGCGCCAACCTCACCTATGAAAATGAGCGCAGCCTCGGCGGCGAAAAACTCGCCGATATCCGCGTGCGCCACAGCACGTTGCGCGCAGTCACCGTGCCTGCCGAACGGGCACCTTCGATGATTGATGAGTACCCGATTCTTTCCGTCGCCGCCGCCTTTGCCGAGGGTGAAATCGTCATGCACGGCCTGGCTGAACTGCGCGTGAAGGAAAGTGACCGACTAAACGCCATCATTGAGAGCCTCACCGCCTGTGGCGTGAGCGCTCGCGCCGAGGGTGATACGCTCTATGTCATCGGCGGAAAGCCGAAGGGCGGAGCTACCATCACTACGCGCTTCGACCACCGCATCGCCATGTCATTCCTGGTGATGGGGCTGGCGAGCGCCGAGCCAATTACGGTTGACGACGCCGACGCTATCAAGACTAGTTTCCCCAATTTTATCGCGCTGATGAACCAGCTTGGCGCATCCATCAAGGCACATGGAGGCGTGCAGCCGCACATTCCTTTTGTTGTGGCAATTGATGGTCCGGCGGCATCTGGCAAAGGCACCCTCGCCCGCCGCCTCGCCGAGCATTTTGGACTTGATTACCTCGACACCGGAAGCCTGTACCGGGCGGTGGGGCTGAAACTTGTGTATGGCGATAAAGACCCGCATGACAAGGAAGCCGCCATCGCTGCCGCGCGCGCCATCGACATCAACGACCTCTCCAATCCGCGCCTGCGGCAGGAACGCATCGGCAAAGCCGCCTCGGTGGTATCCGCATTCCCGGAAGTGCGGCAAGCCCTGCTGGACTACCAGCGTAATTTTGCGAAAAGCCCGCGTGGCGCGGTGCTCGACGGGCGCGATATCGGCACGGTCGTCTGCCCCGACGCGCCTATCAAATTCTTCATCACCGCCACCTTATTCGCCCGCGCCAAGCGCCGTCACCGGGAGCTTTCCGGCGAAGGGGTGGAGGTGGTGTTCGATTCGGTGCTGGAAGATCTGCGTGAGCGCGACGAGCGCGACCAGAACCGGGAGGCTGCCCCCCTCATCCCGGCGGACGACGCCATTATCATCGATTCCTCAACTTCCGACGCCAGCGAGATTTTCCAGCGAGCACGGAACATTATGGAACGCAAGAAATAACGCGAATTCTTGCTAAAGCTCCCGCTAGCTAACTAACGCTTTTTAGCCGGTTTCTTCGGTGCGGCTTTGGCGACGGTTTTCTTCGCAGGTTTCGCGGCGGGTTTGCGAGCGGGGCGTTCGTCTTCGTCCTCATCTTCCTCTTCTTCCTCATCCCCCTCATCATCGCCTTCATCGATCTCGTCGATCAATACCTCGCCGTCGATTTCTTCCTCCACGTCATCATCGTCGCCATCCTCAATCTCTTCGAGGCTTTCGAGCGTCTCCATATCGTCTTCTTCGATTTCCTCAATGTCGTCATCGGCGGCGATCGGCTCAATATCCTCAAATGCGTCAAGGTCAACACCCTCGATTTCCTTCACAGGCTTTTTAGCTTTGGCCTGGCGGGTTTCCATCTTGGCTTTTTCCTTAAGCAGCGGATCGTCATTATCTCCAGGCAGCGCAGCCTTCGCACGGGTACGGCGGCGGGCGACGATATTGATGTCGTTGACCGTGCCACATTTTGGGCATTTCGCCGGGTTTTTCCCCAGATCGTAAAATTTGGCGGCGCAGCCAAGGCAAGTGCGCTTCTGTCCTAGATTAATGGTCACAATTCAACTCCTTAAATAGTACCTGATGACTCGTGCTTAATGACTAATCGTTTTTTTGCAACATAAATATTGAAATTTTTACTGTCCGCACCACATTTCCTAGCGTATAACCCCATCTCTCCATCCACCCAAAAGAAGTACCCATGACAAAGCCAGACTCCAATCCCGCCGTTGAAGAACCCGTTTCCACCCCCCCGGATCAACCCACCGCCGAAGATGCTGCCGCCGACCAGATAGCTGGGCTGGAGCAACAGCTGGCGCAGATGAAAGAGCAATGGGTGCGCGCCGTCGCCGAGACCGAGAATGTTCGCAAGCGTGCCGAGCGCGACCAGCAGGAAACCGCGAAATACGCTGCCAGCAGCCTTGCCCGCGACATGGTCAATGCACTTGAGAACGTCAAGCGCGCTGCCGAAAGCCTGACACCGGACAAGCGGGAAGCCAATGAGCTGCTGAAAACCGTCGGCGATGGGTTGGATATGACGGTGCAGGAGCTGGTGGGGATTTTTGAGCGCCACGGCATCCGGCGCATCGACCCGCTGGGCGAGAAATTCGACCATAATCTGCATCAGGCCGTGGTGCAGGTTGAACAGCCCGGCACCGAGCCGGGTACCGTTATCCAGGTGGTGCAGGCCGGCTATGCGATGCATGATCGCTTGCTGAAACCCGCCATGGTGGCCGTGACCAAAGCCGCAACCGACAGCAAACAAGTGGACACCAACGCCTAAACGTTGCTATGGCGCGATCCAGCCACTGGCATTGGGCAATTTCTGCCTTTCTCGTACCCGTTCCGCCCGAGGTACCAACGTCCTGGATAATAACGTCCAACTAGAAACATCCTGCCGTTGGAAATCAATCGCTTTACCGGCATCATCGTGGTTAGTGAGCTTGGGTGTAGGTGACATCGCAATTTCCCTGGCATATTCCGGAAATTCTTCCTTGAACTCCTGCATTTTACCGGCAGCCTTGAGCAGGGCGCTGTCGACCGTATCGCGGGCACCAACCTTGTTTAAATCCGAGTCAAGTTCATGGCAACCATAAGACATCGTTGCGCCCCTGACCGTAAAATGTTTGCCGCCGTCTTTATCCACGAAATCAAACGTCGTGTTGTGTAGCAGCGTATTTAATTTCTCCATACGTCGCGCTGCTTCATCTTCACTACAATGCATGATAAAACAAAACTCATCCCCTGCTGAGTTCAGGCGGGCAAGCGGCAAGTGCTCCTCAAAATCCCATTCATTGGCATTCCTACGAAGTTGATTGGTAATCGAAATCAGTAGCTGGTCGGTCAGGCGATATCCCATATTCGTGTTGAAGGATTTGAATTGATTCAAGTCACAGACAACCACCGTCACCGGGTTGACATCCTCGCCGATGCCCAATCTTTCCCTACGCATGTCAATGATCTTCTTCAAGCTATCTTCAAGAAAATCCTGTGACAGCAGCCCGGTTTTTTTGTCCCGGTTATATTCTTCAAACAACCGAGAAAAAAAGGCTTCCAGCCCTTCCGTCCAATGCATGCCTTCTGGCAGTTTGTCGCCAAAACGCCGACGCACGGCATCAACGGTTCTCTGCTGCTCAGGATTTAAATGATTCAAATCAAGTGGCAGGTCATTCAGCTCAGGGGGCAATTCCTTTTTATAGAGTAGAACAATCGCTTTAAATATTTCTTCCCTAATCCTGCGGTAGCGCTCATCCTCAGCTGGATTATCTTCAGCTTTTCGCTCCAGCTCTTCTAACCGCCGCTCAAGATGCCGTTTGACCATCTCAACCGAGGACAACAACTCCCGCAAACACGGATACCGGACAAGTGGAATTTCGCTCGCCCCACCACCATCTAACTCTTCGTCAGTCATCTTAATCCAAATAGTTATTTGTTATTAATCTAGGCGTTTTTACGGAATGTTGCAACCTCTTTAAACACAAAAAAGTTGATACCGCCAGCCGATAGGCTATGGATAATGCCATGAAATCTGACTTCACCTTTGCCAAGGATGACGCACAACGTTTCCTGCCATGGCATATCGGCATCATGGTGGCGCTCGCTACGCTGTTGCTGGCGCTGGTTCTCTCGTTGGGCAGCTGGGTGGGTACTCACCGGCAGGATTATATCGGCGCGGTGTCGGTGATTATTCCCGGTTCGCTGGAAAAGCTTGATGAGAAAACCAGCCGGGTGAAAGCCGCGCTTGGCAAGGACAAGGCAGTTTTGGAGGTCAAGCAAGTCACGGAGCGCGAGCTGCGCGGGCTGCTTTCACCATGGATTGGCGATGGCGACGCGCTGTTCGACATGGCGCTGCCGGTGGTGCTGGAAATAACACTCCATGAGGGCACGCAACTGGATGCTGCCGCGATGAAATCCTCGCTTGCCGCCATTGACCCGATGATCGAACTGGATACCCATAATAGCTGGGCGGAGGTGTTTGCAGCATTTATCAACATCCTCCAATGGCTCGCGGTGCTACTGGTGGCCACGATCCTTGGTGCAATGACCCTGATGATTACGTTCAGCGCCCGCGCCTCACTGCACCTGCATGAGCGGACGGTGAGCCTGCTGCATGGCATGGGCGCGGAAGACGGCTATATCGCCAGCCAGTTCCAGTATGAACATTTCAAAATCAGCCTGAAAGCCGCCGCGATTGGCGTAGCTGCCGCTGCATTGGGGTTCTGGGCGCTGGGGCGTGCGGTGGCCGCCATCAATACGCCGATCCTGCCCTCCTTCGGCTTCGCCATGCCGCATGTGGCGCTGATGCTGGTGATGCCGCTGGCCTGCGGGATGATCGTACTGCTTGCCACCCGCTATTCCGTGCTGGCACAGCTGCGGAAAACTCTATGATGGGCAGCGTCTTCCGCACCATCATTTGCACCGTCTTCCTGTTTTTTGTCTGGGTGGCTGCCGTCTGCGGATTTGCGATTTACACGAATTATTACACGCTTGACCCACAGGCAAATGCCGATGGCATCGTCGTACTCACCGGCGGCAGTGGACGGGTGGAATACGGGCTGGAGTTACTCAGCACACGACGCGGCAAAGCGTTGTTCATCAGCGGTGTCGGCAAGGAAGTTCCGCTAGAGGATTTGCTGGAGAAAGCGCCGGAGGCAACACGCACCAGGCTTGCCTCGCTCTTGCCCGGGCGCATCACCCTTGGCCGCGAAGCCGCGAATACCATCGGCAACGCACAGGAAAGCGCCGACTGGATTATTTCGCATCACTACCGGTCGGTGCTGCTGGTCACGGCGGATTACCACATGCCGCGGGCGTTGATTGAGTTCAAAACCCTCCTGCCGGATAATGTAGTGCTGGTTCCCGCCCCGGTCGGAACCCGCGATTATAGCGACCTTTCATGGGCGCTGGATGCGGAGACCCGCAACCTGATCCTTTCGGAATTCCACAAGCTCATCGCCGCCAAGTTGCGCCACATGATGCTCCAAAACGGCAGTATCTGATGATCTTCCGCAGTATCGCCTTCAACATCCTGTTCATCCTGTGGGCGCTCGTTGCCTCGGTGATTTTTGCACCACTTTTTCTGGTGTCGCAGAAAACATCGCTGCGCGCCGGAAGGCCGTGGGCGCGCATCGCGCTGGTGCTGGCTCGGTGTCTGATCGGCATACGCTACGAAGTGCTGGGGCGCGAACACCTCACCAACGAACCGGTGATTTATGCCTCCAAACACCAGTCCGCATGGGATACGCTGGTGTTCCTCGTGCTGCTCGATGCGCCGTGCTATGTACTGAAGCGCGAGCTTCTCCGCATTCCCGGCTGGGGCTGGTATTTATGGCGCATGGGCATGATCGCCATCGACCGCTCCGGCAAGGCAAGCACCATGAAACAAATGCTACGTGATGCAAAGGCGCGCATTGCCGAAGGCCGCACCATTGTCATTTACCCGGAAGGCACCCGCACCCGCCCAGGCGCCGCGCCGGATTACCACCCGGGTGTCGTCGCCCTCTACAGCCAGCTTGGCGTGCCGGTGATCCCCGTGGCACTCAACTCCGGAGTGTATTGGGGGAAGAATGCGTTCCTAAAAACACCAGGGAAAATTACCATCCATTTCCTGCCACCGATTCCTCCGGGCTTGCCGAAACAAGAATTTTCAAGGACACTGCAAGAAACCATCGAAACAGAAAGTAGCAGGTTATGCGCCCATCCAAGCGAAACGCCAACGAACTGAGGAAAGTAAGCATCGAGCCGATGGTCAGCCGTCATGCCGAAGGCTCATGCCTTATCACCTGCGGCGGCACGAAGGTACTCTGCACCGCTACAGTGGAGGACAAAACCCCGCCCTTCCTCAAGAACACCGGCAAAGGCTGGGTAACGGCGGAATACGGCATGCTGCCGCGAGCTACCGAGAGCCGTGTTCCGCGTGAGGCCGCCAAGGGAAAACAATCCGGCCGCACCCAGGAAATCCAGCGGCTGATCGGGCGGAGCCTGCGCTCGGTGGTGGATTTGAAAGCGCTCGGCGAACGGCAGGTTATCATTGATTGCGATGTCATTGAAGCCGATGGCGGCACACGCTGCGCTTCGATCACCGGCGGCTATGTGGCGCTGGCGCTGGCGTTTGAATCGCTGGTCAAAAAAGGTGCGCTCAAATCCTCGCCACTCACCAACCAACTCGCCGCCGTATCGTGCGGCATTTATCAGGGGCATGCGGTGCTTGACCTTGATTACCCGGAAGACAGCGCCGCCACCATGGATGCGAACTATGTCCTCACCGCCGATGGCAAGATCGTCGAAATCCAGTGCACCGCCGAAGAAGCGCCGGTAACCGACAAAGAGGTGGCAGCACTCTACAAGCTCGCGAAAAAAGGTATCAAACAACTCGCAAACGCACAGGCTAAAGCGATTGCCAAGGGCAAGGCATGATCCGTGAACTGCTGATCGCCAGCCACAATGCGGGGAAAGTCCGCGAAATCGGCGAGCTGCTCGCACCGCTTGGCATTTCCGTGACCTCCGCTGGCGAGCACAACATCGACGAACCGGAAGAAACCGGCGCCACCTTTGTTGAAAATGCCGAACTTAAAGCCCGCCACTGCATGCAAGCTTCCGGCATGGCCGCGCTCTCGGATGATTCCGGACTGGTCGTACCTGCGATTGGTGGAGCACCTGGCGTCTACTCCGCCCGCTGGGCAGGAGAGAAAAAAGATTTTTCCATTGCTTTTGCGCGCATTGAGAAAGAATTGCGGGAAGCTGGCGCGACACTTACAAGCCCCGCCTATTTCGCCTGCGTGCTGAGCTTATGCCTGCCGGACGGCCAGATACATTCATTTGAAGGGCGAGTAGATGGCGCCCTCACCTTCCCGCCGCGCGGTGGGAAAGGCTTTGGTTATGATCCCATTTTCATTCCAAACGGCTATGATGTAACCTTTGCCGAGCTGCCCGCGAATATAAAGAATAGTATCAGCCACCGCGCCGATGCTTTTAGTAAATTTTTAAGCTATCTAGGCCAACGTCAGGCTTCATCTGTTTAACAACCATTCGAGGGTCGCATGCGCCTGCTGGTTTTGTTACTTTCCTTCTTCGTTACGAGCAACGCCTACGCGCAGCTCATGGTCAAGAACGACAATACCGATGCATCGCTGCTGGTCTCGCATTACGAAGCCAAGCCCGGCGATGAGATTACGATTGGGCTATTGCTGCAACCTAAAGAAGGCTGGCATACCTACTGGGAAAATCCCGGTGACGCCGGTATCCCGACGACGATTTCGTGGATCCTGCCGGAAGGCACCAACCATACTGAGATTCTGTGGCCGTTGCCGTCGCGCATCCAGGAAGATGTGCTCATGGTGTACGGTTATAAAAACGACGTGCTGCTCCCCGCCAAGCTGCGTGTGCCGGAGGATTTCGCCGGGGATAGTTTTCCGATCCGCCTGAAAGCGGAATGGCTGGTGTGCGATAAAATCTGCGTGCCGGAAAGCGCCGAGTTCGCCATCGGCATCAAAATAGCCGCAGCTTCCTTTGAGGGGCATGAAAGCGCAATACTGAAGCAGGAACTAAACGCCATTCCAAAGAAAATGGGAGTCCCGCTTCCGACAACCATCACCAAAGACAGTTTTGAGATCATGCTACCGGAAAAAGTTGCTGAAGACGGCGACCTTTATTTTTTCCCGCGTGAACAGAACCAGATTCTCTACGCCGCGCCGCAGAAGTTCTCCGGCAATACGCTGTCGGTGGCGCGTAATGTCGATGAACCGCCGCCAACCAAGCTGACCGGATACCTTGAAAGCAAAACCGGCATGTACGATGTTGAACTGGGGCTGCCGGGCGCGAGCAGTCCCGCCACAACGCTTGACATCAAAGCCCCCCCTACCCCGCCACCACACAGCTTTATCGTACTGGTGCTCGTTGCTATCCTCGGCGGATTGGTGCTGAATCTCATGCCATGCGTGCTGCCAGTATTATCACTGAAAGCACTGGCGATCGCAAAGAAATCCGGGCGTGAACGCAAATCCATCGCCGCTCAGGCGCTGGCCTACACAGCAGGCGTCCTGATGTCGTTCGCGATTATCGCCGGAGTGCTCATCAGCCTACAGATGGCTGGGGAATCCATCGGCTGGGGCTTCCAGATGCAGTCGCCGCCCTTTGTCGGCTTCCTCACCATCCTGCTGTTTTTGGTCGGGCTTAATTTAGCGGGCATGTTTGAATTGCCTGTATTGTTTGGCAGCGCGCTGGCCGACACGCCGCAACACGGACTGCGCGGCAGCTTCGCCACCGGCGTGCTCGCGACGGCGGTTGCCACCCCCTGCACCGCGCCCTTCATGGCAACGGCGGTGGGGGCTACGCTGACACTGCCTCCCGTGCTGTCGATGCTGGTATTCCTGTCGATCGGGCTTGGGCTAGCACTGCCATTCTTGTTGATTGCAATTTTTCCAAAATTAGTATCCTACCTGCCCCGCCCCGGCGCATGGATGGAGACCTTCAAGCAACTGATGGCCTTCCCGATGTTTGCAAGCGTCATCTGGCTGGTGTGGGTGCTCACCCAGCAAACCGGCGCGGCGGGATTGCTGATCGTGCTCATCACTATGCTGGCGCTCAGTTTTATCATCTGGCTTAAAGAGCGTTGCAGTGATCGTTCCCCCTTCTGCCGCATTGCCATCTTGCTGCTGTTGCTTGCCGTGCTGGTCAATGGCATTAGCGCGCTTTCCCGTGTCGGCATGGCCATCCCGTCGCATGACGAGGAGATGAAATTTTCCGAAGCAAAACTTTCCGACCTGCGCGCCACGGGCACCCCGGTGTTTGTCGATGCCACCGCCGCCTGGTGCCTGACCTGCCAGGTCAATGCGCGCACCTCGATCAACACCGAAAAAAGCCGTGCCGCCTTCGAGGAAACCGGTACCAGGCTGCTGATTGCCGACTGGACAAACCGCGATGCGGAAATCACGTCATTCCTCAAAAAATTCGGCTATAACGGCGTGCCGCTCTATGTGTATTTTCCACCGTCCGGCGAGCCGGTCGTGCTACCGCAGCTACTTTCTGAATCCCTCGTTATCTCAACCCTGAAAGGCCAACACCCATGAAAAAACTTCTCTTGACGCTGCTTGCCATTACCGCAACCCATCCAGCATTTGCCGCCGTCACCATCGGCAACCCAGCTCCTGACTTCACTGCCAGCGCCGCCTCGGGAACAACCGTCAAGCTCTCGGATTACAAGGGCAAAATTGTGGTGTTGGAATGGAACAACCCCGGCTGCCCGTTCGTCAAAAAATTCTATGGGGCTGGCGAAATGCAGCGCCTGCAGGCCGAGACCACCAAAAAAGGAGTGGTGTGGCTTAGCATCAACTCCAGCGCAGCAGGCAATGAAGGCCATGTTGATGCTGCCAGCGCCAACCAATTTATCGCTGATAGCAAAGCAAAGCCAACGGAGTATTTGCTTGATGGCAGCGGCACCATCGGACACCTGTATGGCGCGAAAACCACGCCACACATGTTCGTGATCGACCCCGCCGGCACCCTGGCGTATAACGGCGCGATTGATGACAAGCCAACCCCGAAATCGGAAGACATCGCCGGGGCGCATAATTACGTCACTGCGGCGATCGCCGCAGTGCTCGACAATAAAGCGGTAAAAACCACCTCAACCCAACCTTACGGCTGCAACGTAAAATATTAGGAGCCTACCATGGCAAAGAAAATATTATGTGTTGATGATTATGACGGGGTCATTAAAAGCCTGAAGTTCTTACTGGAATCCTACCCCAACCAAAAATATGCGGTGGATATTGCCGCCTCCGCTGACGAAGCAATGCAGAAATTCAAGAGTGGTGGGTATGACCTGGTGATCGTCGATTACAACATGGGAAATACCAATGGCGTGGAACTGGCAAAGCAATTGCAGGCAGAAGAGCCCGGCCTTCCAATTATTATGTTTACCGCCACCGATGAAAAAACTATTGCCCAACGGCACCCGGAATTCGCGGAAATGCGTATTCCCCACTTACCGAAGCCATGTAATACGGAAATGCTGGAGCTACTGATCCGTGGGCGCCTCAACGAACGGGAACTGCGTATGGATGGGCACGGAACACCGTCAACCGGCTAGTTCCGGATTTCTTCCGTGAGCATATCAACGGCGGTCGCAAAATAGCGCGATTTGTTCCAGTGGAGGATCACCTTGTAGTTGCCGTAGACAATATAGGGCACGGCATCCGCATCCCTGCCGACCATAATAACTGAGGCCTGCTCGGCATTGTCCGGCAACGCGCTGCCGTCGTTATAGGTGACACCCAGTTTCTTCCATTCGTGGGTGGATTTGATTGTGGCGATATCGGTAAGCGCCGCGCCAAATTTTTCCGGCAGGCTGACCGGCATCGCTACCTCGCCGTCGAGCTTCCAGCCTTCGGAATGCAGGTAATGAGCGATGGAGGCAAAAACATCCTCCGGCGTGTTCCAGATATCGCGCTTACCGTCGCGGTTATAATCCACCGCATATCTCATGAAGCTCGATGGCATGAACTGGCACTGCCCCATCGCCCCTGCCCATGAGCCGCTCATGGCATCAGCATCGATGTGGTCTTCTTCCAGAATACGCAGCGCCTTCATCAACTCGGCACGGAAAAAATCGCTGCGGCGACCATCATAGGCAAGCGTCGCCAGCGCATCGACAATCGGGTAATTGCCGGTATTTTCACCGTAGCTGGTCTCGATACCCCACAACGCCACGATCACTTCCTTGTCGACCGCATACTCCTTTTCGATGGTGGAAAGCACATCTTTATATTCTTCAAGCAGCCGCTTGCCCTCGTCGATACGATTTTGGCTGATAACATTCGACAAATACTCCGGCAGGGTTTTGGTGCCTTCCGGCTGTTTGCGGTCAAGGCGGATAATGTCGTCGATCAACGCCGTGTTGGCAAACGCCTCATCGAGTGTTTTCTGGGAAATGCCCTGCATCCGCGCTTCCTCCTGAACGCCAACCAGCCACAGGCCGAAGGGCACGTCATTGGCAAGCGCCGGGGTGGCAGCAAGCAACAGGAAAAACCATAGAAATCGCATGGGGAACCTCTATAGATGGTATATGTTCAACAAACCCATAGAAGACATACTTACACAAAGGTTGCAACCATTGCCTGCGCTGGTGATTGCGCCAAGCCTCGCGCGCGACATCGACGAGCTGGTAGCGGCACATCTCGCGGCGGGCATGGCGGCGGTGGTCGATGACGTGAACACGAGCACGGCATATGGCAACCTTGTATTCCGCGCACTCAAAGACAAATTCTCCGCCGCGCATATCACCCTTCACAAAGGCATAAGCGCCGATGAGGAGGCACTAGCGGAAATCGAGCATAAAACAAAACGCGCCGATTTTTTAGTCGCGGTCGGTAGCGGCACCATCAACGACCTCGTGAAATACACCGCGCATAAAGCGGGCAAGCCGTATATCGTATTCCCTACCGCCACTTCAATGAATGGTTATGTCTCGGGCAATGCGTCGATCAGCATAGGCGGAAAGAAAGAATCACACGCCGCCACATTGCCGGCAGCGGTACTGGCTGATATGCAGTTGCTGGCTGCCGCCCCGACGCGATTATCGCAGGCAGGAATCGGGGACAGCCTCGCACGCCCAACCGCGCAGGCCGACTGGTTGCTCGCGCATCACCTCACGGGTGAAGCGTATGACAACGCGCCCTATGACCTTATCGCCTCCTACGAACCGCAGGTGTTTGGGCAAGCCAACGGCATCGCACGCGGCGACACGCAAGCGATCGAAGCCTTGCTAAAACTATTGTTGCTCTCCGGTTTTGGCATGACTATCGCCGGTAGCAGTAGACCCGCGAGCGGTGCCGAACATATGATCGCACATATGCTGAGCGACGGCACGTGCCTCCATGGCGAGGAAATCGCGGTGACGGCGGTGGAGATGGCGGCGTTGCAGGCAAAACTATTAGCGGCTGGCGCATGCGGCGCGGCAAGCGATGCCATTGCCGCCATCCACATCCCGCCGCAGGAACTAGCACTGATCCGCAAAATGGCCGGGCTACCGGAAACACCCGAAGCGCTCGGCTGGAGCACAGAAGCCTACGCCCATGCGCTCGCCAACGCCAAGTTCACACGCGACCGGTTTACATGCCTGGATGTGGGATAAGGGCGAGCAGCGAAAATTCCGGATAAAGCACCGGAATGATGGTGGCAAGTCCAAACGGCACACTCAGCACCAACCGCTTGTGCCGCATGGCAGCCAGCAGGAAAAAGAGTGCCACGAAGCCTAACATCAGCCCGGCGTAATCCAGTAAATGTTGCTGGCCAACACACAACCCACCCGCCGTCACCATGTACGCTTGCGGCGGCAGCATATAGACGTGCCCGACTTTTTTAACTTCCTTGCGCCAGAGAAACGCGCTGGCCAGAAGTGCAACTAGCCCACCCTGCACAAACCCAAAAATCGAAGCATCGACCAGCACGCGATACACCATGCCCGCCACCATAAGCGGCACAAGAATTTTACCCATAATCATGTTTTCATTGGCATCAATGGCCGCAAGCGTAATCAGAAAAACGCCGATGATAGAAATCAGTACAAACGCCTCACCGTAGCCATGCTGGAAAAAAGCGAGCACGAATAACAGACCAACACATAATTCTGTCCATGTGTGCGACACCGGGAAAGGCTGTTTGCAGTAGCGGCATTTGTGCCGCAGCCACATCGCCGAGAATACCGGGAATAAATCCGCCGTTTTGAGCAAGGTGCCACAATTGCCGCAATAAGGTGTTTTATCGAGCATCAGCTTGCCGCGCGGCAGGCGATGCACCAGGCTGCACGCATAGTTGCCGACGGCGAACCCGCAGGCCAGCGACCAGATGATGCCGCAGAGTACATAGCCGATTTTCATGTCCCAGATAGCGTCGAACATTTCAATTCTCCGTCATGGAACTGGGGTTTACGACCGAATCGATATAGCGCCCCTGGAAGAGAGCGATACCAATCGACTGGCCGTAATCGATCGCCTGTTTATTGTCGCAACGACATAGAATCACGCGGCTTGCTGCGTTCGCACGCACCGCATCGACCATGTTCTGCCGCTGTTGCCCCGCCTCCATCAAATTGGCGTGCCATTGCACCTTGACCAGATCAACGCCCAGTTTCTCGCGCTGAATGTGATTGAAGCTATCTGCCGTCACCCCGTCGAGGCAAATGCGGTAGCCCAGTGCCTGCATTTCCTTGCGGGCGACGTGGAACCCCGCCATATCCATGAACACATCAACCACCGGCACTTCCAGCACAATGCCCGCCTTGCTGGCACGGCTTAAAGTCTGGTCGAATTGCTGGAAGCGTTCGGAAAGCAACGTTTCCACATTCAGGTTGATGCTGACTGGTTTAGCCAGATACTGGTCGCGCTCGCTTTTCAGGAACTCCAGCATGCGCGCATCAAGCAATTGTGTCAGGTAGCGGAACAGCCAGCGATTACTTAGAAAATCCACTTCCGCCTTCAACACCTCGCTCAACTGGGTGATATGCACATACAGCTCATCGAATACCTTACGCACCGGCAGCCCCATCTGCGCCGCGCAAACAGGCTGGGTGCGGATGACTTTGCCAAGCGGCACATGCTGCAATTCACGCTCCAGGTTGCCCAGGCGCGAGGCCGTGAATCCAGCGCGGGCGACTGCCACAACCTGCGCCTCAGCCACTGGAAGCGGCGCACCTGCCTCTTCCATGGCGGCAGCGATTTTCTCGGCGCGTGCGCCCACCGGGCGGCGCATGGTCAGCGCCATCCGGCGCGTGGAGAGATCGAGAAATGACTGCCAGTCGCGCTGCAAATCATAGCAGGTGCAGAATTCCGGGTTCTCTTCGCCGGAATCGGTATAGGCCAACGGATCATCCATATACAGGTAGCGCAGCTGGAAAATGATTTTATTCTGCAGGGTTTTTTCGAGGCCATAGCACACGAGGATAATGCTCGTATCCTGCAAGACAAATACCCCGCCATCGAAATTCTTGAGCAGGTCGTTGATAAGGTTGACTGCGATCTTTACCTGATACTCGCTCTTGAACTGCTCCATCAGTTCCGACAGGTGGAAATGGATGGCGTGCCATCCAGATGGATCGGTCACTGAATTCAGGGCTTCCACCAGTTTTGCTTCTGCATTGCGCTGGAAAAGTTGCATCACCATATCATCGTCTCACTTTCAATTTCCTGTAATACGCTTGGAAACAAACGCTTCCAGCGACTGGGTGTCGGTTTGCAATGAAATATTCTCCACCGGCCCCGCCCAGCGTGCGGTCAGGGTAGGCACATTTTCGTTGGTCAGCTCGGGGAATTTGAATGTCCCGGAAATATTCACGTCCCATGGAATCAACCGGAAATCACCGCTTACACTGCCAATCACGCGCCCGGTTTTGAGCGCGATCCCCGGCGTGCTGATAACACCTTTATTCAAGTTGATACTGCCGTCGGCACTGTATTCGCCAATGCCTCCGGCGATGGACAGGTTGACGTTGTTAAATACATCCGCCGCCGTGCGCGAAGCTTGCACTGCACCCACTACGCTCGCCGCATCGAATCCACGGATAGTGACGCCGCGCCCAGCGAACAGTAATTTCGCGTTGGCCTGCGATACCCACGACAGAAAATTAACCCCCGACGTATCCAGTGTGCCGCTGATGCTTGCGCGTCCACCAATGCCGTGCATCCCGATCAGGGTACCGAGGATCTGGTCGATATCGGCGCTGGCAACGATAAAGCCCATCGAAATGCCGGGCACCTTGCCGCCAAACAGCGTGCCATTAATGCTGAAACTGCCGCCCCAATGGCTGAAGGTGAGCGTCTGGAAGGTAAACAGGTTACGCTCCAACTTCGCCATCATCTTGAAGTTCTCGAACAAGCGGCCTTTATGTTGCAGCTTACCGATCGAAATATCGAAATTCCCGGACACACCATCGAGCATGCTCATGTCAATCAATGCTTCCGACCAGCGCGGCTTGGGCAGTTCTGCCGGCGCTGCACCATCCTGCGCGCTAGCATCGGAAATCAGCAACGATTGCGGCGTGGTGGTAATCACTGTTTCGGTGCCGTCCACTTCCGGCTGGCCGAGCAGCGGGGTGGCCAGCGGTGTCAACTCGACCGGGCTTGATTCCTCCTGCGAGCCATCCTCCTCATAGTAGTTTGACAGTTCTTCGGCCTCAGGCGCGGGTACGCCGGGGGTCGGTTTAGTTTCTTCCTCCCGCGCTATTGAGGCAGCCTCTTCAGCGATTTTCTCGCGCAGCTCTTCTTCCGGGGTGGCGGATGGCATCACCATATCCGGCAGCTCCTCGGTGGGCGGCACGCTCGGTGGTGCTGTTGGCACAGGCTCCGGCGGCGCAGGAACGACCGAGAAATATCCGGTATTCACTACAGCGGCGTTCATCACCAGGTTGATACTTGGTGTTTCGCCCGTGACATCAAATTTCAAGCTACCTTCGGTGGTGTCGGTATCGTAAACAAACTTCGCGTTGTAAATGCCGAATTCCCCACCTTGGGCAAAAAGCCGAAAGCTTGCATCGCTGCCCTTGCGTTCGAGGAAAGTGAATCCCTGCGCCTGCACGCGGAAATCGATGACGGCAGAGAGCTTCTTCAACCAATCGAAATTCATGCCGCGGTCGAAGCGCAGGAACGCACCGTCACCTTGGTCGGGGCTAGTGTTGCTACGCCAACTATCGCGGAAATAATCGAAATTGATATCGCGCAGGAGCACATCGGCTTCAATGCGCGGTTTCTGGTCGAAATAGGTGACCAGCCCGCCTTTGAGGGTCAACTCCGAGAATTGCGCGCTGGCTTCCGACAGCCGCATCAACTCCTTGGAAATAAACAGGTTGGATTTCAGCTCATAGGCGCCAAAGCCGAGTGCAGGCAGGTTGGAAGCCGATTCGTCGAAAATCGTGAGCAGGTCGCGCAGGCTGGTGCCCTTCGCTTCGGTATTACCTTCGAAGCGCAACCCCTGCGTATCGGAGATGGATAACAGCCCGAACAGCGCAATTTTACTTTCGCCCGGCATGGAGAGGGTTAGCTGGTTCACGGTCAGCATCCCGTCGGATACGGTACCATTGAAAATGGCGCGGCTCCAGGTTTGCGCGCCATGCAACATCTTGTCGGCCGTGATATTGACCGACATCTCAACGGCTTTGCTGGCCAAGGTTTTGGGCTGGCCGTCGTCACCGTTTCGGTTGACCGAAACAATATACATAGCCGCAAGCCTGCGGGCGCTGGTCAGGTCGAGCGTCTTGAAATCGAGCGACAGGACATAGCGTGAGGTTTTGCCGGTCACGCGCTCCACACTGCCGCTTGCACTTGAACCAAGTGATTCGAGTGCAATGTCGGAGAGGCGGATAATACCCTCCTTCTGCACATAGTCACCGGCAAGTGTCAGCGGAATCACACCGTCCGGAGCATCTGCCGATGTGGGCGCGGCGGTTTTTTCTGCCTCAGCAACACCCAGGAAACCAGAAATGTCGGGGCTTTTCGCCTCAAGCTTGGCGGTGATGATGGGGTGGGAAGCAGTGAAGTCCATGCTGCCCTTCAGCGAGAGGGCGTGGCCTGCCGCACTGGCAACGTCCAGCGTAATCGGCGTGGCGCCGATGGCACCGGTACGGGCGACGGAAAAAGAAAGCGGCGTGTCGTTGTAGGTAAAGCTACCGAATGCGGCGCTGTTCTCACCAAACGTCCCGGAAAGCCTAAGGCCAACGATGCCTTCGGTTTTTCCCTGCTGTGCATCGGCGAGCGACACCCGCCCACGCGAAATTTCAATGGCCACAGGAATAGAGGGCTTGAGGCTCGCCATCGCCTTCAGGAACGGGGCACCGATAAATCCCCAATCCGGCTGACCAGTAGGAAGTTTTTCGACAATGAGGACGGCGTCATCCACACGCACCTGCCCGATATTCGGGGTTCCGGAAAGCAGCGACGGAATGTCGAGCGCCAATTCAACCGTTCCGGCGCCCAATGTCGGGGCGTAGGGCGTGTCCGGCTGGGTAATTTCCACGGCTTCCAGCACCAACGCCGGACGCGGCAATAACGTGAGCTGCACGCCCCCCTTAATCACCATGGTCGCGCCGGTGGTTTCGCGTATGCTCGCCCCGATACGTTCGACATAGGCTTTGGTATCTATCATGCGCGGTGCAAGTTGTGAGGTCACAACAATCAATACAGCCAGCACAGCAAGCAGCTTGAATGGGCGGGAGGTGAAGATGCGGGTCAGGAAACTGGTAATCATGTTCCCGAACTTAGCGGAGTTGGAAAACTATTTCCACTTCCGAATGTTACCGAAGCGCGGAAAAGATTCCGCTAGTACAGAAAAGTTACACTTCCATTCCAACCCCGCCATCCCTGCGCCGCATCGCCGGATGGCTCATGCGGTGTTGCCGGCAGAGATCGTAAATCTCAGGTAACAACTCGCGCACAAAATTTTTACCAAAAGTGGCTTTCACATCTTCTATCACCGCAGGAATTTCCATCGTCTGGCATAATTTAGCACTATAGGCTTCGTGGGCTGGAGCATTTTCATCGCGTGGCATAAACGTCGAAACCCGATCTTGGACGACGTCCAGATACTCCAGCATTTTTTCTTTCAGGCGCAGGACATCTTCTGGGTTGAGGATGGCCTGCTCACTGCCTTCCAGTTGCACCATGCGGGCGAGCCGGTGTAACTGCTCAATCACTGCCGGCGCCGATTCCGGGGTGATCTCCTTGATAATATCATGGGTTTGGTCAAGATGACGCCGGTCACTTTCCATCGCGCACCACAGCGCATAATCCTCCATCATCTGGAATGGTTGATGATTGGTCATATCCAGCGCGTGCTCGCACTCATGCCGGGCAATAAAAGCAAGGCGTTTTTCTTTTAATCCCGGAGAGGCGATGATGATCATATCGTTAAAAACATCATCACCACGCGTTTTCAGCGATTCAAATTTTCCGTCAAATTTTTCAGGAAACGCGACGATGTCCCTAAATACGCTGCTATCCTCAGCATCTGCTACCACAATCCCGATATTGTGGTTTGTAATATGCTCCAGCACCCGTGGCTCCACCGATCCGGCGATGATATTAGCCACCCGCGCTTCCTGCACGGCAAATTTCTCATCATACGGGTTGGCAACACTTCTTGCCGCTTCCCCGATAATGGCATTCGCACGCACCCTTCCCCCGAGCTCAAGTAATGGCTCGACAGGCTCGGTAATATCCTGTGCAAAGAGTAAGCCAACGGCAAAGTTTTGGATAATTTCTGGGTCGTAATGATGCTGGGCGGCGTAAGCGAGCACCTCATCTTTACGCGCTATTGCAGCGTCACGCTTCTCACCCTCTGGAAGAGTAGCAGCAATGTTCGCATCAAAACTCTGCGGATAATTTTCACGAATATAGTCACGAATTTGCTGCTTGAGCGACTCTGGCGGAGCAAGCTGGTCTTCAAGCAGGGTTGTACTGTCAATCCCGGTTTTTTCAAGCAGTCGAACGCAATCGCCCATTACTGTATGGGCATTCTCTTCGGTCACGGGCGGCAGGGAAGAAAAATCAATGTCCGGATATTGCTGTTGGAATTGGCTAACGACAGCCTGCACATAAGCCCCCCTCTCGCGTGGCATCGTGTAGCCAATAAGCCGTTGCTCAAACGTGTCGGGGGAAAAAAGGTGCGACACTTTGTTGACCAAGGCTGGCGTCAATAAAGGCACATAGCTCTCATCAGCCGATTTGTCGGACACTGCGAATTGATCGGCAATCTCTTTGGAAGTAAAAATTTCCCGCCCATGCAGAAATAGTTTTGGGAAAAATGGGCCTTGCGAAGAAACGGCAATATAATTTTGCTCATATTGCACAGGAGCATCATCACCGCCCCGTTCTTTTGGAAGCTTCAGACCAATCGTGCATTTTTCCAGCAACCGGTCACGCACGCCCTCCCGGCGACTTCCCGGCGGGGGAGCATGATCTCCGTATTTTAGCAATCTGCTGGTTTTTGGCAGTTCTTTCATACACCCCTAATGATTTCTGAAACTTTACCATTATATGGTTAAAAAATCAAGAAATAGGGGCTTAGAGCAATAGGAGTAATCCACTGCTTTCCTTAGCCGGTAATCATGAAAACGCCCTGTTCGCCAAATAAATTGGCAAACAGTCCGCGATTATTGAAAATACTCGGAATGCCGAACTGGTTGACATACAGCCGCTGTTCGATACGGAACCCCAGCGTATCGCAGAGCACCACAAAATCGGTGATGGTGCAGAAATGGATGTTCGGGGTATCGTACCATTCATAGGATAAGGATTTTGTCACCGGCATCCGCCCGTGACACGCGAGGTAGAGGCGGTTCTTCCAATAACCGAAATTCGGCACGGAAACGATCGCGTGCCGCGCAATACGCACTAATTGCCCAAGCACCTCCTTGGGTTCGCGCAGTGTCTGTAGTGTCTGGCTCAGGACAACATAATCGTACGCCTTATCCGGATAATGAGCGAGGTCAGTATCGGCGTTCCCCTGAATCACCGATAGCCCCTTGGCGATGGCGCGGTGCACCCCTTGCTGCGATAGTTCGATGCCGCGCCCGCGCACATCCTTGTTGTCACGCAGCCACGCCAGCAATTCTCCCTCGCCGCAACCAACATCCAGCAGTGAACTGCCGCGCGCGACCATCGCGGCGATGGCCTGGAGGTCAGGGCGGAGCGTAGTTCGATGGGATGTGGTAGTGATGTTATTCGAGTCCATTATCGCTGTTGTTCGTATGTTCGATACGCATCATAGACGATTTTCATCAGAACTGGCGATAGTTTTTGCAACCCTATCTGCGCCGTAACTTCCCGTACTGCCTCGTTATCATTGCCCGCCTCATACAAGAAGCGGTTAAATTCATTAATATTTTCAGGTTTCCCGACATCAAATTGAGAGGAATCCGACAACGATATATGTTCCGAAAAATATTTTGCCGCCTCTTCCGCCAGCTCCTGCGCCACCCACAATTGCTGGAGTTTTTGCCGGATTGGTTTGCCCATATCCAGACTAGACTCGCCCGATGCGGGTTGCTCCATGACACCGGCGACATGCCCATCTTCCGTTAAACCAAGCAAATCAAAAACCAGATTGCTGATGGGAGGTTCCAACCTCGGTTCCCGCCCATTTCCGTGAGAATTGAATAACTGCATCCTGTTGATCGCATCAGTGACTTCTATCCCCTCCATCCCGGGATTTGATTCTGTAATCAGCCCGGCAATTGCCGGGCGCAGAATATCGCTTTCAATGGGAAAAGCCACCGTAGAAAAATCCTGGAAACCGGTACCTTGTCCATGCTCTTGCTGGAACTGCTTGCAAGCTTCGATAATTCTTTGTTCCAATTGATGCAATAATGCATTGCTTGGCGATATTAAACTCAGATTGTCGTGCCAACCGTCTGGTTGTGAATCCTCACCCGCAGATTTTACATTTGGCTTGTGGCGACGTGTCGCCGTGACCGCCTTAGCTACTTCCTGCTTCACCTCCTTAGCAAAGAGTTCAATGGCAAGACGCTGCGCGGGGGTAATATCCCGCCATTGTGCCTGTGCCTCTTGTTCCTGAGCAACGCTTAGCTTTTCAAGGTCACGAACGAGAGCGCTAACACTTGGAATGGCTTTGACTAAATGCTCTAACTGAACCCCCTCTCCAAAGAAATCTTTGATAGCACCGTTTAATTCCCTGAATTCAACAGCAGGAGTATAGCTTCTTGTGGCACTTTCTTGTAATTTTTTATCCATTACCAAAGATAGGGCATGGATACGATCGGCGGTATCGATATCGGCAAGGGCTCCCTCTTCCTGCAACCGAATAACCACTTTTCTGGCAAACCGATAAATGATGTCTGACCTGCGCTGTATTTCCATAAGCCTTATTTACCCTGCAAATTATCCTGTGGTACAATGCCTCGAACTTCAGCCGTTTGCATCACGCCCGGCTGCTCCCAGCCCCATTGCCGCTTTCACATCCCTGAAAATATCCGCACTGAGTTTCATGGCACCGGCGTTCGTACCCATCGCGGCTGTAACCGCCGTCTCAATTTTATTACTTAATTCACGTAGTTCCGCCGCCGTCGGAAGTTTGCCCGCCACCTGTTCCGCATGCCCGCCAGTCAGGGCAATGCCCTGTTCCTCGAACCGCCCGAGATCGCGATTGATGTCGGCGAGCACCCGGTTCGCCACCGTCGTACTGGCGTCAGATTCAATCACCAGTTCAATCTGATGTTTTGAAGCATTCTTGAGATGAATAGTATCGGTCGAGGGATAACCGCCTTCCCTTCGCTGCATCGACTGCAAGGCGGTAGGAAAAAGTTTTCCGGCAATTCCAAGCGCCATTGGTATTTTTTCAGGATCGTTACCAAAACCCATGGTACGATCACCAGGAGCAGTCGGCGCCCGGTCATATTTTCGGGTGTTAATGTGCACCTCCACGTTCTTTCCCAGAATGGACGAAGAAACATGCAACGTATCCTGGTGACCCTGATCGTCCACCTGGACGACATATTCCTTCTTGCTGAGGACAGACTGTAAGTCTTGAACCGCATGTTTCACATGTTGATGCTCGCCAAAACTGGCGGCATATTCGCCCGAGAGCCCATTCTTGGGTTTTGCCGGTTGATGGAAGGTCAGGACAATGGAATGGTCATCCGTTGAATTAATAGCGCAGGCTTTCTCACCATGGGTACACTTAAAGAAGCCCTGCACACCCTCCAGGGCAGTCTTGAGATTTATCTTGGCGTCGCCTTCCTGATAGCTGATAATGGCCTGGTAGTGCCCGCGTGCATTAATGGAGTGCGTGACGCGCAATACCCCATTACCCGCAGCAAATTTTTCTTTGGCATCTTGAAAAGTACTGGCCACAACACTCCCCACTATAAATTAACAACAATTAAATATAGCAATTTATGGGGGACATAGCATGTGAAGATTCAAAGACAATGAAAAAAACACATCTAATGCACTGTAAGAATTAGATAAATCCGTTTATTCACCAATTTCTCGCCCGCCGCTGCGGGTTCCGTGTTTTCCTACCCACCCCTCAGCCTTCTCGTTACAAAACTCCTCATACGCTCCGCGTACAGCCCGGGTGATTTCCATGATATGATGGTTCAAGTTTCTTGGAATAGCCTCCCGGAATTCCCGGTTGTCGTCACCCTCATAAAACTTGAATATTGCCGCGCTCACTTCTTTCGCCTGTACATCATTCAGCGTGCTTCCTTGATTATCCGCCCAGATGCACGAGGGAAGGGCATCCACCAGCAGCGGTGCATAGCGCGAAGCAAACGCATCCTTTGCTTGTTTCACTACATGTATCGCACCCACCTCCAGCCTTCGGGGCATAAAGGCCTCTTTAAGCGCATCGCCGATCTTTTGTTGCAGCAACCCGGCAAAGGAATCCGGGGGCACAACAGGTGCATCCGTTGCGGGGGTGATAAACTCTGTGCCGGTGATTGCCCGCGCGAATTGATGGATGATGGCGGCCGCAGTGAATTTCTGGAGTTTTGCATCCTTCTCAACCGCCATGAATTTCTGTGCGCTAATAAAAACCGAGAGGTCGTGATCGTCGTTAAAACGCTCGGGATTTGACGCACGCAGCAAGCCGCGCAGTCCGGCATTCACCGCGCTGGTAATCTCGCCTTCGATGGTAGCGTCGTCCCGCCGGGTGCCATCATCTCGCGTGGCAATCTCCGAGCACTGTTCCAGCAGCATGCGGTAAAAAGCGTTATACTGTTCGTCGCTCGGAGATACAAGGTCGCCAGCTGTAACCAGCAGCTTAATCCGCTCCATCAACCGCTCGACAATCTGGCGGCTGAAATTGACCACATGCGGGTTGCCCGTGGATTCCCTTGTTCTTCGGTACTCATCACCAAAATCAACTACCAGATATTCAATCTCGTCATTGCATGCCGATATATCGATATGGTTAAGCCGGCAGAAATCGGCGAGCTTTCTGAAGACGGTTCTTTCAGCTTGATCGGGCGGCGCAGTGTGTAGTTCGCGGGCAAGGATATGGGCAAGCGCGCCTGAGAATTGTTCACGGTAATCCCCCGGCACGTGCCCATCCCGGATATACAACCCAATAATGTCGCTGGCAAGAATCCGGACGGCATGATCGCCCGGGGTTTCAAACGATGTTGTCATAGCATCACCCCGTATTGCCGCGCCGATCCTGCGAGGAACCCGCGCATCGTATCATCCAGCTCCGGCACATCGAGCAGGAAGGAATCGTGTCCCTTGTCGGATTCGATGTCGGCATAGCTGACATCCGCCGCCACCGCATTCAAACCACGGACGAGGTTGCGGCTTTCAACCGAGGAATAGAGCCAGTCGCTGGTGAAGGATACGACCAGGTAACGGATGGCGGTGCCGCTGAAAACTTCCGCGATGCTGCGGCGCCCGCCTTGCGTTAAATCAAAATAGCTGGCCGCACGGGTAAGGTATAAATAAGAATTCGCATCAAACCGCTCGACAAAGCTCATACCCTGGTGACGCAGGTAGCTTTCCACCCGGAAATCAGCGCCGAATCCATAGGTATAATTGTCGCGATCTTGCAAATGCCGGCCAAATTTCTCTTGTAATGTGGCTTGCGAAAGGTAGGTGACGTGCGCCGCCATGCGTGCCACCGCCAAGCCTTTTGTAGGATACTTCCTTTGCGATAAATAATCGCCGTCACACCAATCCGGGTCGGCCATGATCGCCTGTCGGCCGATTTCATGAAACGCGATATTCTGCGCCGATTGCTTGGTAGCCGTGGCAAGCACCGCGGCGGAGAACAGCCGGTCGGGATACCTTACCGCCCATTCCAGCACCTGCATGCCCCCCATCGACCCACCCACCGCGCAAAATAGCTTTTTAATGCCCAGATGATCGAGCAGCAACGCCTGGGTTTTTACCATGTCGGCAATGGTGATGAACGGGAAAGAAAGCCCGTAAGGTTTGCCGGTAGCTGGGTCAGTTTCCTTCGGACCGAAGCTGCCCATGCAGCCGCCAATCATATTGGCACAGATGACATAATACTTGCTGGTGTCGATCGGCTTGCCAGCGCCGACCATGCGATCCCACCAGCCGGGCTTGCCGGTCACGGGATGCATGCCGCACACATACTGGTCGCCGGTCAGTGCGTGGCAGACAAGAATGGCGTTCGATTGATCGGCGTTCAGCTGACCGTAGGTCTGGTAGGCGATGGGAATATTGCTGATTTCCGCGCCGCTTTCCAGCACCAGGGGCTTGTCCACCGCCAACCGCACCACATCACCGACTTCAACTTCCTGGTAGCCGGAACCAAAACGGGATTTTACTAACATACGGGGAATCTACAATGATTCCCGCTTGCTGCCAACTGGCATTTGCATTATCGTTTCCCGCTATGACCCAAGAGCTTGAAACCTACCGCCGTGAGATTGACGCGCTGGATGACCAGGTCGTCGCGCTACTGAAAAACCGCCTCTCAATCGTCAAAAAAGTGGGGGAATACAAGGAGCGGACGGGTGGATCTGCCTGCCCCATCCGCCCCGGGCGTGAGGCTACCATGCTGCGCCGGATTGCAAATTCCTTTGCCGGAAGCCACTTTTCGCCCGCCGCCGCTGCCCAGATATGGCGCACCCTCATCGGCACCTCCACTGCCCTGGAAGCACGCCTCAGCATCGCCGTGTACGCCCCGGAGGGCGCAAGCGACCTGTTCTGGCTTGCCCGTGAATATTTTGGCCCTGCCGCGATCATCACCCGCCAACCACACATCAAGCGCGTGATCGGCGATGTCATGGACGGCACCGCCGCCGTCGGCGTCATCCCACCACTATCCTCCGACGAGAGCAACTGGTGGAGCCACCTGCTGCAACCGGGCGGGGATACGCCGAAGATTTTTGCCCACCTGCCGTTCGTCTATCAGGGCACGGAGCAGAAGCATATACCCTCTGCACTCGCTTTTTCACGCGTAGCGCCCGAAGATTCCGGGGACGATGTGTCGCTATTTGTCCTGCAGGCCAATCACGATGTCAGCCAACACCGACTGCAAACAGCCTTTGGTACAGCGGGGCTGAGTGCCCATTGGATAACGACCGCATCGCTTGTGCCCGACCAGCGGCATCATGTGATTGAACTGAAAGGCTTCATTACCCCGGAACATGCCGGGCTTACAGCCTTCCTTGCAGGGCTTGGAAATGCCCTCCAGTACTGTCACTTCCTTGGTGCCTACGCGGCACCGTTTACGATCAA
The DNA here is from genome assembly GCA_964518725.1 of uncultured Rickettsiales bacterium. Taxonomy (GTDB): domain Bacteria; phylum Pseudomonadota; class Alphaproteobacteria; order Rickettsiales; family SXRF01; genus JANRKF01. The sequence goes on along the minus strand of CAZFKP010000001.1, from coordinate 41,523 downwards.
CCAAGAAAAAGAAACATCATGACGCAGGATAAACCCATACCCAAACAGGGTATTCTCGACATCGCACCGTATGTCGGTGGAAAATCAAAAGGCGCAGGAGGAATGCGGATAGTCAAGCTTTCCTCGAACGAAACCCCGCTTGGCGCAAGCCCTAAGGCAAAGGCGGCGTACATCAAGGCGGCGGATACCCTGCACCGGTATCCGGATGGCAATGCGGTCAAACTCCGCGAGGCCATTGCCGAAGTGATGCAGCTACCGATTGAACAGATCGTATGCGGGGCGGGATCCGACGAGTTAATCGGGCTGCTGGTGCATGCCTATGCCGGAGCGGGCGATGAAGTACTTATTTCGGAACACGGGTTCCTGATGTATAAGATTTACGCCCAGGGCAACGGCGCCAGCGTCGTGACCGCCAAGGAAAAAGATCTACGCACCGATGTCGATGCCATGCTCGCCGCCGTGACCGATAAAACCAAAATCGTGTTTGTGGCCAATCCGAATAATCCGACCGGCAGCTACCTGAACAGCACCGAGGTGGCACGCCTGCACGCAGGACTCCCCAATCATGTGATCCTCGCCATTGACGGCGCATATGCCGAATATCCGAACGTGCCGGATTACACCGACGGCAGCGAGCTGGTGGCCAAGCACGCCAATGTGGTGATGCTCCGCACCTTCTCGAAAATTTATGGGCTGTCGAGCCTGCGCCTTGGCTGGGCATACGCGCCACCGGCCATTACCGACGTATTGAACCGCGTTCGCGGCCCTTTCAACGTTTCTACCCCGGCCATGGAAGCAGGTATCGCCGCTATCGAAGATATCGCCTACGCTGCCGCGACCAAAGCCTATAACAACCGCGAGCTGCTGAAACTGGAGATTGGCTTGCGGGCGCTGTCGCTCACTGTGCATCCGAGCATCGCCAATTTTGTGCTGGTGGAATTCCCGGAAGGCAGGCCTGCGTCAAAAGCGGCAGCTTTCCTGATGGAACGCGGTTACATCGTTCGGGAAGTAGCAAATTATGGGCTGCCAACCTGCTTACGCATCACCGTCGGGCTGGAAGAGGATAATCAGGAAATTATCCGCATCCTCGGTGAATTCATGGCGCCATGAATATGCCCATGAATGCGCCGTTTGGGAAAATCACCATCATCGGCATGGGGCTGATCGGCAGCTCCATCGCCCGCGCTGTCCGCAAGCATGGGCTGGCCTCGTCGATCACAGCGGTTGATAGCAACGAATTGTCGCTTGTCTACGCCCGGAAATATGGATTTGCCGACCAGACCAGCCTCGATGCCGCGCATGTGGTTGCCGGAAGCAACGTCGTCATTATCGCCACCCCCACCCATCTTCTTGCCGATATTTGCACGGCCATCGCCCCGCATCTCGCGCCGCAAACGCTGGTGATGGATACCGGCTCCGTCAAGCAACTGCCGCTAGCCGTGATGACTAAACAATTGCCGCCAAATGTGCTCGTGGTTCCTGCCCACCCCATCGCCGGCAGCGAACAATCGGGTGTTGCAGCAGGACATGAGGATTTATTTGAAAAGCGGCGCGTTATCATCACCCCGGAAGCCCCGCTATCCCATGGGCAATTGCAGCAGGTCAACCAGTTTTGGCAATCGCTCGGTGCGCGGGTGGAGGCCATGCCCGCCGCGCTGCATGATACCATCTATGGGTATGTATCGCACCTCCCCCAGCTACTGGTGTTCGCCGCGGCGCCACTGGTCGCCGCCTCTGTGCCGGAAACTGCATCGGATGCCATGCTTGCGCGATTCCTACGCCTTGCCGCATCAGACAAGGTGCTATGGAGCGGGATATTACTACTCAACCGCGAAGTAATGCTTGCCGCCGTCAATCGCTACCTCGATGTCATCGCCCATATCCGCCGCGAGCTGGAAACCGCACCGCCGGATGCCAAAACAGACATCAGTGACCGCGCCCGGCTCCGCTTGCTGCCGCGACTGGTGGCCTCATGCCTTGTCAGCACGGTGATGGAAGCGGAAAAGAATGCTGGTGTTGGATTTGTACGTTTTGCCGGAAACGGGTTTGTCGATGTGACGTCCCCCGTCACCAGTGACCCGGAAAAAGATTTGGAGGATATTTCCAATCACCACGAAGCGCTGGTTGACCTGCTGGCCAAATTTGAACTCCGTCTGCGTACCATCCATGCGGCGCTGGTGTCGGAAGATGCCTCGCTACTGGTGAGAAGCCTTGAATAGACGCGTTAGCTCGTCGTGGCTTTCGGCATAGGCGTGGTACGGCATCTGTTGGAAATGCGTTGGAGTAAAATGCCCGTGTTCCTTGGGGGTTGGGCCGTACAGCACCGCCGTGCAGCCGGTATTCCTGGCACATTCAAGGTCAATATCGCTATCGCCAATGAACCAAACATGCCCACCGGGAGTATGCTCGCTTCCTGCAAACGCGAGCTCCACCGGCTCGGGAAACGGCTTGTCACGCACGGCATCGTCAGCGCCCACCACCTTGTAGAAATAGTGATCCCAGCCTAAATGCGTTACTTCCTGGCGCAGGTTCGGCCCCTTCTTATTGCTGACCACCACATTGTAAACGCCGGACTGCTTTACAGCAGCAAGCAGCGATTCTGCCCCCGCAAGCGGCTCCAGCTTCAGGAGATGGTTGATGCGGTAATGATGCTGGTAGATTTCCCCGGCACGCTCCCAATGCTCGCCAAAAATTTCCGGGAATGAATCGCGCATGGATTTACGCACGCGCTGCTTGGTCATGTCGAAGCTCCATAGCGGCTTGTCCATGGCCTTCATAGTGGCATTGAGGGCGGCGTGAATAATCGGCCAGGTATTGACCAGCGTGTTATCCCAGTCAAAAATCACTGCCTTGGGTTTGGGAAGGCTCATTCAAATTTCTTCCCGGTCTGCGCGAAGATATGGGCATGGTACAGCGCCATCAGCTTCTGCGTTACCGCACCTGGCCTGCCTTTGCCGATGACCATATCATCAAGCTTGACGACCGGCAGCACGTTGGCGCTGGTCGAGGTGATGAACGCCTCCGAGGCCGCCTTCACATCATTTACGGAAAACGGTTTTTCAATCACCCGGATATCGTTGGCACGCGCCAGCTTCAGCACCACATCCCGCGTCACGCCGCCGAGAATATGAGTGTCCGCCGGGTGGGTAACCAATTCGCCTTTGGCAGTGACGATGTAGGCATTCGACACCGAACCTTCGCTGATTTTACCATCCTCCATGACCAGCCACGCTTCACGCACACCGTGGCGGCTCGCCTCCTGTTTGGCGATGACATTCGCAAGCAGCGACACGCTTTTGATGTCCCGGCGGTGCCAGCGGTGGTCGGGATAGGTGATCGCCTGCACGCCGTTCTTGATTTCCTGCGGCTTGGGTGATTTTGCGCCACACACCGTCATGGTGAGTGCAGGCGGCACCTGTTTTGGAAACGGATGGTCGCGCCGCGCAACACCCCGCGTCACCTGCAGGTACAACCCACCATCCTCGCGGCCATTGCGGTCGATCAATTCCCGGATGACGATGGCAAGCGCCGGAATCGCCATCGGCAATTCAATCTGAAGTTCGCGCAGGCTGCGCTCAAGCCGTGCAAAATGCAGCGGCGCATCGAGAAGCGTGCGGTTATAAAAGGCGCAGTATTCGTAGATGCCGTCGGCAAACTGGTAGCCGCGATCCTCGATATGCACCATCGCCTCGGAATGCAGGGCATACCTGCCATTGACATAACTCACCCGCGCCATCTCACTCCCCTTCCCCCAGATCGGCCAAGCCGCCGCTTAGAAACGCGCGCGGATGGTAGCCAAAATCGCGGGCGGCGTCATCATGAAAAAACATCAGGTCTTCATTCATACGATAGGCCACTTCGCGGGTAATATGGTGTTTGCGCGTCACAATCCCGGCAAGGCTCAGCGCCAGTGGTAGAAGCGTGGTTTCAACCAGTTTCGGGGGCCGTTTCATGACCTCGAAAATACGCAGCAGCATCTCGCGGTAGGTCAGCGTTTCCCCGCCGCTGATGTTATAGGCCTTGTTGATGGCCGCCTCGGAATTAAGCGCCTGGAGCGCGGCAATCGCCACGTCTTCCGCATGCACCGGCTGGCGCCTGCCTACCGCCGGGGGGTAAATGGCGATCACTCCGTGGCGCTCGATAATACGGGCGAGCGAGGTAATATTCTTGTCAAGCCCCACCCCATAGATCATGGTCGGGCGCAGTATCGTCCAGCCAATGCCGCACTGGGCAGAGATATTGGCAATTTCCTGTTCAGCGACCACGTGTTTGGCAACCAGGTCTTTCTCGAACGGGTTATGCGAGCTTGCCTTGGAAAACACCGACGTGGATCCGATTGCCACCACACGCTTCACTTCGCATGCGGCAAGTGTCGGCAATATTTTTGGCAAGTGCCACTGCGGCGCACAGTGAATAGCGACATCGGCGAGGTATCCATCAAGCGAGAAATCGGGCGCGGTGATATCTTTCCTAAGCCAGCGCAGGTTCGGATGCGAGAACGGCAGGGGAACTTCACGGCTGACGGCGAGCACCGCAACGTTTGAAGCGAGCAAGTGGCGCACCACCTGCACCCCCACCTGGCTGGTAGCACCCAACACCAGCACGGTTTTGCCGGTAAGGCTACCAGCGCTCTGGCGGATGGTAAGGCTGCTCGCAAGCATCATCAGCTTACGGCTAGCTACCACATTACGCACGGTGGCGGCGCCAAAATTTTTCTTCACGTAATAACGCGCCCAGATGACGGCCTTGAGTAATGGAAACACCCCTGGCAGCATGCTGCCTGAAAAATGCTTCTCAAAATAATAAATGAAACTTTTTGCCTTGTGTAATTCAATACGTGCAGCACTGCCATCGCCGCTGGTGGATAGCAGGTGCGCGATGGTGACCGAGGGCACGCACACGATCCGCTTGCTGAGCTTGGCCACACGCATGCACAGATCAAGATCATCCACATGCAGGAAGAATTTTTCATCCATGCCGCCGATTGCGCCATAGTCGGCCTTGCGGATGCACATGCACGCGCCGGAAATGGCTGGCACATCGTGCGTATCCGATGGCATCGGCGCATGGTGGAGGTTGAGTTTACGCAGGCCGAGCATTTCGCCAAGAGCCGAGGCAGGAGTGAGCAGGTTCCGCCTGCCGCCGCGCTGTTCGCTGCCATCCGGGTTCACAAGATGTACCCCGGCGAGCATCGTATTGGGCAGGGTGTTCATCTCACGCATCAGGATGGCAAGCGCATTCGGCGGCAAAATGCAATCCGGATTGAGCAGCAGGAGGTATTCACCCGTTGCATGCGTTGCGCCAAGGTTGCAGCCCGCCGCAAAGCCGATATTTCCATGCCCGGTGACGATGGTGATGCGCTCGTCCATCAGCGCCATCTGCTGCAGGCGCGCCAGCACATCCGGCGGGTTGCCGTTATCGACCACCACCACATTCGCGAGTTCTTTTTGCCACAATACCGAGGCAATGGCCGTCACCAGCACGGAGCCGGTATGGTAACTAACGATGACGACGCTGACCGTGCTCATGCGCCACCCCATGATGGAGGATTTTTTTTGTAGTCGGCAAAGGATTGCTGGTTTTGGTCGCGGCTCGACAAGGCCGGATTTTTAATCGGCCAGTCAATCGCAAGTTCCGGGTCATTGTAGGTGATGCCACCCTCTCCCGCTGGGTTGTAAAGGCCGGAGACTTTGTACAGCATGTCCACCGGTTCATCGCCCAACACACAAAACCCATGGGCAAACCCGGCGGGAATCCAGAACAACACCCCATTCTCTCCCGTCAGCTCCACCGCATGGTAGCTACCGTAAGTCGGCGAATGCGGGCGGATATCGACCGCAACATCCCACACCCGGCCACGTATAACCCCCACCAGTTTTCCCTGCGCCGGCGTATGCTGGTAATGCAGCCCGCGCAAAATACCCGGCGCGGAGCGCGAATGGTTGTCTTGTGCGAAGTCAGTGGGAAGGCCGGCGGCGGCGAACCGTGCCGCGTGAAACCGCTCGACAAAAAAACCGCGCGCGTCGCCAAGCACATCGAGTGTGATGATCTTTAAGCCTTCAATCGCGCAGCCTGATACTTTCATAGCATTCGTTTAATCCATCCATCCAGTGCGGCAACCTCACCCCAAGCACCGCATTCGCCTTTTCGCAGGAAAGCCGCGAATTGGCCGGGCGCTTGGCCGGAGTGGGGTAATCGCTGGTGGGTATCGCGTGAACCTGCCTGCATTTAATGCCTGATTCATGGGTGCTTGCAAGCGCAAAAATCGCTTGTGTGAACTGGTGCCAGCTTGCTTCGCCGCCAGCGCAGAGATGATAGATGCCGGTGGGGAACTGCGATGCTTTTTTAGCATTATCCAGTGCCGCGATTGTCGCCATGGCGAGGTGCGCCGCATAGGTTGGGGCGCCCACCTGGTCGGCAACCACACGCACTTCCTCGCGTTCGGAAAATAGGCGGCGCATGGTGGTAAAAAAGTTCTTTCCGGTGGCGTCATACACCCAGCTAGTGCGGAAAATGAGGTATTCCGCACAGGAAGCGGCGACCAGCTCCTCGCCAAGCAGCTTGCTTCTGCCGTAGGCCGAGAGCGGGTTGATCGGCTCGTCCTCCCGGCGGGCATGCGATCCGTTGCCGTCAAACACGTAATCAGTGGAATAATGTACGAGCGTGACATCATGTTGTTTGCACCAGTTCGCGAGTTCACCCACCGCATGACCATTGATACGCATGGCGAGTTCCGGCTCGCTTTCTGCTTTATCCACCTGGGTGTAGGCCGCCGCATTGATGATGGCGCTGAAATCATGCTGATGGAACAGCACGCTGAGCTTGTCGGTAAAATCCGGCTGGGTCAGGTTGATTTCCTGGGCATCGAACGCCACCGCCTGCTTTCCCAGCAAGGCCGCCAGCGCACCCCCCACCTGCCCGTTCCTACCGAGGATCAGGATCATTCCGCCGCCAATGCCTGCAGGTAGCGACCATAGTCGCTTTTGCCGTAACCATCCGCCAACGCCTTGAATTGTGATTTGCTGATGAAGCCACGATGCAGGGCGATTTCTTCGAGGCAGGCAATTTTCAGACCCTGCCGTGCTTCGATGGTTTGCACGAAATGGCTGGCGGCAAGCAGCGAATCCGGCGTGCCGGTATCAAGCCACGCCGTGCCACGCCCCATCAATTCAACCGTAAGCTTGCCTTCTGTGAGATAGGCCTTGTTGACATCAGTGATTTCCAGTTCGCCACGCGCCGAAGGCTTCATGGCCTTGGCGATGCCCACCACGCGGTTGTCGTAGAAATACAGCCCCGTAACGGCGTAATTCGACTTAGGCTGTGTTGGTTTTTCCTCAATGGAAAGCGCCTTGAACGATGCATCCATTTCCACCACGCCGTAGCGCTCCGGATCGCTCACCCGATAGGCAAACACCTTGGCGCCCTGCGTGAGTTTGGCAGCGGAAAGCACCGCATCGCCGATGGTCTGGCCATAGAAAATATTATCGCCGAGGATGAGGCATACCGGATCGGAACCGATAAATTCCTCGCCGATGATAAACGCCTGGGCGATTCCCTCAGGCTTCGGTTGCACCTTGTAGGAAATCGTAATCCCAAAATTCTTTCCGTCCCCCAGCAATTGCTCCATCATCGGCAGATCACGCGGCGTCGAGATAATCAGCATCTCGCGGATGCCGGCCATCATCAGCACCGACAGCGGGTAATAGAGCATCGGCTTATCGTAAACCGGCAGCATCTGCTTGCTCACTACCGAGGTCATGGGCGCGAGCCGGGTGCCTGAACCGCCCGCTAGAATGATACCTTTCATGCGACTTTTTTCCTTATGATTTCATTGCACCATGCCTGATTATTCAAATACCAGTCGATGGTTGTTTCCAACCCGTCAGCAAATGTGTAGTTGCGCGTGAACCCAAGCTCGCGTTGCGATTTTGAATCATCAATCGCATAGCGCAGATCGTGCCCCAGCCGGTCGGTGACAAAGGCGATCTGGTCGGCATACGAGCCGGAATTTTTGGGGCGCTTACTGTCTAAAATCGCGCAGATTTTTTTTACCAGCTCGATATTCTTTTCTTCGGCATCACCTCCAAAATCGTAGGCTTGCCCTGCTTTACCTTTGGTAAGCGCCAGCCATACGCCGTTTGCGTGATCCTCAACATGGATCCAGTCGCGAACATTCTCACCCTTGCCGTAGACAGGAAGCTTCTCACCGGCAAGCGCGCAAGCAATCATGCGCGGAATCAGTTTCTCCGGGTGCTGCCGGGGGCCATAATTATTGGTGCAATGGGTGGTGATGGTATCAAGCCCATACGTTTCATGCCAGGCGCGCACCAGGTGGTCGGCGGCGGCCTTGCTCGCAGAATAAGGCGAATTCGGCGCGTAGGGAGTGGTTTCTGAGAATTTCCCGGTCGCGCCCAGCGAGCCATACACCTCGTCGGTGGAAATCTGCAGGTAGCGGAAACCTTGTTTTTCTTTGGTGTATTCGCGTGCCGCTTCCAGCAGCGCGAACGTGCCGCCGATATTCGTGTCTATAAATTCCTTGGGGCCGCTGATCGAATTATCGACATGCGATTCGGCGGCGAAATTCACCAGCGCGTCAATGGCGTGACCACGCAGCAACTTCAACACCAGCTCCCGGTCACAGATATCGCCGACCAGCAGCTCCCAGCCGCCCTCTATCCATTCCAGGTTCTCGCGGTGCCCGGCATAGGTAAGCTTATCAAGCACCGCCACCTTGCAACCGCGTGCCACCGACTGGGCAACAAACGTGCTGCCGATGAAACCGGCGCCACCCGTGACAAGAATGTTTTTTGGCTGGGTCATAACAAGGTGAAGTTGACGGGAATGAGGAATTCAAATGTATCGCCGGGCGGGTAGTCATCCGGAACGGCGGGCACCGGATTCGCCCGACGTATCATATCGATTGCGGCGCGGTCAAGCGCTTCGACGCCGGTCGTGCGCTCCAACGCATAGTACCCGATATTGCCACGGCGGTCGATGCGAATACGCACCACCGTCGAGCCTTTCAGGTTTTTCTGCCGCGCTTCTTCCGGATAGAGCTTGAATTTCTGGATCCACAGCGAAATCATCTGGGTGTAGCGCGACATGATCTCGGCATCGCGCTTGCCGTCGCGGACTCCGGCTTTCTTGGTTTTCTGCGTGTTCACCTCGCGCACATATTGCTTGGCAGCATCGGTCGGCGGCGATGGTGCTTTCAGTGCCAGCGTATCGCGTGCCAGCTTATCGACCATGGCTTCGAGCTGCGGTGCATTCACGGGGGCAACGGGCGTAGTCAACATTTCAGGGGTAATCTCGTCCGCCTCACCGAGGCGGATATTCATGGTGCGTATCTGCAATTGCTGCACCACCGATTTCGGGGTGATCGTCCACACGACAAACCCGCCAAGATGCAGGATAAGCGCCACCAGCATCGTGATGGCAAAATGCCGCTCGGAGAGCATATACGGGGTGCGGTCATTCGCCAACATGCACAACCGCCTTTGATTGGGTGACGATGGAAAGCTGCTTGCCGCCGGACGCCTTGATGGCGTCCATCACGTCGATGACGCGGTTGGCAGCCGCCGCGGCATCGGCTTTGACCGTAATCACCTTGTTCGGATTCTTGGACAAAATGGGGGATAGAAATTCACGCGCCTGATCGAGCGGGATGATGTCTTCGCCGATGATGATTTCATCGCGCTTGCCAAGCAGGATCACCAGATGCCCTTCATCGACCAGCTTGCCGCTTTGCGCTACCGGCGGGTCGATCGGGATGATCTCGAATTTTTCCACCACCCCGGCGACCATAAAGAAGATCAGCAGGAACATGGAAATATCGATGAGCGGGATCAGGCTCACTTCCAGGCGTTTGCGCTCAGTGCGGGTGAATTCCATTATTTCCCCCTCACCCATTTGCGGACAAAAATGCTCTGGCCGCCGGCTTCGTTGATGCGATCCATCGCGCTTACCATCTGCTGCATGGTGACGCCATCGGCGGTGAGCACCATCATTTTGGTGGATGGGTCTTTTTCAAACATGCGCTTCAGCTCGCCCCCCAAATCATCGACGGTGATTTTGCGAGTGCCGAGCTGAAGTTCGCCATTCTCATGGAGAAATAGCCGCACTACCTCCTGCTTTTCTGACGCTTTGCCACCTTTGGAAGGCAGGATCAGCTCCAGCGATTCCACGCGCATGAACGAGGTAGTAAGCATGAAGAAAATAATCAGGATGAACGTCACGTCGATCAGCGGCGTCAGCGGAAGCCCGCGCATGGGGCCTTTGCGTGTGCGTTCAAATTCCATGGCCTAGCTATATTTCGGCGAGAGCAGATGCAGGGTGGAGGTCTGTTTTGGTGTGGTATCCGGCACGTGGATATCGCCGCCGCGGGTTTTTCGCTCTTCTTCAGCGCGTTTGGCCTCGGCGATCGCATGCAACCGCTCGTTGCGGCGGAACTCATCTTCCAGCGCCAGTATCTGCACCGAAACATCCTTCATGGTGGCGCGCACTTTCTCGATGACCCCGTCAAGAATATAATGCGCCGCGAGCGCCGGAATAGCCACGGCCAAGCCGCCCGCCGTGGTGAGCAGCGCTTCCCAGATACCCCCAGCAAGCAGCGTCGGATCAACACGGGTGCCGGAAAGGCTCAGCTTGGAAAAGGAATTAATCATCCCGATGACCGTGCCGAGCAGCCCCATCAGCGGCGCGATCATCGCCACCATCTCTAAGCTCCGGAGGTAGGATTCGAGGTAGCGTATATCGGCCGAGCCAACGCGGGTGATTTCGGCTTCCTTGCTTTTTTGGGACATTTCGCGGTTGGCAACACAGGCGAATGTCACCCGCATGATCCGGGCGATGGGACCTGGGGTTTTTTCCAATGTCAGTGTCGCCTTCAGCCGGTCGCCGTTTTTAATTTCGGCCAGAGCCGGTTCGATGAAACTGCGGTCGAACACATTCGCCTTCCTGAATTGCACGACCTTAAAAATGATGACCGCCAGCGCATACACCGACAGCGCCACCAGTATAAACATCATGAAGCCGCCCTTATGCAACAGGCTCAAATCCAGCATACTTGCCTCCTTTGGTGATTGCCAGATGTTGTAGCTTCATCATATCTGGAGGTCTAGGAAAAAGCACGATTGCGTAGTGATATCGAAATAAATGAATTAATTAAAATATGATGGATAATTAATTAATTTTTATACAATGGTTAACTTCGTTTTAGACTTTGCCTGCTAAAGTGGGATCATACACACCACCATGGAGGCACCCATGCTCATCCGCACCCTGCTCATACTCACTGCCCTCATCTCCACCTCGGCCTGCGTGCCTGTGTTCGATTTTTCGACGCCGGAGAAGCTTACTTTTGACCATATGCCACCGTCACAAGCGCCGGTGACCTATGCCGACATGATGTGCTGCTTTGAGTGCACCGTCTAATACGCCCACGATTGATTCGCGCCCATTGCGCCTCGCATCAAGTGCGAGTATGACACGTGCCATGAATATCGAAGAACTCATTTTATTCCGAGACGCCTCGGTGCTGGTTATCAATAAACCGGCGAATATCGCCGTGCATCCAGGGTTCGGCGACGATAACACGCTGGATAAATATTTCCCGAAATTGCAATTCGGACTCCCCATGGTGCCGCAACTTGCACACCGGCTCGACCGTGCGACCAGCGGCTGCCTGGTGCTTGGGCGGCATAAGCAGGCACTCGCCCGCCTGCAGCATTTATTTTCCACGCAGCAGATTGAGAAAACCTATCTCGCGGTGGTGGTAGGAAAACCGCAGGACGAAGGCACGATTGAGCTGAAACTCGCCAAGCAGGAAAAGGCCAAGCACCGCTGGTGGATGAAGGTGGATGAGGCCGGTCAGGATGCACGCACCGATTATAAACTGCTGAAAACCAACGGCGGGATTAGCTTGGTGGAACTCTCCCCAAAAACCGGGCGCACACACCAGCTCCGCGTGCACATGGCCGCTATCGGCCATCCGATTCTAGGGGAATGGGTGTATCAGGGCGATACCGTGATGCCGCAAAAAGCTCAGCTACAGCTGCATGCGAGCAAAATCGCGCTGCCTTATTCCGAGAAGAAAACGATTCATGCTGAAGCTCCGCTGCCGGAACATATGGAAACCATGCTCGAAACTATTCGCTAGTATCCACGACTTCAACAGCATCAATCTCATTTTCCACCTCATCCCCCTCCTCACCTTCCGGCAGGGTAACGACGGAGACAACATGTTCGTCTTTGGCAGTTTTGAGGATGGTGACGCCTTGCGTGTTTCTTCCGGCGATGCGGATATCATCCAGCCGTGTGCGGATGATGGTGGCGCGATCAGTCATCAGCATGATCTGTCCGCCATCTTGCGCGACGGGCTGCGACGCCACCACTGAGCCATTACGTGCGCTGGTCACGATGTTCGTGATGCCTGAGCCACCGCGACGCGTCGTGCGGTATTCATAGGCCGAGCTGCGCTTGCCAAAGCCGTTTTCGGTGACGGTAAGGATAAACTCTTCCGCCGCTTCCATTTCGGCGATGCGCTCCGGTGACAGCGAAATATCGGCAATGGCTTCCTCATCGCCACTTAGCTCTTCGACTGTTTCATCATCGGCACGGCGCTTGGCGACGGCATATTTCACATAGGCAGCGCGCTCCTCAGCGGTACAGTCAATGCCGTTGATGATGCTCATCGACACCACCTCATCCTTATCGGCAAGGCGCATACCACGCACGCCGTCCGACGTGCGGGACTTGAACACGCGCACATCGCTCACGTTAAAGCGAATGCATTTGCCGGATTTAGCGGCAAGCAGCACATGGTCTTTATCCGTGCAGGGGCGCACAGCGACGAGCTTATCGCTGTCATCCAAGCGGATGGCAATTTTGCCGTTGGCGCGGATGTCATGGAAATCCGACAGGTCATTGCGGCGCACATTGCCTGCGGCAGTCGCAAAGAAAATATGCATCGTATCCCACTGCGCTTCATCTTCCGGCAACGGCATGAAGGTCGTAATCGTCTCGCCCGGTTCCAGCGGAAAAATATTGACCAGCGCCTTGCCGCGAGTGTTGGCCGCACCCAGCGGCAAGCGATATACTTTGAGCTTGTAAACTTTTCCCTTGGAGGAGAAGAACAGCACCGGCGTATGGGTGTTGACCACTAGCAGCTCGCTGGTCATATCCTCATCGCGCATGCTCATCGCCGCACGGCCTTTACCGCCGCGGCGCTGGGCACGGTAGGTGGAAAGCGCGGTGCGCTTGATATAGCCATTGGCCGTGACCGTCACCACCATGTCTTCTTTCTGGATTAAATCTTCAATATCGGCTTCGAATTCGGACAGTTCGATTTCGGTGCGGCGCGGAGTCGCGAATTCTTCTTTTACCTTGAGCAGTTCATCGCGCAGGATGCCATAAAGCTTTTCACGGTTGCCAAGAATCGCAAGGTATTCGGCGATTTCAGCCGCGAGTTCTTTCATTTCTTCATCGATTTTGTCACGCTCAAGACCAGTCAGGCGTTGCAAACGAAGCTCCAGAATCGCCCGCGCCTGTGCCTCGGTGAACTGGATCTTGCCACCGGAAACGCGGTTGCCGGAATCATCGACCAGCTGCAAGAGCGACATGACATCCGACGCCGGCCAGCTGCGCTTCATGAGTTCTTCGCGGGCGATGTTCGGATCGGCCGATGCTTTGATGACCGCGATCACTTCGTCGATATTGGCGACCGCAATCGCAAGACCAACCAGCACGTGCGCGCGGTCACGCGCCTTGCCGAGCAGGAAGGCAGTGCGGCGGGTGATGACTTCTTCGCGGAAGCGGATAAAGCTGGTGATGACGTGTTTTAGGTTCATCAGCTCCGGGCGGCCATTATCCAGCGCCAGCATGTTCACGCCGAAACTGGTTTGCAGCGGAGTGAAGCTGTAGAGCTGGGAGAGCACCACATCGGCATGAGCATCTTTTTTTACTTCGATGACGACCCGCACACCCGACTTATCGGACTCATCGCGCAGATCGGAAATACCTTCGATTTTTTTCTCGCGCACCAGCTCGGCAATACGCTCCATGAGCTTGGCTTTGTTCACCTGGTAAGGGATTTCAGTGACGATGATCGCCCAGCGCCCAGCACGGATTTCCTCGATTTCTGTTTTGCCACGCATGATGACCGAACCACGCCCGGTGAGCAGCGCCGATCGGCAACCCGCACGGCCAAGAATGGTGCCGCCAGTCGGGAAATCGGGGCCGGGGCAAACTTCCATCATTTCTTCGATCGTGACGTCCTGATTATCGAGATACATCATGCAGGCGTCGATCACTTCGCCGAGGTTATGTGGCGGAATGTTGGTAGCCATACCGACCGCGATACCACCCGCGCCATTGACGAGGATGTTCGGGAAAGCAGCAGGTAGCACCATCGGCTCTTCTTCCGAGCCATCATAGTTTTCCTGCCAGTCCACCGTGTCGTTATCAATATCGGCGAGCAGCGCGTGCGCGGCTTTGGACAGGCGGGACTCGGTGTAACGCATGGCGGCGGGCGCGTCACCATCCATCGAACCGAAGTTACCCTGGCCATCCACCAGCTCCAGGCGCATCGAGAATGGCTGCGCCATCCGCACCAATGAATCATAGATCGCGGAGTCACCGTGCGGGTGGAATTTACCCATCACGTCACCGACGATACGAGCCGATTTTTTATACGGTTTATTGAATTCGCAACCCAGCTCCAGCATGCCATAGAGAATGCGGCGATGCACCGGCTTCAACCCGTCGCGCACATCTGGGATGGCGCGGCTGACGATCACGCTCATCGCGTAATCGAGATACGACTTTTTCATTTCCGATTCGATGGAAACGGGAAGAAGGTCGTGCAGATTGGGGTTGGCTGGGCTTGTCATAAGATCACTCTACGTCTGGTTTGGCATGTCACGGAAGGGGCAAAATGCATTTTTTTGAATTTATTTTATATCCCCGTGATTTTATAGTGAAAATTTCTAGCAGAAACCGGGGGTCTGGCAAGGGGATTATGGGATTTAGGATCCTTTCGCGCCTGCCATGCGGCGGGGTGTGGGGGCAGACCACATGACAAAAATACTAACGCGTGGCGGCTTTGCTACCCTGCCGCGCAGGCAGGCCGTGGGCAGCGCCCATGTTTTGTGGCTCAAGTACGCTGACCGGCGCACCACGGTGCTCATCGGCAATAACGTTCGCCACCGCATATCTCGAGGCCACTTCTTCAGGCTGAATGTTTGCATTCGCAAGAAACTTCATATACCGCGCCTCCTGCCCCTGAACCGGCACGATTTGATTGTCAATTTTCTGTGCAATCAACACCGGCTCCTCGCCGTCCACGTTGTAGATACGTACTTCATCAAACGCCTGAGAGAGCGCAGGCACGCGCCCGGCAAAATTCTTGTATGATGCGGCGGTGTTCAGCGGCTCGATATGCGGAAGCGCGGCGATGGCGGCAGCCACATCCCTATCCCCAATTTCAAGCACCGTTTTTGCCCCGTATTTTTTGGCGATGGCCGCGCGTTCCTCCGTGTCCCCTTTCATCGAGGCGGATTCATATGCCACGGATTTACCGGCTTCCAACGCCGCCACCACCGCTTTTTTGCCGATGAGCGTGTTCACCTCGTTGCTGTAAAAGGCGGAATACACTCGGTCTATATCCTGCTTGGTTGCCCCCTCCCCCAAATGCTCGGCGATTTGCGCGCGCACCGCCGCCTCTTCCGCCTTGAAAGCGGGGTGATTACGGTAATTATCCCCCTTGATGGAAAAGACTTCCGCGGGAATTCTGCCACTTTCCTGCTCATGCTTTAAAAGCTTATCAAACGAGCCATAACCGCCGCCAGTGGCTACATAGACCGGCGAGCCTTCCGGGACAGGCAAGCCTGCCACCGTTTCTTCGATCATCCGCCTTTGAAATTCCCCACGCGAGATTACTTTTCCACCATATTCAATGGTGGGAATCTCGTTGCTGTTGGCTGCTTCCTTAATACTGCCGTCAGGAAGCGTTACGCGGAATTTGAAGACTTCATTGGGCACTTTTGTACTTACTGCTGGCTGAGGGCGTGCTGGTGCATCATCAGCGCGATGCGGGGATCTCGGACGCGGATGGCTTCAAGCTGTTGCTTGTGCATGATGGCGGCGAGGGTCAATTGGACGAATTCCATGAAAATCACCACCACTTCCTCGATCTGGCGTTCGATTTTCGCCACAATCGGATCGGCAATATTTTTAAGCGCGCTACTCGCCTTTTTCGACCCAGCCTTAACGCGCAGCTGGTAATCATTGAGGGCATTGAACACTTTCCGCATCGCATTCTCAACGCGAGCCTTGTTCACCTTAATCGGGTTATCGCTGCGACTTTCGGCCACATGGATGAATTCCTCAGCCAGCACATCCGCCGCATCGGCGATTTCCGAAATCAGCGGCTCGACAATGTCCATTTGTGCATTCGCATCGGTAACAAAAGGGCTTTCAACGGTGGCAAGCAACTCCTCGGACAGCTCATATAAGACGGTGATGGCATTGTACTTCACCTCCATCTCATCGAGCGTATAGTCGATTTTATGCTGTGCAGTCATAAACTTACCCTTTGTATCCGTATATTTTACAAGAATATATTAACATATGTTTACTGTATATTTACCAATCATAATGGAATTTTTTACGAAGTCGTGTGAAATATTTATGACAACCCCTTAGCTGCTCTCGTTTTAGCTGATTTCCTTAACGCACGCAGCGCCATCGGGTTGAACTCGCCGGTTTTCGGATCCATCTCCCAAATAAGACGGTTGGCGGTGTCAATCACCCAGCCATGAAGCTGGAGCCGACCCTCGGCGACCGCGCTGCTCACCAGCTGGTACGTCATCAAATTCTCCAGGCTGAACGCAACCGCTGCCTTTTCCATGTCCCGCGCCTGCTCCTGCATCGATTCACCCTTCTCCACCGCCTCCACGCGAACACGCTCCAGCGGTTTCAGATAATCATAGATATAGCGGCTGTCCTCATGGTCACCCTGCAGGAACGAGGCGATGCCGCCGCAACCCGTATGCCCCATCACCACGATTTTCTGCACATGCATGCGGTTGACCGCAAACTCCAGCGCCGCCGCCACACTCAACCGGTCGCCCTCGCCACTGTTTTTCCCCGCCACCAGCGCCGCGATATTACGGTAAATAAGCGCCTTGCCACGCGGAATGCCGATGTCCGACTTCGGATCCAGCCGGGCATCCACACACCCGATCAGCAACATTTCCGGCTTATGCTCAGCGATGCCATCTACCCCCAGCACCGGCAGGGCTGCCTCGTCGTAGCCAAGCCGCTTATAGAGGTTCTTCTGTAACCTGCGGACGCGATGTATAATCGAGATCATCATAACCCTTTAAGTAACGCCTTGCCGTCTTTCAGCAAGCTTTTTACTCCTCCCAGATTTTCTTTCAGGTTCTTTTTCAGCGCCTCGGGATCCTTAATCGCTTCTTGCACGACACCCGACAGATCGGGAGCATAGCGAGGATCATCCAGCGCCCCGGTAATACGCACCGGCACGCTGATACCGCGCTTGTCCTTGCCTCCCTGCCCGGTAAGCGTTTCCACCACTTCCGGCGTCAGCAGATAGTCGATCCGGTAGGCCGGCAAATCAACATTGCCCTTGCCGCCGACGCGAAATAGCGGTGCTTTCATGGCCAGGTCATTATTGGTGATGACGCCGCCAGCGATGGTGAAGTTACCGCCCGCCTCGGTGAAATCCGTCTGGCGCGGTGCCGTATCAACCACTGTGAAAGCCGATTTCACATTACGCACCATGCTCGCAATATCCACCCCCTTGACGCTGCCATCAAGTATCTTGATCGTGCCATCCCCCGTCAGGTTCCCAACCATTTCTTTTTCACTTTTCCCGCGGGTTTTAAAAGCAACGCGCGCATTACCACGCCCGCTAAACCGGTCGCTATCGGCCATTCCGACAAAAAACGGCTTGAGCTGAACACCATCAATTACCACCAGCCCATCCGCCCGCCCCTCGACACTGAGGCTGCCTGAAAATCTGCCGCTGCCTTGATAAAGGTCGGCACTCACTACATCCGCCGACAGTGTGCCACGATCAATCTTGGCACGGACAACCAGCTTGCCCGCCTCGAACTTATTGGCGATGAGCTTATCCGCTACCAGGCTGAAATTGCCATTCACGAAATTCAAGGCGCTGAGGTCAAGCGCTGCCGCACTCCATGGCGCCTCCGCCGCATAGGCAGATCCGATCAGTGCCATCCCAGCGCTTTTATTTTTCTGCACATAAGGAGTCAGGTCGAGAGCTGGCGCCGCAAGGTCGATCTGCAACATCGGCCGCTCCTGATGCATTTCGACTTTGGCGTCACCGGTTAGCTTCTGGCCATCCAGAACGATATCCGATTTTGCAACGCCACAAGCGATCGGCGAGCATTCCATTTTTCCTTTTACCGTCAGCGCCATCGGTTTCACGCCTGCCTGCGCCTGCTTTCCGGTCAGCCACCCCCCAACCATCATCACCGAGTCGGAACTCGCACCAATCTCGCCTGAGAAATTCAATTTATTCATCTGCCCGGTCAATGCCACTTTTGCCAGATCGCTCTCGAACAATGCCTCCAGCGGCACTTTTTTATTGGCCAGAAATTCCCCAAGCGCCCCTAGCTTGATTTTTAACTCTACCGGCTTGCTATTCCATACAGCTTCCGCCTTGACCGTAAAGGGCGATGCCATTGAATCCATGCCAGCATCAAGATCAAGGTTGGTGAGCGTGATTTTAGTGCCGCTTACCTGGTTTGTATATTGCAACACCCCATCGATAATTTCTATGTCGCGCAGCAAGATGCTCTGAGGCGTTGAGCCACTGAAATCCAGCTCCGGCTCGTCTGTAACAGAGCTTGGCGGTACCGTGTAATCATAATTATTGCGCCCCCCCTTCCGCCAGTTGTTCCCGCGAGGATATTGCTTGAGGGTAATCACCGGCTCTTTAAGCGTCAGGTTGCGAACTTCGACAATGCCGCTTAACAGCGGAAAAAGCTCAACACCGATGTCGATCGCGCCAGCCTTGATGAATGGATCATTTTCAGCTTCCGCACGGCTCTTTACCATGATCTTGCGCGCGCTGATCCGCGCAAACGGAAGGAGCTGGATGGAAAGGTCGCCATCCACCCTCACCGCATATCCCGTAGCATCCTCCAACTGATGGATAATGGCGGCGCGGAAATTATTGGGGTTGATGAACATCGGAACGACAATCGCCGCCACCACCGCAGCAAACACAAAACCAGCCGCCAGCATCATTAATTTCTTTATCATTTTCACTTCTTCCGCTCCAGAGTTTCGACGCGCCAGCATACGCCAATCTTTTGATGATTCAACCCCCTGAAAAATGACGCACACGCCGCCATATTTACCGAACGCCACACTGACTGTTGCTGTTATGGCACAACCGTGCCGTTTGTTAAACGGTGCAAAAAAAAATGGATAGTAACTGTTGCAATTAACGCTGTGGAACGCTATCAGTTTATGCCGTCTTTTATGCATGCGCCTACCAAGACGCATCCTTCACCATGGTACCACATCACTTACAGGAGTTTATTGATATGAAACTAGTTGCAAAATCTCTGGCAGTCGTCTCTGCCCTTTTCTTACTCGCAGCGTGCGAAGGCGGTGCTGGCAGCGGTGGTGCGGGCGGTAATGGCTCCGGCCCTGCAACCCCAGGCACCCAGGAAGACCTGACCCAGAACGTCGGTGATCGCGTGTTCTTCGATACCGATAGCTCAACCCTCTCCAGCGAAGCGCAGGCGACCCTGTCGAAACAAGCTGAATGGCTGAAACAATACAGCAACATCAACGTGACCGTCGAAGGCCACGCCGATGAACGCGGCACACGCGAATACAACATCGCGCTCGGCGAACGCCGTGCCGCTGTCACCAAGCGTTATCTCGCGGATCAAGGCATTGCCACCAGCCGCATCTCCACCATCAGCTACGGCAAAGAGCGCCCGGCTGTCGTTGGATCGGATGAGTCTGCATGGTCGCAGAACCGCCGCGCCGTCTCGGTTGTCAGCAACCAGTAGTCCGGCTTGAAAAAACAGCGCCTCGTAAGTCAGCTTGCGGGGCGCTTTTTTTTGTCTATAATCGCGCCGGTTGTTTTATTATCCCTCATGATGTTGGTTGTTATGCGCCCTTCCCATTTTTTTCTTCTTGCTGCCTGTCTCCTTGTTTCCACACCCGCCGTGGCGCAGGAAACCAGTGATGAGCGCGTCGACCAGCTGGAACAGGATGTGCTCCTGCTTAAGCGCCAGCTTGAGCGCGCCAGGCTGAGTGGCAGCAGCAGCGAAGCCGCCGCGCCAAGCGAAGGCGGCGACATCACAACCGCACGGACAAATGTGCGTATTTCCACCCTTGAAGAAGAGGTGCGTAGCTTGCGCGGCCAGATCGAACAAAAAGACTTTGAAACACGCCGCCTGACCGAAGACCTCGAAAAATTCAAACGCGATGCCGAGTTCCGTTTCACCGAACTCGAAAAAGCCGCCCAGGCGCCGGCACCCGCCCCGGCAGCTGCCGAACCTGAAAAACCGGCAAAGAAAGACCCGCAGAAACCAGCCAAGAAACCGGAAGTTTCGGTGAAAGGAGTACCCGCCGATACGGCACCACCTGCCAAGGAAGATACTGCCACCACTGAAGCGGAAGCTGCCGCACCAACTGCCGATACCCCACGCGACAATTACAACTATGCGTTCCGTCTACTGAACCAAAACCAATATGAAGAGGCAGCCAAGAGCTTTGCACAGTTCACCAAGAAATACCCCAAGGATCCGCTGGTGGGCAACGCCTATTACTGGCAGGGCGAGACTTATTACATCCGCAAGGATTTCACCAAAGCTGTCGATCATTTCCGCCAGGGCTTTGAAGCCATGCCCAAAGGCCCGAAGGCCGCCGATAATTTACTGAAACTCGGCATGTCGCTGGCAGCGCTCAAGAAAAAAGAGGAAGCCTGCGTGGTGCTGTCGCAAGTGATGACCAAGTATAAGGCGTCCTCGGCCAATGTCGCCACCAAAGCGCACGTGGAACATCAGCGCATCGGCTGCGGTGAGTAGCGCGGCACTCGCCCCCGTTTCCGCCACAGAATTTGAACGGGCGTTCCACACCGCCCTTCCCCTTCCACCCGACCTCCAGCTCGCCGTCGCCGTTTCCGGCGGTGCCGACAGCATGGCGCTTCTGATCCTGCTCGCAGATTATGCAACACGGCACAACATCACACTCCATGCGCTCACCATCGATCACCGGCTGCGCGAAGCATCGCGCCACGAGGCGGCAACGGTTGGGAAGTGGTGCGCTACGATGAGCATCGCGCATACCATCCTCGACTGGCAGCACGAGCCGATCGCCAGCGGCATGCCGGAAAAAGCCCGCGAGGCACGCTACCGCCTGATGACCGCATGGTGCCTGAAGCATGGCATCCGCCACCTTGCAACCGCCCATCAGGCGGACGACCAGACGGAAACTTTTCTTATGCGCTTGCTGCGCGGTAGCGGTATGGAGGGGCTTGCCGGCACCCTCCCCTTCAGCATCCGGCAGGGTGTTTTTCTCTGCCGCCCGCTATTGTCATTTCATAAATCACGCCTTGAGGAAACACTCCGGCAGCATGGACAGCCATGGATCGATGACCCAAGCAACCGCAATACCAGCTACACCCGCAACGCGTTCCGGCACATGCTTCGCCATGTTGACGAAGCACAACTCACACGAATTAGCCATTTGACTAACTTCTTTTATGAACTCCGCATCATACTGGATAATAATGTTACTAAGTCGGTTAACTATTGCTTTTCTAGCGATGAGGCCGGGTATGGAACGCTGGATGCACGGCGCTTTATGGAACAACCCGCCGAACTTAAACCACGGATTGCCACCCATTTATGCACCCTCATTAGCGGCGACGCCACCCCACCGCGCAGCGAGAAAATCGACCGGCTGGTAGCCACACTACAACACCCCAACGCCAACCAGAAAATAACGCTGCATGGGGTTGTGTTCCGTTACCAGCAACAATCCGGCGCATGGCTCCTCACCCGCGAAATAAAGCACCTTGCCCCGCCGCGGCCATTAGAACCATGGCCGCTTTTGTGGGATGGGCGGTTTATCATAACACCCGTTGCAGGGCGCGTGGAGGCCTGCCGCATCAGCGCGCTTGGGAATGCGTACCTCGCCCATGCCAAAGCCCTTGCCGCATCTCCCATCCCAAAATCGGCATGGCCGACGCTTCCTGCCATCTTCCATCTTGAAGAATGCATCGCCATTCCCCATATCGCATGGAAGAAAGATTCTGGTGTTGCGCCCGATGTTCAGGTAGAATTCGTTCCTGCTAAAATTCTTGCCGACGAGCGCACATCCGCTATGAATCAAGAAGAAAAACACGACAAGGGAGAAGGTGCACGTGCCAAATTTCGGTAAAAACATGCTGGTGTGGTTGGTGGTTGGCGTTTTGCTGATCGCCCTGTTCAATACCTTGCAACTAAATGTCGAACAGGATAACAGCAATAAAATTGCCTTTTCCGATTTCCTGTCCAAGGCCGATCAAGGGCAAGTTTCCGACGTGGTCATCCGCTCCGGCATTGGCCGCGGCTCGAATATTTCCGGACATCTTGCCGACGGCAGTATGTTTACTACCCAGGCGCCCGACTATGCCGGGCTGGTCGACAAGCTGGCCGCCCGCAACGTGAAAATCACCGCGCTGGTCGATGATGGCCGCAGCGAGTCGGTCTGGAGCATCCTGCTTGGCTGGTTCCCAATCCTGCTGCTGATCGGCGTCTATGTGTTTTTTATGCGCCAGATGCAAGGCGGCGGCGGGCGTGGCGGCGCGCTGGGCTTCGGCAAATCACGCGCAAAACTCCTCACCGAAAAGACCGAGCGCGTCACCTTCGACGACGTGGCAGGCATTGAAGAAGCCAAGGACGAGCTGGTCGAAGTGGTCGATTTCCTGAAAGACCCGCAGAAATACCAGCGCCTCGGCGGCAAGATACCCCGGGGGTGTTTATTGGTAGGCCCTCCCGGTACCGGTAAGACCCTGCTCGCGCGCGCTATTGCCGGCGAAGCGCGCGTGCCGTTTTTCACCATCTCGGGCTCCGATTTCGTGGAAATGTTCGTGGGCGTCGGCGCATCCCGCGTGCGCGACATGTTCGAGCAGGGCAAGAAAAATGCCCCGTGCATTATCTTTATCGACGAGATTGACGCCGTTGGCCGTCATCGCGGTGCAGGGCTTGGCGGCGGCAATGACGAACGCGAGCAAACCCTCAACCAGTTGCTGGTAGAGATGGACGGGTTCGAGGCCAACCAGTCGGTCATCATCGTCGCGGCCACCAACCGCCCCGACGTGCTTGACCCGGCGCTGCTCCGCCCCGGCCGCTTCGACCGCCAGATTGTGGTGCCGAACCCGGATATCAATGGCCGCGCCAAAATCCTCGATGTGCATTTACGGAAAGTGCCGAAAGGACCGGACGTGGACTCCAAAATCATCGCCCGCGGCACACCGGGATTTTCCGGCGCCGACCTCTCCAACATCGTGAACGAGGCCGCGTTGCTCGCTGCACGCCTCGGCAAAAAAGTCGTGACCATGAAAGACCTCGAAGCCGCCAAGGATAAGGTGATGATGGGTGCCGAGCGCAAATCCATGGTGATGAGCGAGGAAGAAAAGAAAATGACGGCCTATCACGAAGGCGGACACGCGCTGGTATCAATTTATTCCCCCGCCTCCGACCCGATTCACAAGGCCACCATCATCCCGCGTGGACGGGCGCTCGGCATGGTGATGCGCCTGCCGGAAGCCGATAAATTATCATATCTGCGTGAGAAAATGTATGCCGACCTTGCCGTGTCAATGGGCGGGCGCGTCGCCGAAGAAATTATTTTCGGCTATGAAAAAGTATCAAGCGGCGCCTCAAGCGATATCAAATACGCGACCAACCTCGCCCGCGCCATGGTCACCGAATGGGGCATGAGCGACAAGATCGGCCCGCTGTTTTACGGCAGCGACCATCAGGAAGTCTTCCTCGGTTATTCCATGGGACAACAGAACAATGCCGTATCCGACGAAAAGGCCGCCATCATCGACAGCGAGATTAAACGCATCGTCGAAGACGCCCACCGCCAGGCCACCCATATCCTCACCGAGCATCTGGATGAGCTGCATATCGTCGCCAAGGCATTGCTGGAATATGAAACCCTCTCCGGTGACGAAATCAAAGCACTCATTGCCGGCGAAACCATCCGCACCCCCGATGAATCGGCCGGAAAACCCAAGCCGGTGAAATCGTCATTGCCGTCCAGCCGGAAGAAAAACGATGATGGGGTGGAGTCCTAAAGTTTCATCGCCAGATATTCGCGGGCGTGTTTGACGTAATTTTCGGCGGAGACAGGGATAAACGCGATTTCCTCCGAGGTGAGCTTGCGGAAGAATTTTGCCGGGTTGCCCGCCCAGATTTCGCCCGCCGGGATGCGTTTTCCCGGTGTCACCAAAGCGCCTGCCGCTACCCAGCCACCGGACTCCACCACCACCCCGTCCATGAGGGTCGCCCGCATGCCGATGAAGCAATTATCTTCGAGCGTGGCGGCGTGGATGAGCGCGCTGTGGCCGATGGTGACGTTGCTGCCGATATGGGTCGGGCCGGTTTTGCGGGTGACGTGGATGACCGTGCCATCCTGAATATTGGTGCGGCTGCCGATGCGGATAATGTTCACATCGCCGCGCACCACGCAGCCGAACCAGACGGCTGAATCCTCGCCCACATGCACGTCGCCCACCACCGCCGCCCCGGGCGCAATAAACGCTTTCGGGGAAATGGTGGGCGACACGCCGCCCGGCGCATATTCACCTTGATAGGGGAGGATGATGGGTTGGGTCATGATACCCGTACCTATATATAAAAGAATCAACAATAACAATAATTTAATTTATTTAATATTTTTGTGTTATTATTCAATTCCTATGGCTGAAGAAACTCCTCAAGAACGCGCACTTAAGAATGCTGCAAGACGCATCCTAGGCATTTTAGAAGGCAAAAATAATACTTTTTATTCTAAAAAGTTCGAATGGATAGAAGATGCAGAAACTCGTCCGTATGAGAATTTGAGAAATCGTTCAAATCAACTTGGTTTATCTGATATTTTTGAATACATCGATGCTGATATCTCGCGTGATGAATTGGCGCAATATGTCCGCGAGGATGAAAAACAGAAATATTTTGAAATCGCATGGAATGGAGCAGAGAATTTTCGCACGGCACGGGATTATTTCAAACTACTTAGCGGCGACTGCAATCAATTGCTTACCGGGGGCTTTAACGGCACTTTTGCTATGGGAATGGCAATCAACAAAAAACCTATCGATAGTAAATCCTTGGAAAGAGGCATTACTCAAGTAAAAAAATTTCTGGCAGAATTTGAAACCCATATGGAATCTTATGCCCATGCGTTGCAGCATCGGTTGCGCCAGATTAACGCCGTACAAAGCTACATCCACACGGTATTGGAAGGACAAGAAGGGGAGAGCCTAATCGACGAGGAAGATCCACGGAAACATGTTGAAACCCTCTTAGAAACAGACACTGTTGAGCAAGCTATTAAAAGCAAGGTGCAAGCATATTTGGAAAGACAAGGTCTGCGCAGCCCGGTCATTCTTGATCATGTTACCGCCGCAGCGTATGGTGCGGTCAGTTATGTTAGAGGATTGGATACTACGCACATGCGCGAATATTTTGACTCTCTGGAAAGAAATCTGCGCGTTAACGCGAAAACTTGTCAAGCCATACAAAAATACAGCGCCGATACACGGCAACATATTGATAGAATTATCACACAAGAAAAAAGTACAGTTGGAATTGAATAGCCCGCTTTGACCTTAAGGAAACACCGCCCCTTGTTCCAGCCCTAAGGTTTCGGGCCATCCGAACATCACGTTCATGTTCTGCACCGCCTGGCCGGAAGCGCCTTTCACCAGATTATCAATGGCGGACACGATGATCGCCTGGCCCGGCATCCGATCCGCAAACACGTTCATGATGCAGTGGTTGGTGCCGCGCACGCTGTGGGTGAAAACCCGGAACTTATCCGGCATCACATGTACGAACGGTTCATCCTTATAGGCCTTTTCGAGCGATGCCTTGAGCGTACCGACATCGGCGGTGGTTCTCACATAGATGGTGGAGAGAATGCCCCGGTTCATCGGCATCAAATGTGGCGTGAAGCTCACAACCAACTCCTTGCCCGCCGCTTTGGATAAACCCTGCTCGATCTCCGGCGCATGGCGATGCGCGCCGATGGAGTAAGCGCTCACCCCCTCGCTGATTTCGGTGTAGAGGTGGTTTTGCTGTGCCGCCCGCCCTGCCCCGGTCATGCCGGATTTGGCATCGATGATGATGCTCGCCGGATCAATCAATTTTTCCTTGAGCAACGGAATGAGCGGCAGTTGCACGCTGGTGGGGTAGCAGCCGGGATTGGCCACCAGCCGTGCTTTTTTAACTGCGTCCCGCGCATACTCGGTGAGGCCGTAGACCGCTTCTTTCTGAAGCTCCAACGCCTGGTGCGCGTGGCCATACCATTGCTTGTAGGTTTCCGGATTCTCCAGCCGGAAGTCAGCAGAGAGGTCGATAATTTTTAGATGAGAAGGCAGCGCCGCAATCACCTGCTGCGTCGTACCATGCGGCAAGCAGCAGAACACCAGGTCGATCTTAGAAAAATCCGCCTGCTCCATCGAAATCAAATCCGGCAGCCCTGAAAAACGCAAATGCGGATAGACCTCGCCGATGGGTTTTCCAGCCTGAGAATCGCCGGTGAGCACCGCGATTTTTGCATGAGGATGTCCCGCGAGCAGCCGGATCAGCTCCGCCCCGGTATAGCCCGATGCACCTAAGATTGCGATGTTCAGTGTTTTCATAGAATCCTCGTTTAAAAAGAAAGGGCGTCCGAAGACGCCCCATCTGGATAACCAAATATGGAAGCGCCTAGCGTTTGGAGAACTGGAACGAACGGCGGGCTTTTTTGTGGCCGTATTTTTTGCGTTCCACCACGCGGCTGTCGCGCGTCATGAATCCGCCTTTACGCAGCGGGCTGCGGTAGGTGGCGTCATGCTGGTCGAGCGCACGGCTGATGCCGAGGCGCACTGCGCCGGCCTGACCGGAAAGACCACCGCCTTCAACAGTGCAGTCGATATCGTAATTGCCAACACGGTCAATCGCCGCGAACGGCTGGTTGATAATCATGCGGAGCACCGGGCGGGCGAAATAGGTTTCGAGCGAACGGCCATTCACCGTGATTCTGCCGGAACCGCTACGCAGCCACACGCGTGCGACCGACGATTTGCGGCGGCCGGTGCCGTAAGCAAGTGCTTCGCTGGATTTTTTTTCTTTGGCCGGTTTCTTAGCCGCAGGTTTCGCCGTAGCCGCTTTCGGAGCCGCTTTGCTTGCAGCCGCCTTCGGAGCCGCTTTCGCAGCAGTGGTTTTGGCCGGGGCTTTTTTCGGTTCAGTTGCCATGGTTATGCTCTCTTATTCTTAGGATTCTTTTTAGCGAAGTCATAGACCTCGGGATTCTGCGCCGCATGCGGATGCTCGTTGCCACCATACACGCGAAGTTTCGCGAACTGGTCACGCGCCAAGGGGCTGTCTTTCGGGAGCATGCGCTCAACTGCTTTTTCAATCACACGGCCAGGAAATTTACTGCCCAAGATGAACTCAGGGGTAGCGCTTTTCACGCCGCCAGGGTGGCCGGTATGCCGGTAATAGACCTTGTCGGTCAGTTTTTTGCCGGTGAGTTTCACCTTATCGGCATTGATGACGATCACATTATCGCCTGTATCAATGTGCGGGGTGAAGATGGTTTTGTGTTTACCGCGGAGTAATTTAGCCACTTCCGACGCAAGACGGCCAAGAACGACGCCTTCGGCATCGAGAAGAAGCCATTTCTTGTTTACTTCCTTTGGTTTAGCAGAATAGGTTGACATAGCGCACTCGAATTTTATTCGTTAAATTTCTGTCTTTGGGGAGGCGGAAGCTAAATGATCGCCACTTCTAAGTCAATACCAAACATTGCGAATAACAGGAGAAAAGTTATTACCTGTCAAACACTGATTTCCGCTTGCAAAATTTGCTCCAAATATGTACAATACCTGTTCGTTAACTACATGTAAAATAGTAATAATCTTGATTACCCCCCCTCAGCACCGCGAATTGTGCGATATAAGAGGCCGCAACGGCTTCACCCTGATTGAGCTATCCTTGGTGATTACCATCATCGGATTGCTGATAGGCGGGGTGTTTTTGTCCAACGATCTGGTACGTCAGTTTAAGCTCCGCAGCGTACTCACCGATTTCGATCAGTTTCAGTCAGCGATCCTTACATTCAAAATTAAATATAACGGACTGCCAGGGGATATCACAAACGCAACGAACTTCTGGGGCACCAACCCAAATTGTAACACCGGCACCGTCGGCACCGGCACGGAAACCTGTAATGGCAATGGTAATTCTGCTATTGATCTCGGTGGCCCCTCGCAAGTGCCGCCAAGGGAGCAGTTCTACGTCTGGCAACATCTGGTCAATGCCGGACTGATCCGCGGCGCTTACACTGGAGTTTCTGACTTTTTCGCATCGTGTTACCCCAACATTAACTGCCCTGGTGGCCGCATGAGTGAGGCTCAGGCTTATTTTATTTCCACAGCCATTCCGACCCCCACCACCAACTGGTGGCCTAACCCGCTTGCGACGGCTATCAATATCGGTGTCATTGCTTCCAATCAATTTCAAGCTTACCCGGCCTACCCTATTCTATCGCCGCAGGAGGCGCTTGGCCTTGACACCAAAGCCGATGATGGCAAGCCGGGAACAGGCTTCTGGCGCACGTTTGGGCCAAGGGGCTACTCCTCCGAATGTGCGGTCAACGGCGGCACACTGGCGGCTATTGCGGATGCAGCGGCAGAACAAGATGTCGCGATCTACACCCCTAACAGCACAAATATTTTATGCTCGATGCTGGTGTATATCAGAATCTGATTAAGGTTAGCGGTAACTAACAACCCGCAAGAAGCGCATGCCGCCAAAAACGGCGTCAACGCGAGTGCCATTGCCGAGCGGCAACAGCGCCTGACGGTACTTAAACGTGTCGCCATGCGGGTTGGTGATTTCACCTTCGGTTACCAACGGTTTGCCCTTGGCAATGACTTGCTTATAACCATTCGCAAGCTGATCCATGTCAGGAAACACTGGCTCCCGGTCATCATCCGCCGTCAGACCTTCGCGGTATACATCCTCAATCGCCTTGCCAAGATAGGTAAAATTGTATCCCGGCCGGCCAATATCCCGGGTATGCGCCACAAAGCAATATTCCCATAAATCCGCAATATCCGCCGGGTCGATATCGGTTTCGGTTGGCATCGGTCGCCCACCGCGTTTTTTCTCCCAGTACGAGAGCAGGCGCAACGTGATACGGCGTTCTTCGGGCGATGAATCTGTCATAGTTTTCCATTTTAGCGGGTAGCTGCTAAAGTATCGTAAATATATGATGGCATTTGATTTAATTTGCACGCATTTGTTTTGGCACAAAAATTAGCCCTAGATAAAGCTGGGCATTTCTACTAACAACTGCAAACTGCACCGATGTGCCATGCACCCGTAGCTCAGCTGGATAGAGCGTTGCCCTCCGAAGGCAAAGGTCGGACGTTCGAATCGTCTCGGGTGCGCCATTCTCCGATATTAGCCGCTTTGGCATAGAGGTCGAAGGGCTTACGCAAGGAATACTGCAACTCTCCGCCTTTCAGCGAGAGGTTCGAAAACACAAACCCCAGAAGTCGGCGTTTTCCGCTATTGTTCGAACTGATGAACAATTCGTGCGCTTTTCTGCCGAGTTCGAGCGTATCGGCTACCGCGTCACGGAAGCCGTCATCAGCCATGCGGTGAGTTATACGGTGGATTATCACGCGCATTCGCACTGGCTGCAACCTCAGCAGAAGCTGTTAAAATCCGCGACGAGGTAGGATTCTTCCAAGCAATACGCGCTGCATTGGTAAAGAGTGAGCCAGGTAGCGGCAAGACCGCTGCGGAAATCGACATTGCGGTTCAACAGATGGTGAGCCGTGCTGTCGTGTCTACAGAGATTGTAGATATTCTTGCTGCCGCTGGAATCAAAAGCCCTGATATTTCGATTCTTTCAGATGAGTTTCTGGCGGAAATACAAGGTATGAAAAAACGCAATCTAGCACTTGAAGCGTTGCAGAAATTGATTAATGGCGAGATAAAATCACGCACCAAATCAAACATTGTTCAATCCAAAAAGTTCAGTGAACGCCTAGAGGCAGCGGTACGAAGATACCATAACAATGCCATCACAGCGGCGCAGCTTCTGGAAGAATTGATCGGCATAGCCAAGGATATAAAGGCCGAGCGTGCGCGTGGAGAGGAGCAAGGTCTAACCCAGGAGGAAATAGCCTTTTATGACGCGCTGGCAGAAAACGACAGCGCGATTCAGCTGCTCGGCGATGAGAAACTTCGGGTGATTGCAACGGAACTTGTCATATCGGTTCGCAATAACATCTCTGTGGATTGGATGCACCGTGACAGTGCGCGCGCTAAACTGCGGATTGAAGTTAAAAAAGTCCTCAAAAAATACGGCTATCCGCCTGATTTACAGGATGCAGCCGTACAAATTGTGCTGCAGCAAGCTGAGGTGTTAGCACCGTTGTGGGCTTGATTAGATACTAACGCAACTTTACCCCATACTCTTAATCAGCCACTTGATGGGATATGCAGCTGCCATTACGGTGAATAGGCCACCACACCACAGGGCAACGAACCACGCCCATTGCTTGGCTGTAGGATGGGAATTAAGCCAGTCGCGGCTGCGTTTAATACATATGTTCATGGCTGCTTTTGCCTCGGAAAATGTAATAGCAATATCCTGTATAGCCAAGGATCAGTGGCAGCAGTGGCGCAACGCCACATAGCATGAGCGATAATCCTGGTCCCGAGGCAGCGGCATCCCAGATGGTGTAGTTGAAGGGGATGATCCACGGAAAAATACTGATACCAAGCCCCAGATAGCCCATCAGGAAAATGCCGATGCTGGCGAGGAACGGACGGTATTCATGCTTGCTGCGGTGCAGGTCGCGCCAGACCACCGCAAATAATACAGCAGTGATAAGCGGTATCGGCAACAGATAGTAAATGTTCGGCGTGCTGAACCAGAAGGTTTTGATTTGTGGGTTCATGAATGGCATCGCAATACTCACCAATGCCATAAAAATACCAACGAATCCCAATACATAAGAGGCCACCTTGCGCGACCATTCCATCGTAACATCTTCGGTTTTCATGACCAGCCATGTGGATCCGAGCAGCGCGTAGCCAAACACCACGGCAATACCCGTCATCAGGCTGAATCCTGTTGCCCAGTCAAATGGTCCGCCAGAGAAGTTGCGGCCATCCACTTCCACGCCCTGCACGAATGCACCGAGAATCATCCCTTGGCAAAACGCGGCAGAAAGTGAGCCGTAATGGAACGCATAATCCCACAAGCGACGATCACGTTCATTCGCTTTGAAACGGAATTCAAACGCCACACCGCGCAGGATGAGACCAAGCAGCATAACGATGATGGGAATATAAAACGCTGGCATCAGTACCGAATAAGCCAGCGGGAATGCAGCGAACAATCCGCCGCCGCCCAGTACCAGCCATGTTTCATTCCCGTCCCAAAATGGGGCAATCGAGTTCATCATGCGGTCGCGGCATTTATCCGATGGTGCGAAGGGAAACAGAATGCCGATGCCAAGATCAAACCCGTCGAGCAGCACATAGAGGAAAATAGCGGTGGCGATTAGCAATCCCCAGATCAGTGGCAAATCAATCGTGGCAGAAAAATCAAACATGGGTGCCTCCTTTTTCCGTGGCTGCTTCTGTCACGGTTGCCTCAATACTATGGCGATAGAATTGTTCTTTATCATTCGCGGCGGGGATGCCTTTGCCTATAAGTTTGAGGATGTAATAGCTACCTGCACCAAACACGAATATGTACATCACCACGAATGCCAGCAGTGACCAAGCCACCTGTGGACCAAGGATAGCGGGCGAGACAGATTCCATCGTGCGGATGATGCCATAAGCCGTCCAAGGTTGACGACCAATTTCGGTGACGAACCAGCCTGCAAGCAACGCGATAAAGCCTGTTGGCATCATCAACATCCACCAGCCATGCAACCAGCGCGAAGTAAAGAGCTTACCTCTAAAATACTGCACAGCACTGACGGCACCAATGAAAATCATCAGCATTCCCAATCCCACCATTACGCGGAAGCTCCAGAATACCCATGCCACGGGTGGGCGATCTTCTTTCGGGAAGTCTTTGAGTGCAGGAATTTTGCCCTTCGCATCACCTGTAAGCACCCAGCTAGCACCACCGGGAATCGTAATGCCGTATTTCGTTTCTTCGGCCTCTTGATCTGGCCAGCCGAACAGATAAAGCGGTGCAGCTTCGCGATGATCCCAGTTACCTTCCATTGCCGCTACTTTAGCGGGTTGATGTTCCATCGTATTTTCGCCATGCATGTGGCCAATGAATAATTGCGTAGGCGCAACCAGCGCGGCCATAATCGCTGCCATACCCAGCATAATGCGTGCTTGCGGCACATGGCGTTTATTCCACAGGTAAAACGCGCCCACGCCACCCACCACAAATGCAGTGGTGAGGTAGGCCGCTGTCACCATATGCGCGAAGCGATATGGGAAGGATGGATTAAATATAATCTCAATCCAGTTGGTAGGAAACAATCTTCCATCTTCGGCAATGGTAAACCCCTGCGGTGTTTGCATCCAGCTATTGGCCGATAGAATCCAGAATGCGGACATCAGCGTGCCGCCCGCTACAATGCAGGTGGCCACAAAGTGCATCCGTTTA
Organism: uncultured Rickettsiales bacterium; assembly: GCA_964518725.1. Lineage (GTDB taxonomy): Bacteria > Pseudomonadota > Alphaproteobacteria > Rickettsiales > SXRF01 > JANRKF01. The sequence continues at coordinate 8,586 of CAZFKP010000001.1, read as the reverse complement.
CTAACACGCCCCCAACCAAAGAGCATAATACCAAGGAATGATGCTTCCAAGAAGAACGCTGTCAGCACTTCAAAACCAAGCAATGGACCGAGGACATTCGCCACACGATCCGAGAAAATCGACCAGTTGGTGCCAAATTGATAGGACATCACCACGCCCGATACCACGCCCATACCAAACGCCACAGCAAAAATCTTGACCCAGAACTTATAGACATCGCGGTAAAGATCGCTGCCTGTTTTTAGCCAACGCCATTCGAGCACCGCAAGAAAGCTCGCCAGCCCGATGGTGAAGGCAGGAAACACAATATGAAAACTGACCGTAAACGCAAATTGAATACGGGCGAGAAGAATTGGGTCAAGGTCGAACATCATTAAGCTCCTGCATTCTCCAGTTCAGTTAACATGCTGAGAACATCCTTCGATGCTGTCTCAACTTTTTCAATTTCGTGAAGTGCTTTATCGAGTTGGCCATCATTAAAATAGCGAACCGCCTGAATGCCGTGCTCATGCACCAATTTGTGGGGATCTATCAGCTTCTGGAATACAGGATTGTTTTTATATTTCGGGTCTTCCACCTTGTCATACCACTTACCAAGTCGGCAGGTATGGTGGTTAGAAAGCTCTTCAGCTTTCAGGCCTTCACGTCCCACAATCATATTCGCAAGGCATTTTTTCCACAGCACATGGTCAGACTGCGCAAGTTTCACAACCTTATCAGGCACATTAAGTTCCGCCAATTTGCCAATTTGTGCGCTGATGAGTTTTTCCACCGCATCCATAGCACTTACAATTTTCTCGATACCCTCCACGCTCTTACCACTGCTGGCGGCAATCATGGTGATACCCTTTGCCACCTCCTGCGATGCTTGGCCTTGCTCGGTAAGCGTACTAGAAATATTGGCCGTATTGCGTGTCACTTCATCAATGCGCTTATGGATTTCCTCCATCTGCTTTCCGACCTCGATAATCGCGGCCTGACCTTCTTCCACCGCTTTGGCACTTCCCTGCATGGAGGAAAGTACCGTCTGAACCTCACTCTGTAGTTGTGTGATGATGGTGTTAATTTCATCGGTGGAAGTTTTTGTTTGCGAGGCAAGGTTTTTGACTTCACCAGCCACCACTGCAAAACCTTTGCCTGCTTCACCCGCACGCGCAGCCTCAATGGTTGCATTAAGCGCAAGCAGGTTTGTCTGATCGGCAATCTTTTTAATATCACCCGATATTTTACCAATGCGCTGAGAAAATTCAGCCAGAATATTGACTTTTTTCACCGTGTCCTGAACCGAATCGGTGATATGATTCATAGTATTCACGGCTTTAGAGGATGCCGCCGCACCTGCATTAACAGCTTGCTCCGCATCCTGCGCCTGCTTGGAGATATTGCCGCCAAAGCTGCTGATTGACTGAACCGTTGCCACCATCTCTTCGGCAGCAGCAGCGATAGCTTGCGCTTCATGATCTACTTTTTTGAGGTTTGACAACATCTGTGCTGAAAAGATAGCGGTTTCATTCGCCTGAATAGAGAGGCTAACAGCGCGGCTCATTTCCTCCTGAGCATTCTGGGAAAGTTTCTTGGCAACCTTACGAACCGCCTCGGATAATTCATCGTCACCTTGCGGAACAACCGTATAATCACCTTCAAAAATCGATTTGAGGCATTGAATTAGATCATCGTCGCGTGAAGGCTGATTACTTATCGACACCTCACTCACCAGTGCATTTTTGGCCATATTCTATCCTGCGATTTGTTATTATTCTTACATGGTTTTCCCACGATTTTTTTATAAACTACTACCCTAAACAATCAAATTAAAAACTGCTTTTAAGCATCCACGCTGCTTTGCGGTGAACCGTCAGGCGTTCAATCATAAACCCAGCCACTACTTCATCGCCTGCTTTTTGTGCGGCTTCCAATGCAGTTTGCAGTGTTTTCTGAATCGCCGCCTGATCGTCCGTCAGTTCTTTTACCATCTGCTCGGCAGAAGCATTTTCATTGCCAGGCTTAATAGTGGTGTTTTTCGTGTAAGCATCAAATGTGCCAGGGGCTTTTTCGCCCAAGCCACGGATGAGTTCCGCCACCGTATCAATCGCCATCGTGAGATCTGTGTATTGCTCTTCAAACAGCAAATGCAGCCCTCTGAAGTTTGCACCTTCGACGTTCCAGTGGTAGTTCTGGGTTTTGAGATACAGCGCGTAATTATCGGCCAGTACGTTTTTGAGTGCGTCCACTACGGGTTTATTGGTCATAATGTATCCTATTTATTGGTTGAGATTTTAAGTGGCACATAAGCAGGACACCAGCGAATAATGCCCGTAAGTAGTGGCACAACGCCAACAGCACCCCAGATGTTACCAGTGGCCACACCCCAGCCGATAATGACAAGTCCTGCGACGATACGAAGTGTACGATCCGTTTTTCCAACATTACATTTCATTGTTTTAGCCCCCTGTTTGAGTTCTGAAATTTGCCTATTGCTTCTTTTAGCAGTTTCTAATATAATGTCAATATGAAAGAGAAGAATATGCAATCCAGCCTCGAAGTAATGCAACGCAATGCTGCCAAGGCAGAGGCGATGCTAAAGCTGCTTGCAAACGCCAAGCGCCTGATGATTCTTTGCCACTTAGTGAAGGGTGAGAAATCCGTGGGTCAGCTTGCTCACTTGGTTGGTTTATCAAGCTCCGCGCTCTCTCAGCATCTGGCAAAAATGCGGGATTTGAAGATGGTGGAAGCCGATAAACAAGGGCAGATGGTCTATTACCGCATCAGCAATCCTGAAGTGGAAGCCATTCTCTCAACCTTGTACCTGATTTACTGCAAGTAGCGAAAAATTTTAACCAATATGTTAGTTAGTTCTAAAATAATACAGGAGACAACACTATGCCCATAAAAACAGTTGATGCAGCCACCCTGAAACGCTGGATGGACTCTGGTGAAGCGGTGGTGGTGGATGTACGCGAACCTGCTGAACACGCCGCCGAGAAGATTCACGGCGCAACGCTGGTGCCGCTAGGAACAGTAAATAAAACTGCGCTGCCAGAATCAGGTGGCAAGAAGCTCGTCATCCATTGTCGTTCGGGAAAACGCAGTATGAATGCCTGCGAAAAGTTGCTTGCCGAAGACCCCAACCTTGAAATCTATAACTTAGAAGGTGGTATTTCTGCATGGGGCGCGGCTGGGCATTCGGTTGCATCGTCGGGCAAGTTCTTTCTTCCACTGGATCGTCAGGTGCAGTTGACCATCGGCCTTGGCGTGCTGATTGGAAGTCTGCTGGCGTATTTCGTGAACCCTCTATTTTTCTTGCTCACAGGGTTTTTCGGCGCGGGGCTAACCTTTGCAGGTCTTAGTGGATTTTGTGGCCTTGCAATGCTGATGGCCAAAATGCCTTGGAACCAAGTTGCTGGCGCATCTCCCACTTCATGCAGCGTGAGATAACATGATCGCGCTTGGCTACATACTAGCGATTGTGATGGGGCTGACGCTGGGCTTGATTGGTGCGGGCGGTTCCATCCTGACCGTACCGATACTAGTGTATCTGCTCGGTGTGAAGCCAGTGGTGGCCACAGGCTACTCATTGCTGGTGGTAGGCAGTGCTGCGCTGACTGGTGCCATACGCTACCAACGCAATGGTCTGGTGAATATCAAAGCAGCCGCGATGTTTGCAGCACCCGCCATGCTCACTGTGCTGGCAACCCGCACTTTCATTGTACCTGCCATTCCTGATCCGCTCTCAGGCATTCCCAAAGACATCTTTATCATGCTGCTATTTGCGGGGCTGATGATTTTAGCGGCGGGCTTCATGCTCCGCCCTGTAAAAGTCACACCAAGTCGCCCCCATACAATGACGTTTGGCCGCATGGCTAAACTGATTTTCGGCAGCGCTGGCGTGGGTCTGCTTACGGGCATGGTGGGCGCAGGCGGTGGTTTTCTGATTATACCCACCCTGATTGCGCTCTTCGGCTTATCCATGAAAGAGGCGATTGGCACATCACTCGCCATCATCGCCATCAATTCGCTGGTGGGGTTCAAGGGTGACATCGCCGCAGGTATTCCGCTCGATTGGCCGTTGCTGGGCGCATTTCTTGGCCTGACGCTAGTGGGTATGTGGCTTGGCACGACACTTAGCAAACGGCTGGAAGGCGAGAAACTCAAAAAACTATTTGGCGTGTTTACTCTTCTGATTGGCATCGCGGTGTTGATCGAAGAACTACACGCATTATTCAACGCAAACTGAGGAGGATTTTATGCAGATACATCACTTTTTTGATCAGGATACCGCCACGTTCACTTATGTGGTCAGCGATCCCAAGACCAGCAAATGCGCCATCATCGACTCGGTGCTGGATTACGATATGCACGCTGGCAAAACCACCACTGTATCGGCTGATAAAGTGATTGCCTATGTGAAAGAACAAGGCTTGAGTGTTGAATGGATATTAGAAACCCATGCCCATGCCGATCACTTGACCGCATCGCATTACCTGCGTGAAAAGCTCGGCGGAAAGATTGCTATCGGAGAGCACATTAAGGAAGTGCTGAAATTTTGGGTGCCGTTGTTTAACACCGCGCATGACACATCGCTCGATGGCTCGCAGTTCGATCATTTGTTCAAGGATGGAGAAAACTTTGCAATCGGTTCTATCGAAGTGAAGGTGATGCACACGCCGGGTCATACGCCTGCCTGTGTGACGTATCTCATGGGCGATGCAGCCTTTGTCGGTGATACGATCTTCATGCCGTATGTTGGCACGGCGCGAACGGATTTCCCCGGCGGCAGCGCACAGACGCTTTACCAGTCTATCCAGAAACTGCTGTCGCTGCCAGAGACCACCAAGATCTATACCTGCCATGACTATCCGCCGCAGGGTGAATCGGAAGGTTACGTCTCCACCGTAGCCGATCAAAAAGCTAAAAACAGCATGGTGCATGACGGCGTGAGCGAAGAAGAATATGTTGCAGCCCGTAACGCGAAGGATGTTGGCAAAGCCGTGCCTCGCTTATTGCTACCATCCATTCAGGTCAACCTGCGTGCTGGTGATCTGGGCAAGGCAGAAAACAATGGCGTGCAATATATCAAGATCCCACTGAATAAGCTGGGATAACCCGCCACTCACGCCACTACGGCTGGGACAAAAACAAACCCATCAATGAAGATTTTCCGATGCTTAGGAAACTCGATGACAGCCGCCCGTTGTTCGGGTAGGGTTCGAACGGCGTCGATAGCCGCGCGCCAGCACCATGGTTAACGGGAATGTGACGCGCCACACCATATCCCAGAATAATACGGAGGATGCGATGGGACTCAGGCTTCGTAAATCAATCCGGCTCTTGCCGGGAGTTAAGCTCAACCTCAGTAAAACCGGGGCGAGCGTGTCGCTCGGCAAAAAAGGCCTGAGTTACAACATTGGCAAGAAAGGGCGGCGCACCACCGTGGGGCTTCCCGGCAGCGGCATTTCCTATTCCAGCTACAGCCCCAACCAGGCTTCCGACAAGCCCGGCACTTCCAGCAAAACCAGTCGCATACTTTGGATCGTCGTGGTCGTGGCCGTCATGGTCATTAGCGCCGTTTATTTCTGATATGGCGCAGCCGGCATTCCTGAAAAAACCGATGCATCGCATGACCAAGGCGGAATGGGAATCCATTTGCGACGGGTGCGGCCTGTGCTGCCAAATCCGCGTGCAGGATATCGATAGCGGCGAAATCGCCCTGTCCAACGTCGCCTGCCGCTACCTATGCCTTGAGTCGCACCAATGCACCGATTACCGGAACCGCCAGAAAAACGTGCCCGACTGCATTAAAGTGACACCGGACAATGTGCACGAGCTGACATGGCTTCCCCACACATGCGGCTACCGGCTGGTGGCAAGCGGCCAACCGCTCCCGCGCTGGCATCACCTAGTCTGTGGCGACCGCGCGCGCGTACATCGCAGCGGCCCATCGATGAAAGGATGCCTGATCTCGGAAGACGAGGCGGACTTTGAATAATTTCGCTCCAGCCATGTAGAATATGCATAGCTAAGCCGCTTGCGTCACCCCCTTTATTTTATTATACCCTGTGGCGGTAGAACAATCAGCAACGGGGGGTATCTATGAAAGAGAAACACAAGGACAAAGAAAAGTCGGATAAAAAACGCATGGACTTCAGCGATGAGGTCAAGCGCCTCAACCGCGTGATGGGACAGATCGAGGGTATCCAGAAAATGCTCGCCGCCGGCCGTAAGCTCGACGAAGTCATCACCCAGTGCAAGGCTGTACATTCGGCGATTGCGTCGGTGGAGCAACGCGTGTTCAAAATCCATCTCGACGCAGCGCTGAACGCGGTAACGAAAATCGACAAGAAAAAGAGTCGCGAAGAAGTCGTCGAAGAGCTGGAGCTGCTGTTTAAAAGAGCCAGCTAGTTCTGGGTTATCAGGCGACGGCTGTAGAGTGTAACACCCGTCCCGATCACGGCGATGGCGAGGAACATGTGGCCAATGCCGCAACCTGCTGCCACCATCAGCGCCGTTGCGACCGCAGACAGCACCATAAAGAACGCATTGACGACATTGTTAGTCGCGATGGTGCGGGCGCGTGACGACGCGTCGCTCTCATGCTGCATAACGGCGTAGAGCGGCACCACGAATACCCCCCCCGACAAGGCGACCATGAACAGGTCGGCAAGCAAGCGCACGTGCTGCGGGTTTTCCAGTATCTCCGATACCCCCACAAGCGCCGTCGTCTCCAGCACCGGCAGGCCAAAACACACCAGCGCCATATCCAGTGAAAAGAGCACCATGCCGAACGCTCCCCAGCTAACATAGCGCGTACTGATTTTACCCCCAGTCAGTTTAGCCGCGAGCATTGAGCCAACACCGACACCAAGCGAGAACAGCGTGAGGAACAAGGTGACGACACTTTCATCCCCGCCAAGGTATTCCTTCGCCAGGGCAGGAAATTGAGAGAGGTATACCGCACCCACCACCCATAACCAGGTGATACCCATGATGGCGCGGAACACCCCGCGGTTAGCGCGGTCATGCTGGAGTATCCGCCATGTCGCCGCCGCGATATTCCACTGCACCACCAACTGCGGCATCGGCGCCGGGGCATCCGGGATAAAACGGCTCACCCCATACCCCGCAAGCGCCACCACCATGGTTGCCGCAACGATGATCGCTTCGCCATGCTCCGCCATGGCGAGCACCCCGCCGGCAATGGTTCCAAGCAGAATGGCAAGAAACGTCGCCGCCTCGACCAGCGCATTGCCGGTGAGGAGCTCATCGTCGCGCAAATGCTGCGGCAACAGCGCATATTTCACCGGACCGAAAAACGTTGACTGGGCACCAAGGCAAAACAATACAATCAGCAGGAATATCGGATGATGTCCGATAAATCCGACCGCACCAATACCGACAATTATGATTTCCCACAGCTTGGTCAGCCGCGCCAATAGCGCCTTGTCGTACTTATCCGCCAATTGCCCGGCAGTGGCGGAAAATAGGAAATAGGGCAACATGAACAACCCTCCCGCCGCAATGATGAGCAGGTTCGGGTTGACCGAAACATGGTCGGCCATTTTGAACGCAAGCAGGATGACCAGCGCATTTTTGAACAGATTGTCGTTAAATGCCCCGAGGAACTGGGTGATGAACAGCGGCAAAAAACGACGGGTGAACAAGAGTTTCATGAATTTATCCTTCCTCTTTTTCCTTACGCAGGAACTGGCTGGCCGCCACCTCGTCCATCGCGATGGTTTCCTTGCGCGCCGCTTCGGCACGCGCGCGGGCTTTGGCATTATCGCGGGCGATTTCATATTTCTTCAGGTCGGCAAATGCCTCGATGATCTGCTCCGAGAGCACGACCAACTCGAACTCCAGCTTTTGGGTTTCTTCGCGCAACATCGCCTGCTTGGCTTTAATGCGCTTGGCAAACCCGCCATAAAACGTCGCCATTTCCGGAGATTTCTGTGCGAGACGCATTTCGCTTTCCATCTCGTTATTTAAACGACGAATTGCATCATGCAATTTTTCTTTCTGGGTTTCGAGCGCCACCTGCTTCTTACGCAGCTCATCGAGCGTTCGCTTGGAAAGGCGGATGAGTGTGTCGATGCCTTTCATCAGCCGCGCCAGTTGGCGAGGCCGAGAATCTCGGCAAGCTGATCGTAACCTTCTGCCACCGAGGTTTTCTCATCTTTTCGCTGGCGCAGGAAATTTTCAATCGGCTGGTAAAACTGGATCGCCTGATCGACTTCTGGATCGCTGCCCTTGCGGTAAGCGCCGAGGCGAATCATCTCCGCCATATCTTCATAGGTGGACAGCAACCGCCGCGCCGTTTGCACCAACGCGTTTTCTTTTTCATCGTTGCAATCAGGCATCGTCCGCGACACGCTTTTCAAAATATTGATCGCCGGGAAACGCCCGCGCTGCGCGATCCCCCGCTCCATCACAATGTGGCCGTCGAGAATCCCGCGCACCGTATCCGATACCGGTTCATTCGTATCATCGCCCTCCACCAGCACCGTAAATAATCCCGTGATCGACCCCTCGCCCTTCTTCCCCTGCCCGGCGCGTTCAAGCAATTTTGGCAGCTCGGAAAATACCGTGGGG